>NZ_JAHZPC010000020.1 GCF_019929185.1 Streptococcus parasanguinis
AGAGCCCACTCAACCACTGCGTCTTGCTCGACAATCCAAAAATAATTGAGAGGCTAGGACTTTTGTCCCAGCCTCTTATTTGTTGCGACTGAATAGAAGAGGAGTCACATTTTATATGACTCCTCTTCTATGGCTTATTTTAATTTTTCTGTGATTTCTTTAGCAAGTAGGAGTCCCAATCGATAGTCTTTATTGATGGCATGAATGACATCGTTGATATTGTCGGTCTCTTGGATTTTTTCCTTGATGCTATCTTTGAAAGCTGGATCTTTCAAGAGTTGCTCTTGTAGGAGCCGTTGTAGTTTTTCTCTTTCGTACTTGTTAAATAAAAAGAGGATCACTAAACTGATGAGGATTAAGATGTAAACGGTTTGATTCATAGATTTCTCCTGTATATAAAGGATCTGAAAATATAGAGAATGAAAGACATTGGGCATGAGAAAAGGAGTGAGAAAGAACTAAATTGAATCGCATTTAGTTTCTCCTCTCACTCCCATAAGAGATGTTCTACTTATCAATCATTAGATAAGAAATTACATTTTCTCAGGGGCATCGACACCAAGTAAGCGAAGGGCTTCTTTTAAGACTACTGCAGTTGAGTAGCTAAGAGCAAGACGGCTTTCGCGTTCTGGGCTTTCATCCAAGATACGAGTGTGTGCATAGTATTTGTTGAAGGCTTGAGCCAAGTTGATAGCATATTTTGCGATCAAGGATGGATCATAGTTTTCAGCGGCACGTTTGACAACACGAGAGAAGTCTTGGAGAAGCTTGATGATTTCCCAGCTTTCTGGGTCGCTTAAGCTGTAAGTCGCATCTGTAGATGGTGTGAAGTTGGCTTTACGAAGGATTGATTGGATACGAGCGTAAGCGTATTGAACGTAAGGTCCAGTTTCTCCTTCGAAGGATACCATGGCTTCGAGGTCGAAGTCATACCCATTGCGGCGGTCTGTCTTCAAGTCGTAGAATTTAACCGCACCAACACCGACTGCATGTGCCACTTCTTCCTTGTTTTCAAGTTCAGGATTCTTTTCTTCGATCTGAGCTTTGGCACGAGAGATGGCTTCTTGAAGAGTTGGTTCGAGAAGGATGATATTTCCTTTACGAGTTGACAATTTTTGGCGGTTTTTTGTCACCAAACCAAAGTCAACGTGAACCATATCATCGCTCCAGTCAAATCCCATTTTCTTCAAAACAGCTTTCAATTGACGGAAGTGGTTGGATTGTTCTTGACCTACAGCATAGATGTTTTTCACAAAGTTGTAAGTCCGTGCACGGTAGATAGCGGTTGCGATATCACGAGTGATATAAAGAGTGGCACCGTCTGATTTCTTAATCATAGCCGGTGGAAGGTTGACATCATCGAGCTCAACGATGCTAGCTCCCTTAGACTCTTTCAACAAGCCTTTGTCTTCAAGAATTTGGACAGCTTCATCCATCTTGTCATTGTAGAAAGCTTCTCCGTTTAAGCTGTCAAATTCAACACCGAGGAGTTTGTAGATACGGTTGAATTCTACCAAGCTTTCGTCACGGAACCATTGCCACAACTCAGTCGCTTCTGGATCTCCATCTTCCAGTTTCTTGAACCAGAGACGTCCTTCATCATCAAGCTCAGGATCGTTTTCGATTTCAGCGTTGATCCGAACGTAAAGTTTTAGCAATTCATCGATTGGGTTGGCTTCGACAGCTTCCTTACTACCCCATTTTTTGTAGGCTACCATCAAGAGACCGAACTGTTTACCCCAGTCTCCCAAGTGGTTGATTTTAATCGTGTTGTAGCCCATTTTGCGGAAGATGTTTGAAAGAGCATCCCCGATAACGGTTGAGCGCAAGTGACCAACTGAGAATGGTTTTGCGATATTTGGACTTGAAAGGTCGATGGTAATGTTTTGGCCATGACCTTCGTCTTGTTGACCGTAGTCTGCCCCTGCTTCGATGACGGATTTGATCACCTGATCAGAGATCTTAGATTTGTCTAAGAAGAAGTTCACGTAAGGTCCAGTTGCAACAACTTTTTCGAAGGCGCTTTGGTTGATCTTTTCAGCAATATCTGCAGCGATTGCTTGAGGAGCCTTGCGTTCCACTTTTGCAAGTGAGAAGGCTGGAAAAGCAATGTCACCAAGATCAGATGATTTTGGTTGTTCAAGCAAATTTAAAATAGCATCTTGGTCAAGAGAGTCAATCACTTTGGCCAATTCACTAGCAATGAGTTCTTTATTGTTCATATTAGCTCCTTAGTCCTTTTAACTATTATTTTAACACAATTCTGAGCGAATTTTCAATTTTTTTGGTATAATTTAAAGTATATTTATTCAAAAGTGGAGGTCCAATGAAAAAGACAGAACGTCACCTTTTGATTCAACAAATGATTCGAAATGAAAAATTGTCGACTCAAAAAGAGATTCAGGATCGATTAGAAGCAAAAGGAATTGCTGTAACGCAAACAACTCTGTCACGAGATTTGCGCGATCTGGGTCTAGTCAAGGTGAAACGAAAAGACCAGTTGTATTATATTTTGCCAAATGAGCCTGAGGTGGCGGAGATTTATATTATGTTGTCCAGCCACGCCAAGTCTGTCTCACGAGCGGAATTCACCTTGGTCTTGCGGACAGAGCTAGGAGAAGCAGCTCTCTTGGCCAATGGTGTAGATGAAATGTCAGATGAGCGTATTTTGGGAACAGTAGCAGGGGCCAATACCCTCTTGATTGTCTGCCGTGACCAAGAGGCGGCTATTGAAATTCAAAATGAAATTTTAGGGATGATGCAGTAGTCAAGCCCCGTTGGAGAGAAAGAGAGATGTCAAAAGGAGGAAGATAGTGAGCTATCTACTCCTGTTTTCATCTATGGAGCTTGTGTCAAGAAACGACGCAACAGTAAGGAATAAAGAAGTATGGCAGTAGAGAAAATATCCCCTGGAATGCAGCAGTATCTAGATATCAAAAAAGATTATCCGGATGCCTTTTTGCTGTTTCGAATGGGAGATTTTTACGAATTATTTTATGAAGATGCAGTGAATGCAGCTCAAATTTTAGAGATTTCCTTAACCTCACGGAATAAAAATGCAGAGAATCCGATTCCCATGGCGGGTGTTCCCTACCACTCGGCCCAGCAGTATATCGATGTCCTCATTGAACAGGGCTATAAGGTCGCGATTGCGGAACAAATGGAAGACCCCAAAGAAGCCAAGGGGGTCGTTAAGCGTGAAGTCGTACAGGTGATTACGCCGGGTACAGTGGTGGATTCGACCAAGCCAGATAGTGAGAACAACTTCCTGGTTGCTTTGGATCGTTCAGGAAATGAGTATGGGCTAGCCTATATGGATCTGGTGACAGGGGAGTTTCAGGTGACGACCCTCAATGACTTTAGCATGGTTTGTGGAGAAATCCGCAATTTACGTGCGCGTGAGGTGGTCCTGGGTTACGAGTTGCCAGAACAGGAAGAACGTGTGTTTGTTAGCCAGATGAATCTCTTGTTGTCACATGTAGAGACGGCGCTTGACGATGTTCAACTCTTAGGGGATCAGTTGAGTGAGCTAGAAAAGAAAACGGCTGGAAAACTTCTCCAGTATGTCCACCAGACACAAATGCGGGAATTGAGCCACCTCAAAAAAGCCCATCATTATGAGATTTGCGATTTCTTACAGATGGACTTTGCGACCAAGGCTAGTCTTGATTTGACAGAGAATGCGCGGACTGGGAAGAAACATGGTAGCTTGTATTGGTATTTGGATGAAACCAAGACGGCCATGGGAGGTCGTTTGTTGCGGTCCTGGATTCAGAAACCCTTAGTCGATTTGAAACGGATTCGAGAGCGCCAGGACATCATTCAGGTCTTTATGGATCATTTCTTTGAACGGAGCGATTTGACCGACAGCCTCAAAGGGGTCTATGACATTGAACGCTTAGCGAGTCGGGTTTCCTTTGGCAAGATCAACCCTAAGGATCTCTTGCAGCTAGGAGATACTCTGGGGCATGTGCCGACGATCAAGTCGATTCTACTGGGGATTGGTGATCCAGTCTTAGATGTCTTAATTGCACGCTTGGATGAACTTCCTGAGTTGCACCGCTTGATTACCTCAGCTATTGCTCCGGAAGCGTCTGCTGTTATTACGGAGGGAAATATCATCCGAACTGGGTTTGACGAGCAATTGGACCAGTACCGTGTCGTTCTTCGGGATGGTACTGGTTGGATTGCTGAGATTGAGGCCAAGGAGCGCGAAGCCAGCGGCATTACAGGTCTAAAAATCGATTACAACAAGAAGGATGGCTACTATTTCCATGTCACCAATTCTCAATTGAGCCACGTTCCTGCTCATTTTTTCCGCAAGGCGACCTTGAAAAATTCAGAACGCTTTGGCACGGAAGAATTGGCACGTATCGAAGGAGATATGCTTGAGGCGCGTGAGAAGTCTGCTAATCTTGAATATACGATTTTTATGCGGATTCGTGAAGAAGTTGGCAAATATATCCAACGTCTGCAACAGTTAGCTCAGGCGATTGCGACGGTTGATGTTTTACAAAGTTTAGCCAGTGTTGCTGAGTCGCAACAGTTGAATCGCCCCCTTTTTCATGAAGAGCGACGAATTGAAATCGACAAAGGTCGCCATCCGGTTGTCGAGAAAGTCATGGGCGCTCAGTCCTATATTCCTAATAGCATCTATATGGATGAAGAACGGGATATTCAGTTGATTACAGGGCCAAATATGAGCGGGAAATCTACCTATATGCGCCAATTGGCGATCATTGTGATTCTTGCGCAAATTGGCTCCTATGTTCCAGCGCAAAAGGCTGAGTTGCCAATCTTTGATGCGATTTATACCCGGATCGGAGCTGCCGATGACCTGGTATCGGGTCAGTCTACCTTTATGGTAGAAATGATGGAGGCCAATCACGCTATTCGCAAGGCAACGCCCCAGTCCTTGATTTTATTTGATGAGTTGGGACGGGGAACGGCGACCTATGATGGGATGGCCCTTGCCCAGTCCATCATCGAATACATCCACGATCGGACTGGTGCTAAGACCTTGTTTGCGACCCATTACCATGAGTTGACAGCTCTCTCAGAGACTCTGTCCCGTTTGGAAAATGTCCATGTCGCGACCTTGGAGCGAGATGGACAGGTTACCTTCTTGCACAAGATTGAACCCGGCCCAGCGGATAAGTCCTATGGGATTCACGTAGCAAAGATCGCTGGTTTGCCAGAAGAGTTGTTGAAGCGGGCGGATGCGATTTTGACCAAGCTCGAAGGACAAGCCCAGCAAGTACCGTTTGTGGATGAAACTTTTAAAAAGGAAGCACCTTCACAGGTTGCTGAACAAATGTCCCTCTTTGAGGAGGAGGCAGAAAATACAGTGATCACGGAATTGAAGAATCTGGATCTCTATAATATGACTCCGATGGAAGTCATGATGGCAGTCGCCGAATTGAAAAAGAAATTGTAAAAAAAGATCCTCGTGACGGCGAGGATCTCAGATTGAATACAAAGTCATCTTAGAAACTTTCCTTAGGTGAGTCCGGACGTCAGCGAACTTCTACGAAGTTCCATGACTTAGTTTTGAGCCTAAGGTCTCAAAACTCCCGAGTGCCTGAAACGTTTGTGTTTCAGGCACTTTTCTCACAGCGGAAAGTTTCAGTAGATGATTGAATAACTATAACGAGTATAATTTTTATAGAATTTATTAGATTTGTATAAAAGAACAGCTTATCTCCACTTTCAGATCCTCGTGACGGCGAGGATCTTTTCTTTTAGTGGTTAGTAATGCTTTGATTGATTTCTTGTACTTGTTTTTTGTAAAAATGATAAGAGACCAACCAGATGATCACATAAACGAGGGTGAATTCGACAATGAGCGAAAGGTAAAATCCTAGTCGTGCTGGGAACCAGCCGGCCAAGGTAGCTAGGGGAATAAAGCCAAGTAACATGAGTAGGTAATGGCTCAGAGTAGCCCGCAAGAGGCTCCAGTCTTTTTGAAAGAGGAGGCTTCCCAAGCTAAAGAGGACCCCGATCGCACCCCAAACGAGGACGCAATAGAGCATGACCAGTGAGCCGTGAACATGATGCAAGAACATCCAGCGGCCGACTGTAGAGTTGGGACTTAAGGGAAGGTACAACTCAGGTGAGAAGTGGTAGGAAAAGAAGATGGATAGAATGAGCCCGATGAGAATCCCTTTTAGGGCGTCAGAAAATGATTGTTTTAGCATGATAATTTCTCCTTAATGGCTTTTAAATAACGACGGGAGGAGTAGGTCAGGCTCCCATTTTTTAGATAGATTTGAACCGATCCTCCACTAGTGAAGTGCAGGTGATCGATTTCTTTTGTGTTGATAATTTCAGATTGGGAAATTTTGAGAAAGAAGGTCGGTAAGTCTTCAGATAGTTGATAGAGTGGTCCAGTCAGGATAAATTGATCTGTCATGGTCTCACCAATCACTTGCCGATTTTCAATGTAAAAACGTTGGAATAGCTGGCTTTCGATCAGGTAAGCCTCCCCATCCTTTTTGGCACGTAAGCGCCCTTTTTGATCCAATTCTTCCACAAAGTCACGGATTCTCTCTACACGCGTAGATAGTGTAGGTGCTGTAATCGTCACCGCTTCTTCTTGGAAGTGGGAATCAATGTGTACTTCTACTTTCATAAGATATTTTCTCCCTCCTTAGGTAAAGTCGGTTAGCCTGCTAGCCCGGCTCCTTCTTTACACTACTATTAAACACTTTTTCCAAAGGGAAGACAAGGGGATTTGTTTATGTGGTCATTTTCTTTGCCTATGCGGTTTTTAGGGAAGAAGATGGGGCCAGCCTCCATTTTTTAAGAAAGGGAGTCCTGTGGATCTGTGGTATAATAGAGCTACATGTATCGGTGAAAAAAGGTAAAGGAGCAGCTATGTCACAGATTATTGAATTGCCAGAAGTCCTAGCCAACCAGATTGCGGCAGGTGAAGTAATTGAACGACCTGCTAGTGTGGTCAAGGAATTGGTTGAAAACTCGATCGATGCTGGAGCTAGCCAGATCGTCGTTGAAATCGAAGAAGCAGGATTGAAGTCGATTCGGATCACAGACAATGGAGAAGGAATTGCGCATGATGAGGTCGCTCTGGCCCTTCGTCGACATGCGACCAGTAAGATCAAGAATCAAGCGGATCTTTTTCGCATTCGAACGCTTGGTTTTCGTGGCGAGGCCATGCCTTCCATTGCTTCTGTTAGTATTCTAACCCTTCTAACGGCTCAAGAAGGAGCTGCCCACGGGACCAAATTGGTCGCAAAGGGTGGTGAAATTGAGGAATTGGAGCCAGCGACAAGCCCTGTCGGGACCAATATTACAGTAGAAGATCTCTTTTTTAATACCCCTGCTCGTCTCAAGTATTTAAAAAGCCAGCAGGCAGAGCTGTCCCATATCGTGGATATTCTCAATCGCTTGAGTTTGGCCCATCCAGAGATTGCTTTCACCTTAATCAATGATGGAAAAGAAATGACCAAAACAGCGGGGACTGGCAATCTCCGGCAAGCGATTGCGGGCGTCTATGGCTTGGCGTCTGCCAAGAAGATGGTAGCCATTGAAAATCGCGATCTAGATTTTGAAGTGACGGGCTTTGTGTCTTTGCCTGAATTGACTCGTGCCAATCGCAACTACATCAGTCTCTTTATCAACGGCCGCTACATCAAGAATTTCTTGCTCAATCGGGCTATTTTAGACGGCTACGGTAGTAAACTCATGGTGGGCCGCTTCCCGCTCGCGATCATTCATATCCAGATCGATCCTTACTTAGCGGATGTCAATGTTCACCCTACCAAGCAAGAGGTTCGAATCTCCAAAGAACGAGAACTAATGACCTTGATCTCCCAAGCGATTGCGAACGCTTTGAAAGAGCAGGACCTGATTCCGGATGCTCTAGAAAATCTAGCCAAGTCGACCATTCGCCGGACCGAAAAGCCAGTACAGACAACCTTGCCTTTAAAAGAAAACCGCCTTTATTATGACCGAGAAAGTCAAGATTTCAAACTTCGACCAGAGGTGGCAGATCCTCAACTTCCTCTAACAGATGAAGCTACTGCTGATTCAATAAGTCAAGAAAATCCAGTAGAAAAACCGACAAGTGCGATCAAGTTTGCGGAAAGAAAGGCTGCGGTATACGATGAACTGGATCACCCAGAGTTGGATCTGGCTAGTCTAGACAAGGCCTATGACAAGCTGGAGGGAGAGGAAGGATCGACCTTCCCAGAGTTGGAATATTTTGGTCAGATGCATGGGACCTATCTCTTTGCCCAAGGCAATGGAGGCCTCTACATCATTGACCAGCACGCGGCCCAAGAGCGGGTCAAATACGAAGAATACCGAGAGAGTATCGGGGATGTGGACGGTAGTCAGCAACAACTGCTGGTGCCTTATATCTTTGAGTTCCCTGCAGATGATCTGATTCGCCTGCAACAGCGCAAGCACCTCCTAGAGGAAGTGGGCGTCTATCTAGAAGAGTACGGAGCCAACCAGTTGATCTTGCGGGAGCATCCGATCTGGATGAAGGAAGAAGAGATCGAGGCGGGCATCTATGAGATGTGTGACATGCTCCTTTTGACCAAGGAAGTGTCCATCAAGAAATACCGGGCTGAGTTGGCCATCATGATGTCTTGCAAACGCTCCATCAAGGCTAACCACACACTGGACGATTACTCTGCACGCGATCTGATCTATCAACTGTCCCAATGCGACAACCCTTATAACTGCCCTCATGGCCGTCCGGTTTTGGTTAACTTCACCAAGTCGGACATGGAAAAGATGTTCCGACGCATTCAGGAAAATCACACTAGCCTACGAGAATTGGGCAAATATTAAGTAAACGATAAAGGAAGATTATGTACGAATACATTAAAGGAATCTTAACGAAAATCACCGCCAAATACATTGTGGTAGAAACAGCTGGGATCGGTTATCTCTTGCATGTGGCTAATCCCTATGCTTACTCTGGTAAAATGAATCGAGAGGTGCAAGTCTATCTCCATCAAGTAGTCCGTGAAGACGCTCACCTGCTCTATGGCTTTGCGACAGAAGAAGAGAAAAAGCTCTTTTTGAATTTGATATCGGTCTCTGGAATTGGCCCAGTGTCAGCTCTGGCTATCATTGCTGCGGATGACAATGCAGGCCTCGTCCAAGCCATCGAAAGCAAGAACATCACCTACTTGACCAAATTTCCGAAGATCGGCAAGAAAACAGCCCAACAGATGGTCTTGGATCTAGAAGGTAAGATCAATCTTGATCTAGAAGATGCACCGGCTCAGTCCAATGCCAAAGTTGCAGAAGAAAACCAAGCTTTGGAAGAAGCCATGGAAGCCATGTTGGCTTTGGGCTACAAGTCAACGGAACTTAAGAAAATCAAGAAATTCTTTGAAGGAACTTCGGATACAGCAGAGAACTATATCAAGTCTGCCCTTAAGATGTTGGTGAAATAGGAGAAGTCTATGCCAAAACGTTGTGGATGGGTTAAAATGAACAACCCCCTCTATATAGCCTACCATGATGAGGAGTGGGGACGTCCCCTCCATGATGACCAGGCGCTCTTTGAGTTGCTTTGCTTAGAGACTTATCAGGCTGGACTATCTTGGGAAACGGTGCTCAATAAACGGCAGGCTTTCCGTGAGGTTTTTCATGGCTATCACATTCAACATGTGGCAGACATGACGGACGAGGAGCTGGAAGCTTTGTTAGACAATCCAGCCATCATTCGAAATCGAGCGAAGATCTTTGCGACACGGGCCAATGCCCAGGCCTTTTTACAAGTCCAGGCAGAATTCGGCTCTTTTGATGCCTATCTCTGGTCTTTTGTCGGTGGGAAAGCCATCAACAATGATGTCCAGGATTACCGGTTGGCTCCTGCGAAGACAGCTCTTTCCGAGCAGTTGGCTAAAGACCTCAAAAAGCGTGGTTTCAAGTTTACGGGTTCCGTTGCGGTCCTATCCTACCTACAAGCAGCAGGCCTGGTCAATGATCATGAGAATGATTGTGAATGGAAAAGTAGAAATGAGTGACGTTAGATGCCTAGAACATCGGAGAATACAGAAAAAGCTGAGAGTCTTATCTCAGCTTTCTTTGTTATAGTCAAAGTGGATGACTTGCTCCGTTGCATCTACATACGCGTGGACTCCAAAGGGAACAATCGCTCTTGGTGTGGCATGGCCAACATTCAGATTATAGACAATTGGGATATTGCTATCAATGGTGTCCATTAAAGCCTCTTTATAGTCGTTATAGAAGGTTTCATCCATAGGTTTCCCGACCAAGAGTCCACTGACGACCTCGAATATCCCAGTTTCTTTTAAAGTCCGCAACATCTTTTTGAAGTCGTCAGGTTCAGGCTTTTCTTGACTTGTTTCTAGCAATAGAATCTTTCCTTCCCAGTCGGATAAGTCAGGGAAAAGTTTGTATTTTTGGCAGAGGTCTGTGCTATCTGCGTGTAGAGAGTTGTCAAAAATATCATAGAGAGACTCAAGACAACCACCGAGGATTTCTCCCTCAAACTGAGCATTGCCTTGTAACAAGTCAAAACCTGTATTTGCATGGCTGACACGAGGTGTTCCCAAGGCTTTGGGACTAAAATCAGTCCTTTCCTCATACCAAACGTCACTAGGTCGAATTTCTGAGATTCTTCCCGTCTCAATCAATTCTTTGAAGTAGTGGAGGCTATAGGGCAACATTTCTTTGTCTAACTCACAAATGTCTGCTAGAAATGATTGGCCGTAGAAAGTATTGACCCCTAGCTTATGCAACATGAGGTGGTTCATGGTTGTATCCGAGAAACCGAGAAAAATCTTTGGTTTGATAACCTTTTGTAGTTGGTCATTTTCAAAGAGGTAGGGTAGCAAGCGATAGGTATCGTCTCCACCAATGGCACATAGGATCATGTCGATGCTATCATCAGAAAAGGCCTGAATCAAATCCTCTGCACGAGCTTCAGGATGTTCTTTGATAAAATCTAAGCCTTTTAGCGAATGAGGTAAAAAGATAGGATTGAGTCCGAGGTCCTTGAGTCGTTGGACCCCCAAGTCCACTTCGTGCTTGACAAAGTCTTCACCCATAGTCCCACTAGATAAACTTATAATACCAATAGTAGAAGCCATATATTATCCTCCTAGAAAAAATTGATGCTATTGTATCACAAAAGATGAGGGGAAACAACAAGAATTAGAGTCAGAAGAAGGTTTTTAGATCAAGAAAGTAGTAAAAAAGCAACCACTCGATATGGTTACTTCAGAATATAGATAAGCTCTATCAACAATAGAAAATAGCCCTTTAGAAGTTGATTGCCACATAGTTAAAACTATTAGGAATGCTGATGTAATGATATTTCTAAGAGTTTTTACTTTATACTCTAAAAGAAAAAGATTGAAGAAAGTTGTCCAAAATGGACTTTATCTTCAATCTGTTTTTTAAATAATTTAGGAAATTGTGTTAAAATGAAATGAAAATTACGAATAGTATAAGTGGGAGGCACCATGAAGGCGGAAATTATTGCAGTTGGAACGGAAATTTTGACAGGACAAATTGTGAACACCAATGCTCAATTCTTGTCTGAAAAATTAGCTAGTTTAGGGATTGATGTCTATTATCATGTGGCGGTAGGAGACAATGAAGGTCGTCTCTTCTTGACCATTGAGACAGCTTCAAAACGCAGCGATTTGGTGATTTTATGCGGTGGACTTGGGCCAACAGAGGATGATTTGACCAAGCAAACCCTTGCCAAGTTTTTAGGGAAGGAACTGGTTTTCGATCCGACAGCGCTTGCCAAACTCGACACCTTCTTTGCGAATCGCCCTGATTATGTCCGGACGCCCAATAATGAGCGACAAGCACAAATGATCGCCGGATCAATCCCTCTTCAAAACCGTACAGGTCTCGCGGTTGGAGGTTTGATCACGGTTGATGGTGTGACCTATGTCGTTCTACCGGGTCCTCCAAGTGAGTTAAAACCCATGGTCAACGAACAATTGGTGCCTCATTTGACAACAGGGGAAGAGCTCTTTTCAAGAGTCTTGCGCTTCTTTGGGATTGGGGAAAGCCAGCTGGTTACGATCCTAGCCGATATCATTGAAAAGCAGAGTGATCCGACGGTGGCTCCTTATGCCAAGACGGGAGAAGTAACCTTGCGTCTGTCTACAAAGGCGAAGGATCAAGCCTCAGCGGATGCTAAGCTCGATGTCTTAGAAAAGGAAATCTTATCACGCCATACCCTGGACCATCAACCCTTGCATAAGTTGTTTTATGGTTATGGGGATGATAATTCGATGGCCAAGGTGGCCTTTGATCTCTTGAAACGGACTGGTAAGACCATTACAGCTGCAGAAAGCCTGACGGCTGGCCTTTTCCAAGCGACTCTGGCAGATTTTTCAGGGGCGTCCAGCATCTTTGCAGGTGGTTTTGTCACCTATAGTCTGGAAGAAAAAAGCAAGATGTTGTCTATTCCAGCTCAAGAGTTAGAGCAACATGGAGTGGTGTCTCACTTTACAGCTCAAGCCATGGCTTCACAGGCCCGTAAGTTAACAGGATCCGATTATGGTGTTAGCCTGACCGGAGTTGCGGGGCCAGATAGTCTAGAAGGGCACCCAGCAGGGACTGTCTTTATCGGACTTGCGACTCCAAATGGAGTGGATAGTGTCCAAGTTAATATCGCTGGACGTAGCCGGGCGGATGTCCGCGAAATTGCAGTCCTTCATGCCTTTAATTTGGTGCGCTTGGCTGTATTAAATGGTGAAAATTTGGTATAATGAAGCTTGTGCCAAATGAAGAATAATTCTAAAAATGGATAGGAAATGTGCCTTTCAAATGACGGAAAGCGTCAGTGAGTTGCATACATTTCCTGTATAGTAAAAAATAGGAGAAAAGAATGGCGAAAAAACAGAAAAAATTAGATGATATCTCTAAGAAATTTGGAGATGAGCGTGAAAAAGCGCTCAACGATGCTCTGAAGTTGATCGAAAAAGACTTTGGTAAGGGATCGATCATGCGTCTGGGGGAACGTGCAGAACAAAAAGTACAAGTCATGAGCTCTGGTTCCTTGGCGCTTGATATTGCCTTGGGTGCTGGTGGTTATCCAAAAGGTCGGATCATCGAAATCTATGGTCCAGAATCATCTGGTAAAACAACCGTTGCCCTCCATGCAGTAGCGCAAGCACAGAAAGAAGGAGGCATTGCTGCCTTTATCGATGCCGAGCATGCCTTGGATCCATCTTATGCAGCAGCTCTTGGGGTCAATATCGACGAACTTCTCTTGTCTCAACCAGACTCAGGGGAACAAGGACTTGAAATTGCTGGTAAATTGATCGATTCTGGTGCGGTTGATTTGGTGGTTGTCGACTCTGTTGCGGCTTTGGTACCACGTGCGGAAATCGATGGAGATATCGGGGATAGCCACGTTGGTTTGCAAGCGCGGATGATGAGCCAAGCGATGCGTAAACTCGGAGCTTCGATCAATAAGACCAAGACCATTGCCATCTTTATCAACCAATTGCGTGAAAAAGTTGGGGTCATGTTTGGGAACCCTGAAACCACACCTGGTGGTCGTGCCCTGAAATTCTACGCTTCTGTCCGTCTAGATGTTCGTGGAAATACTCAAATCAAGGGGACTGGGGACCAAAAAGATACCAACGTTGGTAAGGAAACCAAAATCAAGGTTGTGAAGAACAAGGTGGCTCCACCGTTCAAAGAAGCCATGGTTGAAATCATGTACGGAGAAGGAATTTCACGTACAGGTGAATTGGTGAAAATTGCAACAGATTTGGATATCATCCAAAAAGCGGGTGCGTGGTACTCCTATAATGGCGAAAAAATTGGTCAAGGATCTGAAAATGCTAAGAAATTCTTGGCTGACCACCCAGAAATTTTTGACGAAATCGACCACAAGGTTCGGGTTCATTTTGGTTTGATCGAAGAAGACGAAGCAGTGAAAACCCTTGATAAAACTGAAGAAGCAGCTCCTGTCGTAGAAGAAGTAACTCTAGATTTAGATGACGCGATTGAAATTGAAGATTAATTTTTTTCAAAATAGGTCGCTAGACTGATGGTTTTTGTGTTATAATCTAATACGATAGTATTATCGTGTAGCGAAAGGAGTGCATGCATGATTAAAATTTATACAGTGTCAAGTTGCACCAGCTGTAAAAAAGCAAAGACTTGGCTCAACGCTCACCAGCTAACTTATAAAGAACAAAACCTCGGTAAGGAAGGGATCACCAAAGAAGAATTGTTGGATATCCTTACAAAGACTGAAAATGGAGTGGCAAGTATTGTCTCTTCAAAAAATCGATACGCTAAAAATCTAGGAGTGGACATCGAAGACTTGAGTGTCAATGAAGTCATTGACATCATCATGGAAACACCTCGTATTCTTAAAAGTCCGATCTTGGTAGATGACAAACGTCTCCAAGTGGGCTACAAAGAAGACGATATTCGTGCCTTCTTGCCACGATCAGTTCGAAATGTAGAAAATGCAGAAGCGCGGATGCGTGCAGCTCTTTAAAGCGATTGAAAATCAGAAACAATTTGTTTCTGATTTTTTTCTTTTTAAAAATCGGAATGAAAAGCAGTTTACTGCGCCATTTTACGAAATCTATGATACAATATTTTAGAAAACAATAACTAGTAAGGAATGGAAAATGAAAAGGAAAATCTTCTTATTGGGTGCACTTGCCTTGTGTTTGACTGGATGCGGTCAAAAAAAACAAGCGAAAACGCCAAATTCAAGTGAACAAAAGGCAATCCAAGCAAAAGCAGAGCAACTGCAAAAGGATAATAAGAGTATCCTGCAAAAAGCTGAAGAAAATAAAGTCATCACTAGAACCTTTGTCTTTCCAAAAGATGACAAGGGGACACAACAGACGCAAATCGTCACCTATGTGGGGAATACCTTTAAAAAGTTGGAGACCATCAATGTGACGGCAACCGATGAGGAGTTGAAAAAAGGGATCCAACAGGTTGGAGTCGAGGAAGCACAAAAGCAATTGAGAGAATCCTTTAACAAGGACGATGCATTTAAGGAAGCTTTGACAGTGCCAGGTTTCACAGCTGATTTGACCTTGGAAAATGAGAATGAATACAAGGTAACCATCACCTATGATTTTGAAGCAATGGATGTGAAGAAGGCTGAAGGCATGACCTACTTCAAAAACAATCACTTACCAGAGTTGTTGAAGCTGACACCGAGTCAATTTGCGGACAACCTCATCAATGCTGGAGCGAGTGAGCAAAAATAAAAAAACAGTTTAGCTAAAATAGCTCAAAAATGCTTGAAAAAGCCGTAAAATCAAGGGCTTGGCCGTTGTGGAAAACTCTTAATTATGGTATAATAGTAATATTCTAAGGAAAGAGGGTGTTCTTGTGGGATTTACAGATGAAACAGTACGTTTTAATCTTGATGATTCAAATCGTAAGGAAATTAGCGAGACCTTGAAAGATGTTTACTTGTCACTGGATGAAAAAGGCTACAATCCAATTAATCAAATCGTAGGATACGTACTCAGTGGTGATCCTGCCTATGTACCTCGTTATAATAATGCACGGAACCAAATTCGTAAATATGAACGAGATGAGATCGTGGAAGAATTGGTACGTTATTATTTGAAAGGGCAAGGAATAGACCTCTAATGAGAATTATGGGATTGGATGTTGGCTCAAAGACCGTCGGGGTTGCTGTGAGTGATCCTCTCGGTTTTACAGCTCAGGGTCTTGAAATCATCCAAATCGATGAAGACAAAAAAGAATTCGGTTTGGAGCGCTTGGCCGAATTAGTGGCTCAATACAAGGTAGACCGTTTTGTTGTGGGCTTGCCGAAAAACATGAACAATACCAGCGGACCGCGTGTGGAAGCTAGTCAGGCTTATGGCGCAATGATTGCTGAAAAGTTTGGGTTGCCAGTCGACTACCAAGATGAACGGTTGACAACAGTTGCTGCAGAGCGGATGTTGATTGAGCAAGCAGATATTAGCCGTAGCAAACGTAAAAAAGTTATTGATAAGTTAGCAGCGCAGCTTATTTTACAAAATTATTTAGATCGCAATTTTTAGAAAGAAAACGAGGAAGAATAGTATGGCACATGATCATAACCACGACCATGAAGAACGTGAATTAATTACATTGGTGGATGAACAAGGAAATGAAACCTTGTTTGAAATTCTTTTAACCATTGATGGCAAAGAAGAATTTGGAAAGAACTATGTCCTTTTGATCCCTGCAAATGCAGAAGAAGATGAAAACGGCGAAGTTGAAATCCAAGCTTATTCATTTACAGAAAACGAAGACGGAACAGAAGGCGACCTTCAACCAATCCCAGAAGACTCAGATGCAGAATGGGATATGATCGAAGAAGTCTTCAACAGCTTTATGGAGGAGTAAAAACATCCAGTGGATGTTTTTAGCCTTGCGCTAGAAATGAAGACCGCAAGTAAGTCCAGTGGATGTTTTTAGCCCAACTCCTAGAAACTAGAAAGAGTTGGTAAGTCCGATGGACTTGCTGTAAAAATGCGAAAGAAATAACTACAAAAGAAAGGAGCGCAAACGTCAGAAGAGGTTTTGTCGCTTTTTTCTTTTAGGAGGAAGATGTGAATAAGATTGAGCAATGGATGAATAGTCGGATCGGTCTGAATTTTCGATCGGGACTGGATCGTATGGAGCAGGCAGTGAGCCTTTTAGGGAGGCCGGATAAGGCTTACCCGATCCTTCATGTGACAGGAACCAATGGGAAGGGATCCACAATCGCCTTTCTGCGTCAATTGTTGATGGCTCATGGGAAGAAGGTTGGGACCTTTACTTCTCCTCATATGATCAGTATCCATGATCGGATTTGTATTGGGGATCAGCCAATTTCAGATGAAGATTTTACTCGGATTGGCCAAGAAGTCCAGCAAATGGAGCAGACCTTGATTCAAACCCAAGACCAACTCTCTTATTTTGAGATTATCTGCCTCATGGCCCTCTTGTATTTTAAGGAACAAGCTGTGGACGTGGTCTTATTGGAAGTTGGTATCGGTGGGCTTCTAGATACGACCAATGTAGTGACAGGAGAGCTCGCAGTGATCACTTCGGTTGGCCTGGATCACCAGGAAACACTGGGAGGGACGATTGCGGAAATTGCCCAGCAAAAGGCAGGAATCTTTAAGAAGGGCAAGAAAGCTGTAGTGGGCCCCTTATCTGATGAAGCGAAAGTGGTTTGTCAAGAAAAAGCGAAGCAATTGGTTGTAGATCTCCATGCCTTCCAGAAAGATTTTGGCTTAGAGCAGGATCGTTTTTGGAATGAAAACGTGGATCTTGTCTTGCCGTCTCTGGGCTTGAAGGGTGATTACCAACGGGAAAATGCTGCAGTAGCTCTGGAGGCCTTTCTCCTCTATATGGAGGGGCTAGATCAAGAAGTGGATATGGATCAGGTCAAACTGGCCTTACAAGAGACGCGGTGGCCTGGACGTCTAGAGTTGTTTGGTGACCAGGTGTATCTGGATGGCGCTCATAATCCTCATGCTATGTTGCGCTTGATCGAATTTGCCAATAGCTTGGCAGGAAAGCGCATGAAGATTTTATTTGGAGCCCTCAAGCGAAAAGATTATAGCGGAATGCTCCAAACGCTTCAAGCGGGATTGCCAGAAGCTGAATTGATTTTGACGACCTTCCATTACGGAGAAGTGGTGGCACAAGGCGACCGACAAGACTTGCCCTATGTAGCGGACTATAAGGCCTATATCAAAGAATTTATGGATCAGAGTCGTCCAGATGAAGTCTTATTTGTGACAGGGTCCTTGTATTTTATTGCGGAAGTAAGGGCATTTTTATTAGAGGGGTAAACAATTGACCTAAAGACTTTCTTGGCGTATACTGGTGGTAGATAGTATACGGTTATGGCGAAAGGAGCCGATCTTAATGAAAAAAATCATGTCTATACTGACCTTGGCAGTAGCCCTTTTCCTGACTGCTTGTAGCCAGCAAGAAAAAGCGACACAGACTTCGAGCAAACAGACGTCTGCTTCATCACAGACTGTGACTTCAGCGAGTGAAGAACAGAAAGAAGGAGTATCCATAGATGGCAGTTATCGTGGACAGGACGAGGAAAATACGATCCTCTTGGTGGTGACGGGTCGAAAAGGCACGTTTACGGTGCAAGATGCTGATGGAGAAGAAGAGACCAAAGAGGTCAGTATTGATCCGGTCAATCAATCCATGCGTATCGGGGATGAACCCTATCGCTATCGGATCGAAGGGAATCAGTTGTCGCTAGAAGATCTGGAGCAAGCAGAGGATGATCAAGGGATTATCGTTTTGACCAAGCAATAAGGGACGAAACAAGAGAGAGTGGGACAGAAATCGGTAATTCGTTAGAATTCGATTTCGTCGTCCCACCTCCGCACAGTTGAGTAGGGC
>NZ_JAHZPC010000021.1 GCF_019929185.1 Streptococcus parasanguinis
GTAGAGCCCACTCAACCACTGCGTCTTGCTCGACAATCCAAAAACAATTAAGAGGCTAGGACTTTTGTCCCAGCCTCCATATGATGATTGTTTCAATCTTATTAAACGAACACGGGCTGCGGATTGTGTCAAAAACGCAAGCTGAATAGCAATTAATTCAAGACACAGTAGCTGATTGGATTCTTCTGTCGCTTTCTAAGCTCAGAAGAATACCTAATCAGCCTTGTGGGGGTAGGACGACGAAGCGTTTATAAATGATATCGCTTCTGTCCTACTCCCTATTTGACTGTATCCGCTACGCCCTTTGTATCTTAACTTAGTCTTTCTTCTAATTCAAAGTCGATTGGTAGGGTTTGTAAAAAGTGCTCCAACTCACGTTCCCAATAGAACCATTCGTGCTTACCTGGGCTGTGGGTATAGATGACATCCAAGCCTAACTTTTCTAATTCCTTGACTTCAAAATTATTGGCTTCATAAAGGAAATCCTGCTCCCCACACCAGATCCATAGTTTGGTCTTCTTATCTGAAAACTTCTTGGTAGCCGTCTCTAGCGAATAGGAACTGGTCGTCCAATCCTCAATCTCTCCAAAAATTCCCTTCCAAAAAGCTGGTTGTTCCAAGTCATTGTTTTCAAAGTCTCTATCGTGAAAACTAAGTGCTCCAGAAAAACTAGCCGCATGAGAGAAACGATTGGTCTTGAGAGCCAAGAGCATCGATCCATAGCCGCCCATGGATAGGCCCGCAATAAAGGTTTTCTCCCGTTTCTTAGTCATATTCGGGAAGAAGCGAGAAAGAGTCTCTGGCAATTCCTCCGCAATAGCCGTGTAGTAGTTGTAGCCATACTGGGTATCTGTATAAAAACCATTATTGGTATTAGGCAGGACCACGATCAGATTGGTATTTCGCAAAATGCGCTCCACATTGGTCCGCTTCAACCAAGAGTGGTGATTCCCATTCATCCCGTGCAAGAGATAAAGGACTGGAATATCCGTATCCGCTGGATCTTCCACGCGCGATGCATCGGGATAAAGGACGGACACGCCCCACTCCATCTTCAAGGCTTCTGAATAATACTCAATCTGCATAACTGCCATTTGATTTCCTCTTTCTACTGTTAAAAACACTCGGCAAGCCTTCGCCCACCAAGCGTTTCGTTTTCTACTATTATTTCACTTCCATCACGACTGGTAGGATGGCTGGACGACGTTTGGTTTG
Source organism: Streptococcus parasanguinis (assembly GCF_019929185.1). Lineage (GTDB taxonomy): Bacteria > Bacillota > Bacilli > Lactobacillales > Streptococcaceae > Streptococcus > Streptococcus parasanguinis_O. The sequence goes on from NZ_JAHZPC010000021.1 coordinate 1,216, forward strand.
TTCAAACAAGAACTTAGACAAGTTGTCGCGTACCAAACCTTTTAACTCACCCCAATCAAAGCTGTCTTGTGCCAAATAGTCTTCAACACTTTGGTTGACCAATTCGCAACTTTCACGAAGAATATCCCGACTCTTCTTGACATAGACAAAACCACGGGTGTGCACGCGCGCTTTGGAAATAATTTTCTTCTCTTTGCGATTCACCGTGAGCGCCACGATAAAGATCCCGTCTTCTGACAAGACCTTACGGTCACGAAGGACAATATTGCCCACATCACCAATGGCATTCCCATCGATCATGACATCTCCAGCTGAGACGCTACCGGCAGGGACGAAGTCCCCCTTTTCGTACTCCATCACAGTTCCGCGTTTTGGAATAAAGATATTTTCAGGCAAGATACCGACTTCCATCGCTACTCGTGCATGGGCATCCAATTCGCGGTATTCCCCTTGGATCGGGAAGAGGTATTTTGGACGAAGAAGGTTGATCATCAACTGCAAGTCCCGTGCGTTTCCGTGACCAGACACGCGCAAGCTTGACGTGATCAATTTGACAATGCCACCTGCTTGGTAGATCATGTTTTCCACACGAGCCACCACAGCTTCTTTAGCAATAGATGGCGTTGTGACAACGTAGACCAAGTCCCCATCTTTGATTTCCACATAACGGTGACGGCCAATAGACATCTTGCGCAAACCGTTGATCGGCTCACCCATCCGGCCTGTTTCCAAAATGATCAATTCATGATCCTCGAAACGGCTCATTTCTTTTGGCTTGATCAAGAGTTTTTCGTTGGCAAGAGACAATTTGTTCAAGCGAATAGCTGTGCGGACGATGTTTTCCACATCGAACCCTGTCAAGACCACCCGACGGCCAGTCTCAGCCGCAGCATCAAAGACCTGCTGGATCCGAGAAAGGTTGCTGGCTACCGCAGCTACGATGACACGACCATCCCAGTCTGCAATCGTATCTAAGATGGCATCGCCTACTTCTTGCTCACTGGCAACTTGAATATTACTATCCGCATTGGCCGAATCACTCAAGAGAGCGAGCACGCCTTCGCGTCCAATCTCAGCTAGACGAGCAAAATCTGTCGCGTATGACTCGCTGGCAGTTTGGTCAAATTTAAAGTCTCCTGTATAGACGATATTGCCCTCAGGAGTGCCAATCACAATCCCGATACTTTCAGGGATGGAGTGGGTTGTTTGGAAGAAAGAGACGACGGCATCACCAAAGTCAATTTCAGAATTCTGATCGATGACATGGAAATCATTGAATTTCTTGACACTATCATTGCTTTTTACAAAGAGTTTAGCCAACTCAATGGTCAACTCTGTCCCGAATACAGGGACTTTCGCTTCCGCCAAAAGATAAGGCAAAGCCCCAATGGCATCCGCATGACCATGGGTCAAGAAAACACCCGCAATGCGGTCCTTGTTTTCAAATAGATAATCCATGTTGGGGATAACGACATCCACCCCAAGTTGCTCATTTTCTGGATACTTCAAACCTGCATCCAAGACAAAAATCGAATCGTTCACTTCGGCAACGTAGAGATTTTTCCCATTTTCTCGAACACCGCCAAGAGTGACTAATTTAATACTACTCACTGTTGTCTCCTTTAGTGTGATTATTTTAATACTTACGGTCCTTGGTCACCCAAGTCGAATTACAGCTTTGCAAATACTTGCATATCCACTCTATTATACAATTTTTTTCTCTTTTTTTCAAAAAGCTTTCCACAGCCAAAAAAGCCTTCCCATCTAAATTAGATGAGAAAGCTTCTAGGCGCCTGCTTTTAGGGGGAAAAGACCCTAAAGATGGTAATCTCCCCGTTTATTTTCAATGATCCGCATGGCTGCCTTGATCACATGAAACTTGCCTAACAATTCCTCTAGGCGCTTACTATTTCGCTCGCTCAATTGGCCGTTCTTGACCGCTTGGGACAGGCGATAAAAGTCATCCAAATCCTCCCCAATGTTTTCAAACAGCTCCTTGGCTTCCTTGAGTCGATAGCGATTGACCAAGTGGTTCATGTCTTTTTTGAAAGAAGCGACATTGCTTTCGTGAATGTCCGTATAAGCTTCCTCTTCTTCCTTAGACTCATGGTAATTAACCGCCTTAAAACAGGTGATAAATTCCCGACTTTTGATATTGCAGACAAAGATGACACCATCACTGGCTACATAGGCTTCTGTATTAGCTGGTTGAACCACATTACTATCATAAGGAGAGAGGGAGGGGAGGTGTTGGTTGATCCACCTGTTCAGGTGCTGATCATCTACGCCAAAGCGCTCAAAAGCTCTTTGCCGAAAATGGTCACGGCAACTATATTCTTGCGCATACGACAATCCCATACTCTCACCTCCTCCTGGGTATTTTATAAAAAATGGCCTCCAGTCTTACGGGACTAGAGGCCTGGTCTGCTTCGCTGACTTGGTGCAATTAACCTATTGGCTAACAAAACAATGTTTATGATGTTGATTTCATTTAATAGTATTTGTGTAAAATACCAGAGGTTTTCTTTGCTATCCCAAATCTAAATTTATGAGCTTTCGACTGGACGCATTGAAGTTTGAAAACCTTTATAAAAAGCTTCTACCTACTATTTCCACGTTTTCTTATGTCTCCGGACAAACTAAGCAGGCTTGCCCGACCGTCCAACCGATCCGACACACACGACATAACTGCTCTTTTACGATAAGAGCATGAACAGCTATCAGCAAAACAGGCCTAAAACGAAGTAACCTAAATTTTAACTCGATAAGGCATTGGTATCAATCCCTTCTTCATCTTTCTAACTATATTATACTCAACTCCCTTAGCGATTGCAAGCGTTTCCATCTGAAACTAGTTCCTATTTTTATACGGTTTTCTTCTGACCTCTTTCTAAGCTCTTTTGTTGTATAAGGCATTCATTGAAGGGACGACGTATATTTATAAACAGTAGCTTGTGTTTTAGAAAGAGAAAAAGCTAGAGAACAAGCTCTCTAGCTTAGCATGTAGACAAGGCACAGTAGCTGATTGGCTTCTTCTCTCGCTTGATCAGCTCGGAAGAATTCTAATCAGCCTTGTGGGGGTAGGACGAAGAAGCGTTCATAAATCATATCGCTTCGGTCCTACTCCCTATTTCCACTTTGCATTTTACGGGCTTTGTATCTTATTAAATGAACACGGGCTGCGGATTGTGTCAAAAAGATGAATCCTCCTAGAATCTGAAGATTCTGCGTCGTATTCCCTATTTTGACTGTATCCGCTACGCCCTTTGTATCTTATTCTTTCTCAAATAATTCATAGTAGTCTGCGATGGCCATTTGGGCTTTTTCTTCTTGATTGAGATCTTGGACGATATGTCCATCTTTCATCACAATCAAGCGATTGCCATATTTCAAAGCATCTTCCATATGGTGGGTGATCATAAGGGCAGTGAGAGCATCTTGTTTCACAAACTCATCCGTCAAGGTCATCAGAGCCTGGCTGGTTTTCGGATCCAAGGCTGCAGTGTGTTCATCTAATAGCAAAAGTTCTGGACGTTTTAGTGTCGCCATCAACAAGCTCAAAGCCTGACGTTGCCCACCTGATAGAAACTCAACGGCTGTGTCGATATGATTTTCCAAGCCATTGCCGATCTTAGCAAGGACTGTTTGAAACTCTTCTTTATAGCTGGCCAAGTGACGCGGAATCAAGCCACGTTTCTCTCCGCGAAACTTCGCTACCAAGAGGTTTTCCGCTACTGTCATGCGAGGCGCCGTCCCCATTTTAGGATCTTGAAAGACCCGCGATAGGTACTTGGCTCTTTTTTCAGGAGAATAGTTGGTTACATCTTCCCCCAAAATATAAATCTTCCCACTGCTCACCGGAAGCGTCCCAGCAATGGTATTAAAGAGGGTTGATTTTCCAGCTCCATTCCCCCCCAAAATTGTGATAAAATCATGCTCTCGAATTTCCAAGGAAACATCATCCAGAATGACTTTTTCTTCGTTCATCCCATTGCTCACGGCTTTGGTGACATTTTTTAATTCTACAATTGCTGTCATTTACTGAGTTTCGCTCCTTTCATGATTTTTCCCTTAAAGGTTGGAATCATCAGGCAGATAGCCAAGATCAAGGCACTGAAGATTCGAATATAGCTGGTATTGATGCCAAGCGCAATCACGGCCCAAATCAAAAATTGGTAGGCGATCGATCCGATCGCAATACTGAGCAAGCGCTCTGTCAAGGTGACATTTGAAAAGAGCACCTCTCCAATAATGAGACTAGCAAGCCCAATAACGATGACACCAATCCCACGTGAAGCATCCGCATAGCCTTCTTGCTGAGCCATCAGTGCACCAGAAAGAGCAATAATCCCATTTGAAATAACCAAGCCCATCAATTCCATCCGGTCAGTGTTGATCCCAAAACTTTTGGCCATGTCTGGATTGTCCCCTGTCGCAATATAGGCTTGACCCAAGCGTGTATCCAAGAAGAAGATTAAACCAAGGATCACAAGCGTTACGAAAATCAAGCCAATCAGGATCTCATTGAACCCACTGGCAAAAGGAAGAAATTCCTGAATTTTTTTATAGCCCAAAAGTCCCAGATTAGCCCGCTGCATGACAAAGAGAATAACCGAGTTACAGGACGTCATCACCAGGATCCCTGACAAGAGTGTGGGGATTCTCCCTTTTGTGTAGAGAAGACCCGTCGCAAGTCCCGCCAAGCACCCTGCTCCAATAGCAGCCAGCGTCGCAAGTAGTGGATTGACCCCTTTGGTAATCAAGGTCACCGCCACCGCTCCTCCAAGCGGGAAAGAACCTTCTGTCGTCATATCTGGAAAATCTAGAATTCGGAACGTCATAAAGATTCCTAACCCTAAAATGGCCCAAATCAAACCTTGTGAAACAATTGAATTAATCATAGTTTCTCCCTTCGATAATAGTAGTTTAATTGTATCACAAATATGGAGGAGAACCTATAGGAAATTGTCATCAATTCCCTTTTCATGCATTATAAAAAAACCAAAAGGTTGTGCCTTCTGGTTTTTAATCGTGATATTTTTTTAAAGGATTAAAAGAAAATCTTAGTCTTCTTTTTTCTTTCGAGCAAGACCCAAACCTGTTGCGATCACACCAAGTAAGCCAAGGCTGGTAAGAGCGGTTGCTGATTCTGTACCTGTGTGTGGCAATACTTCTTTCACCTTCACAACATCTGAGACCAAATTTTCTTCAACTTTTTGCTCTACCATTGGCGCAGGCGTATGGTAGCCAATAGTTGGTTTAGGCTCTGGCTTAGGTGCTGGTTGTGGTTTTGGCTGTGGTTTTGGCTGTGGTTCTGGCTGTGGTTCCGGTTGTGGCTCCGGTTGTGGTTCTGGCTGTGGTTCCGGTTGTGGTTCTGGCTGCGGCTCTTCTTTTGTAACAAGAATATTATTTTTATGCCATTCTACAGTCGGTTTTACAGTTTCTTTTAGCACCGGATCCTTTTCCAATTCAGGAGCTGTTGGCTTCACTGGTTGTTCAGGAACTTTTGGTTCTACCTTGTAAAGTGGACAAGCCGGCGGAACAGGAACTTCCTTTTCAGCTGGAACATCTTTGATTTCAGGTTTTTCAGGGGCTGTTGGAGCAGTTGGAGCGGTTGGTTTCACCGGCTCTTCTCCTGGATCTTGTGGAAAGGCAACATTTGAATTGATTGAGAACCAATAGAGGGTTGCTTCATCCGTAGCATTCGCTCCCTTAGCAGTGAACTCAAGATGGCCGTCTTTCAAGACAACTGCACCACCACCATAGTAGAGATACGGACTTTTTGGATCATCCCATCCCTTAGTTGAACTTGAAGGATCCGCATTAAAAGTTGCACCTTCGTTCATGTACTGGTTTTGTTCCTTGGCAAAAACTTCTTTTGTAGTTGGATCTTGGTCAACACTAGAATTTGGCAATTTAATAAATTCTTTATTTCCAATATTTACAGACTCTACGTGAGGTGTATTTTGGTGCTTCATCCGTGGGGTATAGGTCAAAATTCCTGATCCCGCATCAACTGAATAAGTACCGACAATATCAGAATTATCCCCAAATTGATAGTCTTCTGTTCCGATAGAATGACCATTTCCTCCACCAGAAGCATTGACCGTCGTCACATCAAGGACAGTTTCTTCACTGACTGAGAAGCCATTCCCATCCCAAGTTGCTTTTTGACCAACGATCTTCAATGGATTATCAGCATCATTAAAGACTTGAGCGCTACCGAAGTTTGCATAGCCACGCTTCACAGCGACATCTGCTCCATCAAGACTAGGGTTACTACCATCTGAATAAGGATCCCAAGTTCCACGAACAGTGTTTCCATTGATATCTTTAGCTTCTACAAGAAGGGCACGAGGTTTGTCATTTTCAACATAAGAAGCTCCATTCCAGTGGTTTAAGGAATTCAAAGCCAAAATGGCATTATGGTTAGCTAAATTAATCAATTGATCATTTTCATCATAAAATTCAACATCAACACCAACTGTGACGGGTTGGTCTGTGTCAGTTGAGCTTCCGATCGTCATTGTTACCGCTGGATCATTGTAAATTTGAACGATTCCTCGACCGTCATTAGATGGCAAGCTTTTCACTTCGTACTTGTAGACCACTTTAGCGATACGCTTGATATCACGACCTTCTTTGATATTAGCCTGGCGAAGACCCTTGTAAGTGACATCGAACTTGTCTCCAACTTTAACGACTGCCCACTCGATTTCATTATCTGCATATGGGTTCGTTGTTGTCAAATCGGAATCTTGTAGGTTCTTGGTTTCATACATCTTGGTAGCTTTACCGTCCCCATACAAGCGAGATTGACCTTCTTTTGTCAAATACGTAGTAAGACCTGTTGTTTGGTGGTAAAGCGTCGTTGTTTCCCCATCTGCCAACTCTTCTGGAAGTAAGGTCAAATCTTGTTTGTACTTCTCAGGGTTTCCACCACGCTCTTTAACCATCTTATTGAAGGCATCTTTAGCATCATCGTATTGCGCTTTTTTCTTCTTGTATAGTTCATTATCAATCAAGTAAGCTGCTTGCGCTTCATCATAGAGGCGCTTTTTCTCCTTGTAGTCGGCTAATTTGATATCGTAAGCCTTTTGGGCCAAATTGTTTTCTGTCTCAACGGCTTGTTTGGCTTTAACAGACTCAATATAAGCTTTAAAAGCAGTTTGGTATTCTTCAAAGGCTTTTTCATAAGCCGCTTTTGCAGCCTGATTATCTGCTAGGGCTGCAGCATTTTCAGCCACTGCTTTTTCGTAAGCAACTTGCTCTTTGTTATAGGTTTCAACTTCCTTGTCATAAGCTACCTGAGCCGCTGCATTTTTCGCATCTACAACTGCTTTTTCCTTCTCATAAGTTGCTTGATTCGCTGCAACTTCTGCCTTATAGTCTGCTACGGTCTTATCCATAGCAATGGCTTGCTTCGCATAATCTTGCTCAGCAGTTTTTTCATCTGCTTGGGTCTTTGCTTCTGTTTCTGTAACTTCAAGTCCAGTAGTTACCGCATCGGTTTTCGCAGTCTCTAAATAATCTGGTACAGCAACTTCTTTAGTCTCAGTTGTCGATCTTGTTGGAGTAGCCGTTGTTGAAGTGACTGTTGTAGTAGCTGAAACAACTTCATCTGCAGAAACAGATGCAGCACCTGCTACTGCAAGAACCGTAGCGACTGCTACAGAACCAAAAGCGACAGACGTTTTACGCAAGGCATATTTGGTAGTCTTGCTATCTTTAATTAGTGACATATAATTCCTTCTAACCTCTTTTTCAAATTTCTCCTTACAAAAATCAACACTTTAAATATTAATGTCGATTTTTGTAAGGAGATATTAACACTTGCCCCCTTATGTGTCAATATTATTTTTTGATTTTTTTCACATCTCCATTCAAATTTTGCTTCTTTTTTGATAAAACTCCTTGTTTATAAAAGCTTTCTTTTTAGTTTTCTTCTATATATGTCAAACGTTTGACATCTGATTTTTGCCGGTTCATTTTTCTAAAAAAAATTTTTTAACTTTATTTACAGAAATAAAAATAGAATAAACTGCAGAAATTCTTTTACTAATGGGCCTTACAGCTTATGCAAACGTTTCTCCTTGTTTTGTTTTTTATCACTAATTTGTACTATTTTTAAAATGCGGGGAAATTTTGTGTCAAACGTTTTTTGGTTTTTCATTTTTATGAATCAAAAACCCCTATTTAAGGCCATTTTCTAACACTTCCATGAAAATTTTCAAACAGACTTTCGTTCTTAAATTGACACTATCTAGTGAAATGTCGTATACTTATTGGCATCGATAGAACAATTTACTTTAAACTGTTCAACGAACTATACAAACAGTATGTGGGAGAAAAAAATGAATCAACAAAAAAATAGTGTCTCTGAAAAAGGGCACGGCTATTTTCGCAAGCGCAACAAGGCATTAGTCTCTATGATTACCCTTTTTGGAGCCTTGATGTTAAGCTCTGTTGCCATGGCTGACGAGGTCAACACCAATCCGACTTCTGAGATCCCATCAACCGCTCAACCAGTAGCAACCAATACCAGTACTCCTACTACTACTAGTGAGGAAGGTGCTACGACGGAAGCAACTTCTTCTCCATCTGAATCAACAGCAACTGTAACTGCCACTCAACCGGTCAGTGCAGCTCCAGTAACTACTTATAATACTCCAAAAATCACCAACGACGTCACCTTTGATAAAGCGACTTATAAAAGTGGGGAAGACGTCCGTATCTCTATCAACAACCCTGAAGTGGTTTCATCTGATGTCACTGTCTCTCATTTAGATCAGGTCATTTATGAAAAGAAAAACGTTGAAGGCGGCGAACTGACAATTCCAAGTACAGTCTTTTCACCTAATGCTGGATTTATCGTTGATGTCCTTGGTAAGAAAGCAGATGGCTCCCAAGCCTTTCATAAGGCAGCGGGTCTTGCTGTTGAAGATGACTGGACGATTTACCCACGTTATGGGGTGGTTGCCGGCTCTAAAGACAATCACAACTCCATCACCAATGATCAGGTAGAAGGTTACAAGAATAGTATTGACCAATTGGCCAATATGCACATCAACAACTACTTCTTCTACGATGTCTACAATACACCTGCCAACCCATTCCCAGCAAATGTTGAACGTTTCACTCAAGACTGGGCGACTTTCTTGATTCCAAATAGCGAAACAGATCCTGACAAGCGCAAGTCCTACTTACCTGTCATCGATACAGAAGCAGTCAAAGAGCTGGTGGCTCATGTCCATACAACTGGTGCCAAAGCCATGCTGTATAACATGATTTACGCAGTTTCCCTCGAAGAAGGGGTTCCAAATGAAGTGAAAAGCGCCATCGTTCGCAATCTAGCAGACCATTTCAACTTCGGTAAAAAGGGGGATGTCACAGCGACCGATATCCAACAATTTCTCGATCCAGGTGATCCAAATTGGCAAAAATTTATCATTGAAGTCATGACCAAAGCCATGAAAGAAGGCGGCTTTGATGGATGGCAAGGGGATACCATGGGCTCTAACTGGGTGGAAAAAGAAAGTGAACCTGGAAAAGGCTTCTCTTTGAGCGAACACTATCCAGAACTAGCCACAGCTGCGACAGAGGCTCTCAAAAAAGAAGGCTATGACTTCATGATCAACGATATCTCTACTGGAGATGCTGATCGACTAGGAAAGACCAATGTCTCTGCACCTTATGCGGAAGTTTGGGGAGATAGCATTGCCTATGACTCTACCTACCAAGCCTTGACTCGTCTCACCGAACGGATGCGTGATTTATACAAGGGGAAATCTCCCATCATCGCAGCCTATACCCATCGTGGTAAAAATGCATCAGCCCTCAGCAAAGACAACGAATTGCTGACAGATGCCATCATCGCAGCGAGCGGTGGTTACCATATGACGACTGCAGCCCTCAATACTTCTCAGGATGCTAAAGGTTTTGGGGTGATCCAAGCAGAATGGTATCTCAATCAAAACCTACCAGTCAATGCTGACTTTGCCAATGCAGAATTCAACTACCAAGAATTCATCGTTGCTTATCAAGAACTTCTCCGCGGGCGCGAAACCTTGGCGCATGATACTCGTCGGATCGTAGACAATACAAATGTACTGGTAAACGGCAACTTCATCGGATCCAACCTGGATAATGCTGACGGGGTTCAACCTGGAACCGTTTATACCCTTACAAAAGAAACCAAGACGGGTGATCGGATTGCTCACTTGATCAATTTGGTCGGCATCACTGAAAACAAATGGAACAGCGCTGTGAATACAACCGAAAAATTGACCAATATTCAAGCTTTTGTTCCACTCGGAAAAATTACAAAAGACCAGGCTGAACACGCCAGCATTTACTGGGCAACACCTGATGCTGTAGAAGGAACATACAACATCAACCTTCGGGAAACAAGCGCAAATGTTTATTATGACGGAGGTGCTGGCCAATGGATGGCTGCTATCGATGTTCCTAGTCTAGATGTATGGGACATGCTCTATGTCAAACTCAATGAAGTCGCTCATGTTCTTTATCAAGACGAAAACGGGGTTGAGCTCGAGCGTTCCAGTGATTTGGTTGGTCATACAGGTGAAAAGATCAACTACTCTACAAAAGAAACCATTACCAACTATTTGAAGAAAGGCTATGAACTAGTAGAGAATGGCTTCGATGCAGACGGACAACCAAACTTTGACCGCGACGCTAACAACACCAATGAAGATGGCGTTCAAGAGTTTATTGTCCGCTTGACACCAAAAATTGTGGAATTTTCTGCAACACAGCCCATCCAAGCCGGTCAAGTTGTTCCAGGAGATAGCGAAGGTCGTGTCTATCCAACTCCTCTAGCTCCAGCTGGTCAAACAACGGCTGATCTGGATCATTTATCTGAAACAGTGACCCGTACAGTGACCTATGTAACAGAGGACAACGATGGATCTAACCGCCGGCCTGCAGGAATAGCTGATCAAACTGACAGCCTTCATTTCACTCGCAAAGGAACCATCAATTTGGTGACAGGCGAGACAAGTCTTGAAGACTGGACAGCTCAAGACGGCACAAGCTTTGCAGCTCTTGAAAATCCCGTCAAAAAAGGCTATATTGTCGTAGCAGAAGAATCGACTGATGCCACCTCTTCTGACCTGACAAAAGTAGGAGAACATACTGGCATTCATGCTGATGCAGCAGACATCACAGATACGGTCATCTATCGCCCAGTCGGTGCCTATAGGATCAGCTATGCTACTGGTAATGAACCAGCCCATGCTCAAAAAGAGATCGCTTATCTAAACGATCCCACAAATCCAACTGCCATCGCGTCTCCTACTGCTATCCTTCCTTACGTGGAGGGATTAGAGCCAAAAGATGCTCGTGGACAAGTCTTAAACCTTGTGGATCCACTTGACGAAACCAAAGGCTATCTTCTTCCAAGCCCTGATTCTCCAACAGCTGATACTGCTATTACCTATGCCATCAGCAAAGGATCGGTCAGAGTACGATTCCTCATTGAGGGAAGTGACACTGATCTGCAAGAGGCGCAAGACCTTGCTACAGAGGTAGATTTCGGCACCAAGTACACCAGTGAGGCCCCAACAGAAATCACAAAAGATGGTCGTATCTACCATCTAGTTGGACACCGTGCTGATTCTGCTGATCCAAGTGGCACAGTCACTAAGGGAATGAAAACGGTCATCTATGATTACAAGTTAGCTACGGGAACGGTCATCGCGCGATTTGTCATCCAAGATACTAGCACTGAATTGCAACCAGATCTTGCTGTTGCAACCAATGTGGACAATGGAACCCCTTACGTCGCTAGCGCACCAGATGAAATCTCCTACGACGGCCACGTTTACGAACGGATCGGTGCAGCTGAACAAACTGGGAACGTAGAAGTGGGAACAACCATCTTGATCTTTGCCTATAAGGTCAAAGAAATCCCTACTCCACAACCATCCCCAGAAACAGAAAAAGAAGAAACAGTTAGCCCTCTTCCTTCCGTGACAAAAGCAAACACGACTGATGCTCATGAAGAAAAGGGATCAACACTTCTCTCTAACAAAGAAGAGGAGAAACCTCTTGAAACAACAAGCCAAAAAGAGGAACTCCCTGAAGTTGTTCCTAACACCCCTCAAGAAGGAACTCATCTACCTGCAACAGGTGAAGAAACCTCTCAGCTAGCCCTACTTGGACTTGGCCTCTTAGCAGGTTTGTCCAGTCTTATCCCTTACAAAAAGAAACAAGAGTAGATCCCAAACACAAAGAAACTTCCTATGGAATTCTGTTCCAAGGAAGTTTTTTTATATTTATACAACTCATTCAGAGTCTAGATCCCTTTTATGAGGGTGACTGACGACAATAAGGGTGTGAAGTACTACCACTCCAAACCCTACTGTATTCCAATTCAAAGTGGATTCATTCCCCTTGTTGCCGGCAGTTTGAAAGATCAAATTGCTTTACTAGTATACTGTTTTCTCTACTTCAAGTCAATGGAATTTTACTGAAACTAGTAACCGAATGAAATGAATATATAGAATTTTACTGAAACTTTTTCATCACATTTATGCATGTTTTTCTAAGTTTCCAATACCAAACAAAGAGGCCTTGCTCTTTCGAGCAAAGCCTCTTCCTGTTGGATCTAAAATTGTCACCTCATCAACAAGTTTGCTGATGTCACCTCAATTTTAGTCTTCGCGTTTTTTGCGTTTTGCAAGTCCCGCAAGGCCAACCATACCAAGTGCAGCACCTAACAATGCAGCAGATGCTGATTGTTCTTCACCAGTTTCAGGAAGTGCTGGAGCTGGAGGAGTTGTAGGTGTTGGTGGCGTTGGTGGTGTTGGCGGTGTTGTTGGTGGTGTTGGTGGTGTTGGTGGCGTTGTCGGCGGTGTTGTCGGTGGTGTATTCGGTGGTGTTGTTGGTGGTGTATTTGGCGGTGTTGTTGGCGGTGTTGTTGGCGGAATAACAGTGTTGTTAAACTCTGTATCTTCTGGCAACTGAGTAATAGCCGTCAATACTTTACCGTCTTTGTTAATCATAATACCCACAGTGGCAACCATCTTATCGTATTCGATGCTAGAATCTGTGCCACGGATTTCTTCTACATGGTAGAGATGAGTTCCTTCTTCACCACGTTTGAATTCAAGATTTGAGAAGGTGATCTTACCAGCCGCATCATTGGTTACGGTTTCGATCACATTTCCTTTTTCGTCCTTAAGAACGAAACTGAATTCACCAGCCTTCAATGCACGACCTTCCAATTTCTTAGTGAATTGGAATTGAACCTTAACTGGAATGTTGACTACACGTTTTTCAGTTGGTTTTTCTGGTTTTTCTACAGTCTTCTTAGTTGGATCGTATTGGTGTACGATTTGTGAAGCTGTATTTTCAATGTCCACACCATCTTGAGCAGATTGTTTAATTTCTGCAGGAATTTCAAACTTGTAGTAACGTCCAAAGGCCAACTTAGTTGTGTCGATAACTTGTGTATTTTCTGCATCGCCAAGTGACTTAGTCAAGTCTGCTTTAGATGTTGCAGTAATCACACCGTTTTCAACCTTGATATCAAACTTAGCTGTTACATCTTCTCCTGTTACAGAGTCGTATGCCTTAATATCAGCTCCGTTGACAGTCAAGTTTGCACTGTCATATTTATCTGTCACACCAACAGATTGAATATTGTGTGCTTCAGTGAATTTAGTTGTATCCAACCATACTTGGTAGTATACTTTATCACCTTTCTTGAGTGTCTTCGTATTGATATTTTGAGCTTCGTTGTTATCAGTCTTATCAACGTAAGGATTTGCATTTGTGTCCGCAACCTTATCCTTCAACTCTTTATCATCGTCGAGAAGTTTCACACCTGTAAGATCGAATTTAGATTCGTTCAAGATGTATTTCTCTGGGTTGAATTCTGGAGTTTCAGGTGGGCGAACAGTGTTATTGAATTCTTTGTCTGATGGATCCGTTACCTTAGTAAGGAGAGCTTTCGCTGTTCCATCATGAGAAACTTTAACTGTCACAACTGCTTTCATCGTGTCATAAGTAACGGTTGTATCAGTTCCTTTGACTTCTTCTACAGTGTAGTTGTAAGTTCCTTCTTGACCTTTCTTGAATTCAAGAGCTGAGAACTTAACGTTACCAGATGCATCGTTCTTCACAGTTTCAAGAGTCTTACCATCTTTATCCTTAAGAACGAAGCTGAATTCGTTAGCTTTAAGATCACGGCCTTCCAAACGTTTCGTGAAGTTGAATTCTACTGAAACAGGGATGTTCACAACACGTTTTTCAGTTGGTTTGTTTGGTTTCTTCACTGTCTTGCTTGTTGGATCGTATTGGTGAACGATTTGAGCTGCAGTGTTTTCAATATCCGCACCACCCTTAACAGTATCTTTCACTGTTGCTGGGATGTCGAACTTGTAGTAACGTCCAAACGCAAACTTAGTTGTGTCGATCACTGGAGTATTTTCTGCGTCTCCAAGTGACTTAGTCAAGTCCGCTTTAGAAGTTGCAGAGATCACACCGTTTTCAACCTTGATATCAAATTTAGCAGTCACATCTTCGCCTGTTACAGAGTCGTAAGCTTTGATGTTTGCAACATTGATGTCAAGCTTGTCTTCTTCGTAGTCATCAGTAACACCAACAGATTGGATGTTGTGCGCTTCAGTGAACTTAGTTGTATCCAACCATACTTGGTAAACAACCTTATCGCCACGTTTCACAGTCTTAGTATTGATGTTTGCTGCTTCATTATTGTCAGCCTTATCAGCGTAAGGATTTGCGTTTGTTTCCGCAACCTTGTCTGCCAATTCTTTATCATCATCAAGAAGTGATTTACCAGTAAGGTCGAATTTCTCAGCGTTCAAGATGTATTTCTCTGGGTTGAACTCTGGAGTTTCTGGAGGAGTCACCTTGTTGTTAAATTCTTTATCCGCAATGTCGCCAACTTTCGCGATCAGAACTTTAGCTTTTCCGTCGTGTGAAACTGTGACTGTTACATTCGCTTTCATAGTGTCGTATGTAACGGTTGCGTCTGTTCCTTTAACTTCTTCTACTGTGTAGTTGTGAACGCCTTCTTGACCTTTCTTGAATTCAAGTTTAGAGAACTTAACGTTACCTGAGGCATCGTTCTTAACAGTTTCAAGAGTCTTACCTTCTGAATCTTTAAGCACGAAGCTGAATTCATTGGCTTTAAGCTCACGGCCTTCCATACGTTTAGTAAAGTTGAATTCCACTTCAACTGGTACGCTGTTTACACGTTTTTCAGTTGGTTTGTTTGGTTTTTCAACTTTCTTAGTAGTTGGGTTGTAGTAGTTTACAACTTGAGCCGCAGTGTTTTCGATGTCTACTCCGCCTTTAACGTCAGCTTTCACTGTAGCTGGGATATCAAACTTGTAGTAACGTCCGAATTCGAATTTAGTTGTGTCGATGACTTGTGTGTTTTCCGCATCGCCAAGTGACTTAGTAAAGCCATCTTTAAGGGTTGCAGTGATCACACCGTTGTTCACAGTAATATCGAATTTAGCTGTTACATCCGCACCAGTCTTACCATCATAAGCTTTGATTTCTGAACCATCAACATCAACTTTAGCCTCATCGTAGTCATCTGAGATTCCTACTGATTGGATATGGTCTTTGTTGTTTGCGTCAAATTTAGTTGTATCCAACCATACTTGGTAAACAAGTTTTTGACCTGGTTTAACTGATTTAGTATTGATATTCGCTTTTTCGTTATTAGATGCATCGTCCGCATATGGGTTCGCATTGGTATCTGCGACCTTGTCTGCCAACTCTTTATCATCATCTAATAATGAAGTTCCAGTTAAATCAAATTCTTTTTCGTTCAGAACATATTTTTCTGGATTGAATTCTGGAGTTTCTGGAGGAGTCACACGGTTGTTAAATTCTTTATCCGCAATGTCGCCTACAGTCGCGATCAGAACTTTAGCAGTACCATCATGTTTAACTGTAACTGTTACATTCGCTTTCATTGTGTCGTATGTAACGGTTGCGTCGCTTCCTTTAACTTCTTCTACAGTGTAGTTGTGAACACCTTCGTCACCCTTCTTGAATGACATAGCTGAGAACTTAACGTTACCAGATGCATCATTGCTTACAGTTTCAAGAGTCTTACCTTCTGAATCTTTAAGCACGAAGCTGAATTCGTTAGCTTTCAGCTCACGGCCTTCCAAGCGTTTAGTGAAGTTGAATTCCACTTCAACTGGAACGTTGTTTACACGTTTTTCAGTTGGTTTGCTTGGTTTTTCAACCTTCTTAGTTGTTGGGTTGTA
>NZ_JAHZPC010000022.1 GCF_019929185.1 Streptococcus parasanguinis
AGCCCTACTCAACTGTGCGGAGGTGGGACGACGAAATCGAATTCTAACGAATTACCGATTTCTGTCCCACTCTCTTTCTTTATTCTTGGATCATGGCTAGGAGATCCTCTCCTGTAGTGGTTGGAAGGATCCGGACTCGTTTGAGGGAATAGAGTCCATCAGCGGAGCTGGCTAGTCCATTTTTAGTGGTGAGGCCTAGTTTGTAGTCAGCTTTCTTGGCTTGGTCGATCGTGACCTGGCTGTAGCGACCGGATGGGTAGACGATAACGCTGGTATTTTGATCCAGCACCTTATCCAGCAAGCGTTTAGAAGCGACTAGCTCATTCTTTTGGGTCTCAAGACTGGAATTGGCTAGGTCTGGATGATTGACCGTATGGCTTTCAAAGGTCAAGCCAGCACTTTTCATCTCTTTGATTTGGTCAAAGGTCAGGACATTTTCTTTTTCCTTTTGGGTAAAGTCCGTGATGATATTATTGGTGGCGGTCATCTTGTACTTCTTAAGAAGCGGATAGACGATAGTATAGAAATCTTCGACGCCATCATCAAAGGTCAGCCAGACAAATTTCTTTCCTTTGGGTACTTCGTTCTTGACGAGGATGCGATAGGCTTCCCCAGGTGTCAGGGTGTAGTAACCCGCTTTTTTTAGGGCCTTTAGTTGGCTTTCAAAGGTTTCTGGATCAACGATCAAATTAGCATTGGCAGCTTCAGACTCGGCCATATTGTGCACGGAGTGGTACATGAGGATGGGCAGTTTGACCGGCTTTTTCACCCGAGTCCACTCGATAGAGGAGCTACCTTCTTCGAGAGAACGCGTCATGGCAGTGCCACTGGTATTCCCCTCATTCGGCTGAGTGATCCGCTTGATCAGAAGAAAGCTACAAATAAAGATACAGACCAGTAGGAGGGCATTGATTCCAAGTAGGGCTTTGATTTTTTTAGGTACTCTTCGTTTACTCATAGTGTCACCGTTTTCATTATTTTCTTTATTGTACCACAAATTCTAGGTTCTTTTCCAGAACTTGCTACAGGCAGATCCTGTCATGAAAATTCAGAATTTTTAAGGCAATTGGCTGTCAAACGCTCAAGTTTTTGTTATAATGGAGCTACTATAGAAAATTCAAGGAGTCAATAGGATGTCTGTTAAGATTGCCTTACTAGGATTTGGTACTGTTGCAAGTGGCGTACCATTTTTATTAAAAGAAAACCATGAAAAAATCACCCAGGCAGCTCAAGATGAAATCGAGATCGCCAAGGTCTTGGTTCGAGATGATGCTGAGAAGGAAAAATTACAAGCTGCTGGTCATGACTACAACTTTGTGACCAATGTCGATGAGATCATTGAAGACAAGGACATTGCCATCGTGGTTGAATTGATGGGTCGTATCGAGCCAGCTAAGACCTTTATCACCCGTGCTCTTGAAGCAGGGAAGCACGTGGTTTCTGCTAACAAAGACCTTCTTGCCGTTCATGGAAGCGAGTTGCTAGAGATTTCTAAAAAACACCAAGTGGCTCTTTATTATGAAGCTGCCGTAGCTGGTGGGATCCCAATCCTTCGGACCTTGGTGAATTCCCTTGCTTCCGACAAGGTGACCAAAGTGCTCGGGGTGGTCAATGGAACATCTAACTTCATGATGACCAAAATGGTCGAAGAAGGCTGGACTTATGAGGATGCTTTAGCAGAAGCGCAACGTCTTGGTTACGCTGAAAGTGATCCAACCAACGACGTTGAAGGAATCGATGCTGCATACAAGATGGTGATCTTGAGCCAGTTCGCTTTTGGGATGAATATCCAATTTGACCAAGTAGGTCACAAAGGAATTAGCCAGATCACTCCTCAAGATGTATCGGTTGCTCAAAGCCTTGGATATGTCATTAAGCTGGTCGGATCTATCGTTGAAACAGAGTCAGGGATCGCAGCAGAAGTGACACCAACCTTCCTTCCAAAACAACATCCACTCGCAGGAGTGAATGATGTCATGAATGCGGTCTATGTGGAATCCATCGGTATTGGTGAGTCTATGTACTACGGACCAGGTGCTGGTCAAAAACCAACTGCGACAAGTGTCGTAGCCGACCTCGTCCGCATTGTCCGTCGTCTAAAAGAAGGAACGATCGGTAAAGCCTTCAATGAATACAGTCGCCCTCTTCAATTGGCTAAGCCAGAAGACGTGAAGAACAATTATTACTTCTCAATCAAGGCACCAGATGCGACTGGTCAAATCTTGCGTCTTGCGGAAATCTTTAATGCAGAAGGAGCTTCCTTCAAGCAAATCCTTCAAGAAGACTCAGATGGTCACTATGCAAGTGTTGTCATCATTACTCACCAAGTTAACCAAACTCAATTCAAGAACTTGGTTGAAAAATTGGATTCAGAGGCGAATTTCGAACTCTTGAATACCTTTAAAGTCTTGGGAGAATAAGCATGAAAATTATTGTTCCAGCAACCAGTGCCAATGTAGGGCCAGGATTTGATTCTGTTGGGATTGCCGTGACTCGCTATTTGACCATTGAAGTCCTTGAACCAGCAGATGCTTGGTTTATTGAGCATGATCTTGGAGCAGGGATTCCGACAGATGAGAAAAACCTTTTGCTCTCAACAGCTCTTTCTATCTCAACTGATATGCAACCCCATCGGATCAAGATGACTAGTGAAGTGCCTTTGGCGCGTGGTCTTGGATCTTCTAGCTCGGTCATTGTCGCAGGGATTGAATTGGCCAACCAATTAGCCAACCTCCAGCTATCAGACGCTGAGAAATTACGCATCGCGACCGAGATCGAAGGTCATCCGGATAATGTAGCTCCAGCTATCTTTGGGAATATGGTCATTGCGAGCTACATCGGTGAAGATGTCCAATATGTCACGGCTGACTTCCCAAGCTGTGACCTTGTGGCCTTTGTACCGAGCTACCAATTGAAGACCAGTGATAGTCGGAATGTCCTACCGAAAGAATGGTCTTATAAGGAAGCTGTTGCAGCCAGTAGCGTAGCCAATGTCGCTATCGCAGCTCTCCTCAAGGGAGATTTGCTGACGGCTGGTCGCTCCATCGAGTCTGATCATTTCCACGAACGCTACCGTCAATCTCTTG
The DNA here is from genome assembly GCF_019929185.1 of Streptococcus parasanguinis. Classification (GTDB taxonomy): domain Bacteria; phylum Bacillota; class Bacilli; order Lactobacillales; family Streptococcaceae; genus Streptococcus; species Streptococcus parasanguinis_O. The sequence goes on from NZ_JAHZPC010000022.1 coordinate 3,087, forward strand.
TCAAAGAGTTTCCTCAGGTCAAAGAAGTCGCCCATGCGCATGGGGCTTACGCCACCTATCTGTCGGGAGCAGGCCCAACGATCATGAACCTCTTAGCGCCAGAGCATGCAGCAGCCTTTGTTGCAGCTCTCGAAAAACTCGGGCTAGATGGTCAGATTTTCCAACTTAAAATTGACACATTTGGCGTTCGTGTTGAGAATTAAACCCGAATGTAACACAAATGAAAGAAGGATGTATACGAATGTATATGTCCTTTTTGCTTCTCCTATGGTAGAATGGGAACAGTATGGGGAAAAGCTCAAGCTTTCCTGAAAATCTAGGGGGAAACATGAAACCAGAATATTTATATAGTATTGCTACCGATCTTGGTCTGCAATTTGATGGCGAAGCTCGTGTGATGTATGGAGAGCGTGAAGGCTTCTTGTTGGTCATTGAAGGCGCTCAAACCAAGAATGTATTTACCATTTCACTCAGTGTGAAACAAGGTTCCGAAGGAGACTTGATCGAAGATAGTGAAATTCTTTGGAATGAATTAAAAGAACAATCAAAAGCCATTAATGCTATCTCTTCTGATGGTTACTTGACCTCGATCGTTGTCAAAGGTGGAATGATCAAAGGGAAGGCTGTCGAAACCTTATGGACAGCTATCCAAGATATTGTTGATTTCTTACTCAACCACCAATTTGTGCAAGTGAATGCGGAAACGGGTGAGGAAGGACCAATCGGTCTGTATCAAATTGGAGATGCGATCTTTTTAATCGACGATGCAACCTTTAGAGCCTACCAAGCCGAAGTGCAAGATACAGTTGAGGCTTATGAAGCGCGGGAAGAAAACTTCCTTTTGGGGATTGTAGGGGCTGTGATCGGTGTAATCATCGGTGGAGCAGTTGCCCTCTTGGTAGCGCGTCTTGGCTATGTATCTGTTTTAGCAGGGGCTGCCCTCGGTTATTGTACCATCAAAGGTTATGAGATTCTTGGTAAGAAATTGACTAAAAAAGGTGTGGTAGTTTCAGCTATTTTGATGGTCTTGACCGTCTTTTTGGTCAACCAATTAGATTATACTTTGGCGCTTATGAGTGAACTGGATTTGCCATTTGATATGTCCTGGACGCTTCTCAATGAAGCGACATTCTCAGGGGATGTCCCTGATAAATTTTACTTGAATCTAGCACTCTTAGCTGTCTTTACTCTTGGTGGTGCTTGGATTTCGGTCAAATCAGCTCTGGATGGACAAAAGAATCGTGCCATTGCTCGTAAAATTGCATAATGAATGATAAAAGGAAGGCCTGAATATTATAGGTCTTCTTTTGTTTTTTAGGGTCGAAAAATAGTCAAAAATTTGGTATAATAGTTTGTATTTTTATAGAGAGAGAACAGACAGAAAGATGAATGAAAAAATAAATCAAATTCTTGAAGGGATTGATATCCGTTTTCAAGAACCTTTAAAACATTATACCTTCACAAAGGTAGGTGGGAATGCTGAATTTTTAGCCTTTCCCCGCAACCAATACGAATTAAAACGCATCGTTCAATTTGCCAACCAAGAGCAAATTCCATGGATGGTCCTGGGCAATGCATCCAATATCATTGTCCGCGATGGGGGCATTCCGGGATTTGTCATTATGTTTGATCGCTTGCGTGACATCAGTGTGGATGGTTATGTGATCGAAGCAGAGGCAGGTGCTAAACTCATCGACACCACCCATGTGGCCTTGCACCATAGTTTGAAAGGTTTTGAGTTTGCTAGTGGCATTCCAGGCAGTGTCGGTGGTGCAGTCTTTATGAATGCGGGAGCCTATGGAGGAGAGATCGCGCATGTCCTAGTATCCTGTAAGGTCTTGACCAAAGACGGAGAGATCGAAACTCTGTCAGCGAGTGAACTAGCTTTTGGCTACCGTCAATCTAAGATTCAAGAGACAGGTGCTGTCGTCATCTCTGCCAAATTTGCTTTGTCTCCTGGCAATCACGAGCAAATCAAGCAGGAGATGGATCGGTTGACCCATCTTCGTCAGTTGAAACAACCCCTTGAATACCCTTCTTGTGGATCCGTCTTTAAGCGTCCTGTCGGTCATTTTGCAGGTCAATTGATTAGTGAAGCAGGTTTGAAAGGCTATCGAATCGGTGGTGTTGAAGTGTCTGAAAAACATGCCGGCTTTATGGTCAATGTCGATAATGGAACAGCTAAGGACTACGAAGACCTGATCGCCCATGTCATTGAAGCAGTCGAGGCTCACTCAGGCGTTCGTTTAGAACCAGAAGTTCGCATTATCGGTCAAGCCTAAGAACGTTAGTATTGAAGAATAATTGATAGTGTAAACATCGATAGCATCAGTCGGAAAGGGGGTGAGTGCCTATCGATACCGTAAATAGGTGGGGCAGTCTAGTAAGTCCCCGAGAGGTATTGGTGGCCTGACAGGTCTTCCTGTCAGCCGCTGCGTTTTCGTTTGAAAAGCAGTTTGGTAATCGTAGTAAAGAAGGAATTTATGTGAATTGAAAAAACCAATTATTGAGTTTAAAAATGTTACAAAGGTCTTTGAAGATAGCGGAACCGTTGTCCTAAAGGATATCAATTTTGAATTGGAAGAAGGGAAGTTCTATACCCTGCTCGGTGCATCTGGATCAGGAAAATCAACTATCCTTAATATAATTGCCGGTCTTTTAGATGCTAGCTCTGGAGATGTCTACCTTGATGGGGAACGGATCAATGATGTCCCTACCAACAAGCGGGATGTCCACACCGTCTTTCAGTCCTATGCCCTGTTTCCGCATATGACGGTCTTTGAAAATGTGGCTTTTCCCCTTCGTTTGAAAAAGCTGGACAAGGCTGAGATCGAACGTCGGGTTTCAGAAGTATTGAAAATGGTCCAGTTAGCAGGATTTGAAAAACGCTCGATCCAAAAATTATCGGGTGGTCAACGCCAGCGGGTAGCTATTGCACGGGCTATTATCAATGAACCACGAGTAGTCCTTTTAGATGAGCCTTTGTCTGCACTTGACTTGAAACTTCGGACAGACATGCAGTATGAGTTGCGGGAATTGCAACAACGCTTGGGCATTACCTTTGTCTTTGTTACCCACGACCAAGAAGAAGCCCTTGCCATGAGTGACTGGATCTTTGTCATGAATGAAGGAGAGATCGTCCAATCTGGTACACCGGTTGATATCTATGATGAACCGATCAACCACTTTGTAGCGACTTTTATCGGGGAGTCCAACATCCTAGATGGTCGCATGATCGAGGACTACTTGGTTGAGTTCAATGGCAAACGCTTTGAAGCCGTCGATGGAGGGATGCGTCCAAATGAACCAGTTGAAGTCGTCATTCGTCCAGAAGACTTGCAAATCACCCTTCCTGAAGAAGGCAAGCTCCAAGTGAAGGTGGACACCCAGCTCTTCCGTGGTGTGCATTACGAGATCATCGCCTATGATGATTTGGGTAATGAGTGGATGATTCACTCCACTCGTAAGGCCATTGTGGGAGAAGTCATCGGGCTAGACTTTGAACCAGAAGATATCCACGTTATGCGTCTCAATGAAACCGAGGAAGAATTCGATGCGCGGATCGAAGAGTACGTTGAAGTGGAAGAGCAAGAAGCTGGTTTGATTAATGCCATTGAGGAGGAAAGAGATGAAGAAAACAACCTCTAATCTATTTATCCTCCCCTATTTCTTGTGGATTTTTCTCTTTGTCTTGGCTCCTGTAGTCATGATCATCTTTCAATCGTTTTTCAACGTTGAAGGGCAGTTTTCACTTGAAAACTACAAAGAGTTCTTTACTTCGCAAAATCTGACCTATTTAAAGATGAGTTTTAATTCGGTCCTTTATGCCGGAATTGTCACCCTGGTGACGCTCTTGATCTCCTATCCGACTGCTTACTTTTTGACGCTGCTCAAACACCGGCAGTTGTGGTTGATGTTGATCGTCTTGCCAACCTGGGTCAATCTCTTGCTCAAGGCCTATGCCTTTATCGGAATCTTTGGGCAAAACGGCTCCATCAATAGCTTTTTAAGCTTTCTCGGAGTCGCTCCCCAGCAGATCCTCTTTACCGATTTCTCCTTTATCTTTGTAGCCAGCTACATCGAGTTGCCGTTTATGATTTTGCCGATCTTTAATGTCTTAGATGACTTGGATCCAAACTTGATCAATGCCAGCTATGATTTGGGAGCCAATCGTTGGGATACCTTCCGTCATGTGGTCTTCCCCTTGTCCATGAATGGAGTCCGCTCAGGTGTGCAGTCTGTCTTTATTCCTAGTCTGAGTCTCTTCATGTTGACACGGATGATCGGTGGAAATCGCGTCATTACCTTAGGGACTGCGATTGAACAGCACTTCCTAACAACACAAAACTGGGGAATGGGTTCTACCATCGGAGTTGTTCTGATCCTTGCTATGCTCTTTACCATGTGGGCAACGAGAGAAAGGAGAGAACGATGAAAAAAGTATCTCATTTCTATCTAGGCTTCGTCTTTCTGATCCTCTATCTTCCAATCTTCTATTTGATCTTTTATGCTTTCAATAAAGGGGGAGATATGAATGCCTTCACAGGCTTCACGCTTGAGCATTTCAATGAATTGTTCGCAGATAGTCGCCTGATGCTGATCTTATCAGAGACCTTCCTCTTGGCCTTCTTGTCAGCCTTGATTGCGACGGTGATCGGAACCTTTGGAGCCATTTATATCTACCAATCCAAGAAAAAGTTAGAAGGACCTTTGCTCTCCATCAATAACATTCTCATGGTAGCACCAGACGTTATGATTGGGGCCAGCTTCTTGATTCTCTTTACGACGGTGAAGTACCAGCTAGGTTTCCTATCTGTTCTGGCTAGCCACGTGGCCTTCTCGATTCCCATTGTGGTCTTGATGGTCTTGCCACGTCTCAAGGAAATGAACCGGGATATGGTTAATGCTGCCTATGACTTGGGAGCTACTCAAGTGCAAATGCTCAAAGAGATCATGTTGCCGTATCTGACACCAGCCATCATTGCGGGCTACTTTATGGCCTTTACCTATTCGCTTGATGACTTCGCCGTGACCTTCTTTGTAACTGGAAATGGCTTTACAACCTTGTCTGTAGAGATCTACTCACGTGCCCGTCAAGGAATTTCCCTCAGTATCAATGCCTTGTCTGCCCTTGTCTTTCTCTTTAGTGTGCTCTTGGTCATCGGTTATTACTTTATCACCCGTGAAAAGGAGGAAGCAGCATGAAAAAACTCTATTCATTCCTAACAGGGATTGTCATGGTGATCTTGATCCTCTGGGGAATTAGCCACCAGATCGAAGCCAGCATGAATACCAAGAATAGTGACAAGCTAGTCATCTACAACTGGGGAGATTATGTTGATCCTGAATTGCTCCAGGAATTCACCAAAGAGACGGGAATTCAGGTGCAATATGATACCTTTGATTCCAACGAAGCCATGTACACCAAGATCAAGCAGGGGGGCACGACCTACGATATTGCCATTCCGAGTGAATACATGATTGCCAAGATGATGGATGAGCATTTGGTTGAAAAATTGGATCAATCCAAGATCAAAGGGATGGAAAACATTGATCCAAAACTGTTGAACCAATCGTTTGATCCGGGCAACCAATATTCCGTTCCTTATTTCTGGGGTACCCTGGGAATCGTCTACAATACCAAGATGGTCAAAGAAGCTCCAAAACATTGGTCTGATCTCTGGCGTGAAGAGTACAAAAATGACATCATGATGTACGATGGGGCGCGTGAGGTGATGGGAATTGGTCTCAATACCTTGGGCTATAGCCTCAATGAAAAGGATCCCAAGAAATTGCAAGAGGCAGTGGATAAACTCTACACCTTAACGCCAAACATCAAAGCTTTGGTGGCCGATGAGATGAAAGGCTATATGATCCAAAACAATGCAGCTATTGGGGTTACCTTCTCAGGAGAAGCTAGCCAAATGCTGGATGCCAATAAGGATCTTCGCTATGTCGTCCCAACGGAAGCTAGCAACCTTTGGTTTGATAACATTGTCATTCCAAAAACCGTGAAAAATAAAGAAGCAGCATATGCCTTTATTAACTTCATGCTTCGTCCTAAAAATGCGTTGAAAAATGCTCTTTATGTCGGCTACTCAACGCCAAATAAAAAAGCCAAAGCTATGTTGCCAAAAGAAATCCAAAATGATCAAGCCTTCTATCCAAGCGATGAAACACTGGACCATTTGGAAGTCTATCAACAATTAGGCAAGAAATTGCTTGGAGTCTATAACGATCTTTACCTTCAGGTCAAGATGTATCGAAAATAACACAAAAGGAACCTCCGGGTTCCTTTTTGATTGGAGATAAACTCCTCTTAGAAACTTTCCTTAAGTGAGTACGGACGTCAGCGAACTTCGAAGAAGTTCCATGACTTAGTTTTGGACCTAAGGTTCCAAAACTCCTGAGTGCTAGAAAAAATGGTGTTTCTAGCACTTTTCTCACAGCGGAAAGTTTCATTATATATTTAGATGCTCTACAAAAATGCAACAATTGAATTTTTAGCATCACTTAGGTGTTATTTGTAAAAAAGGATTATCTATATTCTAGCAGAACCCCGCAAGTTCTTTTATGATTGCTGCATAAAGTCTCTAACTAGTGAGTTAGATTGAGATTCAAATGAAAGATGCTATAATAGTAAGGAAAGTGACTGGTCCATTCAGTCATGAAAGGAAGGATTGGAGAAGAAGAGATGAAGAGACGACTGGAACTATTTTTGATTATTCTGTTACCGATCCTAGGCCTTGTTTTTCTAGGAGGAAAAATCATGACCCTGAACAAAAGGCCGGAGCAGAAGATAACGACCACTTCTTCAAAGAAAGTTGTACAAAAACCGAAGAAGAGATAAAAAAAGAGCAAATCGCTTATCTCAAAGAGCACGAGCAAGAAATCGTCGATTTTGTGAAGGCTCAAAATCCAAAAGTCGAATCTGTTCAGATTGATTGGGATCATACACAATGGAGTGATGGTGGACTGACAACTCCTGAATATTATATGAATGTTTATGGAGGTATAAATCATATTGAAGAATCGAGTTGGGGAGTAGATATCCCAATTAATGAGGACAATACATTAAATTTAGATGAGATGTATATAGGATCCGACATTAGAATAGGGGGGAGATTATTTGAGTAATTGGAATTTGAGAAGTTTTGACAATCTATATGGTTCATTAGCTGAATCAACTTATCGTGATAGGCCTATGAACTTTCCATATAAGCAATTGGATCAAATCCAGGAAGAGCGCTCAACGCTCAAATGGGAGTATGACAATGAGATCGATGCTTTCTATAAACATCAGAAAAAATGGAATCAGAAGCTAAGAAAAATCAGTAAGGTTGCCCTTACTGATTTTTTAGTTGGATCCAGATGATGCTGTATCTGCGCCACTGTCTGTTGCGGTGGAACCTTGGTCTTGTGCGGCAGATGAACTGGTTTCTGTAGCGGATGAGCTATCGGTTTCTTTTTGTGAACTTGTTTCTGTATTACTTGAATCGGTTTGCGTATTGGTATTAGCATCTGTATTGGTAGCGCTTGAGTCAGATCCCTTATCGTGGACCACGACGACGCTGGTGCTACTAGATGGTTTATCTTCTGTTTTTTGATTGTCTTTATTAAGCAGGCTTATAATCGTAAAAGAAGTGACGATAATCCCTAAAAGACTGGCAATCGTGGCGACAACTGTTTGAAATAGTGACAGGCCTTGTTTGACTTTTTCACCACGTGATGGTCTAGAATCTGTAGTATCCTCTGGTTTTTGGTTTTTGTTGCTTCTTGAATATTGTGACATGTTCATTCTCTTTCTATCAAAAATTGTTTTTTAACACTTTCCTATTATAAGTCATTTTCTGAAAAATGTCTAAAAAGAACTGAATTTTATGGAGTGATTTTACCTCATCTCTCTTTATCAAATCCTTGTCCCAAGCGGTTAGAAATGATAAAATAGAAGTTACGTAAAAAGAAAGTGATGGATGCGTAGGACATGATTTATTTTGACAATTCAGCAACGACCAAACCCTATCCAGAGGCCCTAGCGACCTATACAGAAGTGGCCAGTCGGATTTGGGGGAACCCTTCTAGTTTGCACAATCTAGGTAGTCAAGCTACTCGTATTTTAGAGGCTTCTAGAAAACAGATTGCAGAGTTAATTGGCAAGAAAGCTGAGGAAATTTACTTCACGTCTGGTGGGACCGAAGGGGACAACTGGATCCTCAAGGGTGTAGCCTTTGAGAAAGCTCCTTATGGCAAGCATATCATTGTCTCTGACATCGAGCATCCCGCTATCAAGGAGTCCGCTGCTTGGTTAAAGACGCAAGGATTTCAAGTGGATTATGCTCCAGTGGATGCGCGTGGCTTTGTCAAAGTGGATGCCTTGTCTAGTCTTCTCCGTCCAGATACGACCTTGGTCTCTGTCATGGCCGTCAACAATGAGATTGGCTCCATCCAGCCCATCCATGAAATTGCGGCTCTCCTAGAGGATCGTCCAACGATTAGTTTCCATGTCGATGCGGTTCAAGCTTTAGCCAAGGTAGCAACAGAAGTTTATCTACCAGAGCGCGTGGACTTTGCGACCTTCTCTAGTCATAAATTCCATGGTCTTCGTGGAGTTGGCTTTGTCTACATCAAAGAAGGCAAAAAGATCACACCCCTCTTAACGGGTGGAGGTCAAGAAAAAGAAATGCGCTCGACAACTGAGAATGTGGCAGGTATCGCAGCAACCGCAAAAGCCCTACGCTTAGCTATGGAAAACCAAGAAGCTTTTGCCAGTAAGACCCAGCAGATGAAAGAAGTGATCCGTAAAGAATTGGCCAACTATCCAGATGTCACTGTCTTTTCTGGTGAGGATCACTTTGCCCCTCACATCTTGACTTTCGGGATCAAGGGAGTTCGTGGTGAAGTAGTGGTCCATGCCTTTGAAGAGTTTGATATTTACATCTCGACCACCAGTGCCTGCTCGTCCAAGGCTGGAAAACCAGCTGGAACCTTGATTGCCATGGGAGTGGACAAGAGCATCGCTCAGACAGCAGTTCGCCTCAGTCTCGATATTGAAAATGACATGAGCCAAGTCGAGCAATTCTTGACCAAGTTCAAACTGATTTACGAACAAACACGAAAAGTACGTTAATTTTAGAAGGAAATCAATATGACCTTAACCTATTCAGAAATTATGATTCGCTATGGAGAGCTTTCTACTAAAGGGAAAAACCGCATGCGTTTCATCAATAAACTTCGCAATAATATCCAAGATGTTTTATCTATTTATCCGGCTGTCAAAGTGACAGCGGACCGCGATCGGGCCCATGCTTATCTACATGGGACGGATTATGAGCCGGTGGCAGAATCCCTCAAGCAAGTTTTTGGAATCCAAAATTTTTCACCTGTTTACAAGATTGAAAAATCAGTACCAGCCTTAAAAGCGGCAGTGCAAGGGATTATGAAGGAGATATACAAGGAAGGCTTGACCTTTAAAATCTCAAGTAAGCGGAGTGACCATACCTTTGAGCTCGATAGCCGTGAACTCAATCAAACCCTAGGTGGAGCTGTCTTTGAAGCCATCCCAACGATTCAGGCTCAGATGAAAAAGCCAGATATCAATCTGCAAGTCGAAATCCGAGAAGAAGCAGCCTACATCTCTTATGAAACCATCAAGGGAGCAGGAGGTCTTCCAGTTGGGACTTCTGGGAAAGGGATGCTCATGCTATCTGGTGGGATCGACTCTCCAGTAGCTGGCTACTTAGCCTTGAAGCGTGGGGTGGATATCGAGGCGGTTCACTTTGCGAGCCCCCCTTATACCAGCCCAGGTGCCTTGAAAAAAGCCCATGACTTAACACGGAAGTTGACCAAGTTTGGGGGCAATATCCAATTTATCGAAGTGCCCTTCACAGAGATCCAAGAGGAAATCAAGGCAAAAGCACCGGAAGCTTATCTCATGACCTTGACCCGCCGCTTTATGATGCACATCACAGATCGTATTCGCGAGGTTCGCGGTGGTTTGGTGATTATCAACGGTGAAAGCTTAGGACAAGTGGCTAGTCAAACCTTAGAGAGTATGCAGGCCATCAATGCGGTAACCAATACACCAGTTATCCGTCCGGTGGTGACCATGGACAAGTTGGAAATCATCGATATTGCCCAAGAGATTGATACCTTTGAAATCTCTATCCAACCGTTTGAAGACTGTTGTACCATCTTTGCACCAGATCGTCCAAAGACTAATCCGAAACTCAAAAATGCAGAGCAGTATGAGCAACGTATGGATGTGGAAGCTTTGGTGGAGCGTGCGGTAGCAGGCATCATCGTAACAGAGATCACACCAAAAGTAGAAAAAGACGAGGTTGATGACCTGATTGAGGATTTGCTATAGGAGAGACTGGGCGTATCCAGCCTCTTTTTCTAACCAACTTAAAGGAGACAAGATGAAAAAAATTATCGTATTAATGACAAGTTTGCTTCTGTTGACAGGCTGTGTCAAAGTATCGTTTACTGGCCCGAAAAAAGAAGAGAAGACTAGCCAATCAAGCAGTAGAAAAAAAGAACCCCTCACATTTGTCAGGGCCGAGCAGTATAAAGACCAGGACAACGAAGTCTTGGAAGCGTCTGAGAAATTTATCAAGGAACATCCAACGCTTGGAGAAGCTGGAAAATTATTTGTCTTTTTCCCAGGATATACCTTTGGAAATGAGGAAAACCGCTTCGCCTTGTTCTTTATTGTGAATCGTACCACCACAACCATCGATCGTGATGGATCCTTTGTCCTGAATTTGGAATATGATGGAGAGCCACTTTTTAAAGATGTCACAGTTGACTATGAAGTGAGCGAATCGGGTGTGTTAAAACCCAATACTGCTGCAGCGATTCCGATAAAAATTACTAAGGAACAAGAAGAAAAAATGAAGGCGATGAACGATTCGTCTAAAGCCAAAATGAGCTTCAATGACTTTAAATTTAAGGATAAGTAGATGAAAGCCGGTTTTGAATGCGATCTTAAACTATAAGATACAAAAAATAGATTTTTCAAAGAAAATTCGCTTTCAAAGCGCAAAAATACTTGTCTTTGTTTGATAGAAGTGATATACTTAGAGAGTTGACTATGCACATGCCTGTGCAACCGCTCGAACATCGTCGCTCATTTCCATGAGAGTAAGTGGTTCGTCCCACGATGCTAGGCGAGTCTTCACAAAAATACGGGGAAACCCAAAAATACATAGGAGGTGCATAATGAGCACATACGCAATCATTAAAACTGGCGGAAAACAAGTTAAAGTTGAAGTTGGTCAAGCAGTCTACGTTGAAAAATTGAACGTTGAAGCTGGTCAAGAAGTTACATTTAACGAAGTTGTTCTTGTTGGTGGTGAAAACACTGTTGTCGGAACTCCACTTGTTTCAGGAGCTACTGTTGTTGGAACTGTTGAAAAACAAGGAAAACAAAAGAAAGTTGTTACTTACAAGTACAAACCTAAAAAAGGTAGCCACCGTAAACAAGGTCACCGTCAACCTTACACTAAAGTTGTCATCAACGCTATCAACGCTTAATTTTTAGGAGAACACATGATACAAGCAGTCTTTGAACGAGCCGAAGATGGCGAGCTGAGGAGTGCAGAAATCACTGGGCACGCTGGAAGCGGTGAATATGGCTTTGATGTCGTGTGTGCATCGGTTTCGACTCTAGCCATTAACTTTGTCAACTCTGTTGAGAAATTTGCAGGCTACGAACCGGATCTAGAATTAAACGAAGAAGAAGGTGGCTTTCTTCGGGTCACAATCCCGACAGATATTCCACCACATCAAAGAGAAATGACCCAACTATTCTTTGAATCATTTTTCTTAGGGATGGCAAACTTATCGGAGAACTCTTCAGAGTTCGTCCAAACAAGAGTTATCACAGAAAACTAACATGGAGGAAAACAATTATGTTGAAATTGAATCTTGCTAACTTGCAACTTTTCGCCCACAAAAAAGGTGGAGGTTCTACATCAAACGGACGTGATTCACAAGCAAAACGTCTTGGAGCTAAAGCAGCTGATGGACAAACTGTAACAGGTGGATCTATCCTTTACCGTCAACGCGGTACACACATCTACCCAGGTGTGAACGTTGGACGTGGTGGAGACGATACTTTGTTCGCAAAAGTTGAAGGCGTAGTACGCTTCGAACGTAAAGGTCGCGATAAAAAACAAGTTTCTGTTTACCCAATCGCAAAATAAAAAGGTTTTCTAAACCTTTTTGTCCCGAGCCTTGATCCAAAGGTGAGGAAGCTAGAAATAGCAAAATTAAAGCTTTCTGATTTATCAGAAGGCTTTTTTCTTTTATTTATTTAAAAATATCATGTTTACTCCTGTTAATATAATGTTTGAATTTGTGTTTTTTGAAAAATGTAGTATAATAGAGACAAATATAGTAGGAATGGAAGTAGTACCATGAAAGATAGCAGACATGTTGAAATTCTTCAGGAACTGGATCGAAAAAGTGTGGTATCAGTCAAAGAACTCAAGGAACTCTTTGGGGTGACAGACATGACCATTCGTCGCGATCTGATCGATCTTGAAAAACAAGGTCTTTTAGTTCGTGTACATGGTGGAGCCCACAAAAAAGTAAAAGATAGCTTGTTAGAGGCTTCTCACAGTGAGAAAAATCTCATCAATATTGATGAGAAACGAACCATTGCAAAAAAATGTGCAGAGTTGATCGAAAATGGGGATACCGTCTTTATTGGGTCTGGTACGACAACAGATTTTATCGGCGACTATTTAGAAGGAAAGGAAATCAGTATCGTCACCAATTCCCTCCCCATTTTTGAAAAGCTAAAGGATTTTCCAAATTATGACTTGATCTTAGTTGGTGGTCGCTACCGGGTGAAGACACAAACTTTTGTCGGTCAATTTGCCAATAAACTCTTGAAAGAAATCAAGGTTTCTAAAGCTTTCATTGGGGTCAATGGCATCGATGGGCATCATGTTTCCACAGCCAATGAAGAAGAAGGAAATGGTAATGCTATTATTCTTAACAATGCAATTGAGAAATATGTTGTTGCCGATAACAGTAAGTTTGATAGCTATTCTTTCTATAGTTTCTATCGAGTGGAAGACCTGAATGCCATTATTACTGATGATAGTATTCCAAAGAAGATCAAAGACAAATATGCCTTGTATACGAAAATCATATAAAATCAGAGGCTGGGACAAAAGTCCTAGCCTCTCAATTGTATTTGGATTGTCGAGCAAGACGCAGTGGTTGAGTGGGCTCTACTACGCTGATTTCATCAGCTTTTACAGCCCTACTCA
>NZ_JAHZPC010000023.1 GCF_019929185.1 Streptococcus parasanguinis
GTTACTTTTCCGTTTTTGTTTGTAACAGTTTGAAGCTTGTTAGCACCCTCGTACAATTCAAAGCTGAATTCGCCATCCGTTAGATCACGTCCTGTAAGAGTTTTATCTAATTCGATGGTAGCTTTTGTTTCTTTTGGCTTATCTTTCGGATTCACAATCGTTTTCGTTACTGAATGATCAGCACCAAAATCTTCAACATTAACTACAGTATCAGCTTTTTTAATGATATGACCTGAAGGGGCTTCAATTTCAGTTAAGATATATTTATCTTTTAAGAGTTTTCCAACAGCAATATTACCATTTTCGTCTGATTCAAACTCACCGATAACTTGATTATTCGCTTGACGAACAACTCTAAACTTAGCACCTTTAAGTGGTTGATTCGCATCATCTACTTTATGGATATTGATTGAGTAAACATAACCAACACCAGCACCACCAGCAATTTGAACAGCAGCAGCATTAGTTACATTTTTGCTTTCAATACCTAGACCTTTAAGAGTTGCTTCATTTTTCAAGACTTCTCCGTCGGCAGGATCATAATTTAAACGAACTTTATAATTAATACGATACTGATCTTGATCTGTAATGTCACCTAAATCAATAACAAATGATTGACCATCTTCGCTAATTGTAATCTTATGCTGGTCTGTTACATCAACTCTATCAGAGAATACCCATTCACCAGTATCATATGAGAATTTACCTTTAATAATCTTAATGCTATCTTTTACGTAAGAAGCATTTGTAAATTTCAAGTGATCCTCAATCGTTACACCTTTGATGTTTTGTTTTGTACGATTGACTGAAATAGTGTATTGGACCTCTCTTTTATCACCTTCATTAACCCAACTAGTCTTTGTTAAAAGATAAGGATTACCATCGCCGATACCAGTAAATGAAACTTTACCACCAATTTTTGTTTCTTTGTTAATGGTGATTTCTATCGGAATTTCACCTTTTTGTGGGTGTTTTTTGAAATCTATACGAGCATAGAAGAAGAAATTTCCACTTGTATCTGAGTGTTTTTCAACATAATCCGTATAGGTAATTGTAATGGATTTATTATCTGGGCTTACCTCAGCATTTGCGATAACTTCCTTCGTATTTTTATCAAGAATTTGAAACGAAGTGTTAGTAATCATCAAAGCATCTGGAACAGTAACTACAGTTGAATCTCCTGCTTTAACATTTTTTCCAGACAAATCATAATCAGCGTTAATTCGGAATGTTGCCCATTGTTGTAATTCCCAATCAAGGTTGCCACCTTCATTATTGGTAACTTTGATATTTTTGATCGTATCGACCAATTTTCCGCTAACGGTCACTCCAGGAGTTTCTGCTGAAGTGCGATTTAGACCTAAAGCGAAAAGCATGGCCACTAAACAAAGGACAAATGAGAAAATTTTAATATTTCTATTCTTCATCTTATCTTCCCTTTTCATAAAAAATTAGTGCCTAGTTATCAATGCCTGATTACTCTTAAAGATAGGAACGTCCAAATCCTATCTGTTGGCAATAAGAATTGAGTGCTGAGACACGACCTCCATAAAATTATTTTATAGGGTAAAATATTTTACTTTTAAAATTATTCCCTACAAAGGGAATTATAGCAAAAATAATGAGTTGCTTCAAGCTAAAAAGAGTGAATTTTTGCACAAATTATCTATTAAAATGCTTTTTCATTTACTTTCTAAAATTTTCAGAATACATGCATGAAACTGTCATAAAATATCCAAAGGTGCGTAAAATGAGCAGAAAAATGAATGACATTATTAAAAAAATACGAATAGTAGTATAGGGGAGACGCTAGACCAAAGTGATGGTATAATAGAAGAGATAGAAACATTTTAGAATGAAAGAGGAATGATGATGACAAAAATTCGTGGATTTGAACTTGTATCAAGCTATACCAATCAGGACTTGTTGCCAAAACGGGAGACGACCCATGCGGCTGGCTATGATTTGAAGGTAGCCGAGCGCACAGTGATTGCACCAGGAGAAATCGTCCTAGTCCCAACTGGGGTCAAGGCTTATATGCAAGCGGGTGAGGTGCTCTATCTCTATGACCGTTCCTCTAATCCTCGTAAAAAAGGTCTGGTCTTGATCAACTCTGTGGGGGTTATTGATGGAGACTACTATGGCAATCCAGGAAATGAAGGCCATATCTTTGCTCAGATGAAAAATATTACCGATCAGGAAGTTGTTCTTGAAGTTGGGGAACGTGTGGTTCAGGCTGTCTTTGCTCCTTTCTTAATTGCAGATGGAGATGAGGCGGATGGAGTACGGACCGGTGGATTTGGGTCAACAGGGCACTAAGATGAAGATTATCTTTGTCCGTCATGGGGAGCCAGATTATAGTATGCTTGATAAACTTGAAAATCCGCGACTCTATAGTGGTTTTGGTCGTGATTTAGCACCATTGACAGAAAAAGGTCGTAGTCTGGCAAAAGAAGTTGCTAAAACTGCATGTTTTGGAAAGGCAGAGATTATTATTTCATCGTCTGTGACGAGGGCTTTAGAAACAGCACATTATATAGCAGTTGAAACAGGATTGGACTTATTTGTGGAGCCGTTTTTTCATGAGTGGCGTCCAGACATAGATGGTACTAACTCTGATTTAACTAGTGTATTGGTAGCTCATGAATATTATCTAAAACATCAAGGAGTTTTATCTGAAGATTCTCCTTATCGCTATGAAACTGATCTAGAGATGCGTCATCGTTTTTTAAGAGCTTTGGAAAAATATAAAGATTATAAAACTATTATCATTGTAACTCACGGAATGCTCATGCGCCAATTTGTACCAGACGAGAAGATTGATTTTTGCCAAGTGATTGAATGTGAGATAGAGATGTAGAAAGAGCTTTATTATCGCAAAGAAAAAGGCGACATTTGTGTGTCAAAATTGTGAATATAATTCCCCAAGTATATAGGGCGCTGTCCAAACTGTGGGTCTTGGTCTTCTTTTGTTGAGGAGGTTGAGGTTGCAGAGGTCAAGAATGCGCGTGTGTCCTTGACGGGGGAGAAAAGACAGAAAGAAGAAATTTGCGACCGGCTTGCTGCTTGTATCTTCTCGTATCTTTGAGAAGCGTCGGGCTTCTTGCTTTACTAATCCAGATTTAAAAGATTTTTTAGAGGAAAACGGTGCTAAAAGCATAGAGTTTATAGGGGTAGATGGCAAAGGCTGTGTTAAGGCTTCCGTTTTGTCAGCTACCAAGGAGAATTAATAGTTTTATGGGGAGCTTAATATGAAAATTATTTTTATCCGTCATGGAGAGCCAGATTACCGTGAGTTAGAGGAGCGTTCTTATACGGGATTTGGGATAGATTTGGCGCCCTTATCTGAGAAGGGAAGGAAACAGGCTCAGGACCTTTGCCAAAACCCCTTGTTCCAATCAGCTGATCTGCTAGTAGCTTCAGCAGTGACGCGAGCTTTAGAAACAGCTTCTTATCTGGCTTGTGCTACGGGCCTTCCTTTGAGGGTAGAGCCTTTATTGCATGAATGGCAGGTTTATGAAACAGGTATAGAGAACTTTGAGACAGCTAGATGTCTGTTTTTAGAAAACAAGGGGGAGTTGCTCCCGAATTCTCCTGTTCAATATGAGACAGCTGTAGAGATGAAGTCTCGTTTTCTAGAATGCATGGCTAAGTATCGGGAACATCAAACTGTGGTAGTTGTAGCCCATCGCATGCTCATGCGTCAATTTGTACCGAATGAAACCATTGATTTTTGCCAAGTGATTGAGTGTGAGATAGAGATTTAGAAAGAGGTTTATCATCGCTAAGAAAAAAACGACATTTATTTGTCAAAATTGTGCCTACAATTCACCCAAATATCTAGGGCGCTGTCCCAACTGTGGTTCTTGGTCTTCCTTTGTCGAGGAGGTCGAGGTCGCAGAGGTCAAGAATGCACGAGTGTCCTTGACGGGTGAAAAGACCAAACCCATGAAACTGGCGGAGGTGACCTCCATCAATGTCCATCGGACCAAGACGGAGATGGAGGAATTCAACCGCGTCCTTGGAGGCGGTGTCGTCCCAGGAAGTCTGGTCCTCATCGGGGGAGATCCAGGGATTGGGAAATCGACCCTCCTCTTACAAGTCTCAACCCAGTTGTCTCAAGTAGGGACCGTTCTCTATGTCAGTGGTGAGGAGTCGGCTCAGCAGATTAAGTTACGAGCAGAGCGCTTGGGAGATATCGATAGCGAGTTTTACCTCTACGCTGAGACCAATATGCAAAGCGTGCGTGCGGAAGTGGAACGCATCCAACCTGACTTTCTTATCATCGACTCCATCCAGACCATTATGTCTCCTGAGATTTCAGGGGTACAAGGATCGGTTTCTCAGGTGCGGGAAGTAACGGCTGAACTCATGCAGCTGGCTAAGACCAATAATATTGCCATCTTTATCGTTGGGCACGTAACAAAGGAAGGAACCTTGGCAGGTCCTCGGATGCTGGAACATATGGTGGATACGGTACTCTACTTTGAGGGCGAACGCCACCATACCTTCCGTATCTTGAGAGCAGTCAAAAATCGTTTTGGTTCCACTAATGAAATCGGGATTTTCGAGATGCAATCAGGTGGACTGGTTGAGGTCCTCAATCCGAGTCAGGTCTTTCTGGAAGAACGCTTGGATGGGGCGACTGGCTCGTCCATCGTTGTGACAATGGAAGGGACGCGTCCAATTCTTGCTGAAGTGCAGGCCTTGGTGACTCCGACTATGTTTGGGAATGCCAAGCGGACGACAACAGGGCTTGATTTTAACCGAGCTAGTCTCATCATGGCAGTGCTAGAAAAACGAGCGGGTTTGCTCCTTCAAAATCAGGATGCCTACCTCAAGTCTGCAGGTGGTGTCAAGTTGGATGAGCCAGCTATCGACCTAGCCGTAGCTGTAGCCATTGCTTCCAGCTACAAGGACAAGCCAACCAACCCGCAAGAGTGTTTCGTTGGAGAGTTGGGCTTGACCGGAGAAGTCCGCCGGGTCAATCGGATCGAGCAACGGATTAATGAAGCTGCTAAGCTTGGTTTTACCAAGATTTATGTTCCAAAAAATTCTCTGACGGGGATCACGACACCATCAGGTATCCAAGTGGTCGGTGTGAATACACTAGCAGAAGTCTTGAAGAAAGTATTTTAATAGAAGAAAAGAGGCTGGGACGAGAGTCCTAGCCTCTCAATTGTTTTTGGATTGTCGAGCAAGACGCAGTGGTTTAGTGGGCTCTACTACGCTGAGTTCATCAGCTTTTACAGCCCTGCTCAACTGTGCGGAGGTGGGACGACGAAATCGAATTCTAACGAATGACCGATTTCTGTCCCACTCTCTTTTTTCAGATGTGACAGATGACGGGAGATCCTCTCTGACAGAAATAGTGAGATGTGGTAAAATAATAGATGATTTGAATTTCAAAGGAACAAAGGAGAGACCATGTCTTATTTTGATAATTTTTTAACAGCCAACCAAGCTTATGTGGCATTGCATGGAGACCTCCGTCTTCCGATTAAGCCCAAAACACAAGTCGCCATCGTGACCTGTATGGATTCCCGCCTTCACGTGGCACCAGCACTGGGCCTGGCTCTTGGAGATGCCCATATTTTGCGGAATGCTGGAGGGCGCGTGACCGATGACATGATCCGCTCCTTGGTTATTTCCCAGCAACAGATGGGAACCCGCGAAATCGTCGTCTTGCACCATACAGACTGTGGCGCACAAACCTTTGAAAACGAAGCTTTCCGGCAGCATCTAAAGAAAGAACTGGGAGTAGATGTGGGAGAGCGCGACTTCCTCCCCTTTCAAGACATTGAAGAGAGTGTCCGTGAAGATATGGAGCTTTTAAAAGCTTCCCCTTTGATTCCGGAGGATGTAGTGATTTCAGGAGCTGTGTATGATGTGGATACCGGATTGATCTCCGAAGTGAAATAAAATAGAAGAGTTCAAGAAAACAAAACGACTTTGTTTTCTTGAACTCTTTTTTATTGGCGTAAAAAAATTGAACCAAATAGGAAAAAATGTGACAATTTGGCACAAAATATTAAAAAATATGTGGTATAATATGACATTTTAACAAGAATGTTACATTTTTATTTCGACAGATTGACTCTTGATGTCAAGAGTGTTACAATTTTATTTGTATCATGGAATCATGAAATATGAAAAAGGAGATCCTATAAATGAAGGATATTTTCAATAGACGCCAACGCTTTTCTTTACGAAAATATAGCATTGGGGTTTGTTCTGTTCTCTTAGGAACAGCGCTCTTTGCTGCAGGAGCTCAATCTGCGTCAGCGGATGAAGCAGCCTCTGAATCTGCGGGAACAGCAGCTTCAGAAGCAGCACAACCTGCTACAACAGAGTCAAGTCAAGAAGAAGCGACAGCTTCTAAGGCCTATGGTGAGGGAGCGCCAGTACCAAAGGTAGACCTATCTAATTCTGCTGCAACTTCAGAAACACCAGCTCCAGCAACTGAAAAATCTGAAGTAGCTGAAACACCAGCTGCTACAGAAAATAAGGAAGCGAAAGCTGAATCTAAAAAAGAAGAAAAAGCTGAAGCTAAAAAATCTGAAGAAACTCCAAAAGTTCCAAAAGCACCAACAGCGACAAGCAAACCTGTTGAGAAAAAAGAGGCAAGCTCTAAACCTGCCTCTACAACAGCTACTACTACAGCACCAACAACTTCAACTCGTGCTGCAGCAGGTGAAAGCTCAGAAAGAGCAGCTGCAAGAGAAGAAGCAGCTAAACCTGAAACTCCACTAGCTCTTAATACTACAGTGAAGCCAACCTCACTTCGTGGTACTGACGCTCCTACAGCAGAGCTCGCAGATGCTGCAGATCGTAGTGCATCACTCGATCGTGCTGCAACTGATTTGGCTAATGGTGGAGCTTTGGCGACAAGTCGTAGCCGTCGTGGACGTCGTGCCGCTACAGACCATAATAACGAGCCGGTTGCTGTAGCAACTTTCCTAAAAGACGGTGAAGTTGCTACACCTGAAATGACGGATCCAAATGGTGCAAGTGTTTCATCTCAAACTGTACCAGCTGGTTATCAGGCTAAAGAAGGCGACTTCTATACTTATGCTATTTGGGATCTTACTAAGTTCAATGAACGTTATGGTACAACATATTATGCGCGTGCCTATAAGAGATTTGATGACTCTACCGATACAACTGTTGAATTGATCAACAAAAATACTGGTGCTGTAGTTGAAACAAGAACGATTACCGCTTCTAGTGGGGTTCAAAAGTTCACGACTACTACAGCAGCGTCTAATAGCCAATTAACTTTCCAAGTAGATTATAAAGCTGGGACTGCCCCAACTGGTAAAAAAGCAGAACCATTTATTCAAAATGGTTATGCAGTTGGAAAGAGTATTACAGACTTAGTAGCTAGTGGACACCAACTTACACCAGCTGAGCAAGCACTTTATACTGCGGTTTATAACGCTCGTACTACAACAGATATTTTAAACGTTGTTGAACCAGCTTACAATGGTCGTACAATTACTGATTCAAACGCTAAAATACCAGTAACAATTAATAAAACAACTTACTATAAAGTAGTTGATAAAAACAATCCAACATTTAACGCCAATAAAACAGATAAAACTGTTCAAGATTATAAAGAAAATGGTAATGAAGTTGAGTTAGCTAGATACACTCTTAAAGCTGAAGAAGGACAACGTTTCACAGCATCTGGCGAACGTCAATTTGATGGCTACAAACTTTATCAAGCAGCTGATGCAAACGATCAATCAGGTACTGTAAGTCGTCCTTACACCGTTGGTACGAAATTCATGGATGCGGACCGTTACGGTATCAAACGTATCAAAGAAATTGTTGGAGAAGATGGTTCAGTCGTTATTCGTGTTTACTTGCTAGATCCAAGACAACAAAGTAAACGTTCTGATGGTTCATTAAGTACCGATGGCTATATGTTGCTAGCAGAAACTAAGCCGATTAAACCAGGTGAATGGAATTCACAGGATTTAGTTGTTAAGAAAACACCTCTTAGAACAATTTCATATACAGAAACTAATCCAAAAACTGGAGCAGTCACACAATATCCTAACGGTAAAGAAGTTCCATTTGACTTCCAAAAAGCTTCTGGATATGAACCCTATCATACTGTATTCGTGCCATTCTTAGGAGATGGAATTGGACACGGTTCAGCTAACTCACAATTGGAACGTGGGGTAGGAGGTATCGGTACAAACGTTGACTTGCTCAACACTTTGACACCGTATAAACAACCGGTTTATTACTATGTCAAACAAGAACCAGTTGAAGTCACTCCAGAATTTGAAAAACAATTGGAAGGACGTGTCCTTGTAGATGGTGAGTTTACTTTCAAATTAACAGAAGAGAAAAGTACTCCTGATAAATTTGAAGAAACTGTTACTAACAAGGACGGCAAGGCTACATTTAGCAAACTTACCTTTACTAAAGCTGGTACTTATAAGTACAAAATCACTGAACAAAAAGGTTCTGATACAAACGTTGACTACGATGCAATGACTGTTACAATGACAGTTACTGTAACTGAGAAAAATGCTGTTGGTGATTTAGAAGCTTCAGTTAAGTACAGTGCTGAAGGTGGATTCAAATCAAGCGCAGATGATAAGGTCTTCAACAACTACGTTGTCGCTCCAGTTAAGACCAAGTTTGACTTCAGCAAAGCCCTTGCAGGCCGTGAGTTGAAAGAAGGCGAATTTACATTTGTATTGAAAGATGCAGATGGTAAGGCTCTTCAAACTAAGACCAATACTAAGGCAGGTGTTGTAGCCTTTGATGATTTGACCTTTGATAACACACAAGTTGGTACACACAAATACACTGTAGAAGAAGTTATCCCAGAAAATAAAGAAACTGGTATGACTTACGACCAAATGAAAGCTGAAGTAACAATCACTGTTACTAAGGAAGGTCACGTTCTTAAGGCAACAAACACACTCCCTGCAGATACAGAGTTCAACAATACCTTCACACCTGCTGCAACTCAAGCTCAATTCAAGTTCACTAAACGTCTTGAAGGGAAAGAGCTTACAAAGGATGCCTTCACATTCGAATTGCTTGAAAATGGCAATGTGATCCAAACCAAGAAAAATGCAGCAGATGGATCTATCACATTTGATGCGATTGAATACAACGCTGTAGGTAAACACACTTACACTGTACGTGAAAAAGCTGGAACAGATACAAACATCGACTACGATTCAATGAATGCAGTCGTAACCGTTAATGTAACCAAAAATGCAGCTACAGGTCTCTTGAGCGCAGCTGTTACAATGCCTGAAGACACGGAATTCAACAACTATGTGGTTTCACCAGTTGTGACCAAGTTTGACTTCACTAAGAAATTGGCTGGTCGTAAATTGGCTGCAGGCGAATTCAGCTTCGTATTGAAAGATTCAACTGGTAGAGAAGTTGAAACTGTGAAAAATGATGCTGACGGTAACGTAACCTTCTCAGAATTGTCATTTGACAATACAAAAGTTGGTACCCACACATATACTGTAGAAGAAGTGATTCCGGCAAACAAAGAATTTGGAATGACTTACGACCAAATGAAGGCTACAGTGACTGTTGAGGTTGCGAAGAACGGTCATTCATTGACAACTGTTACAAACGTGACATCAACTGGTGGTAAAGATGCCAATGGTAACGCTACTGATGGTACTGCAGATAAAGAATTCAACAACAAAGTTACTCCTCCAGAAACTCCAGAATTCCAACCAGAAAAATTTGTCGTTTCTAAAGAGAAATATGACATCACTGGTAACAAGTTGATGGATGACGACAATGAGTTGACAAATGAGTACACTGAAACAAATGCGGATCCATATGTAGACAAGACAACTAACAACGAACCAGAAAACTTGAATACCAAGACAGTTAAACGTGGTTCTAAATTGGTTTACCAAGTATGGCTTGATACTACGAAATTTACTGAAGCGAACAACATCCAATACGTTGGTGTATCTGATACATACGATGCAGAAAAATTGGACGTTAATGCAGCTGACATCAAAGCATACGATTCAGTAACTGGTGCAGAAGTAACCAATAAATTCGACATCAAAGTTGAAAACGGCACCATCACTGCAACTTCTAAGGAAGCATTTATCAAAGATAAAGTAAACGCTCCTGTTATCGACACCACTAAGTTCGAGTTTGGACGTTACTATAAATTTGATATTCCAGCAACTGTGAAAGAATCTGTTAAAGCTGGTGCGGATATTGAAAATACAGCCAACCAAACAGTTCACGTTTACAACCCAGTAAGCAAGACAGTTGAAAAACCTGAAAAACCAACACAAAAACGTGTCAACAGTGTTCCAGTTCCAGTGGAAATGAACTTCACGAAACGTTTGGAAGGTCGTGAACTTCAAAAGAACGAATTCGAATTCGTATTGAAGAAAGACGGCGTTGAAGTTGAACGCGTGAAGAATGACGCTGCTGGTAAGATCGTCTTCAAGACTCTTGAATTCGGTCGTGATGATCTTGGTAAGACATACAACTACACAGTTGAAGAAACTCCTGGTACAGATGCAACTGTCAAATACGACACAATGGTTGCTACTGTTAAAGTTGTGGTATCACATGATGGTACTGCTAAAGCGATCGTTGCGAACGTAACAGATGCTGCTGATAAAGAGTTCAACAATACAGTAACTCCACCAGAAGAACCTAAGTTCCAACCAGAGAAATACGTTGTTTCTAAAGAAAAATACGATATCACTGGTGACAAGCTCGTTGACGATGATAGAGAGTTGGCAGACAAGTACGCAGATACAAATGCGAACCCATATGCGGACGATGCATCCAACAACGAAGCAGAAAACTTGAATACCAAGACTGTTGAACGTGGTTCTAAATTGGTTTACCAAGTATGGTTGGATACAACTAAATTTGATGCAGCTAACAAGGGCAACATCCAAACAGTTGGTATCTCAGATAACTATGATGAAGCTAAATTAAATCTTAATAAAGCTGACATCAAAGCCTATGACTCTGTAACAGGCGCAGAAGTAACAGATAAATTCGATATCGCTGTCAACAACGGTGTGATCACTGCTAACTTGAAAGCTGGCTTCACGAAGTCACTTGGCGATGCAGAAAACACACAAGTCATCGACACAACTAAATTCGCATTTGGACGTTACTACAAGTTCGACATCCCAACAACAGTGAAAGACGATGTGGTAGCTGGTGCGGATATCGAAAATACTGCGGCTCAAGTTGTAAACTACTACAACCCAACGACTAAGAAAGTTGAAAAACCTGAAAAACCAACTGAAAAACGTGTCAACAATGTTCCAATCTCAGTTGAATTTAACTTCACTAAGAAATTGGAAGGTCGTGAGCTTAAAGCTAACGAATTCACATTCGAGTTGAAAGACAGCGACAATGTTGTGATTGCGACTGCAACCAACGACGCAAGCGGTAACTTCAAGTTTACTCCAGTGGATTACACAAACAAAGCTGGTAAAACTGTCACTGCCCTTAAATACCAGAAGGGTCAAGAAGGTACGTACACGTACACTGTAACAGAGGTGAAAGGTACAGATTCAACTGTCACTTACGATACAATGGCTGCAGTGGTAACTGTTAAAGTCAGTCATGATGGTACTGCGAAAGCTTTGATCACAAACGTGACAGAACCTGCGGATAAAGAATTCAACAACCGTGTCACTCCACCAACAGAACCTAAGTTCCAACCAGAGAAATACGTTGTTTCTAAAGCGAAATTTGATATCACAGGTACGAAGCTCGTTGATGACGATTCTGAATTGACAGATAAATATGGTGAAACAAATACAAATCCATATGTCGATACAACTGCCAACAACGAAGATGAAAACTTGAATACGAAACCAGTTGAACGTGGATCTAAACTTTACTACCAAGTATGGTTGGATACAACTAAGTTTGACGCAAACAACAAAGATAACATCCAAACAGTAGGTATCACAGATAACTACGACAAGGATAAATTGACTGTTAATGCTTCAGATATCAAGGTTTACGATTCAGTTACTGGTGCGGATGTAACAACTAAATTCGATATCGCTGATAACAATGGTGTTCTGACAGCTAACCTTAAGGATGGCTTCACTAAGTCACTTGGCGACGCTGAAAACACTCAAATCATTGATACAACTAAATTCGAATTTGGACGCTACTATAAATTTGATATCCCAGCAACAGTGAAAGACGATGTCGTAGCTGGTGCCGATATTGAAAACAAAGCAGCTCAAGTTGTTAACTACTACAATCCAGTAAGTAAGACTGTTGAAAAACCAAACAAACCAACTGAAAAACGTGTCAACAGTGTTCCAATCTCAGTTGAATTCAACTTCACTAAGAAATTGGAAGGTCGCGACCTTAAAGCTGGCGAATTTACATTCGAGTTGAAAGACAGCGACAATGTTGTGATCGCAACGGCAACCAACGACAAAGCTGGTAAGATCAAGTTTGCTCCAGTAGAGTACACCAATAAAGCTGGTAAAACTGTCACTGCCCTTAAATACCAGAAGGGTCAAGAAGGTACCTACAAGTACACAGTAGAAGAAGTTAAAGGCTCAGACGCAACCGTTACATACGATACAATGAAAGCTGTCGTTACAGTTGAAGTTCGTCATGATGGTACAGCGAAAGCCTTGATCACAAACGTGACAGATCCTGCTGATAAAGAGTTCAACAATACTGTTCGTCCTCCAGAAGAACCTAAGTTCCAACCAGAGAAATACGTTGTTTCTGAAGAGAAATTCGATATCACAGGTGACAAGCTCGTTGATGACGATAAAGAGTTGGCAGACAAGTACGCAGATACCAATGCGAACCCATATGCGGACGATGCATCAAACAACGAAAAACAAAACCTGAATACCAAGACTGTTAAACGTGGCGACAAGTTGGTTTACCAAGTATGGTTGGATACAACTAAATTCGACGCATCTAACAAAGACAACATCCAATCAGTAGGAATCTCAGATGACTACGATGAAACTAAGTTGGATCTTGATTCTACTAAGATCAAAGCTTACGATTCAGTAACAGGCGCAGAAGTAACAGATAAATTCGATATCGCTGTGAA
>NZ_JAHZPC010000024.1 GCF_019929185.1 Streptococcus parasanguinis
TCTTCCAAGAATTTAACAAGTCGGTAAGTTCTTGTGGAATCGAAAAAATCGTCTTTTTATTCCCTTTAGTTGACTTTTGATTTTTATATCGATCTAAGGCTTGAACCAATTGAATTTGTTGATTTTTGAAATCAATATGTTTCCATTGCAAAGCGTAGCTTTCAGATTTTCTATCTCCTAAGAAAAAAGTTGTATAGAATAACACATAATCTTTGAACAGGAGTTTGTCATTTTTTAAATCTTCTTCAAAAGCTGTAAACCATGCTTGAAGTTCTTCTTGAGATAGATATAAATCTTCATCTTTTTTAGATTCCTGTAGCTTGATTTTCTTAGTGGCTTTGATACGGCTTATAGTTTTTGATAGGCGATTAGTTTCGATATACTCTAATTCTTCTGCCCAGTCAAAGATAGAGTTAACGTAGCTCCTGATAACTTTGAAATTTGCATATTCTTCAGCCTTTTGAGTCAATAGATTTAGTACAACTTGCTTATTTTGATTAAGAAAGTCTATTGAATAATTCCCAAGTAAGGGTAAGATGTGTTTTCTAAAAGCAATTTCTGTTCCAACTATGGTTGCTTGAGAAGGTGGTTTAGCAGTAGAAGTAGTCTGACCTGCTTTGTAGGATTCCCACCAAACGTTTTGATAGAAATCTGAAAAAAGGATAGAACCACTATTTTCTAATGAGACGGAATCTCCACTATGAATTTTATCAATCTTATTTTGAAGTTCTAGTTCATATTTTTTAGCCTCACTCCTTAGTTTGAAACGTTTTTCAATCACTTTTTTATCAATTCCCAATGATGATTTGACTTCTTCTGGGATATAGATACGTAAGCGATAAGTTCCATTTTTAGTTTTTGTAATTGACATAGTATTCTCCTTTTTTTGAATTGAGCTAGAAAAATACCGTGGCTTAATTATATCAAACCACGGTTATAATGCTACTGATTTTGTAACCACTGATTGAGTTCGGCTCTATCAAAGCGGACAGTTTTTCCAACTCGAATAACTGGTAACCCCTTTTTTATCCAAGAATCAAGCGTATTATTGGCAATTCCTTGATACTTACAAGCTTGTTGCTTGTTCAAGAATGGACTTTCAATGTTGTTACCATCCAATTTATTCTTTATTTCATTTTCTATGCTAATTTATGTAAAAAAGTTAACAAAAAGGGATTGAAATTTCATTTTCAACCCTTTTTTTATATAAAAAAGTCATAATGGTGTTAATTTGAATTAATACCCAAGTAAGTTTTAATTTTCTTTTCAAGAAAATCAATATGTTGGTTAATTTCAGTTTGTTGCTTATGAAGTTCATCAAGTTGAAAAAATAGTAGTCTAAGTCGTTGAGGAATTGTGGAGTCTCCTTTATATCTTAGGTCAGCGTATTCTTGCATATTTTTAATAGACATTCCCGTCTTTTTTAATCTAATAATGAATTGAGCCCACGCTATATCAGAGTCATCATAGTATCTACGATTATTTTCTTCTCTATGTGAGTAAATCAATTTTTCTTGCTCATAGTATCGAAGTGTGGAAATAGAAAGTCCAGTTTTTTTAGCAAATTCTCCAATAGAATAGTGAGCCATAATATTTCCCCCCCCTTTTTTTTATTATTTTAGCATAATTTTTAAAAAATCAAAAAATTTTCAGTTTTCTCTTGACATAAAGTGCACTTTACTATGTAAAATACATAGCATCAAAGGAATTTGATATAAAGCTAGGAGAGGAGGTAATACCATATAGACGAAAAATTGGTTTGAAGGAATAGAGAGCTCCAGAGGGGCTTAGTGATAAGGCTGTCAAGAACCTTGATGGGAGCAGCGACTCTTATAAAAAATGCAAATAGCAATCTGTAAAGGAGAAAATAGTATGGAACAAACGAAGAATTATACTTGTATTACTGGAGCCAGTGCTGGTATAGGAGCGGAGACAGCAAGACAATTTGCAAAATTAGGAACGAATCTTATTTTAATTGCTCGGCGTCAAGAACGACTAGAAAAATTGAAGCAAGAGATTTTGAACCATTATCCGGATTTAGATGTTGTTATTAAAGTTGTTGATTTATCGAAGTCCAGTAATGTTTTTGCTCTTTATGAAAGCTTGAAAAAATATCACATTACTACTCTAATAAATAATGCTGGTTTTGGAAATTATGATAAGGTTGAATCTCAAGATTTAGAAAAGATAATAACATTAATCCATCTAAACATTGAAGCTTTAACAATTCTATCAACTCTATATGTGAGAGATTATAAAGATTGTAAAGGCGCTCAATTGATTAACTTATCATCTAGAGGCGGATACATGATGGTTCCAAATGCAGTTACATACTGTGCAAGTAAATTTTATGTCAGTGCTTTTACAGAAGGCTTGGCATTGGAACTAGAGGCAAATCAACATCAATTAAAAGCTAAGGTTTTAGCTCCAGCTGCCACAAAAACGGAATTCGGTCAAGTTGCTACAGATTCTAAAGAATATGATTATGATGAGCATTTTGCTAAATATCACACAAGTGAAGAGATGGCACAATTTTTGATGGAATTATATCAAAGTGACAAAGTTGTTGGTTTAGTTGATGTTACAAATTTTGAATTTCATCTTAGCGGACCACTACTTAAACATTAATTATTTTAATAAATATAGATAATGTGGTATCGATTAATAGTTGCGGTCGTTTTATGATAAGAAGAAAGCTTCTGAAACGTTAGATTTCAGAAGCTTTTTGTCTTTAAGTTTTGAGTAAGTTATAATTTTCTGTGATATTTAGGATATTTAAAAAAATACAAGTGTTTTTGTAGATTAATTTACAATTTTTCCAGTATTTTACCAAGTAGTTCTTCTAACTTTCCTAAGTCCCCATAGACTGTCCCATCCATATAAAGATTGTAAACTTCATCATCTTGTTCCACGCGTATTTGTGCAGAGTATCCTTTTGATAATGCTAAGGAACGAATGACTTCTCGTTGAGTTCGTCCATTCCCTTCTCGAAAGGGATGGAAATAATTAAGATTATCAAGAATTTTTGCTAATTGTTTAATAATCTCATCTTTTGAATTAGCAGTTTGATAATAGGTATGAATAAGGCGGTTTATATATGCTTGGGCAGTACTAAAAGATTGTATTGACATAAAAGGATTCCCATTTTTTGAGATATTCACCTTGCGAAATTGTCCCGCCCAAGCATAGACATCTTGAAATAAATATTTATGAATGGCTAAAATATCACTAATGGAGTAGATTTCTATGGTTTTCAAGCGCAAGTCTGCAAGCCTTCTAGTAACGAATAAATGCTCATTCCGGTAGGCTTCTTCAATATTTGTAATATTTTGTTTGTTGATTAAGACTGTAGAATTTGGATAGGTATATTGGTGATTGGGGTCAATGTACTCATAGCCTTCGTATTGATTTTTAACCAATATTCAATTCCTTTCGTTTGTTGATAACATAAGTTTTTAAATCAATCACATCTTGAACAGTAGGTTCATAATTTTCAATCATTGATGACCCAATAGCATACCAGACGGTATCGAAATCTGAAAAGTTATCAAAGGGAATCCCTAAAATTGTTAATTCTTCTTTATTTACATCAAGAGTCATGGCACACTTCCTTGTATAACGTTATCTTTATTATACCATAAAATCGGTATTTTTACCTAAAGGGATAGAGACCAAAAGATATATGTAAGCGTATAGATTAATACTTATGAAACGGTTGTAGGAGGAAAATCTCTCCTACACTATTATTGATTCTGAGAGAAAATTGCAAAATATCATCTACCAAACTTTCAATTATTAAGATTTTTTGCAGTTTATCTGAATTAGAATCGCAAGGCTTCTCAATAATATAATTGTCGAATTTTTTCATTCTAACTTCCTCTCTACTATTTCTTCCTTTATCAAGAAAAAGTTAGCTCAATATTAATAAAGTACAATTCTAAATTAACTCCAATTATTGATTCATGATAATATTTCAGTAACTCATCGTGCAATTATAAACAAGGATTTTTATTTCAAACGATCCATCGTGATCACTTCATCAGCCATCTCCCAAATTGCCGGATTATGTGTTGCGATAATGATTAGCCTATTATCATCTCGAAGAGATAGTAAAATCTCCATAATCAACTGAGAGGTTGCTGGGTCTATTGAAGCTGTTGGCTCATCTGCCAGAATAAAGGGTGGATTCTTTAAGATAACTTTTGCCAAGGCAACCCGTTGCGATTCTCCGCCCGATAACTCAAAGATGCGCTTATCTAGGTCAAGATAAGCCAGGCCGACCTGTTCTAAAGCCTGCTTCTGCCTCAACCGCTGTTCCGACCGACTCAACTTTTGACCAATGAGACCTAGCTTAAGGTTTTCTTCAATACTTTGGTTTTCAATTAAGCCAACGTTCTGGAAGAGATAGCCCAATTCGTGACGGAAAAAATCACTCGATTTATAATTGGCCAAGTCTTTACCTCGGTAAAAAATCATCCCATCATAAGATTCTAATTTCCCAATCATGTTCATCAAGGTTGTTTTTCCGCTACCACCCCTTTCCATTACAGAAATTTCATCACTACTATGGCTTCGGCTGAGAGCCTGCCCCAGCCATTGTTGTTCAACGAAGAATAAGTTGATAACAACAATAGGCGAGGGTACTTCTTATGATTAGTTGTTACTACGTCTTATTTACTCCCATGAGACCTCACGGGATAAGTCGTACAAAGAAAAAAAGCAACGATTTTACGCTGCTTTTTACATCATGGATATTGATTAGCTATCAAAAAAATAAAATGGTTCACCTATTTAGCTTACTCAATCAATCTTCAAAGTAATCCTCTAGAAGCAAGTTGTTATTTAGAATGCATAACTGTCAAAGGAAAAATATAACGAAGCCATCCAAGAAGCTCTTGAGACGATTGAACTCTGTAAACAAAGACAGACAAGCTACCAACTGGCTCCCCTACTTATTCTTGTAGGAAATGCTGGAGTCAAATTTCTAGACAAAGAACAAGTCAAAAATTATTATATAGAAGCAAGAGAGTTATGTAAGATTTATAATAATCCTTTAATGTTGATGAAGATAGAGAATTATTTGAAAGAATTAGATACTGTTTAGTTAATCTTGACATTATAGTTTTTCTGAAACGTTAAATAACCTGTAAGGTTGATAGTGAAATTAATACTATCAGCCTTATAATTTTTCCATGGTATTTCAAATAACTATACTGATTTTGTTTCCCGTTCTAATTTGGTAACATTTTGATTTCTTGTGTTATCAAGTATATTGATAAAATTCTCTAATCCCCTAACCTTATATTCGTAATCATCTATCCATTTAGTCATAAATATTTGATTTTCTTCGATTTCTTTCTCCACCTGCTCCAGTTTGATATCTGAAGTCAGGTTCATCTTGGCATAGTCATATTTTGCCAGTCTTCTATTTTCTGGGTATGAGTTCTTGAGATTGATTAAGACCTCTGCTACCTTGTTAAGGATGAGCAACCTTATCCTGCAAATCTGTAATGGTCAAATCCAGCTGGGCGATTTCCTTGATTAACTCATCTTTGATTTCCTGGTAAGACTGATTGTTAAGGTCTAATTCGATAAGAAGATTCACCTCTGCTATTTTCTCTTTGACGTGGATTTGTCTGTCCTTGCTAATGCACTCAAGGTGTCTAAAGACAAGTTTGAGTCCAAAGGGGTTAAATCAGTCCGTGCTCGTGTGACCAATATCATCGATGAATTGCCAGAAAAAATCACGGTGGAAGAGTTCCGTGACTTGCTTTTGGACTACATGAAGAAAGAATACCCTGAAATGACAGAATATGTCTTCTCGGATGAAGAATTGGCTGAAATCAATCGTATCAAGGAAACCAAGTTCGGTACCTGGGACTGGAACTATGGAAAGTCTCCTGAATACAATGTTCGTCGTGGTACCAAATTCCCAAGCGGTAAGGTTGAAATCTTTGCTAATGTTATTGAATCAAAAATTCAAGACATCAAGATTTACGGTGACTTCTTTGGTATCGAAGATGTAGCCGCAGTAGAAGAGGTCCTTCGTGGTGTCAAATACGAACGTGAAGACATCCTCAAAGTCCTTCAAACCATTAATCTAGGTCGTTACTTTGCAGGTATCACTGCAGAGGAAATTGCTGAAGCAGTGGTGGAATAAATAAAAAAGAAGTTGGTTGCAGAACCAGCTTCATTTTTTAGTTATTTTACATATAATAATTCGTATTTTTTTGGAAAAAGTTTTATAATACAGATGTGAAGAGTTGCTCTGGAAAGGAGAAAAAAACGGAAACTATATTTTGAGCAATTCATAATTTTATTGTTAAATAAAGCTTTTAATTCTAATTATGGAAGGTGAACAGTCATGAAAACGAGTAAAATTATCCTTTCTGTCTTAACTGTAATTATTAGTTGTAGCTTAGCGTGTCCTGTATTTGCTGATTGGGTATCTGGTGGTAACTGGAGTTACGGAGGTTATCATAATCCAGGCAATTGGGGAGCATTCTCAAATTATTTCCACGACTATCGATGGCATTGGTCAAGTGTGACTCGAGCAAGTGACAGCAGAGCTAATGTAGGTTATGCTTCTGCTCATTACACATCAAGATCGTTCATAAATACAAGTTTTGGTGAAACTGCATACTTTAATTATGGATTTTAATTGCTAAGGTTTATCCTAGAGAGAAGAAATCTCTCTAGGATAAACTAGAAAGAGTAGAATTATGAAACGTTTATTTATACATTTCTCGAACCTTTTTATTCTAATCTTTCTGCTTTGGATTGCCTTTATTTCACCTAATACGGTCATCCATCGAAGCCTACCTGTAATAGGGATTCTTCAACAAGAAAGGGAAGTTGTTTATGAAGAGCTTTCATCTAGCTTAGATCAGTTAGCAAAGGAAAACAATAGTTTGATTGCTCGTCAGATTCAAAAAACGGATTCTAAAGGGCAAGTCAAGTTTTCGTATGATATCTACGGAGAAGGAGCACTTCCTAATGGCATCAAAAAAGAAGAGAAAGAATTCGTTGCAAAGGAAAGTTTGCTTACCAATTACTATATACTATCTGGGAATTTAACCCTTGAAAAATTGGATCAAAAACTCCACGATCTTGGTTTTTCAAAAAGTTTCATGAATAAGCCCAATCCCCTGCAAAATTTTATGGTATTTTTTAGTTCGGGTTCCCAATCTCTAGCCTTGGTTATTTTTATCATCAGCTTTGCTGCATTGACCATTATTCAAAAAACACTTGAAATGAGAAGTGCAGGGATTCGTTACATTTCTGGAATAAGACGATACCAGCTCTTTGGACATTCTCTCATGGAAGACGGTAAAGAATTGTTTTTAGGGTGTATTGGTGGAAGTGTCTTAGGAGCTATTCTGATTTATTATTTACAATTGACCCCTTTTGCCTATTCTCTCATCATTTCAGCTAGTATTATTTACAATACACTTTTATTTATTTTATCTGCTTTCCTATCCTTTTTCTTTGCATTCAGTATTCAGACAGTACACTTGGTTAGCCTTTTAAAGGGGAAAATTCCATTAAAAAGAGTCTTGTTTTTTCTCTTTACATGTCAATTTCTTGCAATCACTGTCATTGGTCTCTCAATTCATCGTGTCAGCATCTATGGCTCTATCTGGCAGACTTATCAAGAGGGAAGTTTGGCTTGGTCTAAAGAGACAAATTGGATACAAATTAGTGTGAATCGGGAAGAGGTTTTACAAAAGACAAACAAAGAAATGCAAAATGAACAAAGAGCTAAATGGTCTAAACTGATCGAGTCTGGCATTGAAAAAGGTGGACTTTTGGTCCATCATCAGCTTGCCGCATTTAATTCAAAAGGCTTCATGAACGATCCTAGAACAGGGAGAGAGCTTTCGATCACAGATTACGATCCTCTTGCCAACACCCTGTATGTAACACCAAATTACCTTGATATCCAAAGGATCTTAGTTTCCCCTGAGGAAAAAGAGCGCTTGAATCACTTGCAAGCTGGAGAATTTGGACTCTTGCTTCCTGAAAAGTTGAAAGGGCAAGAAGAGGAGTTGAAAAAACGCTATGAAGATTATCTGACTCCTAGTGATGAACAAGGAAAGAGTCAGTTGCCTATGAAAGCACGGGTGACCTATCTTCCTAACAACCAAAAACGATTTATCTATAATAATACACCGATGATCTATCAGCAATTCTTGACAGACCCGATTTTGGTTGTTGTTCTACCTAGAAGCTTTGGTGGCTACGATAATCCTTATTTCTCTCATCTTAATTCTTATCTTTACTTTGATGGTCTGGAAAAAAGCAAGAAACTAGTAGTTGAGAATGGGCTTGAAAAAAATGTTAGTCAATATGACTATGCGGCGTCTGTATACCAGCAGATGATCCAATCCATTCAATTAGAGAATCTCATTACCATTGCAGGAGGAATCTTTGCAATAGCTACTTCCATACTACTCTTTAACACCATGAATTTCCTATATTTTGAAGAGTTTAGAAAACAAATCTTCTTGAAGAAGATTGCAGGTCTGGGATTTGTAAAGATTCACCAAATGATTTTGCTCTCAGAAAGTATCCTCTTACTATTAGGAAGCTTCCTGACATTCCTTCTCACTCAAGAATGGTGGATTGCTCTTGTCACTCTCTTGCTATTTATTACTAATGCTTGGTTCATTCTCCTGTATCGGTCTCATAAAGAAGACCACTTGTTAGCCACTGTACTGAAAGGAGCCTAATATGATTAGCGTAGAACATTTAACCAAATCATTTGGCCAACGAACGGTCTTTCAAGATTTGAGTTTGCAATTAACAGAAGGTAAGGTCTATGCTCTGATCGGAAATAGTGGGTGTGGTAAAACAACCTTGCTTAATATCTTGGCGAAGATAGAGCCTTATGAAGAAGGGAGTATAAGCTATCAAGGGCAAGAACTGAAACAAATTAAACAGCATCACTTCTTTAAGAATGAATTAGGTTATCTCTTTCAAAACTTTGGCCTACTTGAAAACGAGACTATCGCTACAAATTTAGATTTGGGATTGATTAAGCAAAAATTAACGAAAAAAGAGAAGAAGCAGCAGGAAGAAGAAGTGCTCAAAAAAGTAGGATTGGCTTACCTTGCTCTGGATCAAAAGATTTATGAATTATCTGGGGGAGAGGCGCAACGTGTCGCATTAGCTAAAGTTATTTTAAAAGATCCACCTTTAATTTTAGCAGATGAACTAACTGCAGCACTGGATCCAGAAACCTCACAAGAGGTGATGGACTTGCTCTTAATGTTAAAGAAGCAAGATCGTTTAATCATTATCGCAACCCATAATCCAGTGATTTGGGAAAAAGCCGATGAAGTGATAAGGCTCGACTAGTCCATAGATATCTGAATCTTTAAAGAACGCGTGCGCAAAGATATTGATGATGGCTATCCTCTCTATTACACCTTCAATGTAGCACAAATCTATCCTGGAAAAAGTGGGGAACATAATGTGATTGGAGTAGGCTATGAATTGACAGCAGATGGCAAGGACATCTCAGCAATCTATTATCTAGACCCCGATACACATGTACAGGATCCAACCTATGGAGGCTTGAAGAAACTGACACCAGAGGAATTATTAGGAGCCATGGTTACATGCAGTGAGAAAAATTATGCTTGGTGAGAAAGTGAGTCAAGAAATGGATAGAGGTGATTTAAATTTCAAGAAATAAGAGTTGATAACATAATATAAAGAGTGTATCAAAATTAAATTCGTGAATTAGAAAAGATGAATTATGTATTCCGCTAAATCAGTTAAAAGATTATGCTTCATTAGGTGAAAAAATGAGAAAATTTACAAGAATAATCATAATGTCGATGGTATTCATTCTTAGTTTTCAAAATATAAAAATTGTGAATGTAGATACAATTAGTAATACCGAAAGTAGCGATAAAAAACAAAGTATTCTAAATGATATTCCAAATAAAGAAATAGAATATAAAGAGTACGGTCTAAATGCTCCTGTATTGGGTGATTTAAAAACAATGGAACGGACAAGTGTTGGTTCGTGGAGCTGGCGAGACGGTCTAATTTGTGTAACAGATCAAGGTTTTGGGGTAGGCCCCTTTAATACTTGGCATGCTGGAATAATTGCGCCACAAAAAAATTACTCTGTTGCAGAGGCAGCTAATAGTAATAGTCCTGTAAGATTAAGAAAAGGAAAGTGGACTCAAGGAACTGTTTGGCAAGTAGGAGTAAAGACAACAACTATTCAACAAGATTGGAATGCCGGTCATTGGGCAGGTGAGCAGGTAGGAAAACCCTATAATTTAAATTTTTGGAATGCTCGACAAACAAATAGTTTTTATTGTTCTCAACTTGTATGGGCTGCGTATTACTACACATCAGGAATCGATTTGAATAAAAGTGACAATGATATTGGCTCAGCAATTGCAATTCATCCGGGTGAATTTGTTAAAAATTCTAAAACAACTATTGTATACAGAAATAGATAGTAGGAATGATATATGAAACGCTCTTATCTTTTTGGGATTTTATTTCTATTCTTCCTTTTGCTTTCTTGTTCTAAGGTCCAAACACCAATGTTTCAAGTTGATCCAGAATCGAATCTTTACTTGGTCACCTCAAAAAGTATTCAATCATATACTAAGAAAGAGAATAAGCTCGAGTTACATCGAGTAGAAAAAATTGATGTAGCAACGTATGTTAATCTCTGGTTTTCGTGTTTAAACAGTGGTGATAAGATGATCGTAACTGAAGGTGATGATTTTGCACCAATAGATCATCAAAATATCATTTCAATTGATTTTTCCAAAGGCGAGATAAGGAAAAATCATACTAAGAATTATGCAATGATGGGATCAGGTATCTCTTCTAATTACTTTTATACTGCTCAAACAGATGCAAACTCAGGAATATTAACAGTCTTTTCTCTTAATGGAAAGCAAGTTTTTCAGAAAAAATTTAACCAAATGACAGCAATTTCGAGTCAGATTGTTGAAAAAAATTCTAACGTATATGCTGAGATTGCTTATCAAGATCCAAAACGAAATCGTCCAGAAGGCGTGTTGGATTCAGATTTAATAGTACTAAATGAAAAAGAGCATTGGAAAGAAAAAGATAGAATTCGATTAACTTCAGATGGTAAAAAGGTTGAAATGTTAGAAGGCTTGGCAATTGTCAAAGATAGGGCATTCGTAAGTATCTCTGCAATTCGTGATACAGATACTTTTGAGAAGGTGGCAGGAAACCAATTGTTGTCAATCGATTTGCACACTGGAGAAAGGAAATTATTTACCTTACCCAATCCTTATCCTAATATGCTTTATCCAAGTCCAGATAATCATTACCTTGTCGTCAAGCACGAGGTAGAAGGAAAGAATATTTTATCTGTTCTTGATTTACAAAATGAAACTATAAAAGCGATTGTGTTGGATGACAATTCAGGTGAAACACCAGAGGAAATAAATTCTTTTACAATTTCAAATGAAAATATGTTGTATCTAGCTACTGATCAACATTTATTACAATATAGTCTCAAGGATGCTAAGTTGATTGAGAAACAGAAATTAAAATTGGGAAAAGATGATTTTCCAATCGGATTAAGAATCGTAGAAAAAGACTTAGGGTCAAATTAATAATAAACAGCACCCCAAAAGATAGATGTTATAATCTATCTTTTGGGGTGTTTTGTTATGAAAATTAAAATGAGAACGTCAATGGACTACTAAGAGAGTTCATTCCAAAAGAGGAGTTTGTTAAAAGAACTAAATCATAATCTTTTAGAGGACTATACAAATGCTACCAATGAAAGACCAAGACAAATTCACACCATTACTTTTTAAGATTACGAAAGGCGATTTCTCCAACAGCCATTGGGATTACGTTTGAAGTGTTCACATAAGTCTTAGTTGTAA
>NZ_JAHZPC010000025.1 GCF_019929185.1 Streptococcus parasanguinis
TCCGCACAGTTGAGTAGGGCTGTAAAAGCTGATGAAATCAGCGTAGTAGAGCCCACTCAACCACTGCGTCTTGCTCGGCAATCCAAAAATAATTGAGAGGCTAGGACTTTTGTCCCAGCCTCTTTTAGTCGGTTTTATTAGTAATTTGATGGAAAATCTTTTGCCACGTTTCATGGCGACGCCAGAGACTGGTATGGATTTGACCATCTAGTTCATAGCGTATGAGTTTGGTTTTTTGGCTGATGGATTCCAGTTCAAAGTTTTGCAATTGAACTTGGTCGCTTGCGAGAGCCTCTAATAATTCTGCCTTGTTGTGTTCGTGACCGGTATCGTCAATCAAGGTATAATTAT
The DNA here is from genome assembly GCF_019929185.1 of Streptococcus parasanguinis. Classification (GTDB taxonomy): domain Bacteria; phylum Bacillota; class Bacilli; order Lactobacillales; family Streptococcaceae; genus Streptococcus; species Streptococcus parasanguinis_O. The sequence goes on from NZ_JAHZPC010000025.1 coordinate 352, forward strand.
CCGCTAGCAATGTATCAAACTCTTGCTTAGCATAGAGGCGTTTTTCATAGGTTAAGAGTTTCTTTTCAACGTTTTCGATCAGCTCATCTTCAGGAATTGAGCTAGGTTCCACATGGACGTCAATGTCAAAGACTCCAAATTCTTCTTTTAGGAGATTCTCGACTTCTTCTGTGATCGCATGGCTTTCATAGACGGAAAGATCGGGATTCATCTCCAAGACAACGTCCAGATAGATATTGCTTCCGTAGGTCCGTCCGCGTTGGTATTTCACACGCGCAATCTTAGGGAGTTTTAAAATAGCTTTTTCGTAATCTTCGAGGAGACTATCGTCAAAGCCATCTGAAAGACTAAAGGAAGATTCCATAAAAATATCGTAGGCTGTTTTGAGGATAAAGAAGGTGATGATGATGGCTACGATTTTATCGACAATTGGATAGTTAAAAGCACTAGCAGCGATCGCGATCGACGTTCCAAGAGATGTGACGACGTCTGAAAGATTGTCTTTTGCGGCTGCTTTTAAGGCTTTTGATTTGGCCCGTTTTGCTAAGCGAAGATTGTAGAAATAAACGCCTAGCATGACAAGGGCTGAAACCACTCCGACGCCAGCACCGAGTGGATCAATGCTAACTGTTTCATTGCTGAAGATCTTTTGGAGGGTATCGCGTAAGACATCAAAACCGACATAAAACATAATGATGGAGGTGACTAGACTAGCTAGATCCTCAATTTTCCAGTGACCAAACTTGTGATCACGGTCAGCTGGTTGGCGAGCGAGACGAATCCCGATGAGCAGGGCAGCATTGCTGATAATATCTGATAAGTTGTTAAATCCATCGGCTACCAAACTAGAGGAGTGAAGCAGATGGCCAGTAGCTAATTTTGCTGAAGAAAGTAGTAAATAGGCTAAAATACTGATGATGGCACCACGTTCGGCCAGTTTTAAGTTACTGTATGGTTTTTCCAAAATTTCCTCCTACAACCTCGGATATGAACCTGTTTTCTTTAAGCTACTATTATATCGTTTTTGGAAGGGAAATTCAAATGAGTCCTTTTTTAAAAGAAGCTAGGCAGGTTTTTGTGGTATAATAGAACGATTGAATGAATGAGGAGTATGAGATGAATCCTTTATTGAATGGTATGAATGATCGCCAAGCAGAGGCGGTCCAAACGACAGAAGGTCCCCTCTTGATCATGGCGGGGGCTGGTTCTGGTAAGACACGTGTCTTGACCCACCGCATCGCTTACTTGATCGATGAAAAAATGGTCAATCCTTGGAATATTTTGGCCATTACCTTTACCAATAAAGCCGCTAGGGAGATGAAGGAGCGGGCTTATCAGTTGAATCCAGCCACCCAAGATTGCTTGATTGCCACCTTCCACTCCATGTGTGTGCGCATCCTTCGCCGAGATGCGGATCACATTGGCTACAATCGTAACTTTACCATTGTCGATCCAGGTGAGCAACGGACCTTGATGAAGCGGATCTTGAAGTCCTTAAATTTGGATCCTAAGAAATGGAATGAACGGACCATCTTGGGGACTATTTCCAATGCTAAAAATGACCTGATCGATGAAGTGGCCTATGCTGCACAAGCGGGAGATATGTATACTCAGATCGTCGCCAAGTGTTATGAGGCTTACCAAAAGGAACTCCGGCAGTCAGAAGCGGTAGACTTTGATGATTTGATCATGCTGACCCTGCGTCTCTTTGATCAGCATCCAGATGTACTGACCTATTACCAGCAGAAGTTCCAATATATCCACGTGGATGAGTACCAAGATACCAACCATGCCCAATACCAATTGGTCAAACTCTTGGCTTCACGCTTTAAAAATATCTGTGTCGTTGGGGATGCGGACCAGTCTATTTATGGCTGGCGGGGAGCAGATATGCAGAATATCCTGGACTTTGAGAAGGATTATAAGGAAGCTAAGGTCGTCCTCCTAGAAGAGAATTACCGCTCGACCAAGACGATCTTGCAAGCAGCCAATGATGTCATCAAAAACAATCGCCACCGCCGTCCGAAGAATCTCTGGACCCAAAATGAAGACGGGGAAGAGATTGTCTATTACCGGGCTAATGACGAGCAGGATGAAGCAGTCTTTGTTGCTAAAACCATTGAAGAGCTGAGTCGCGAAGCTGGCTACAAGCACCGTGATTTTGCTGTTCTCTACCGAACCAATGCCCAGTCACGGACCATTGAAGAAGCGCTGCTCAAGTCCAACATTCCTTACACCATGGTAGGGGGCACCAAGTTCTACAGCCGTAAGGAAATTCGAGATGTCATTGCTTATCTGAACTTGATTGCCAATCTCAGTGACAATATCAGTTTTGAGCGAATTATCAATGAACCTAAGCGGGGAATCGGGCCAGGTACAGTGGATAAGATTCGTGACTTTGCTCAAATGCAAGAATCTTCACTCCTGGATGCTTCAGCCAATATCATGCTCTCTGGCATCAAAGGAAAGGCAGCCCAAGCCATCTGGGACTTTGCCAATCTCATTCTTGATTTGAGAGAAAGATTGGACCAGCTGACCATTACAGAGTTGGTCGAAGAAGTCCTTGACAAGACAGGTTATATGACGGCCCTAACCAATCAGGGAAATTTGGAAAGTCAGGCCCGCATCGAGAATATCCAAGAGTTCCTATCTGTTACCAAGAATTTTGATGAAAATGGAGAGACCGTCGAAGACGAATCAGGTGTGGATACCTTGAGTCGTTTCTTGAACGATTTGGCTTTGATTGCCGATACAGACGATGGGGCCCAAGAAACCTCAGAAGTCACCTTGATGACTCTTCATGCAGCCAAGGGATTGGAATTCCCAGTCGTCTTCTTGATTGGGATGGAAGAAAATGTCTTTCCTCTTAGTCGTGCGGCTGAGGATCCAGATGAGTTGGAGGAAGAACGCCGTCTGGCTTATGTAGGGATCACGCGGGCAGAGAAGGTTCTCTTCTTGACCAATGCTAACTCACGTTTGCTCTTTGGACGGACCAGCTACAACCGGCCAACGCGTTTCATCAATGAAATTAGCTCGGATTTATTAACCTACCAAGGATTAGCCCGTCCAGTTAATACCAGCTTTAAAGCTTCTTATAGTAATGGTGGCGGAACGACCTTTGGAAAAGGCATGAGCTTGTCACAAGCCCTTCAAGAGCGCAAGAGACAAGCAGCCCCAAGTACTCTCACATCATCAAGCCTCCCCTTTGGCAATAGTAACCGAGCTGCTGCTAAAGAAAGCGTCGCATGGGCCATTGGAGACATTGCCATTCACAAGAAGTGGGGCGAGGGGACTGTCTTAGAAGTCTCTGGTAGTGGTAGTACCCAAGAGCTCAAGATCAACTTCCCAGAAGTGGGTCTCAAAAAACTCTTGGCTAGTGTCGCGCCAATTGAGAAGAAATAAGTCGAGATCAGGAAGCGAAGTTCACTGTTTCAGATTATAAACAAGCAACCTCTATTCAGAGATCTTAAGTTATTACTGAATGAGACTATTGAAAAAGGATATTTTGGAACTAGTTCAAAATAGATTGAGACTTTTCGCCGTGAGGAAAGCACCAGAAACGCATTGGTTTCTGGTGCTCGGTAGATTTGAGACGTAAGGCTCAAATCTAAGGTATGGAATCCCAAAGGGAGTCGCTACCGTCCGTCCTCACCTAAGGAAAGTCTCTATAGGGAAATGAATATTCAGTTGAAACCAGCAAGCTTAGCTTGCTGGTTTTGATTTTACTGGTGGCATGATATAATATACTAAGAATAGAGAAAGAGGCATACTATGAACGAAATCAAGTGTCCCAACTGTGGGGAAGTCTTTACAGTCAACGAAAGTCAATACAGCAAACTCTTGTCACAGGTACGGACAGCTGAGTTTGACAAGGAAATTCATGAGCGGATTCGGCAAGAGTTGGCTTTAGCTGAGCAAAAGGCCCTTAATGAGCAGCAAGAGAAGTTAGCTAAGAAGGACCAAGAAATTGCCCAATTACAAAACCAGATTCAACAGTTTGATACTGAAAAAGAATTGGCCAAAAAAGAGGTGGAGCAAACAGCTAGTCAAAGCCTGCTAGAGAAAGAAAAAGAAGTGCAAGCGCTGGAGAATCAGTTGGCCACTTTGCGCTTGGAGCATGAAAATCAGCTTCAAAAAACACTATCTGATCTAGAGAAAGAAAGAGATCAGGTCAAAAATCAGCTCCTATTACAAGAAAAAGAAAACGAGCTTTCTCTGACTACTGTTAAGCAAAACTACGAAGCCCAACTTAAGGCAGCAAATGAGCAAGTTGAGTTCTATAAGAACTTCAAGGCCCAGCAGTCGACTAAGGCTATCGGGGAAAGTCTGGAGCAGTATGCGGAGAGTGAGTTTAACAAGGTACGTAGCTTTGCCTTCCCAAATGCCTACTTTGAAAAGGACAACAAGGTCTCTGCGCGTGGGTCTAAAGGCGACTTTATCTTCCGCGAGTGCGATGAAAATGGGGTGGAGATTATCTCCATTATGTTCGAGATGAAGAATGAAGCTGACGGTACTGAGAAGAAGCATAAGAATGCCGATTTCTACAAGGAATTGGACAAGGACCGTCGAGAAAAGAACTGTGAGTATGCGGTTTTAGTGACCATGCTTGAAGCAGATAACGACTACTTCAACACAGGGATTGTCGATGTTAGCCACGAGTATGAGAAGATGTATGTGGTCCGTCCTCAGTTCTTTATCCAGATCATTGGGCTCCTGCGCAATGCGGCCCTTAATTCCCTTAAATACAAGCAGGAATTAGCGCTTGTCCGTGAACAAAATATTGACATTACTCACTTTGAAGAAGACCTGGATGCTTTCAAAGTTGCCTTTGCTAAGAACTACAATTCGGCTTCTGTCAACTTTGGCAAGGCCATCGATGAAATCGACAAAGCCATCAAGCGGATGGAAGAAGTCAAGAAATTCTTGACCACATCAGAAAACCAACTCCGCCTCGCTAATAACAAGCTAGATGATGTTTCCGTTAAAAAATTGACCCGGAAGAATCCAACCATGAAGGCCAAGTTTGATGCCTTGAAGGGAGAATAATCTTTGTATTCAGCTAAGAACGCTACCTTGTCCATGAATGGGAAAACCATGGACTATGTGACATTTGGTAAAGGTATACAGCCATTAGTGATCATACCAGGCTTGGGGGATGGGCTTCAGACCGTTAGAGGAAAGGCCCAGCTCTTTTCCCTCTCTTATCGTCTACTTGCTAAACGCTATAAAATCTATGTTTTTTCTCGAATCAATGAGTTGAGGCAGGGCTATACGACGCGGGATATGGCAGCAGATGTATCAGAAGCAATGGAGACACTAAACCTAGATACCACTTATGTTATGGGGATTTCACAAGGTGGAATGATTGCCCAATGGCTAGCTGCAGATTTCCCTGAAAAGGTTCAAAAGCTCATCTTAGCCGTGACTACTGCAAACCCTAGTCAACTTGCTAGAGAACGAATTGAGCATTGGCAACAACTTAGTCAATCTGGAAATTTTAAGCATCTCATGGTGGATATTGCAAAGCATTCTTATACGCAAAAGAGTTATCAAAAGTGGCGGTTGCTTTATAATATCATGGGTCGCTTGGGACGAATGAAGGATGAAAAACGAATTGCCATTCAGTCTCAGTCTTGCCTGGAACATAATAGCCTTGAGGTCTTAAAGGAAATTCATTGTCCGACCCTGATCCTTGGTGCTCTTGAAGATGATGTGATTGGTGTGGACGGATCCAAGGAACTGGCAAAAGCGATTTCGGGTTGTCAGCTCCTTATTCTAAAGCATTCTGGGCATGCTCTTTATGAAGAAAATAAAGAATTTCAAGAGGCTGTCTGTGAATTCTTAAACTAAAAAAAGCTGGAATATTTCCAGCTTTTTTATGTTAGTTAAATCGCAAAGAGATCGTTTAGGTTTTCTGCCATGGTTGGGTGGGTAAAGATTTGTTTTGCGATGTAAGTATAAGGGATCTTGTTGTCCATGGCCATGGTGATCAGGTTGATGATTTCGCCTGCAGCTTCTCCAAAGAGCGTCACTCCAAGAATTTCTTTGGTTTCTGGGTTGACCACGGCTTTGAAGGCACCTCGGAGGTCTGCATTGACATGTCCGCGAGGCATAGCAGCAACTGGTAATTCTTTAACAGCGACTGGGAGCCCTTTGTCGCGTGCTTCTTGCTCGGTCAAGCCGACTTGGGCAAGTGGAGGAGCAATAAAGAGTGTTGTCGCATAATTTCTACGAGTTTCGAGATTGTAGCTACCATCGCCTGTGAGATAGTTGAAGACAATGCGGAAGTCATCGAGTGACATGTAAGTGAACTGCGGACCACCATTGACATCCCCAACTGCAAATACACCGGGGACGCTGGTTTCTAAATGACGGTTGACTTGGATCGCTCCACGATCAGTGACTTGGATATCTGTGTTTTCAAGACCAAGTCCAGCTGTGTTTGGTTTACGTCCTGTTGCGTAGAGAAGGATATCAAACTCGAAGTCTCCCTTATCTGTGACAACCGTTAAGCTGTTTTGACCATCTTTGATTTCTTGGGTATGAACGCCTTGCAAGAATTGAATACCGTCTTCTTCAAGGTAGCTTTTTGCAAGAGCTGCAATACTTGGCTCGATCCGTGGCAAAAATGTTTCAGAAGCATCCAGCACCGTTACTTGACTGCCCAAGGTATTATAGAGATGAGCAAATTCCAATCCGATAGGTCCACCACCAAGGACACCCAGGCGTTTAGGTAGGTTTTCCAAACGTTGAATACCGGTTGAATCCACGGCAAATTTACTTTCAGCTAAACCTGGGATTGGAAGGACATTTGGCACAGCACCAGTATTAATAATAATGGTTTCAGCTGTCAATTCTTCCTTTTCATCTCCAGCTTGAATTTCGATGACTTTGTTAGAAACGAAACGAGCCGTCGCGTCGATAATGTCTACACCAGTTCCAGCAATGGTTGCGTAGTTCTTGCCATTGAGACGAGTAGTGACTGCATTTTTCTCATTCATGGCTTGCTCAAAATCCAAGCCTTTTTCTGCTGCAACAATCAAGGTCTTGGTTGGAATACAAGCGATATTGATACAAGTACCACCGTACATAGATTTGCTCTTTTCAATTAGAGCAACTTTTTTTCCTTGGCTTGATAATTTCGCTGCAAGTGTTTTACCAGCTTTACCAAATCCAATCACAATAACATCATACATTAACATATGTTACACCTTCTTTCGCTTTCTATTGTATCAAACCCATTTTAAAAAGTCTGAAATCTGCTACGGGATTTTTTAGGAGCTCATGGGAAGGGGGGAAAGAGGGACAAGAAGTCTTGTTTCATGGTATAATAAAGGGTCGGTGGCCCGGATGGTCACACAATCAGTTAGAAAGAACAAATCAGATGGACGGAATTATCAATGTAAAAAAAGAAGCAGGCATGACCTCACATGATGTGGTCTTTAAACTGCGAAAAATCTTAGGAACTAAGAAGATCGGCCATGGGGGAACGCTGGATCCAGATGTGGTGGGAGTGCTTCCGATTGCAGTTGGAAAGGCGACCCGGATGGTCGAATTCATGCAAGATGAAGGCAAGGTCTATGAGGGAGAAATCACTTTGGGATTTTCTACCACGACGGAGGATGCCAGTGGGGAAGTCATAGAGCGGACCCCAGTGGAAGCCCCTTTAGATGTAGCAGAGGTGGACCGCATGATTGCCCAAATGGTGGGAGAAATCGAGCAAGTACCACCTATGTATTCAGCAGTCAAGGTCAATGGACGTAAGCTCTATGAATATGCGCGGGCAGGAGAAGAAGTGGAACGCCCTGTCCGGCAGGTAACCATTTATGAATTCACGCGCACTAGTGAGATTGGCTATGAAGAAGGCCTGGCCCGTTTTCGCTTCCGGGTTAAATGCAGCAAGGGGACCTATATCCGGACCTTATCTGTGGACCTTGGTCAAAAACTGGGTTACGCAGCCCATATGTCTCATTTGACACGGACCAGTGCTGCTGGTTTGTCACTGGATGATGCCCTGACCTTAGAAGAAGTGGCTGAAAAAGTAGCCCAAGGAGATTTGAGCTTCCTTCATCCACTTGAATTTGGAACAGGGGATCTGGAAAAAGTAGAGCTGACAGTAGAAGAGGTCGGTGAAGTCCAAGTGGGACGCTTTATTCCGGTTGAGAGCGAAGCCAAAGAGTTAGCTGCTTTTTACCAAGGGAAATTGGTAGCCATTTTAGAAAAAAGAGAAGAACTTTACAAACCTCGCAAGGTTTTTCTGACAGAAAGTGTGTTACAATAAATTCATGAATATTCGTACGATTACTACTGCTAACCAGATCCATTTGGAGAATGAGACAGTTTTGGTTCTGGGCTACTTTGATGGCCTGCATCTGGGACATCAAGAACTTTTTAAAATGGCGCGTCAGATCGCGGATGAAAAAGGCTTGAAGGTCGCTTTGTTAACCTTTCCTGAATCTCCTAAGTTAGCCTTTGTTCGCTACCAACCAGAATTGTTACTCCATTTGCAAAGTCCTGAGGATCGGTTCCAAAAATTAAACGAACTAGGAGTAGATGAGCTCTTCCTCATTGATTTTACGACCGATTTTGCTTCTAAAACTGCCAAAGAATTTGTCGATCAATTTGTCAAAGCCTTGAGAGCCCGAGTTTTAATTGCTGGATTTGATTATAGTTTTGGCTCTGATAAGAAAAAGGCCTCTGACTTAGCTGATTATTTTGATGGTCAAGTGGAAGTCATTTCTCCTGTATTGGATCAGGGGGAGAAGATTAGTTCGACCCGTATTCGTCAAGCTATCCTAGAAGGACGCGTCCAAGAAGCTGCCCGTCTACTTGGTCACCCTTTATCCAGTCGAGGAATCGTCGTGCATGGGGATGCGCGTGGTCGCACTATTGGCTATCCTACCGCCAATCTAGCGCCGATTGACCGGACCTATCTACCATCAGATGGGGTTTATGTAGTTGATGTCGATTTTAAAGGGCAGATCTATCGTGGCATGGCTTCTGTTGGGAAAAATGTCACCTTTGATGGAAAAGAGCTTCGTTTCGAAGTCAATCTCTTTGATTTTACAGGAGATATCTACGGTCATACCCTGACCATTCATTGGTTGGATAAGATTCGAGAAATGGTCAAATTCGATGGGATCGATCAACTAGTGGCGCAACTAGAAGAAGATGAAGCAGTTTCACGAAACTGGACCAAGGGAGTGGGACAAAAGTCCTAGCCTCTCAATTGTTTTTGGATTGTCGAGCAAGACGCAGTGGTTGAGTGGGCTCTACTACGC
>NZ_JAHZPC010000026.1 GCF_019929185.1 Streptococcus parasanguinis
ACAGCCCTACTCAACTGTGCGGAGGTGGGACGACGAAATCGAATTCTAACGAATTACCGATTTCTGTCCCACTCTCCCTTTTTGTGAAAAAATGACAAACTCTGAAAAAAGTTTGAAAAAAATCTTGACAAAAAAGTAGAAGATTGATATACTAGTAAGGTACTCAATCGCGGGGATGGCGGAATTGGCAGACGCGCAGGACTAAGGATCCTGTGACCGCTTTAGGTCGTGAGGGTTCAAGTCCCTCTCTCCGCATCGGATCAAGATAGCTTCGGCTATCTTTTTTTGTTTTCAAATCTCTTTGTGGTAGAATAGGTGTGAGATGAGGTGAGAACATGAAGAAGAAGTATCTGGTTTTGGTCGATGGCATCTTTGCACTATTGGGAAGTGCCATTAATTTTTTCGGTCCTATCCTGATTTTAGCGATGGGGATAGGCGCATACAAATATACTTTTAGATATTTTATCGCCTTAAATATATGGAATGTTTTCATTTTTTTAGTGGCGATTGCTTCTAAGTATCTGCTCAGAGATGAAAAAAGAATCAAAAAATGGATTCTTCATCTTTTTCTGATAGCGGGCAGTATTCTCTTTCTTGCTTCAACCCTTGCTGTGTGTGAGAATATTCCCGTTCTTGAGGGATTGCTAAACGGACTTCTTGGGAAAATGTTTACCGACAGTCAGTTATTTGCTGCTTATTTCTATTCTCAATGGGTCGCAGGAGGACTCCTTGTGATTTGCGGGATTGGCTTTCTGGTCTCTTTAAAAAATTTTAAAGAGAAGGATTGAAAGGGGGCTTGAGCTCCCTTTTTTTGCTTTTTGAAAAGGGTGGAAGTCTTAGGAGGGAGAGGGTTCCTCTTCATTTACCGTAAGAAAGCGCTTAAAGACACAGGAAAAACTAGCAATTTCATCTAAAAAGTGATAAAATAAACAATGTAAGTGGGATTAACCCCACAAAAATTTATAGGAGGCCTATAACAATGGCAATCGTTTCAGCAGAAAAATTTGTCCAAGCAGCTCGTGACAATGGTTATGCAGTTGGTGGATTTAACACAAACAACCTTGAGTGGACTCAAGCTATCTTGCGTGCAGCAGAAGCTAAGAAAGCTCCAGTACTTATCCAAACTTCTATGGGTGCTGCTAAATACATGGGTGGTTACAAAGTATGTAAAGCCCTTATTGAGAACCTTGTAGAATCAATGGGTATTACTGTACCAGTTGCTATTCACCTTGACCATGGTCACTACGACGATGCTCTTGAATGTATCGAAGCTGGTTACACTTCAATCATGTTTGACGGTTCACACCTTCCAGTTGAAGAAAACCTTAAATTGGCGAAAGATGTCGTTGAAAAAGCTCATGCTAAAGGTATCTCAGTAGAAGCTGAAGTTGGTACTATCGGTGGTGAAGAAGACGGTATCATCGGTGACGGTGAATTGGCACCAATCGAAGACGCTAAAGCAATGGTTGCTACAGGAATCGACTTCTTGGCTGCAGGTATCGGTAACATCCACGGTCCTTACCCAGCAAACTGGAAAGGTCTTCACCTTGACCACTTGCAAAAATTGACTGAAGCTGTTCCAGGATTCCCAATCGTATTGCACGGTGGATCAGGTATCCCTGACGATCAAATCCAAGCAGCTATCAAACTTGGTGTTGCAAAAGTTAACGTTAACACTGAATGCCAAATCGCATTTGCAAATGCTACTCGTCAATTCGTACGTGAATACGATGCAAACGAAGCAGAATACGATAAGAAGAAACTCTTCGACCCACGTAAATTCTTGAAACCAGGTTTCGAAGCAATTACAGCAGCTGTTGAAGAACGTATCGACGTATTCGGTTCAGAAGGCAAAGCTTAATTGAAAACAGGAAAGCAAGGTCCCATGTGGATCTTGTTTTTTTGTATGGGAAAAGTTGCTTCCGGGATTTAATTTTTGTACAATATGCCTATGAAAAAATTTAAACAGTTTAGCTGGATCGTTTGTGGCTTTCTCCTGCTCTTTTTAGGTGCTACATTTGTTTTTCATCAATTTAGTTTACGAAATGAAAGTAAGCTTCTAACACCCATTGGTAAACAAGTTACAGTCAATGGACATCGAATGAATGTCTCTGTTAAAGGAGAAGGATCTGAAACAATCGTTTTTCTTTCCGGTGCAGGTATCGCCTCTCCTATTTTAGACTTTAAGAATCTATCAGATTCCCTATCCAAAAAATACAAAGTTGTTGTCGTGGAGCGAGCAGGATATGGTTTTAGTGAAGATAGTGATCGTTCAAGAGATGTGATGGAGGTCCTTTCTGAGACCCGTCAAGCTTTGGCGCAAGCTCATGTTTCAGGTCCTTATGTGATTATTTCGCATTCTATGGCTAGTTTAGAGAGTCTTGCTTGGCAAGAGAAATATCCAAATGAAGTGAAGGCTTTGATTGGTCTGGATTGGGCCTTGCCAGCGAGTTATGAAGATTTAAAGGATAATCAGGCCTTGCTTACTGTGGCCTATTGGAGCAGTAAGATTGGCTTATTACGCTATTTCCCTGAGTCCTTTTATATAAAAAATCCAACTCTGACTGAAACTGAACGACAACAATATAAATTACTAGCATATAAGCAGTTGATGTCACAAGCCATGCTTCATGAATCCCGTTTGGCAAAGGAAAATGCCAAGAAAGTTCCATCTAGCATTAATCCGAAAATTCCAGCCTTACTCCTGGTTTCTAACGGTGAAGGCACGACCTTTAGCCAATCAGAGTGGCAACGTTATGCAGAGAGATTTGCAAGCGACCAGTCGAATATTCAAGTCGACTATATGGATGCGCCTCACGACCTCTATCATTATCAAAGCGATGCTATTGTTTCTCGTATTAAAGAATTTTTAGAGAATAATTGAGGGCTTAAAAATCCATTGAGACTGATGATAATAATTGAAAGGTAATGACTTATGAATAATTCTTATATTTTACTTAGACATGCTCATTCAAGATTTTCAAGTGATGATTTTAATAGAACTTTGTCAGAAAAAGGATTTTCATCTCTTAATCAGTTAGATTTTTTGAATTCTTTTAATATTGATTATTATTTTTCTAGTCCTTATAAACGAGCATTTGAAACGATTAATAGCTCGCCAATTCAATTTGATAAAATAGTTCTTGATAATCGGTTACGAGAGCGAAAATTATCCTCAAGATTTATTGAAGATACTGAGTTTGAAAAAACAATTCAATATTTATGGCAAAATCCAGATAAATCTCTTATTGGAGGCGAGTCCAATCGAGAAGCATTAAATAGAATTTTAGATTTATTTGAGGACTTGGAAGAAAGGTATTCAGATAAAACCATTTTACTGAGTTCTCATGGAAATTTGCTAGGAATCTTAATCAATCATTTTGATTCAAGTTTTGATTATAAAAAATGGGGACAGATGACTTTTCCAGATTGCTTTCTAGTTGACAAAGATAAGAGTGTGAAAAGAATTATGAAAGTTACATCTAGGTAATCATTTAGTTCAATCTATGTGATTTTATTTTCTGTTATTACAAATAGAATTGAAGGAAAAATAGCCATGATATTCGATCAGTCCTTGCAAGCCTACCTACATGAAGTAGATGATGTTCTTGTAGCTTGGGAAGAAAAACCAAGTGGAAACTTTGAGATGGAAGCTCAGTTGCTTGCAGCCAATTACCATAAAAATCTTTACCGTATTCTTGCATTTATACTGCCTCATTTACAAGAATTTTATGGGTATTTCACAGATGAAGAAGCTACTGAAAAATTGGGTAAACCCATCATCGAGCCAGAAAGACAAACCGTTACTTTCTGCGATCAAACTTTTGATGATATTCATATCTTTTCTTTTGACTATCAGGGGCAGGCATTTGAGAGTCTGGAGAATTTTGCCATTGATGGTTAAGTCTGTTTTCAGTTTTAAAAAGAAGGAGAGAGACTGATGAGTACTGCTGATTTTGTCTTTATTGAGAGTAAAGGCCCCATATTCCTAGATTTACAAGCCTTTTGTACTGCTTTGAGAGGAAAATTCCCAGGTATTTTGATCAGAGAAAGGACGAATCCTGAAAAAGCTTACTCGCTTTCTTGGGATTATCAAAGTCCTCAGCTTACTTTGGAAAGTTCACTGAGTAGCAAGAAAAATGTTTTTGTGATTGATTACTTTGATTCAACGAACAGGTTACAAGATTATGCCTCCTATATCATCTGGCTTCGGAAATGGTTTCCACCTGAAGAGAATGTTTCCTTTTGTGATGAAGGATATGAGTATATGTTTGAACTTCCTAGTGATTTATCCCAAAAGGAGTTTGAAAACTACTTACAAACAAGGTTTGATGAGTGAAGAAAAAGTTCGAAAACGAATAATGATATGGAACAGTTGAAAAGGAGAATCAGATGCTTACTAAAGATGATATGTTAGTTGCTTTGCATGATGCAATTACTGAAGACCAAGAATTTGAGTTGGCAGACGAGATTGTAGATGCCATGGAGGCTTCCCCTCAACCCTTTGATTTGGTTGCTCCCATATTAGAACTCATTGCTAACCACCCAGAAGTTGATTTTGGTTCTCCAGGTGAATTGGTACACTTTGTGGAGAAGTTTTATCATCAAGGCTATGAGGATTTATTGTTGGAGTCAGTTCTAAAAAGTCCAACTGTGCATAACATCTGGATGCTTCATCGATGCTATAATGACAATGATCCAAATCTAGTCCGGCAGATTCAGACTTTGGTTGGAGAACTGAAGAAGGATAAGACTCTTGATTCACAAGTAAGAAGCATGATTGAAGACTTAACTTGGTAGAGGTAGGTGATGCAGCATCACCTTTTTATCTTTTCTTAGGGATAAAAATTTTCGATATAAATTAACACTTGTTTTCCTTAGACATTTGCACTATAATAGGGTGTTATTAGGGCTTTCTTTCCTTATGTTGAAAAAAAGGCAGATTTTAGGAGATAGATATGGCAATGATAGAAGTGCAACATCTTCAGAAAAATTTTGTGAAGACTGTTAAGGAACCGGGCTTGAAGGGAGCTTTGCGCTCCTTTATTCATCCTGAAAAGCAGACCTTTGAAGCGGTCAAGGATTTAACTTTTGAAGTTCCCAAAGGGCAGATTTTAGGATTTATCGGGGCAAATGGTGCTGGGAAGTCAACCACCATCAAAATGCTGACAGGGATTTTAAAACCGACATCTGGTTTTTGTCGGATTAACGGCAAGATTCCACAGGACAATCGCCAAGATTATGTCAAGGATATTGGAGTCGTTTTCGGACAACGCACCCAGCTATGGTGGGATTTGGCACTGCAAGAGACCTACACGGTCTTGAAGGAAATTTACGATGTGCCGGACTCGCTTTTCCATAAGCGCATGGATTTTTTGAATGAAGTTTTGGATTTGAAGGAATTTATCAAGGATCCTGTGCGGACTCTTTCACTAGGTCAACGGATGCGGGCGGATATTGCAGCTTCCTTGCTTCACAATCCCAAAGTTCTCTTTTTAGATGAGCCGACTATTGGTTTGGATGTGTCGGTCAAGGACAACATTCGACGTGCTATCACCCAGATCAATCAAGAGGAAGAAACTACTATTCTCCTGACCACTCACGACTTGAGCGATATTGAGCAACTCTGTGATCGGATTTTTATGATTGATAAGGGGCAGGAGATTTTTGATGGGACGGTTAGCCAGCTCAAGGAAACCTTTGGCAAGATGAAGACTCTTTCCTTTGAGCTGACGCCAGGTCAAAATCATCTAGTCTCTCATTATGAGGGCTTGCCTGATATGTCCATTGATAGACAAGGAAATACTCTCAATATTGAATTCGATAGTTCCCGCTACCAGTCGGCCGATATTATCAAGCAAACCTTATCTGATTTTGAGGTCCGTGATTTGAAGATGGTAGATACGGATATTGAAGATATTATCCGTCGCTTCTATCGAAAGGAGCTCTAAGATGGTCAAATTGTGGAGACGTTATAAACCCTTTATCAATGCAGGGATTCAGGAGTTGATTAGCTATCGAGTCAACTTTATTCTTTATCGGATTGGCGATGTCATGGGTGCTTTTGTGGCTTTTTATCTATGGAAGGCTGTCTTTGATTCCTCCCAGGAGCCTTTGATTCAGGGCTTCAGTATGGCGGATATCACCCTCTACATCATCATGAGTTTTGTGACTAATCTTCTGACTAGGTCGGATTCTTCCTTTATGATTGGTGATGAGGTCAAGGATGGTTCCATTATCATGCGCTTGTTGCGACCAGTGCATTTTGCGGCTTCTTACCTCTTTACGGAGCTTGGTTCCAAGTGGTTGATTTTTATCTCTGTTGGACTGCCATTTTTAAATGTCATTGTTTTGATGAAAATCTTATCTGGGCAAGGGATTGTAGAAGTGCTGGGACTAACTACCCTTTATCTTTTTAGCTTAACGCTGGCCTATCTGATTAACTTTTTCTTTAATATCTGCTTTGGATTTTCAGCCTTTGTATTTAAAAATCTTTGGGGTTCCAACCTACTTAAGACTTCCATAGTGGCCTTTATGTCTGGGAGTTTGATCCCCTTGGCTTTCTTTCCAAAGGTCATTTCAGATATTCTGTCCTTCTTACCTTTCTCATCCTTAATTTACACTCCGGTCATGATTATTGTTGGAAAATACGATGCTAGTCAGATTCTTCAAGCACTTTTGCTTCAGCTTTTCTGGCTTATAGTGATGGTGGGCTTGTCTCAGTTGATTTGGAAACGAGTCCAGTCATTTATCACCATTCAGGGAGGTTAGTATGAAAAAATATCAACGCATGCATCTGATTTTTATCAGACAGTATATCAAGCAAATCATGGAATACAAGGTAGATTTTGTGGTTGGTGTGTTGGGAGTCTTTCTGACTCAAGGCCTGAACCTCTTGTTTCTCAATGTCATCTTTCAACACATTCCCTCCCTAGAAGGTTGGACTTTTCAAGAAATTGCCTTTATCTATGGATTTTCCTTAATTCCAAAGGGACTAGATCATCTCTTTTTTGACAATCTCTGGGCCTTAGGTCAACGACTAGTTCGAAAAGGGGAGTTTGACAAGTATCTGACTCGTCCTATCAATCCTCTCTTTCACATCCTCGTTGAGACCTTTCAGATTGATGCCTTGGGTGAACTTTTGGTCGGTGGTATTCTATTAGGAACAACAGTAACTAGCATCTCTTGGACTCTTCCAAAATTCCTGCTTTTCCTAGTTTGTATTCCTTTTGCGACCTTGATTTACACTTCCTTGAAAATTGCTACAGCCAGCATCGCTTTTTGGACCAAGCAGTCAGGTGCCATGATTTACATTTTCTATATGTTTAATGATTTTGCCAAGTATCCTATTTCTATTTACAATTCGCTCCTTCGTTGGTTAATTAGCTTTATTGTACCTTTTGCCTTTACGGCCTACTATCCTGCCAGCTATTTCTTGCAGGACAAGGATGGACTCTTTAATATTGGTGGTTTGATTCTGATTTCCCTTGTTTTCTTTGTTATTTCCCTCAAACTTTGGAACAGGGGATTGGATGCCTACGAAAGTGCTGGTTCGTAAGAGGTAAAGTAAGACTAAAATCAAGAAAGGAACTTATGATGTTTGTAATTAAAGAAGTCAAGGGTGAAGATCAAAAAATGGCAGTTGTCGCTGAGATTTTAAGGGATTTGCCAGAATGGTTTGGAATACCAGAAAGCACGCAAGCCTACATTGAAGGAGCTAAGGATTTACGAGTTTGGGCTGCTTATCAAGAAAGTGATGTAGTAGGGTTTATAAGTTTATCATATTCGAGTGAAGTGACTGTCTAGGCGTGAAAAAATCATTCCAAGGTCAAGGAATTGGAAGGGAATTAATTACGACTATAGAAAGAGAAGCAGTCAAACAAGTGGACTACCTACAGGTCAAAACAGTCGCAGAAGGTTCAAATAAAGATTATGACCGAACAAATGTCTTTTATCGCAGTCTTGGTTTTAAAAAATTAGAGATTTTTCCGCAACTATGGGATCCACAGAATCCATGTCAGATTCTGATTAAAAAGATCAACTAAAAGTGCTTGACATCCGCTATCAGAGTGCTATACTAAGAAGGTAATCGCCGATTTAGCTCAGTTGGTAGAGCAACGCACTCGTAACGCGTAGGTCACAGGTTCGATCCCTGCAATCGGCATAGAAAAAATCTGCTTTGAAGGAGCGAGACGACGAATGATGTTAGTCACATATTCGTTCTGTCTCGTTTCTTTTTTTGACCGCATAGGCACCATTTTTGACCGCTTAGTCAAAAGTCCTTGTCTCCGTAGGAGCTCTCTGCTATCATAGAATCATCAAAGGAAGAAATACTTCCGAATAATCAAAATGAGGTATATGATGATGAAAAAACTACTTGGACTTGGATTTATTTTGGCTGCTCTTGCGGTTGTGATAATGGGAATGGTTGGCTTTCCAAAGCTCGATGTGAATATCTGGCCTTTATTCCCCGTTCTCTTATTTGCTTTCTTTACTCTTGAAAATCTCTTGAAAAAAGATTATAAGGCAAGTGTTATCTGTGCCCTGATCGCACTGATGATCGCAAATGCGATTTACGATCTCTTGCCGGTCTCAAATGTTTTAGTTATCACAGCAGGTGTGCTCGCTTGTGTAGGTCTTAGTTTTCTTTTACCGGATAAAAATAGCAACAAATAAAGAAAGGAGGCTGGGACAAAAGTCCTAGCCTCTCAATTATTTTTGGATTGTCGAGCAAGACGCAGTGGTTGAGTGGGCTCTAC
>NZ_JAHZPC010000027.1 GCF_019929185.1 Streptococcus parasanguinis
GCCCACTCAACCACTGCGTCTTGCTCGACAATCCAAAAATAATTGAGAGGCTAGGACTTTTGTCCCAGCCTCTTTTTGTGTTTGCAAAACTGTACCCGGACAGTTTAAATTTTTCACTCTTGTAACCCCTTCTATATCTTGCTAAAATAGAACCATGACACGATACAAAGCAACCATTTCATATGACGGGACCTTGTTTGCAGGGTTTCAACGCCAACCGCATGCCCGTAGTGTGCAGGAAGAAATCGAAAAGACCTTGACGCGCCTCAATCAAGGAACCCCTGTTACCGTTCATGGAGCGGGGCGAACGGATTCAGGTGTCCATGCTCTTGGGCAGGTGATTCATTTTGATCTCCCCCAAGCGCGGGACGAGGAGAAGCTCCGCTTTGCCCTCGATACCCAAACCCCAGAGGATATTGATTTCATCCGAGTGGAGCAAGTAGAAGATGACTTTCACTCACGCTACAAGAAGCACAGCAAGACCTATGAATTTATCGTGGATTATGGTCGTCCCAAGAACCCCATGATGCGCCACTATGCCACCCACTATCCTTATCCTTTGGATGTGGAAAAGATGCAAGCAGCCATCCAAAAGTTGGAGGGAACCCATGATTTCACCGGCTTTACAGCTTCGGGAACCAGCGTGGAAGATAAGGTTCGTACGATTACAGAGGCTCGCTTGGTCGAGGATGCAGAACATCATCGCCTTGTCTTTACCTTTTCGGGCAATGGCTTTCTCTACAAGCAAATCCGCAATATGGTGGGAACTTTGTTGAAGATTGGAAATGATCGGATGCCGATCGAGCAGATCGATCTAATTTTAGAAAAGAAGGACCGCAATCTAGCAGGTCCTACAGCAGCGCCAAATGGCTTATATTTAAAGGAGATCCGTTATGAGTAATGAATTGATTCTAGCTATTTCAGGAAATGATATTTTTAGTGGGGGAGGTCTTCACGCAGACCTTGCAACTTATACGACTAACAAACAGCATGGCTTTGTAGCGGTGACTTGTTTGACCGCTATGACGGAGCACGGTTTTGAAGTGATTCCGGTGGATCCGACGACCTTTGCTCAACAGCTCAACTCTCTCAAGGATGTTCCTTTTTCTGCTATTAAACTCGGTCTTTTGCCAAATGTTGAAGTGGCAGACTTAGCCTTGGACTATGTCAAAGCCCATGCGGAGATCCCTGTGGTACTAGATCCTGTCTTGGTCTGTAAGGAAAGCCATGATGTGGAAGTTTCAGCTCTTCGAGACGAATTGATCAAGTTCTTCCCTTATGTGACTATCATTACGCCAAACTTACCAGAAGCTGAGATCTTGACCCAAAGCAAGATTCAATCGCTCGATGATATGAAGGAAGCTGCTCGCAAGCTCCACGAATTAGGCGCAGCGAATGTCGTGGTCAAAGGAGGCAATCGTCTCAATAAAGAAAAGGCCATCGATGTCTTTTATGATGGGACAGACTTCACCGTCATTGAAGAGCCAGTCTTAGAAAAGAACAATACAGGAGCTGGTTGTACTTTTGCGTCTAGCATTTCCAGCCAGTTGGTAAAAGGGAAATCACCGCTTGAAGCTGTTAAAGCCTCTAAAGACTTTGTCTTCCAAGCGATTCAACATTCAGACCAGTATGGAGTAGTACAATATGACATCTAATCGAACTCAACTCATTGCTCGCCTTTCCATTTTGACAGCCTTGACAGTTGTACTTGGCTACTATACAAAACTTCCAACTCCCACAGGGATCGTCACCCTGCTAGATCTTGGAGTTTATTTCACAGCCTTCTATTTTGGACGCAAGGAAGGTGCTATTGTAGGTGGTGTCGGAGCCTTCTTATTGGATTTGATTTCAGGCTATCCTCAGTGGATGTTCTTTAGCCTCCTCTTTCACGGGGGACAAGGCTATTTCGCTGGCTTCAAGGGCAAAGCTCGTTACCTAGGCTTGCTCCTTGCGACAGTCGTGATGGTAGGCGGTTACGCACTAGCTTCTGCCCTCTTTTTAGGCAATGGTTGGGGTGCTGCTATCTCGGACATTCCGAATAACCTCGCTCAGAATTTTGTTGGAATGGCTTTAGGCTATGTGGTCTATTATGCATTTCAAAAGAAAGGAAGCTAATTCATGGATCTGGAGCAACTGAAGAAGGATACAAAAGAAATCTTGGTAGATGTTTTGGCAAAAAGCCGTCTCCGCCAAGGACAGATTCTAGTCCTCGGGATGTCTTCCAGTGAGGTTGCAGGAGGGCAAATTGGAAAGGCCTCCAACATCGACATTGCCGAAGCTATTGTCCAGACCTTGCTAGATGAGTTGAATCCAAGAGGGATTTATCTGGCGGTACAAGGATGTGAGCATCTCAATCGCGCCTTGGTGGTCGAGAGAGAATTGGCGGACAAGAAGGAGCTAGAAATCGTCAATGTCCTTCCGAGTCTCCATGCAGGAGGGGCTGGCCAACTCGCAGCTTTCAAGTATTTTAAGGATCCTGTTGAGGTGGAATTTATCACAGCTCAAGCCGGGTTAGACATCGGAGATACCTCAGTAGGGATGCATGTCAAACACGTGCAAGTTCCGATTCGCCCTATCTTGCGTGAACTAGGTGGAGCCCATGTCACAGCCCTGGCCAGTCGTCCAAAATTGATCGGTGGCGCCCGTGCTCTCTACCTCGATGATCCCATCCGAAAATCATAATCAGAACTAGCTTTTAAGGGCTAGTTTTTTTGGATGAAAAGAGAGGCAAAAACGTTTTAAAACTTGCAATTTCAAAGTTTTGTGGTAAAATTATAAGGAATGACTATATTATTTTAAGGAGAGACAGAATGTCTGTATCATTTGAAAACAAAGAAACTAACCACGGTGTATTGACTTTCACAATCAGCCAAGAGCAAATCAAACCTGCTTTGGACCGTGTGTTTGAGTCAGTTAAGAAAACTTTGAACGTACCTGGATTCCGTAAAGGTCATATTCCACGTCCAATCTTCAACCAACGTTTTGGAGAAGAAGCTCTTTACCAAGATGCTTTGAACGATCTTCTTCCAGCAGCATACGAAGCAGCTGTTAAAGAAGCTGGAATCGAAGTTGTAGCACAACCAACTTTCGATGTTGTATCTATGGAAAAAGGTCAAGACTGGACATTGACAGCAGCTGTTGTAACAAAACCTGAAGTAAAATTGGGTGCTTACAAAGACCTTGAAGTATCAGTAGAAGTTTCTAAAGAAGTAACAGACGCTGATGTGGATGCTCGTATCGAACGCGAACGTAACAACTTGGCTGAATTGGTTGTTAAAGAAGGTGCTGCAGCAGAAGGTGACACAGTTGTAATCGACTTCGTAGGTTCTATCGACGGTGTTGAATTCGACGGTGGTAAAGGTGACAACTTCTCGCTTGGACTTGGTTCAGGTCAATTCATCCCAGGTTTCGAAGACCAATTGGTTGGACACTCTGCTGGTGAAACAGTTGATGTGATCGTAACCTTCCCAGAAGACTACCAAGCAGCTGACCTTGCTGGTAAAGAAGCGAAATTCGTAACAACTATCCACGAAGTAAAAGCAAAAGAAGTACCAGCTCTTGACGATGAATTGGCAAAAGACATCGACGAAGAAGTTGAAACTCTTGACGAATTGAAAGAAAAATACCGCAAAGAATTGGCAGCAGCTAAAGAAGAAGCATACAATGATGCAGTAGAAGCAGCAGCAATCGATCTTGCAGTTGAAAATGCTGAAATCGTTGACCTTCCAGAAGAAATGATCCACGAAGAAGTACACCGTTCAATCAACGAGTTCCTTGGAAACATGCAACGTCAAGGTATCTCACCTGAAATGTACTTCCAAATCACTGGAACAACTCAAGAAGATCTTCACAAACAATACGAAGCAGAAGCTGAAAGCCGTACGAAGACAAACCTTGTGGTTGAAGCAGTAGCGAAAGCAGAAGGCTTCGAAGCAACTGAAGAAGAAATCAACGCTGAAATCGAACAATTGGCAGCAGATTACAACATGCCAGTTGAACAAGTTCGCAACCTTCTTTCACCAGAAATGTTGAAACATGACATCACAGTGAAGAAAGCAGTGAACGTGATCACAAGCACAGCAAAAGTAAAATAATTGAGAATAAAAAGAAGAGCCGTGAGGCTCTTCTTTTTTTGATTTCATGGAGAATCCTGGAATTTTCCTTTGACGAAAGGGGAAATTTATCGTACAATAGAGTGTAACGATAAAATGCGTGATAGATTTAGTGACGAGAAGTTTTCAATCTATCATTGAGGATAGGATGAGGTTCAAGACCGGATCCTTCTCCATTTAGGAAATGAAACATAAGGAGATTTACCCTTGGAATTAGAAGTATTTGCTGGACAAGAAAAAAGTGAACTTTCTATGATTGAAGTGGCGCGTGCGATTTTGGAATTACGCGGACGTGACCATGAAATGTACTTTAGCGATCTTGTAAATGAAATTCAAAATTACCTTGAAAAATCAAACAGCGAGATCCGTGAAGCCCTCCCATTGTTCTACACAGAATTGAATGTAGATGGAAGCTTTATCCCACTTGGAGATAACAAATGGGGTCTTCGTTCATGGTATGCCATCGATGAAGTTGACGAAGAAATCATCGCTCTTGAAGAAACAGATGAAGATGAAACTCCTAAGAAACGGAAGAAAAAACGTGTCAATGCCTTCATGGATGGAGACGAAGATGCGATCGACTACAACGACGACGATCCAGAAGATGAAGAAGTTTACGAAGCAGATCCAGCTCTTTCATATGATGAAGAAAATCCAGATGATGAAAAGAGTGAAGTCGAAGCTTACGATGCTGAAATCAATGAAATCGTACCAGATGATTTGGGTGAGGAAGTTGAATTAAGCGAAGAAGACGACGAAGAAGAGGATTCTGAAGACGAGGAAGAAGAATAAATCGTATGAAACAAGGAACTTGTTCCTTGTTTTTTTATTGAAGACGAAGTTTGCCCAGAAACTTTCCTTAGATGAGTACGGACGTCAGCGAACTTCTACGAAGTTCCATGACTTAGTTTTGAACCTAAGGTTTCAAAACTCCCGAGTGCCTGATACAAAAATGTTTCAGGCACTTTTCTCACGGCGGAAAGTTTCAGAATATCCTTTGATTTTTTAAAAGTAGAGGATGGTTTGCAAGTAATTTATTGACTTATATGTCAATAAAAATAGTTTATCTATCTTCTGAAAAAAACAACTTGTTCCTTGTTTCTTTTTGTTTGCATTGAAAAAAGTGATGAAATGTCGTATGATAAACGTGTAAGGTTTCCCAATAGGAGGTGTTCCAGATGGACTTTCGTTTAGATCAAAGTTTAGTAGCTCTTGGTATTGATACAGTTGTGGTCGGAATTGCTAGAAATGTGGATCCTCAAGCAGTTTTGCCCCCTTCTTTTCTTGAAAAGAAGAAAGAGCTTGAACAATGGGCGCTCCAGTGTCAGACAGAAGAAGTAGTGGCATCTCCTGTCATCAAAGGGTATACAGACCTCTTGCAAAAAGTAGGGCGTAGCATCAAGAAAAATCCCCCAACGGTCCTAGCTCTCATCCGAAACATCCAGCATCGAGGAGCTTTTCCTCAGATCAATAGCATCATCGATATCTATAATGTCGAATCTCTGAAGTCTTTTCTCGCGATCGGAGGACATGACCTAGATAAGATTGAGGGACCGATTGAATTTACAGTGAGTCAAAGAGAAGATCTCTTCCTCCCGATCCTTTCTAGCGAAAAACATGTCGCACCGACAGATCCTGTCTACCGGGATCAAAAAGGAGTTCTGGCTTGGTTGGATGTACGTGATAGTGACCATTACAAATTTGAGGAGACTACGCAAAACGCTCTCTTTGTCATCCAAGGAAATACCGAGACGTCGGTCGAGATGCGTTTAGAAGCGCTGGAACGAATCCACAAGGACCTTGCTCTTTGCATGTCTCAACTTCAATTTGAGAAATTTCTCGTCACACAAAATGGAGTGGAAAAGGTCGTGTAAACAGCGAAAATTATTTTCATGAAATTTTCAATTTGACAAAGTAGACCATTTGCGGTAAGATATTGTTCGGGCACCTCATTTTGAGGTCGGAGCTCCCTAAGGATTAGGGAGCTATTTTTGTTTTTTCTGCAAAGAGGAATGGCCTCTACAACATTAGAAGAAGAGGAAAGCACATGTCAACAAAATATATTTTTGTCACGGGTGGTGTCGTATCATCCATCGGGAAAGGGATTGTCGCAGCAAGTCTTGGTCGCTTGCTCAAAAATCGTGGATTGAAAGTGACTATCCAAAAATTTGACCCTTATATCAATATTGACCCAGGGACAATGAGTCCTTACCAACACGGGGAAGTATTTGTCACAGACGATGGCGCAGAGACAGACTTGGACCTTGGTCACTATGAACGCTTCATTGATATCAATCTGAATAAGTATTCAAATGTGACAACAGGGAAAATTTATAGCGAAGTCCTTCGCAAGGAACGTCGTGGAGAATACTTGGGTGCGACTGTACAGGTGATTCCTCATATTACAGATGCCTTGAAAGAAAAGATCAAACGAGCAGCGACGACGACGGATTCAGATGTCATCATCACAGAAGTCGGGGGAACAGTTGGAGACATTGAGTCCCTTCCTTTCCTTGAAGCTCTTCGTCAAATGAAGGCAGATGTCGGTGCTGAAAACGTTATGTACATCCACACCACTCTTCTACCTTACTTGAAGGCTGCGGGAGAAATGAAAACCAAGCCGACCCAACACTCTGTGAAAGAATTGCGTGGTCTTGGAATTCAACCAAATATGTTGGTCATCCGTACAGAAAAACCAGCTGGTCAAGGAATTAAGAACAAGTTGGCTCAATTCTGTGATGTCGCACCAGAAGCTGTCATCGAGTCACTTGATGTGGAACATTTATACCAAATCCCATTGAACTTGCAAGCACAAAATATGGACCAAATCGTTTGTGACCATTTGAAATTGGATGTTCCTGCAGCAGATATGACAGAATGGTCTGCAATGGTCGACAAGGTCATGAACCTCAAGAAGCAGGTCAAGATTTCCTTGGTTGGAAAATACGTAGAATTGCAAGATGCCTACATTTCTGTCGTTGAGGCCTTGAAGCACTCAGGGTATGCCAATGATGCAGAAGTCAAGATTAATTGGGTCAATGCCAATGATGTGACAGCTGAAAATGTGGCAGAACTCCTTGGAGATGCGGATGGGATCATTGTCCCAGGTGGTTTTGGTCAACGGGGAACAGAAGGAAAAATTCAAGCCATCAAGTATGCGCGTGAACAGGACGTCCCAATGTTGGGTGTCTGCCTGGGGATGCAGTTAACCTGTATCGAATTTGCCCGTCACGTTTTAGGCTTGGAAGGGGCCAATTCATCAGAATTGGATCCAGAAACCAAGTATCCAATTATCGATATCATGCGAGACCAAATCGATGTGGAAGACATGGGAGGAACGCTCCGTCTCGGTCTTTACCCATCTAAACTCAAACGAGGATCAAAAGCAGCCGCTGCCTATGACAATCAAGAAGTGGTACAACGTCGCCACCGTCACCGTTATGAGTTTAACAATGCTTTCCGTGAACAGTTCGAAGAAGCAGGATTTGTCTTCTCAGGCGTTTCACCAGACAACCGTTTGGTCGAAATCGTTGAAATCCCAGAAAACAAATTCTTTGTCGCTTGCCAATACCACCCAGAATTGTCAAGCCGTCCAAACCGCCCAGAAGGACTTTACACAGCCTTTATCACAGCGGCAGTTGAAAACCACGATAGCAAATAAAAATCAAGGGAGGCTGGGACAAAAGTCCTAGCCTTTCAATTATTTTTGGATTGTTGAGCAAGACGCAGTGGTTGAGTGGGCTCTACTACGCTGATTTCATCAGCTTTTACAGCCCTACTCAACTGTGCGGAG
>NZ_JAHZPC010000028.1 GCF_019929185.1 Streptococcus parasanguinis
TCTGAGTCAGCATCAGTATCAGCGAGCCAATCAGCATCATTGAGCACATCGGCTTCAGCATCAGCTTCTGTATCAGCGAGCCAATCAGCATCATTGAGCACATCAGCGTCTGAATCAGCATCAGTATCTGCGAGCCAATCAGCGTCATTGAGTACATCGGCTTCAGCATCAGCTTCTGTATCAGCGAGCCAATCAGCATCATTGAGCACATCAGCATCTGAATCAGCAAGCGTATCTGCAAGTCAATCAGCATCATTGAGCACATCAGCTTCAACATCACTTTCTACATCTGTATCACAATCAGCATCTAACTCTTCATCAAATTCTGAAAGTGAAAAACCTCAAGGTGAAGTTATTATTACTTATATCCGTGAGAATGATGGTAAGGAAATTAAAGTCCAACGTCAAGATACTCCTAAGTCAGACTACAACACGCCTTATGACACTACTGAGAACGATGAACAACCTAAGTACATTGAGTTTGAAGGTAAGAAATACGAACGTGTACCGGCTGGTGATTATCCGGTAGGTAAAGTTGATAGTGAAGGACATCTTGAAACTTCTGATCCAATCAAAGGTAAAGTAGAAAAACCAGTTTCTAAGATTACTTATGTTTATAAAGAGGTTAAAGAAGATCCAACGAAACCTAAAGAAGGTGACGTAATCATCACTTACGTAGACGAAAATGGTAAAGAAATTCAAAAACCTCGTCAAGACACACCAAACTCACCATATGACACACCATATAACACAACTGAGGAAGGTGAAAAACCTAATACTATCAAGACTCCAGACGGTAAGACATACAAGATCGTACCGAAAGGTGACTACCCAGTAGGTAAAGTTGATGGCGATGGACACTTGGAATCATCTGATCCAATTAAAGGCAAAGTTGATAAACCACGTTCAATCATCACTTACGTATACAAAGAAGTGAAGGGTGACGTTTACGTTCACTATAAAGACACTGAAGGTAACACAATTAAAGATGATGTCACTGACGAAAAAGATCAACCAGTTGATAAAGACTACGATACAGTAGTAGACAACCGTCCAAAAGAAATCCAATACAATGGTAAGACATATGAATTGGTACCAGCCGGTAACTACACTGTAGGTAAAGTTGATGAACAAGGTCACCTTGAGTCATCAGATGCTACAACTGGTAAAGTGATCGAAGGACGTAAAGACGTTACTTATATCTACAAACTTAAAGAACAACCAACTCAACCTAAGGGTAGCGTATACGTACACTACAAAGATACTGAAGGTAATACCATTAAAGAATCAGTAACAGATGAGTTAGACCAACCAGTAGGTAAAGACTACAACACTGTTGAAGATAACCGTCCACAATACATTAGATTCGAAGGTAAAACTTACGAAATCGTACCAGTTGGAAACTACACAGTTGGTAAAGTAGATACTCAAGGTCACCTTGAATCAACAGACCCAACAACTGGTAAAGTGGTTGAAGGACGTAAAGACGTTACTTACATCTACAAACTTGTCGAAGAACCTGTACAACCTAAGGGTAATGTATACGTTCACTATGTAGATGAAAATGGTAACACAATCAAGACTTCAGTAGTGGATGAAAAAGACCAACCAGTAGGTAAAGACTACGATACAGTTGTGGATAACCGTCCTAAGACAATCACAACTGCAGATGGTAAAGTCTATGAATTGGTACCACAAGGTAACTACCCAGTAGGTAACGTTGACGGTGAAGGTCACTTGACAACAACTGACCCAACAACTGGTAAAGTTATCGAAGGTGATAAGAACGTTACTTATGTTTACAAACTTGTGAAGACTCCAAACGTTCCAACACCAAACACTCCAGTGCCACCAACACCAACACCAAATACTCCAGTGCCACCAACACCAACACCAAATACTCCGGTAGATCCAACACCTAATAAACCAATGGATCCAACACCAAACACACCGGTAGATCCAACACCTAATACACCAGTGAACCCAGTTCCTGAGCAACCAGCTAAACCAGCTCCAGCTCTTGAACAACTTCCAAATACTGGTGAAACAGGATCTGTAGCTTCAGCTCTTCTTGGAGCAGTTGCAGGGGTTGCAGGGGTTGCAGCACTTGGAAGCCGCAAAAAAGAAGATGAAAAATAATCTTCTATCCTAATTTGATTCGGTCATTTCAGGTATGTGGGAAATGAAAAAGGATCCAAAAAGAGAACCTCCGGGTTCTCTTTTTGTGTGCTGTTTTTTATGTTAAAAACTAGTCTTAATTAGTTACTTTTGGGGAAAATTAGTGTATAATAACTCGATATCTTATTTTTAAGGAGCGGACATGTTTTTCAAACGTTCGAAGGGTGATTTTCGCGAAACGGAGCGAATCACACGTTATAAATTAATCAAATCAGGAAAGAATTGGGTACGGGCATCTGTCTCGCGGTTAGGCCTATTTCGTGTCATGCGAGGTGGTGTAGATGAAAATATCGTGGTTCAATACGAAGCATCATCACACTCTATGCCTGCGGATCTGGTTAAAGGGATGGTTGTGCTAGGGGCTCTGGCTGGGGCGACAACGGTTGCCAATCCAGTATTTGCTGAGGAAAATGAAATGAATGCGACTGTTGGGTCTGAAATCAGCCCATCGACCGGTGTGGTTGGACAAGATAGCTTTGTCTTGGGAACGACGTCTACCACAGACTCTGTGTCAGCGAATCACTCCATGAGTGAATCCATCTCATTTTCAGAGTCAGCTAGTGAAAGCGTCTCTCTATCTCAATCGGTATCTTTGAGTGAATCTCATCTTGTCAGTGCTTCAGCGAGTCCGTCCACTTCAGAAATCGCTAGTAGCACTCTCTCAGAGAATGACGCTATTCATGTAGCTACTTCTGAAACGAGTGAGAAAGTAGCAGAGGCTCAAAACACTCGCTCGGAAGACCAGGTGAAGCGTCTGCAAGTTTTGGCTTTGGATTTATACACCTATCGTGCGCAGGCTTTGGAAATTCCTGGGACGGAATCTGCTATTGAAAGTGGAGATCTGGCTTTAGAAGCAATTCGTACTGGTTTGTCCAATCCGGCAATCCAAATGGATGCCGTAGAAAGTCAAGCTAAGAGTGCTCGGAACCGCTTGGTCAATGCGGTGCTTCGTGCGACATCTGGCCAACGGGATCCACGTAACGGGAATCGTATAGATGCTGATACCAGTCTCCGTGCACCCCAGTATAATTTAGGGCCAGCCAACAATGCCTTGATTTCTGTTTATAACTCTGATTACATTAATCAGGCTTATAATGTTGTGGAAACCATTCCTACACGAAATAGTATTAAGAGCATTGGCTACGCTTCTGGTAGCGATCGTGTGAATGGCATTTATGTTCCGCAAACATCGGCCTTGAAAAATAGTGCAGTTGCCTTTAATATCATGGGGACTGTTGGCCAGACAGAGGTTGTAACGCCTGGTAAAATTTATAATGTTTCTTTTGTAGTGACCAATACGGCTAAGCAGTCAGTGACACGAACGCTACGAATCCAGGTTTTGCCGCAAAATGATGGCATTCGTAATCCGATTACGGATGTGACGACAGCGACTTTTGTCAATGATACTACTAACTTGGCCCAGGCTGAAAAAGAGAAGATTTGGGAAGCGTTTAAGACTGCTAACCCCAATATTGCCACTTCAAAGGACTTTAAATCTTATTCCGTTTCATCATCTGGTGTGGTGACCATTACCTATAAGGACAATACTTCTAATGATGTGACCATGCCTGTGCAACGTCTCGCACCTCCTACTGTAGAGACACGCTTACTGGAGAAAGCCTACACCCAAACGCCTGTAACAGTGACCGGTGCTGAGCCTGGATCGACCGTTGTCTTGTATAACAATGATGATGAAATCGGAACAGCAGTAGCGGATGCTTCTGGACAAGCGATCGTAACACCAAATGCTCCCTTGCAAACGGGTGGAGTAACAGCTAAGGCTCGTATTCTGTATGGTGACCATGCAGTTTATTCCGATGCCAGTAACATGGTTGCTGTAACAGATGCCACACGTCCTGAAGTGACGGCTAAGTTGACCGTCAATGGTGTGGAACCGAAATCAACCCCTCTTGAAGGTGGTGGGAAGAATTATATTATTTACGCTGGTGATGATGCGGTTGTGACCTTTACAGCTACTGATGATAGTGGCAAGTTGAAAGAAATGAAAGTCGTTGCAAGAGCCGATTTGAATGACAATGCCTTGAACGGGAATTTCTTTGGTGGCAGCCAGTATGGAACAGGTGATATTGCTCCTATCACGGGTGATATTACGGCTACCAGTGCGAACCCTGCAACCATCACAACGACCATTCATTTGAAGGATGATCTTTACCATACCTACCGAAATACATGGCAACGCAACGTCGCGGCTATTGACAATGCCTCCAATATGAACCGTCCAAATGGTTTGGGTGAGATTCGGATTACTCAGGGGCGTCTCGCTGATCGTACACCAGGTGTGGCGCCGACAAGCACTATTCAGGTGACGAGTCTAACAGCATTGACAGATGCAGATAAGAGCAAGGTGATTGCAGCTGTGTCGGCGGTCAACCCAGAGGTGGCCAACCGGATTAAGTCCTATACGGTTAATAGTGATGGTACAGTCACCATTACTTATAAAGATAGTACGACCAATGTCGTAGCGGTGAAACTGTCAGATAGCGATCACAGTCAGTCTGTATCAAACAGTCAGAGTGCGTCTACGAAGACTTCGCAATCGATCAGTCAGTCTTTAAGTACGAAGCAATCTCAGAGCGTATCGGCTCAGCAGAGCGTTTCATTGAGCCAGTCACTGAGTTCAGTTCGCTCGCAAAGTTTGTCGGCTTCACTGAGCCAATCAGCATCGGCAAGCGCATCCGCTCAAGCAAGTCTATCTCGCAGTCAATCGTTGAGCAAGGAGGTTTCTCAATCTCAATCCGCTTCAACGAGTCAATCTGTATCGACAAGAAAATCTGAATCTGTGAAGGTATCGGAATCAGCTTCTGCAAGTGTCAGTGCCTTGCAGTCTGCTTCGGTATCGGCGAGTGTATCCAAGGTGGTTAGCCAGTCTGTCTCAAGTTCGACATCCGCTTCAACGAGCGCCTCTGTTTCAGTGAGTCAGTCAGCATCAGCATCGCTTTCACAGTCGGTATCAGAGTCACTAAGTCAATCGACTCGCGAGTCTGCTTCAAAATCCGTAAGCCAATCGCAATCTGAGTCTGCATCAGTATCTTTGAGTGAGTCCGCTAGAAAATCAGCATCGTTGAGCACTTCCGTATTAGAGAGTCAATCAGCCTCTAAGTCGGTGTCGGTTTCAACTTCTGAGTCGGTGTCGACTTCCGAATCAGTATCTGCATCTGAGTCAGTATCGACTTCCGAGTCAGTCTCAACATCTGAATCAGTGTCAACATCCGAGTCAGTATCGACTTCAGAGTCATTGTCAGCCTCTGAATCGGTGTCAACCTCCGAATCAGTATCGACTTCTGAATCAGTTTCAACGTCCGAATCAATCTCGACCTCTGAGTCGGCATCAACATCCGAATCAGCTTCTGCATCTGAGTCAGCGTCAACGTCTGAGTCGGTTTCAGCATCTGAATCAGTATCAGCATCCGTGTCAGCGTCAACGTCTGAGTCAGCCTCTGCTTCTGAATCAGTGTCTACATCAGAATCAGTATCGACGTCTGAATCAGTTTCAACGTCTAAATCAGTGTCTGCTTCTGAATCAGTCTCGACATCCGAGTCAGCATCTACATCAGAATCTGTATCAACGTCTGAGTCAGCATCTGCGTCCGAGTCAGTATCAACGTCTGAATCGGTTTCTGTATCAGAATCAGTGTCAGCCTCTGAGTCAGCATCAGTCTCTGAGTCAGCATCAGCCTCTGAGTCAGTTTCAGCCTCTGAATCGGTATCGACATCTGAGTCAGTATCTACGTCAGAATCAGTCTCAGTGTCCGAATCAGTATCAACGTCTGAATCAGCGTCAGCCTCTGAGTCAGTATCAACGTCCGAATCAGCGTCAGCCTCTGAGTCAGTCTCTACGTCCGAATCAGTGTCAGCGTCTGAGTCAGTTTCAACGTCTGAATCAGTGTCGACATCCGAGTCTGTATCAATGTCCGAATCGGTCTCAACCTCCGAATCAGTCTCTACGTCTGAATCAATCTCGACATCTGAATCATTGTCAGCGTCTGAATCAGTGTCAACGTCTGAGTCGGTTTCAACATCCAAATCAGTGTCGACCTCAGAATCGGCATCTGCATCTGCATCCGAATCAGTGTCAACATCCGAATCAGCGTCAGCCTCTGAGTCAGTTTCAGTCTCCGAATCGGCATCAACATCCGAATCAGCTTCTGTGTCTGAGTCAGTATCAACATCCGAATCAGCTTCTGCGTCTGAGTCAGTATCAACATCCGAATCTGCATCTGCTTCTGAATCACTCTCGACATCCGAATCAGTATCAACGTCTGAGTCAGTTTCAACGTCCGAGTCAGTATCAACATCCGAGTCGGTTTCTGTATCTGAATCAGTGTCTACGTCTGAATCGGAATCGACATCCGAATCAGTTTCTGCATCTAAGTCGGTTTCTGCATCCGAGTCTGTCTCAACCTCTGAATCAGTTTCAGCGTCTGAGTCAGTTTCAACATCAGAATCATTCTCAGTCTCTGAATCAGCCTCTGCGTCCGAGTCAGCGTCAACTTCTGAATCAGCGTCTGAGTCAGCGTCAGCCTCTGAGTCGGCCTCTACGTCTGAGTCGGTTTCAGCCTCTGAATCAGTATCAACATCCGAGTCAATTTCAGCCTCTGAGTTGGTTTCAACGTCTGAATCAGTCTCAGCGTCTGCATCGGTTTCTGTATCAGAATCAGTGTCTACGTCCGAGTCGGTTTCTGTATCAGAATCAGTGTCAACGTCTGAATCAGTTTCTGTATCTGAGTCAGCATCAGCCTCTGAGTCGGCCTCTACATCAGAATCAGTCTCAACCTCTGAATCGGTATCGACGTCTGAGTCAGTCTCAACATCAGAATCAGTTTCAGAATCCGAGTCAGTATCAGAAAGTCAGTCAATTTCAACGTCTGAATCAGTGTCAGCGTCTGAGTCGGTTTCAACGTCCGAATCAGTATCAGCGTCTGAGTCAGTTTCAACCTCTGAATCAGTATCGACATCTGAGTCAGTCTCAGTCTCTGAGTCAGTATCTACGTCCGAATCAGCGTCAGCCTCTGAATCTGAGTCGGTATCAGCATCAGAATCAGCCTCTGCTTCTGAATCAGTTTCAACATCAGAATCAGTCTCAGAGTCCGAATCAGTTTCAACGTCTGAATCGGTTTCTGTATCAGAATCAATCTCGACATCAGAATCATTTTCAGCATCGTTGAGCACTTCAGTATCAGAAAGTCAGTCAGTTTCTACTTCAGTTTCAGTCTCAACATCTGAGTCAGTTTCAGTCTCTGAATCATTGTCAGCATCGTTGAGCAATTCAGTATCAGAAAGCCAGTCAGTCTCTACTTCGGTTTCAGTTTCGATGTCAGTATCTGTATCTGAGTCAGCATCGACATCGGAGTCAGTTTCAACGTCCGAATCAGTGTCAGCGTCTGAGTCAGTATCAACATCCGAATCAGTCTCAACCTCTGAGTCGGTCTCAGCATCCGAATCAGTTTCAACGTCTGAATCTGTGTCGACATCCGAGTCAGTTTCTGTATCTGAATCAGTTTTAACGTCTGAATCAGTGTCTGCATCTGAATCAGTATCTACATCTGAGTCAGCATCAACCTCTGAATCAGTCTCAGCGTCCGAGTCAGTATCGGCATCAGCCTCAGTCTCAACGTCTGAGTCGGTATCAGCGTCTGAATCAGTATCAGCCTCTGAATCTGTATCTACATCTGAATCAGT
>NZ_JAHZPC010000029.1 GCF_019929185.1 Streptococcus parasanguinis
ACTCAACTGTGCGGAGGTGGGACGACGAAATCGAATTCTAACGAATTACCGATTTCTGTCCCACTCTCTTTTCTTATATATAGGAAGAAAAGCTAGAAAGGCCACTTATTCATTTCAGTCCTGCTTTCTTTGTGGTATAATAGGAACGATTGAAAAATGAGCTAGAAATAGCGAACAAGATAAGAGGAGAGAAATATGGCAAAAGATATTCGTGTGCGTTATGCACCAAGTCCAACTGGACTACTACACATCGGGAATGCTCGTACAGCATTGTTTAACTACTTGTATGCGCGCCATCATGGTGGAACCTTTATCATCCGTATCGAAGATACGGACCGCAAACGTCACGTTGAAGACGGAGAACGTTCCCAGCTTGAAAACCTTCGTTGGTTGGGCATGGACTGGGATGAAAGCCCTGAGACGCACGAAAACTACCGCCAATCAGAACGGCTACCACTTTATCAAAAATACATCGACCAACTCTTGGCGGAAGGAAAAGCTTACAAATCTTATGTCACTGAAGAAGAGTTAGCGGCTGAACGTGAACGCCAAGAAGCTGCAGGTGAAACACCTCGCTACATCAACGAATACCTTGGGATGAGCGAAGAAGAAAAAGCAGCTTACGTTGCAGAACGTGAAGCAGCGGGCATCATCCCGACGGTTCGTTTGGCAGTGAATGAGTCTGGTATCTACAAGTGGCATGATATGGTCAAAGGCGATATCGAGTTTGAAGGTGGCAATATCGGTGGGGACTGGGTCATCCAGAAGAAAGATGGCTACCCAACTTACAACTTTGCCGTTGTCATCGATGACCACGATATGCAAATCTCTCATGTTATCCGTGGAGATGACCACATTGCTAACACACCAAAACAGCTCATGGTTTATGAAGCTCTTGGTTGGGAAGCACCTGAGTTCGGTCACATGACCCTTATCATCAATTCTGAAACAGGTAAGAAGTTGTCTAAACGTGACACCAACACCCTTCAGTTCATCGAAGACTATCGTAAGAAGGGTTACCTTCCAGAAGCAGTCTTTAACTTTATCGCTCTTCTTGGTTGGAACCCTGGTGGGGAAGACGAGATCTTCTCTCGCGAAGAGCTTATCAAGCTCTTTGATGAAAACCGTCTCAGCAAGTCTCCAGCTGCTTTCGACCAGAAGAAAATGGACTGGATGAGCAATGAGTATATCAAGAATGCGGATCTTGCGACTATCTTTGAAATGGCCAAGCCATTCCTCGAAGAAGCAGGACGTTTGACAGACAAGGCTGAGAAGTTTGTAGAACTCTACAAGCCACAAATGAAGTCGGTGGACGAAATCGTTCCATTGACAGACCTTTTCTTCTCAGACTTCCCAGAGTTGACAGATGCAGAAAAAGAAGTCATGGCTGGTGAAACGGTTCCGACTGTACTTGAAGCCTTCAAAGCGAAATTGGAAGCCATGTCAGACGATGAGTTTGTGGCAGAAAATATCTTCCCACAAATCAAAGCAGTTCAAAAAGAAACTGGGATCAAAGGGAAGAATCTCTTTATGCCAATCCGTATCGCCGTTTCAGGTGAAATGCATGGTCCTGAATTGCCAGATACCATCTATTTACTTGGACGCGAAAAATCCATCCAACACATTGAAAACATGTTGGAAAAAATCAGATAATTATCAGAAAGTCCCTATTAAATGGGGCTTTTTGTTTTATCTCTAAAGTCAAAGTATTATAGGATTTTTTCAAAAAATTGCCCCGGTTTGACAAATTGATCCTACTGAAAACGATTTTATTACTATCTAAAACAAAAATTATAAAAAAATAGCAATAATTAAGGATAATTGCTTTCAAAAATCGACAGATTAGTCTATAATGTTAGGGAAATAAAAAATGTAATAAGGAGACAGAAATGTTTTTTAAACGTTCGAACGGTGAATTCCGTGAAACGGATCGTGTGACCCGTTTCAAATTGATCAAATCAGGTAAAAACTGGTTGCGTGCTGCGACTTCTAACTTTGGTCTTTTGAAAGTCATTCGTGGTCAAGTCGAAGAGACTGTTGTAGCTGAAGTGCGTGAAGATGCAGTATCAGTGAAAGAAATGACAAGCCGTGGCTTGCTCAAAGGGATCGTAGCAGCTGGGGCTGTTTTTGGTGCAGCTACAGTAGCGAATACTGCAAAAGCAGATGAGACAGGATCAGACGTTGCGACTGCATCTGAGCTTTCAAGTGAAGCTCTTGTAGAGCAAGGAAGTACTGTACTTGGTACAACTTCAACAACTGAATCTCAATCTGAATCAACTACAGAATCAACAACTGAGTCAACAACAGAATCAGCTAGCGCTTCTGCATCTGCAAGTGCTTCAACCTCTACAAGCGTATCTGTATCTCACTCAGCTTCATTGAGCGAACAAGGTTCAGCAGAACTTTCAGCAGCTTCAAGCGAATCAACAGTAGCAGCTGGCTCTGAAGCAAGTGTAGAAAGCACTACAACAGTAGCGAAAGCTGAAGATAAAGTTGTTTTGGAACAAAACACTTCAGAAGCAGCATTGTTGAACAAGATTGCAGGAGACTACTCAGCAACTGTTTCAGCTCCAGAAAAGAAAGCAGCACTTGATGCTGCCATCGCTAAAGTTCAAACAGAATTGACAGCAAGCAATAGCTTGATCAACGCTAATGCTTCAGCTCAATCATACGCAGACCAACGCGAACGCTTGAGCAAGTCAGTAGATGACATGATGGCAACCTTGACTGCAGCAGGATTTACTGGTAACACAACAGTAAACGGTGCTCCAGCAATTTCAGCTCAGTTGGCACCAATCTCAACAAGCACTACTGGTAGTGTAGATACTAACCCAGTTATTTCAAATGCTAATGGTGCAACGATTGAAGATGCAGCTTTCAATGAAGCTGGTTATGCTTTGGATCCAAACACAGATCGTTTCACTTTCGGTGTATGGCAATTCCTTAAAACAAACCACGCTACTGGTGCTAAAACAAACTTTGATTACTACGCTACACTTTCAGTGGACCGTTCAGCAATCACAGGTAGCCTTTCAGCTAACCCAGATGTTTACTTGCGTATCGTTAAGAAGTCTGATGGTACAGAAGCTTACACTCGTACTATTCATGCTGGAGAAAGCAATATCTCACTTCCAAGCTACATCACCAACAACAACTCTGATGTAACCAACACTTTGACATACGCACCTGCTAACGGAACTAATCCAGGTAACGTAACCTTCTCATTGGTAAATGCGAACCTTGAGTATGAAACACTTCAAATCCGTGATACTAACTACCCAGGTAACCAAGGTGAAGACAAACAAAACGTTCAAACTTCTGTTCCTTATGCTAAAGCTGATCAAACAACTTACTATAAAGTCGTTGACAGTAGCAAGTACACAGAAGGTAAAACATACACACCAACTGGAAATGAAACAGTTCTTGCAAGCTATACGCAAACAGGTCTTGCAGGACAACAATTCACAGCTTCAGGAAATCGTGAGATTGTCGGTTACAAACAGGTAGCTGCCACAACAGATACAACTCAAAAGACATCAGGTATTATCGGTAAGGGTGTTGTTGGACAAAAACTTGTCGAACTTCAAGGTGGAGCAAACCATTACTACGTGAAACGTATTTCTGAAATCGTTGATACTGATGGCTCAACTGTAACGAAATTCTACGCTCTTGATCCATCTCAAGTGAACAATTTTGCTACATCAGATATTGGTACTGAAGATGTATCTAAGTACACACTCGTCTACACAAGTAAAGTGAATAAAGCTGGTGAAGAGTGGAAAGCTGATGAGACTAAAGTTACAAAAGTAAACAGCAAAAATGGTGACTATTATATTGAAGTCAACGAAACAGCTGGAAGCAAATCCCTCATTATCACTGGTTGGTCGTCTACTACTGAGACAGATACTTATAAACAAATGGACGGAACTCTACACACTTATCCACGTCCATTCAAAGGTGCTCCAAGCACATCATTGACACCTGCCGGAGCTGGTAATAACAGTTACAATGTCATTGCTGGTAAAGTTCCAGAAATCCAAGCAGAAGGATCTGTTGCGAATGACCCAACAGCACCAAATGGTAAAGTATACTCTGAATTGAAGGGTTATTCATCATTCTCTAATAACTACTCAATTACATCAGCGGTTAAACCTTCAACTGATGTGAACTATTACTTTGTCAAGTCTAAAGGTAATGTTTACGTTCACTATAAAGACACTGAAGGTAACACAATCAAAGCATTTGTAACAGATGAAAAAGAACAACCAGTAGGTAAAGACTACGATACAGTAATCGATAACCGTCCACAAACAATCGAGTTCCAAAGTAAGACTTATGAATTGGTTCCAGCAGGAACTTACACAGTAGGTCAAGTTGATGACCAAGGACACCTTACATCATCAGATGCAACAACTGGTAAAGTAGCTGAAGAAGATAAGAATGTAACGTATATATACAAAGTGAAAGAAACACCAAAAGAAGGTGAAGTTGTTATCACTTATGTAGATACGAAAGGTAACGAAATCCAAAAATCTCGTCAAGATACACCTAAATCACCATATGATACACCATATGATACAACTGAAAAAGGTGAAAAGCCAAATATCATCAAGACCACTGATGGTAAGACATATAAGATTGTACCTAAAGGTGATTACCCAGTAGGAGATGTTGATGAAAACGGTCATTTGAAGTCTTCAGACCCTATTACTGGTAAAGTTGACAAACCAAAATCAACCATTACTTACGTTTATGAGGAAGTTGGAAGTGTCTTCGTTCATTATAAAGATATTAACGGAAATACGATCATGGGATCTGTTATTGATGAGCAAGATCAACCACTTGAGAAGGATTATGATACAGTAGTAGATAATCGTCCTAAAGAAATTAAATTTGAAGGTAAAACTTACGAACTTGTAGAAGCTGGTAATTACCCAGTAGGTCAAGTTGACAGCCAAGGTCACTGGACAGGTGATGATGATACGACTGGTAAAGTGGCTTCAGGTGAGAAGAATGTTACTTATATCTATAAGTTGAAAGACGAATCTCAATCAGATTCAGGTTCAGCATCAGAATCAGCTTCACAATCATTATCAGAAGTTGTATCTAACTCACAGTCTATATCAGAACAAGCTTCTACATCATTGTCTGAATCAGTACAGGAATCAGCATCGGTATCAGCATCTGAGTCATCGTCGTTGAGCACGTCTGCGCAAGAATCAGCAAGCCAATCAGCATCAGAATCAGCGTCAGTATCGGCATCTGAGTCAGCATCGTTGAGCACATCAGCGCAAGAATCAGCAAGCGTATCAGCAAGCCAATCAGCGTCATTGAGCACATCAGCTTCAGCATCAGCATCAACTTCAGCAAGTCAATCAGCATCATTGAGCACATCGGCTTCAGCATCAGCATCTACTTCAGCAAGCCAATCAGCATCATTGAGCACATCAGCGTCTGAGTCAGCATCAGTATCAGCAAGTCAATCAGCATCATTGAGCACATCAGCGTCTGAGTCAGCATCAGTATCAGCTAGTCAATCAGCATCATTGAGCACATCGGCTTCAGCATCAGCATCAGTATCAGCAAGCCAATCGGCATCATTGAGCACATCAGCTTCTGCATCAGAATCAGCTTCGCAATCTGTTTCAGAATCACAATCAGCTTCAACAAGCCAATCAGTTTCTGAATCAACATCAGCGTCTGAGTCTGCATCAGAATCAGCTTCAACATCAACGTCTGAATCTGTCTCAGCATCTGAGTCAGCGTCAGCATCATTGAGCGCATCAGCATCTGAGTCAGCATCAGTATCAGCGAGCCAATCAGCATCATTGAGCACATCGGCTTCAGCATCAGCTTCTGTATCAGCGAGCCAATCAGCATCATTGAGCACATCAGCGTCTGAGTCAGCATCAGTATCAGCTAGTCAATCAGCATCATTGAGCACATCGGCTTCAGCATCAGCATCTACTTCAGCAAGCCAATCAGCGTCATTGAGCACATCAGCATCAGTATCAGCATCTGAATCAGCATCTGCATCTGAATCTGTATCAGCGTCATTGAGCGCATCAGCGTCT
This sequence comes from Streptococcus parasanguinis, assembly GCF_019929185.1. Lineage (GTDB taxonomy): Bacteria > Bacillota > Bacilli > Lactobacillales > Streptococcaceae > Streptococcus > Streptococcus parasanguinis_O. The sequence continues at coordinate 6,075 of NZ_JAHZPC010000029.1, forward strand.
GAGTCAGCATCAGTATCAGCGAGCCAATCAGCATCATTGAGCACATCGGCTTCAGCATCAGCTTCTGTATCAGC
>NZ_JAHZPC010000003.1 GCF_019929185.1 Streptococcus parasanguinis
TTACAACTAAGACTTATGTGAACACTTCAAACGTAATCCCAATGGCTGTTGGAGAAATCGCCTTTCGTAATCTTAAAGAGTAATGGTGTGAATTTGGTGTGAAAAGTGGTGTGAATTTTGCTAAAAATCATCAAAAAAACACTCCATGGTGTGAACCATGAAGTGTTTCGAAACGTTGATATAATCGTATTGATTAACGTTTTGAGAATTGTGATGCTTTACGAGCTTTCTTAAGACCTGGTTTCTTACGCTCAACTTTACGTGAGTCACGTGTAAGAAGTCCTGCGCGTTTCAATGAATCGCGGAAGTCTGGGTCTACTTGAAGAAGGGCACGAGCGATACCGTGACGGATAGCTCCTGATTGACCAGCATATCCACCACCTACAACGTTAACGAAAACGTCGTATGAACCTACAGTTGAAGTAACTGCGAATGGTTGGTTGATGACCAAACGAAGGTCAGCGTGTGGGATGTACTCTTCAACATCTTTTTTGTTAACAGTGATTTTACCAGTTCCTGGAACAAGGCGAACGCGTGCAACAGCGTTTTTACGACGTCCAGTACCTGCATATTGTGCTTGTGACATACTTTATTGTTCCTTTCCTTAGATAAGTCCTGAAATATCAAGAACTTCTGGTTGTTGTGCAGCGTGAGTGTGCTCAGCTCCAACAAATACTTTCAATTTCATACCTTGAGCGCGGCCAAGAGTATTGTGTGGAAGCATACCTTTAACTGATTTCTCGATCAAACGTACTGCATTTTTAGAACGAAGTTCACCAGCAGAGATTGATTTCAATCCACCTGGGTGGTTTGAGTGAGTGTAGTAGATCTTATCAGTTGCTTTTTTACCAGTCAATTTAACTTTTTCAGCATTGATAACGATTACGAAGTCACCTGTATCAGTGTGAGGTGTGAATGTTGGTTTATTTTTTCCGCGAAGCACGCTAGCAACAACTGCTGAAAGGCGTCCAAGAGGTACATCAGTTGCGTCAACAACGTACCATTTGCGTTCTACTTGGCCTGGTTTAGCCATGAATGTAGTTTTGTTCATGATTTCTCCTATATGAATGTCGTTTTTGTTTACAGGGCGGATGTTCCGGTCCGCGAGTTATTTGAAAGGTTCCGGGGCCTTACAAATGGGGTAAACAATACCGCCTACTATTGTATCAAAATTCTAAGATAAAAGTCAACCGATTTGGAAAATTATTTGCGATTTTCTTTTCCTATGACAAATCCGATCAAGGCATTCGGACCGACGTGGGCGGAGATGACTGGTCCAAGAGGCATCACAAGAACTTCGTCGATGCCATCAAGTACAAGCATTTCTGCCTTCAACGCTTCGGCTCCTTCTAGATCGTTTGTATAAGAGACCAAGGCTGTGCTTTCACCGATATCGGTTTTGATCAACTCCAGTAATTCTCGGACGGCTTTTTTGCGTCCACGGACTTTCGTAATGGGCACTAATTTTCCTTCTGCATCAATCCAGAGAATAGGCTTGATGCTGGCTAGACTTCCCATGATCGCAGCACTCTTAGAAAGACGACCGCCACGCATGAGGTGGTAGAGATCATCGACGAGGAAATAGGTCCGCAGTTTTGGAGCTAGAGCCATGATCTCTTCTTTGGCTTCTGCTAATGAGTGACCCGCATCGCGCGCAGCTACTGCCCGCATGACCAGGTAGCCCTCTCCAATCCCAGCAGCCTTCGGATCGACAATCTCGATCACGGCTTCTGGGTAGTCTTCCAAGACTAAATCACGCGCCATAACTGCACTCTGATAGGTCCCAGATAAGACCGATGAAAAGGCGACATAAAGTACAGCTTTCCCTTCTTTTACAAAGTGCTTAAAGGTCTCCTGGAATTGGCCCACATTGACCTGACTGGTTGTCGGTTTTGCCCCATTTTTCATGGCTTCTAAAAGCTCAGGGCTGGTCAATTGACCTTCTCCTACTGTCTGGTATACTGTTCCATCTAACTCAATGGTCAACCCAAGAATAGTCACCTGGTGTTCCTTGGCCCAGTTTTGGTCCAAATCTGCGGTCGAATCGGTTAAAATAGCAAATGTCATTACTTATCTCCCATCATTTCTTGTAATTGTCGCAATACTTGGTGATCGAGCGGTCGCATGGGTGGTTTTTGATCATTGACCACTCGCTGTGCCTGATTGAGGCTTCCTTTGACGACTGCGACTCGTTTCTCTAACTCTCTAGCAGATACCCGAAGGGCTCCTTGAGCAAAGACAGTCCATTGTTCATGTAAGTCACTGGTTGCGACGGATACCTGGTGGAGGGGCGTATTGAGCTCTGCCGCCAAGCGCTCGATATAGTCGTCTGCCGTCTCATCCTCACCGGTAAAGACCACCTGAACATTGAACTCATCGTAGGTCTGCCGCACTCCTGGCATATACTGGGCATCAAAGACACAGATGACTTCGATCCCTTCAAAGCTAGCATAATGGCTCAGTTTTTGCAGGAGGATGTTGCGCGCCGCATCGAGCTCACTTTTTTGAAAGAGCTGGCGGGTCTCCTGCCAGAAGGCAATCATATTGTAGCCGTCAACCAATAAGATTTTTCGTTTCATATCATTGCCTTTCTACTATTTATATTATAGTCGGTTGCGAAAGACCTCATACATGAGGATGGCTGCTGCCACACTGGCATTGAGGCTTTGAACATGGCCATTCATAGGAATGGTGATCATCTCATCGACTTGCTTTTTGATATTGGTTGAGATCCCTTTTCCTTCATTACCAATGATCAAAGCCAACTTACCAGCCGTATTCCACTGATGAGATGGCGTGCCGTTCATGTCGGTTCCAAAGATCCAGAAGCCCTCTTCCTTTAACTTGTCTAGGGTTTGGCTGAGATTGGTCACACGCGCAATGGGAATGTGTTCCACTGCTCCGGTAGACGTTTTTGAAACCACTGGGGTTACCCCAACTGCCCGGTGCTTAGGAATGATGACCCCTGAGACATTGGTCGCATCAGCTGTCCGCAAGATGGATCCAAGATTGTGCGGATCGGTCAAGCCATCGAGAATCAACAAAAGCGGGTTCTCTTCTTGGGCAGTCTGTTTCAGAATCTCTGCCAAGTCTGTGTAAGCAAAGGCTGCCACACGAAGAACGAAGCCTTGGTGAACAGCTCCTTCTGTCATTTCCTGCAGGGTTTTCTTTGGCGTCCAAGAAATCGACACTTTTTTCTCAGCTGCTAAGGCCTTGATCTTGTCGACATTTTTTCCTCGGAGGTCTTCTTGAATATATAATTTATTGCCTGTATTGGCTTGTAAAGCCTCGGTGACTGCGTGAACACCGTATACGATATCGTTATTTTCCATAGAACTAGTATACCACAAGAAAGGAGGATGAGGCCAATTCATGATATAATGAAATGAAATCTATCTCAGCGAAACCAGCAAAATAGAAAGGAAGCCATGCCTCTTTTTCAACGAACCATCAAGCTCACCTTGGCCACCTGTTTAGCAGCTGCCCTTGCTTATGCTCTGGGCTTGACCTATGCCATCTCAGCTGGCGTCATTGCCATCTTGAGTATCTCTGATACGCGTCGCAGTACGATCAAGCAAGCCTATCAGCGCTTTATGTCGACCTTGCTAGCCCTTGTGATCGGAAGTATCGCTTTTTCCTTTTTTGGATTCAACCTTTGGGCACTGGGAGTCTTTATTGCTCTCTATGTTCCATGCGCCTTTCTAATGGGCTGGCAGATCGGCATCACGCCAAGTACGGTCCTCGTCACCCATCTCTTGATTGAGCAGTCTACTTCCTGGGGGCTCTTGCTCAATGAACTTGCCCTCTTTTTAATCGGGACCAGCTTTGCCCTGCTGGCCAATCTCTATATGCCTTCTAATCAGGCTGCGATTGATCACTACCATGATGTTGTCGAAGACCAACTGAAAAAGATCCTTGGTCGTTTTGCGGAATTACTTGGCAAAGGGGATGGTCGCAACGATGCCCGCTTGATCAAGGAATTGGATAGTATCCTAAAGGACGCTTTAAATCTGGTCTATCTGGATCATTCCAACCACCTTTTTCACCAAACCAACTACCACATTCACTACTTCGAAATGCGCAAGCGCCAAAACGATATCCTGCGGGATATGGCAGAAAACGTCAACCGCTGTCAGTTAGCAGCGAGTGAAAGTATGATCCTGGCTCAACTTTTTAAGAAGACTGCGAAACAGTTAAGTCAGGAAAACCCTGCTCAGAACCTCCTCAACGATATCACTCAGTATTTGGCGATCTTCCGCGAACGGCCCTTGCCCAAGAACCGGGAAGAATTCGAAACACGCGCCACCTTGCTCCAATTGTTAAGAGATTTAGAAACCTTCATTCAGGTCAAGGTTGATTTTTACCAACAATTTCATCAGGAGACAGAATAGACAGAGAAGCCCTTGCAAAATGCAAAGGCTTCTTTATTGCGAGAACTGTTGAAAACGCTTTCCTAAAATGGTATACTAGAACAGGAAAATAACTTTTTAAGGAGGGTCTTCTATATGAAGTCTTCATATAAGAAACATTTGTATACTACGACACTCAGCCTCTCAGCTGCTGTCTTGCTCTCTGTCATCGGTCATGGCCAAGTATCAGCCGATAGCTTAGAAGCGCCTCAAACAGAGCCAAGCACGGTCCTTGAAGCGGCACCCGCTACTGAGCAAGCTGTGACAGCTGAGACTGCCAGTCCTGCTACAGCTGAAAAAGGAGACACCGCAGCCCCTGCCACTTCTGCGGAAACAGCAGCGACTTCTGATGTGGCTTCTACTACAGAAGTTGCTCCAGCCGCTAGTCCAAGCACTAACCGTGCTGCAACGACCGCTGACCAAGCGACACGATTGGCTGATAGCACCATTTATCTCTCTGAAAAGAGCACGATTGATGACAAAGTCCAAGAAAAAGCTCAAGCTGCTGGCAAGATCAACTGGACCTTGGACAACAAGCCTCTCTCTGAGTGGAAAACCTGGGATATGGAGACTGGAACCCTGAGCAAGGATCCATTCCTTACGATCACAGAGACTGCAAACGGCAATGATTTGGATCTCCATATGGAAGTGAAAGATCTCTTTGGTGAAGATCTTAGTCTTCGGAGCCCAAATAATATCCGCCGGACTTACCGCAACTACATCGGCAATCATAAGCTGGTCGGAACCAATGCAGACTTGGGTGTGACCATCAATAAAACTCTTGTTTTTCGACCTTACCAAGACTACCATACACATGAAGAGATGCTCGCTGCTATCGAAAAATCCAAGGAAGAAGCGAAACCCGATCGTTTAGTGCAGCTGGAAACCCTTGGCAAGAGTGCCCAAGGACGGGATATGAAGATGGGGATCGTGAGCAAGGACCAAGCCAGCATCGATCACTACCTGTCTAGTACCAACCCTACAGCCTTGACCAAGCCAAGCGAAATGCTGGCCGCACTAAAAGACAAGACCTTGGATTACAAATTACCTGTCTTAGTCCACAATACCCACGCGGATGAACAGCCAGGCATTGATATCATCACAGGTCTCTTCAATACCTTTGCGACCAAGGAAAAGGTGACCTTTAACACCACAGATGAAGCTGGAAATGCTAAAACAGTCACGCTAGATATTCCAAGCTTGCTCAATAAATTCATCTTCTTATTTGACTTCACAGAAAACCCAGATGGGGATGCTCTCAACCTGCGGGCCCTAGCAAACGGGCTCGATCCAAACCGGGATGCCAGCTACCAGACCAACCCTGAAGTTCGCACGGTTATCCAAATGATCAACAAATGGAATCCGATCGCTCTCTACGACTTACACGGTTTTATCAAAGAATTCTTGATCGAACCTGCAACGCCACCACATGATCCGAACTTCGAATACGATCTTCTGTCAGACCTGATGCTAGAAAATGCCCATCATATGGGACGGGCAGGAGTTGCCAATTCTAAATACAATAGTTACATCATTCCAAAACTGGATTGGGGCGATGGCTGGGATGACTCCTTCTCTGGCTATACAGGGGTTTATGCTGTCTACCATGGAATCTTAGGCCATACCATCGAAATTCCAGAAGGAAATGAAGAATCCTACAAAGCAGGTCGCAATGCTGTCCTAGGCGGAATTGACTTCCTCAACCAAGATCCGGACCGTCTCCTTGAGATGCGTCTCAACTTCTACCTGCGCGGTCTCAATAAAACCGAAGATCCAAAAGCTGAAAATGAACTGGTCGGTCCAAATGGGGAAATCGTTGGACGTGTGAAAAACGGTCGTCCAAAATTCTTCCCAGACTACTACGTCATCCCGATGAGCCTCGACAAAGACAACGATGCCCAAGAAGCTTTCAATATGATCGACTACTTCAAACTCAATGGTGTCCTCGTCAAAGAGCTCAAAGAAGATATTGGCAACTATAAAAAAGGAGACTTAGTCATTGATATGGCCCAAGCCAAACGCGGCTATGCCAACCACATTCTCTACAAGGGCTCCAACGAATCTGCCTGGGCTGCGATGTACGCAGAGTTGCTGGTTAACTTCCCAGATATGAGAGGGTTCAAGTCCGAACCTGTCTTTGCGGATGGTCTTTTCAATGGAAAATTAGGCGAAGTCACCACCACCCGTGCGACTCGTACTTCTGAGATCGATCCAAAAGCTCCTTACTATGTGATCGCAAATACCTCAGCCAGTGCCGTTAAAGCTATCAACCAGGCCATTTCCCAAGGAAAATCTGTCTACCTAACAGATGATGGCTACATCGTTGACCGCGATACCTTTGCTTCACTCCTGCCAAACTATGCCATCTATGGTGATGCCCTCTACAAGGTACCAAGCGGGCCAACCTTGAAACCGATGAAGGTCTACTCTCCAAACTACCACTATAATTGGGCTGGAGTCGATGCGCCTGCTCATACCAGTCTAGTCCTTGAAAAATTAGGCTTCCAAATTGTCAATACGCCAGAAGAAGCGGATGTTGTTATTTTGGAAAGCAACCGCTTTGACGCTTCCATCTTTGGCAAGAAACCGACCCTTGTCATTGGTGGGGAAGCCATGCAAAAACTGGAAAAATTGGGAGTTCTTGCAGGATTTGACGCTGAAAAACTAAAAGGCGGTAGTGACTACGAAGGCTTGATGAAGGCGATCATTGATGATCAGGATCCATTGACCAGCGGATACAAGAAGAATACCCTCTTCTACTCCAACTCAGGAAACTGGATTGAAAAAGTTCCAGAGCATTTCAAAACCTTGATGAGCATCGCTCCGAGCGATTATTATATTGCAGGTTGGTGGCCACATAACGATGTTCTGGCCAACAAAGTCATGGCCATCTCTGGGGAACTGATGGGACAACCACTCTTTGTCTATGCAGGAAATCCAACCAACCGTCAACACCCTGTCCACTTCTTCCGCTGGGTAACCAATGCGATCTTTGGCAGCAAGTTGGCAAGCTTGATGGATTACGTTCCAGCTAAAGAACCAGATCAAGTGGTGGTTCCAATTCATAACCAAACAAGCAATCCACAGCCAATCTTAGCCAAGAAGGATACTCCTAAAGTGCTCCTTCCACAAAAAGAAATGACAACAAAAAATGAAGAAAGCGTGCAAGCCTTGACTTACCAAGTAGGACAAAGCTTCCAAGAAAGTCCAGCCAAGGCACAATTGCCACAAACTGGAGAAGACACAACCGCGCACTTCGTTCTTTCAGGCTTCTTGCTAGCCGTTAGCGGAGGCTTCCTCCTCTTGAAAAAGAAAGAAGTTGAGTAAGTTCCAGATTTAGACCTGGATGACATGAAAAGAACCTTCGCAGATGCGAAGGTTCTTTTCTATTCTGCCAATTCCAACACAACCGTTTGGTAAGGGGTCAATTCGAGCACTTGGTCTCCTTCTTGGAATAATCCTGCTGTATTATTTAAAACGACTGTTTTAATCGGAGCTGGTAACTCCAAGGTGGCCTGGCGATTTTGGAAATTGCTGACAACCAAGAGACGTTTGTCCCCACGGCGTTCAAAGGCGATGATGTTTTCACGGTCGCGATACGCTGGGATCATATCTCCGAACCGGATGGTATTCCCATAGAGGGGATGGCGATACAAGGCCGTCAGCTGCCGGTAATAATTCAAGATAGAATTGGGATCCTTTTCCTGATCTTCCACATTAATGGCAACATCTGGTTTGGGACTAATCAACCAGGCTGGTCCATCACTAAAGCCCAGACCTGGCTCTGCTGACCATTGCATGGGTGTCCGCGCATTGTCCCGGCTGTAGTTGGCAATCGCGGCCAAGGCTTCTTCCTCGCTTAAACCAGCTTCTTTCGCGACGTGGTAGCCATTGATGGTTGCGATATCATCAAAGTCCTCCACCGATTCAAAGACTTGGTTTTCCATCCCAATTTCTTGGCCTTGGTAGATAAAAGGAATTCCCTTACGCAAAACCTGAATAGTTCCCAGAGCTTTTTTACTGGTATCGTTTACTGGACCTTCCGCAATATAATGGGGACACCCCACGAGGCTCGTCGTGATTCTCGATAATGGTCGAAAGAACCCCAATGCTATCCGCGCGCTCATGGGCTTGGAAAATACTTTCCTTGAGTTCATCTGCAGTTGGAAGAGCATGGTCGAACCAGCCTTTTCCTTCCTGACCCAGCATGGTTTGTTTGAAGTCAAAGATGGAAGAGAAGACACCATCTTTTCCAATAAAGAAGTGCAATTCTTCATCGGTTTCATTGAAAACTTCCCCTACAGTGAAGGCATTGTACTTGGCGAAAGTTCGCTCCTTTAACTCTCGCAGGAAAGGTTCAATCGGTTGGGCATTGACCAGCGATTCCGGCACTGGAACCAGGCCATTGTCACGATCGGACGGAAGCGAACGCCATTCTAAATCCTTTTTGATATTGATAATGGCGTCAATCCGGAAGCCAGCGATTCCCTTGTCCAACCACCAATTGATCATCTTGTAAATCTCTTCGCGTAAGACAGGATTTTGCCAATTGAGATCCGGCTGATCCTTGTGGAAAGAATGGAGATAGTATTTGTTGGTGCCAGGAACTGGTTCCCAGACACTGCCTCCAAAGTAACTTTCCCAGTTGTTGGGTTCCTTGTCACTTTCGATGAAATAAAAGTAGTCCGCATAAGGTCCATCTGGATCCGCTAAAGCTTTTTGGAACCACTCGTGATGACTGGAGCAGTGGTTAACCACCAGGTCCATAATGATGGAAATGCCCCGCTTCTTGCCTTCCGCGATCAGCTCTTCCATATCTTCCATGGTTCCAAAAATTGGGTCAATGGCATAATAGTTGGAAATATCATAACCCTGGTCAATAAAAGGACTCTTGTAAATAGGAGATAACCAGAGAATATCAATCCCTAAGTCTTGAAGGTAATCTAGTTTCTCCGTGATTCCTTTCAAATCCCCAACACCATCTCCATTGCTGTCTTTGAAGCTTTTGGGGTAGATCTGATAAGCGACCTTTCCCTTCCACCAGTCTTTTTCCATGTTTTGTCTCCTTAAAATGAAAGAGACCGAGACATATCGTCTCAGTCTCTACAGTTTCAGTAGGTATTAGTATACTGTTTTTTCAGTTTCTTTGTCGAAGAAGTGAGCTTTGTTCAAGTCAAATCCAAGTTCGATGGTTTCACCAGTTCCAAGGTAGTCACGTGCATCTACTTTAGCGATGAATTCGTTGTCACCAACTTGGCAGTACAAGTGAGATTCTGAACCGAGCAACTCAGACACAGAGATCGTAGCTTTCACAACTGATTCTGGGAAAGTTTCAAGGAATGCAGCTTCTGTATTCACGTCTTCTGGACGGATACCAAAGATCAATTCTTTACCATCATAGCCTTTTTCTTTCAAGACTTTCAAAGCACCTTCTGGAACTTTCAAATTCAATCCATTAGCAACGATGTGTCCACCTTCCAATTTCACGTTAATGAAGTTCATCGCAGGGCTTCCGATGAATCCAGCTACGAATTTGTTCACTGGGTTTTTGTATACTTCTTGAGGAGTTCCGATTTGTTCTACACGTCCGATTGTACCAGTACCTGCAGGGTTTTTAGTAGCAGACATGATAACGATACGGTCAGCCAATGTCATCGCTTCTGTTTGGTCGTGGGTTACATAGATCGTTGTAGCTCCGATACGACGGTGAATTTTCGCGATTTCAGCACGCATGGATACACGAAGTTTAGCATCCAAGTTTGACAAAGGTTCGTCCATCAAGAACACTTTTGCATCACGGACAATGGCACGACCCATGGCCACACGTTGACGTTGACCACCAGAAAGGTCAGCTGGTTTACGATCCAAGAATTCTTTCAAGCCAAGGATTTCAGCTGCTTCTTGTACACGTTTGTCGATATCTTCCTTGCTATATTTACGCAATTTCAAACCAAATGCCATGTTATCGTACACAGTCATGTGTGGGTAAAGAGCGTAGTTTTGGAATACCATGGCGATATCACGGTCTTTAGGTGCCACGTTGTTTACAACGACACCATCGATCGAACATTCACCTTCTGTGATGTCTTCAAGACCAGCGATCATACGAAGAGTTGTTGATTTACCACATCCTGAAGGACCTACGAAAACGATAAACTCTTTGTCTTTGATGTCCAAGTTGAAGTCTTCAACTGAATAGTGTTCGCTGTTTGGATATTTTTTGTAAATATTTTTAAGATTTAATTCTACCATGATGGTACTCCTTTGATTTTTATAATTCTATTGTAAATGAAAACGTTTTACAAAGCTATGGCAAGTCTTACAAAAAAGAAAAAGAGTTTTGTGCAAGTTGCACAAAACCCTCTATTTATTCCGTTACATCACATCCTGTAGAACCAAATGGTAACAAAGAGCTAGATCTGTCAGGTTTTTCAGTTGGAGACCCGTTAGCTCTTCCCATTTGTCAATCTTGTATTGAAGGGAATTCCGATGGAGATAAAGTTGCTGAGCCGCCTTGGTCACAACTGCTCCGTTATCCCAAAGTGCAACAATGATATCCTGCAACTGGTCTTGACTCCCGATCAACTGATGCAAAGCTTCTTTGATAGGATGGAGATCTAAATCTGCCTGCTCGATTCCCCAGAGATAGAGTTGAGAAAAGCGGTAGACGCCTTGGTGTCCTTCTCGGATCCAGGCTCTAAAGGCTGCCCATTCTGCTCGGATGACAGGAGACAATTTTCCATCTTTCGACTCTGTCCATACCTGCCCGACCATAATGGATAAGCGAATAGTAAAGTCATACTCCATGGCAGAGACAGTATCTTTTAAGATATCGGCCACAGGTAAAGACTGGTCTTGGTCCAGAATGAGCACATAGTCCTGCCCACTCAGTTGCAAGGTTGCTCGGAAATTGGGTAAGAGTGTCTGCATCATCTCTAGCCAAGAAACCGTCCCTTCCGCTGTTGAATGCGAGATGTGGCAATAGACGAGCTGCATTTTTTTGATGACTTGAGGGGCTTCTCCCTTTCCATCAATCAGGTACTGGTACCAAGGATTAGGGGCAACCTCTTCTTCACCGCCCAACCAGGAAATCAATTGTTTTTCTCGCTCGGTTAGCTCTTCTTCCTTCAGCAGCAGCCATTGATGAGCCTGAAGGGGAATGGCTACATAACCAGCTGGTGGATTGGCTTGATCCGTCACCTCTGCATGAGGAAACCACTCTCTGATATTTTTCACTGCTTTCTTCCTTCTTCTACTTGCTGGATACACCAGTCAATCAGCTCTTCTAGACGAGAGAGCTCCCCCGTCATATGGAGATAGCCCATGACAGCCTCAAAGCCCGTCGACATGCGATAGGTCACGACATCCGCATTTTTGGCCTTGGTATGGCTATTGGTATTGCGACCGCGCTTGTAGATCTCCAACTCTTTTTCCGTCAGAATTTCTTGCTCCAACATGCTTTCAATCAAGCTAGCCTGAGCTCTAGCAGAGACATAGCGGGTGGCAGCCTGGTGAAGCTTATTGGGCTTGGTCATCCCTTGAAAAATCAGGTGTCTGCGTATATACATGGAATAGACCGCATCTCCCTCAAAGGCAAGGGCAATCCCATTGATTAGATTGACATCAATCACGTGTCCACCTTACACCTTCTTTTGTATCCAAGAGCTTGATTCCTTGCGCAGCCAATTCATCACGAATGGCATCAGCTCGCGCAAAATCTTTCTTAGCCCGCGCTTCCTGACGTTCAGTGATCAAGGCTTCAATATCCGCATCCAATACTTCTTCGACAAAGACCACTCCAAAGACTTCTAACATCTTGGTCAAGGCATCTTTGACGTCTTGATTGTAGTGACCTGAATTGATCCATTTTGCCAATTCAAAGACGACGGTGATTCCGTTTGCCGCATTGATATCTTCATCCATAGCCGCAATAAACTTGTCCATAAAACCTTGCAAGTCTGCTGGATCCACTTCTCCTGTGAACGGTTGCTCATAGGTATTTTTCAAATACTTGAGGTTGGTCTCCGCATCGCGCACCGCTTTTTCTGTGAAGTTAATGGGCTTGCGGTAGTGCTGGGTTGCAAAGAAGAAGCGAAGCACTTGGCCGTCGATAGTCTTCAATGCATCATGCACGGTGATAAAGTTGCCTAAGGACTTGGACATCTTGACATTATCAATATTGACAAAGCCATTGTGCATCCAGTAATTGGCAAAAGTCTTGCCTGTTTTAGCTTCAGACTGAGCAATTTCGTTGGTATGATGCGGAAACTCAAGGTCAGCTCCACCACCGTGGATATCAATAGTATCGCCTAAAATCCCCGTTGACATGACCGAACACTCGATGTGCCAACCCGGACGACCAGGTCCCCAAGGACTGTCCCAAGAAACTTCACCCGGCTTCGCAGCTTTCCAAAGGGCAAAATCGACTGGATTTTCCTTGCGGGCAGTCTCTTCATCTGTCCGACCAGAAGCACCTAACTCCAAGTCTTCTAGGGTTTTATTGGCTAATTTTGCATAGTTGTGGGATTTTTCCACACGGAAATAGACATCGCCTTGGCTCTCGTAGGCATAGCCTTTTTCAATCAAATCAGCGACAAAACGGATGATGTCATCCATAAACTCGACCACACGAGGGTGGCGGGTTGCAGGTTTCACTCCAAGAGCCGTTACATCCTCACGGAAGGCCGCAATGTACTTGTCAGCCACTTCCTGTGGAGTAATGCCTTCTTCTTTGGCACGGTTAATGATCTTATCATCCACATCTGTAAAGTTGGAAATGTAGGCAACTTCGTAGCCACGATACTCAAAGTAGCGACGAATCGTGTCAAAGGCTACCGTTGAACGGGCATTCCCTACGTGGATATAGTTGTAAACCGTTGGTCCACAAACATACATGCGGACCTTTCCTTCCTCGATGGGGATAAATTCTCGCAGATCACGAGACATAGTATCATAAATTTTTAACACGCTTCATTTCCTTTCTGTTTCTACTCTTTTGGGTTCAAATAAACCACCTGAGTCTGTTTGACAAAGCCAAGCTTTTCATACAAGTGTTTGGCACCTACATTGCTATCTTCCACTGCAATCTGAAATTCCTTATCATTTTGCTCAATGAGTTGGTTAACGAGGGATTTTGCCAAATAGCTTCCATAGCCGTTTCCGCGTTCAAGTTCAGCTATTGCTAAACCGTAGAAGTAATTGGTATTACTTGATAAATCAACCGTGCAAGTCCCGATAACCTGACCGTCTTTTAGCAAAATATACAGGCGACTTTCTGGATCTTTCAGAGCTTTGGCGACATATCTATCCACAACTTCTCTCGATTCATGTTCCTCTGAAAATGCCTGAAATTTTAACTGACTAATTTGATCCTGATACGAACGATCTGCTAACAAAACTTCCAGATTGGAATCATTTACTAACGGATATGGTCTTCTATCTTTACCTAACCAGGTTTCTGTTTCGTCATCCTCAACCAGTCCCCAATTGCTGGCAAAATCAGGATGATTCTCTAGAAAAATACGCTCTGTCTGAAAAGTCACAGACTCAATTGGATAAGATGCCGTTTCTTTCTCAAAACTTCCATACAAAGCACGCGCAATTCCCTGACGACGGTGATTAGGGTGGACCAGGATCGCTACTTCCACATCTGGGTCATCCGCATAGACGGTTAATAGGCCAACAAGTTCACCTTTTTCGTAATAAAGGAAAAAGGCCGGCATATCGGGATCAAAATTGAGCATATTGGAGAGATAAGGATCCCGAAAAGTTCCGTCATAGTTCCGACAGACGGCAATAAGGGCCTTTGCTTCCAGTAGTTGGTGGTCATTCAATGTATTGGTTGATTGAATCACGTAGCGATCTCCTTACAAGCTCGAAGACCGATGGCTAGCTTCCTTGGCATGCTCCAGCTTGTTCATGTAGTATTCGCGTTTTTCTTCTTCTTGGTGAATGACCGGTTCATCTTTTCGACCGTGTACACGTACAATCTTGGCAGGAACACCGACAACGGTCACATCACTTGGTACATCTGAGACGACGACAGCTCCCGCTCCGACTTTGGCCTTGGCTCCGATTTCCACCGGGCCGATGACTTGAGCATGGGCGGAAACCAAGGCTCCCTCACGTACCGTTGGATGGCGTTTGCCGACATCCTTTCCTGTTCCCCCAAGGGTCACCCCGTGGTAGAGCATAACGCCTTTTTCAACAATGGCTGTTTCCCCGATAACGAGGCCCGCTCCATGGTCGATAAAGACACCCGAAGCAATGGTCGCACCTGGATGGATCTCGATCTGGGTCCAAAAACGCCAGAATTGGCTGTGCATCCGAGCTAGAAGCTTAAAACCATGGTTCCACAAAAAGTGGGAAACACGGTGAGCTGCCAGTGCTTTGACGCCCGGATAGGTCAAAAGGACCTCCAGCGAGGTACGCGCTGCTGGGTCATTTTCTTTTACAATATTGATGGTTTCACGCCACCATCCCATACCGTGCTCCTCCTTTTCTAATGATTATTCTGAATCTTTTTGTGTAATGGTAAAGTCTTTTTTAGGTTTGTGGTCTTTGTTGTGGTGACGAGGACGATCGCCATGACGAGGACCCTTTTCACCTTTTTCTTCTGTATGCTCAGGTTTTGGTGGACGTGGCAATAGTGCTTTCATAGAAGCATCGACACGACCTTTTTCATCAATCTTGATAATCTTGACATCGACTTCATCGCCGATCGCTACCAAGTCTTCGACACGGTTGGTGCGCGTCCAAGCCATTTCAGAAATATGAACGAGAGCATCCGTCTTGTCAAAGAGGTTGACAAAGGCCCCGAATTTCTCGATACGAACTACTTTGGCATGGTAGACTTCATCCACTTTGGCTTCACGCACCAAACCAGCAATGATTTCCTTGGCACGGTTAATCGCATCTTGGTCGCTCGAGTAGATCGATACGTTTCCTTCTTCGTCGATATCAATCTTAACGCCTGTTTCAGCGATGATCTTATCGATGGTTTCTCCACCCTTACCGATGACAATCTTGATCTTGTCCACATCAATCTTGATGGTATCAATTTTCGGAGCAGTTGGCGCCAATTCTGGACGCACTTCTGGAATGGTTGCTTCGATGACATCAAGGATTTCAAAACGAGCTTTCTTGGCTTGGGCAAGCGCTTCTGTCAAGATTTCTGCAGTGATCCCTTGGATCTTGATATCCATTTGAAGGGCTGTGATCCCGTCACGAGTTCCAGCAACCTTGAAGTCCATATCTCCAAAGTGGTCTTCCAAACCTTGGATATCTGTCAATACGGTATAGTTGTTTCCATCTGAGATCAGACCCATGGCAATACCTGCTACTGGCGCCTTGATTGGCACACCACCAGCCATAAGGGCAAGTGTTCCCGCACAGATAGATGCTTGAGATGAAGAACCATTTGATTCCAATACTTCTGCTACCAAACGGATGGCGTATGGGAATTCTTCCAAGCTTGGCAATACTTGGGCAAGGGCACGTTCACCGAGAGCACCGTGACCAATTTCACGACGACCAGGTGCACCGTAACGCCCTGTTTCCCCTACAGAGTATTGTGGGAAGTTATAGTGGTGCATAAAGCGTTTCTTGTACTCTGGATCCAAACCATCGATGATTTGCGTTTCACCCATTGGTGCCAATGTCAAGACAGAAAGGGCTTGCGTTTGTCCACGCGTAAAGAGTCCTGAACCGTGCACACGAGGAAGGTAGTCGACTTGTGCATCCAAAGGACGGATTTCATCGACCTTACGACCATCCGGACGAACCTTGTCTTCTGTGATCAAACGGCGCACTTCTGCGTGTTCCATTTGTTCCAAGATTTCAGCCACGTCGCGCATGATGCGGTCAAATTCTTCATGGTCTGCATATTTTTCTTCGTAAACTGCTGTGACTTGGTCTTTGATTGCTTGAGTCGCAGCTTCACGCGCCAATTTTTCTTCAACTTGAACTGCTTTTTGAAGGTCGCTGTTGTAGGCTGCGATGATTTCAGCCTGCAAGTCAGCATCCACATGAAGCAATTCCACTCCTGCTTTTTCTTTCCCAACTGCCGCAACGATTTCTTCTTGGAAGGCAATCAATTCTTTAACGGCTTCATGTCCTTTAAGAAGAGCTTCCAACATGATTTCTTCTGACAATTCTTTGGCACCAGACTCTACCATGTTGATAGCATGCTTGGTACCAGCTACTGTCAATTCAAGAAGTGAGCGCTCTGCTTGTTCTTGCGTTGGGTTGATGATGATTTCCCCGTCCACATAGCCTACTTGTACCCCAGCAATTGGTCCGTCAAACGGAATATCTGAGATAGAAAGTGCCAATGATGAACCAAACATCGCTGCCATTGGTGCAGATGCATTTTCATCGTAAGAAAGGACTGTGTTGATGACTTGCACTTCGTTACGGAAACCTTCCGCAAACATAGGACGGATTGGACGGTCAATCAAACGCGCTGTCAAGGTCGCATCAGTAGAAGGACGACCTTCCCGTTTCATAAAGCCACCAGGAAACTTCCCAGCCGCATACATTTTTTCTTCGTAGTTGACTTGAAGTGGGAAGAAATCCCCAGTTGCCATTTTCTTAGACATGACAGCTGCCGTCAAGACAGTTGACTCACCATAACGCACGACAACAGAGCCATTTGCTTGCTTAGCAACCTGACCAGTCTCTACGATCAACTCACGACCCGCAAAAGTCGTTTGAAACACTTGTTTTGTCATTGTAATCCCCTTTGGATTGATAAAATTATACGACTTGCCTACAAAAATCAGGATACAAAGGGCGTGAAGAATCCCGTATGAAAATAGGAGATTGACGCAGTGTGCCACGCACACTAGGAAATCTATCTTTTTCACTAGGGATTTAGCCCGTGTTCAACTATCAAGATATTTTGGACGGTTCGGCTTGCCGAACATTTCTGTAGAAAAATAGGAAGGTGACGCCGCACTCGATGAGTGCTAGGAAGCTTATCTTTTTTCCTAAGAAATGAGGCCAAAATTCAATTACTCAAGATACTAAGGCTACCCAACTCAACGAGATAGGAATTTCAAGAGCCCATCTATTTGTTATATCCTCATCTTTGTATCCAAGCACGTATACCTTTTATTTTAACATATTCAAGCCCAAAAGAAAAAGGCTTTAAGGGCCTTTTTCTGCGAATCTTCTAAGAGACCTATATAAAAATTTTAGATCCAGGTATAGCTTCTATTTATTTTTAAGATTTCGCGAATTCTGTACTGTCGACATAAAAGCGTGTTTTATGGCTTCCACCCTTGTAGTTCTTATTGTTACGTTTCAAGACAAAACGTCTGTATGGATCGGAAGTACCTTGGATAGTCGTTATCACTTCAACTGAATCTTCATTGACCACCCATTCATCAGGCGAAGGGATTTCCATCGGTGGCATCGCTCCTCCACGACCACCAGGTACAATTTCGTAGAAGGCCTTGTCTTTTGTCGAATAGAGCCAGCCGTCCTTCTTTTCGTTTGTCAGTTGGATCAGCTTGTCTTGTGACAGACTGCGGATAGAGTCCGATGTCTCTTCTGCATTCAATTTATCAATGACATCTTGCAGATTATAGGTTCCCGGCGTGTAGGTATTGTAGTAATCAATGAACATGTCTTGCGGGTAACCATCAACCGCACCGTGATCATTGTTCAACTCTAGCAAGCGAGTCGGTTGCACCTGAAGTGAATAGGTCAAAGACGCACTGTTTTCAATGATCGAGTAGATATCCGCTTGGTCCGCTTTTGACAAGGTCCCAATGGCTTCTTTATCATGCTCATCTGACTTAGCTTCTTCTGACTGTTCTTTTTCTTGCGCCTTGTCAGATGATTTTTTGACCGATGAAGCTCCTACTGGACTGTGCTTACGCTCATAGCGTTTTGGGGCGCAGGCTGCTAGGGAAATTACCGAACCAACTGTTAAGAATAAAATAATAAATTTTTTCACAATATCTCCTATTTTTTTATCCTAGTCTATCAAAGGAAATCTATTTACTCAGTATCAATGAAGAGACCACTAGCAAATATAATTTTTTGTTTTTCTAACCTTTTTTAGTCTTCCTTA
Source organism: Streptococcus parasanguinis (assembly GCF_019929185.1). Taxonomy (GTDB): domain Bacteria; phylum Bacillota; class Bacilli; order Lactobacillales; family Streptococcaceae; genus Streptococcus; species Streptococcus parasanguinis_O. The sequence continues at coordinate 18,490 of NZ_JAHZPC010000003.1, forward strand.
TAGAACAAGTCGCTTTGATCTGAAATAACATTCTGACCCCAATAAATAATATCCTTACTATTATCAACAGAAAAATTTCCATATTTTAATGATGCAGGAAACTCTTGACCTGCTGGGAAAAAACTCATTGCTGAAGCACCAGCTGGGGCAGTTGAATGAACACTACTACTTAAGTATCCAAATTCATGATTAAAGCGGTCTACAACCTGATCTGTTGGTGCACCATTTATCTTTGATATACCGTTATCATCAAATGTTACACTCATTCCTTTCCCATTTCTCCAGGTCCCTGCAATACTTGAAAAATCACCGTTCTGAATTTCTTGAATATTCATTCCACTGCTTTTCTTACTTGTGCTTGCTGATTTAGAACCATCCACACGCGTTGTGAAGTCAAGGGCGATCCAGCCTTGTCCAGATTCAAGCTTGCCCCAGGTATGACCATCGGCATCTACGGTTTCCGTAATGGTGTGAGTTCCTTTTGAGATCATCCCTGCAGAGGGTGCTGAAGTAGACGGTTCTTTTCGAATACGAAGATCGGCCACGCTAACTTGTACTTGAAAGCTTTCCGATTTTTTCTCTTCTGCTTTAGCTGTTGATTTGGAGTATCCTGTACCATCAAATGTTTTCCAGTCAAGTTTACTGAGGTCTAACTTCTTGGCTGAAATACCGAGAGCCTGCTCTGCTGTTTCCTTCCCACCGATTTGAATGGTTGCTTTCTTTTCTTCCTTGGCTTCCCCTTTTCCTAGAGAATAAAGGGTCAATTCCATTTCTGGATTAAGGGATTGCCAAGTGGCGTAGACGATTTGTCCATTGTCAAAAACATCTAAGCTGGAGCGATAGCCACCTGCAGAAGCTACATAGGCTACATGGAGCAAGGTTGGCTGGTTATCTTTCAAATAATACACAGCAGCAATCGTTTTGCCATCCCCTATCAGCAGTTCGTCATTACCATCACGATTAAGATCATCAAAAGCATATTGCCACTCATTGGTACTCCCAAGTGTTTGAAGGTTAAAGACATACGCATATTCTTCTGAAGTTGCTTCGATCTTCTTCAGTTCATTTTGTAAAGCTGTTTTGTCCTTAGTATGAATGGCAACCGCATAAGACTTATAGCGATCTAATACCTCTTGATAGTGCTTTTGACCTGTATCCTTCTTCTCTTTTTTGACCGACGAAGAGCTTGCCGTTTTCGGTTTGCTTTGGCGTTCATAACGTTTGGGCGTGCAAGCTACTAGAGATAGCACGGATGCACCTGCTAATAGTGTAATCATAACCTTTTTCATAAAAAATTCCCCATTTAACTATCTTTTTCTTAAAATTATATCATTTTAGGCTGGGTTTCCCCAGCCTAAATAGAATTTTTATTTTGATTCGCGTTTGCGTTTCAATCCAACAAAACCTAGAGCTGCCATTGCTAGCCCCATAAGTCCAAGTGTACTTGTAGTTCCACCAGTTGATGGCAATTTCTTCATATTTGCTTGTTCTTCTTGAGCTGCAACTGGTGTGTTTGCACCAGGAGTTCCTGTTACGATTGGGACGATTGTCTTCATCACTTTGTTTTGAGTGGATTCATGACGAACTGGTTCGTTGCGACGAGTTTCTTCTTCGTGTTTGATACGTTCTTGTTCGAGACGAATTGCTTCTTCCAATTGTTTCGCTTTAACGAGTTTTTGATAAGCTTCGAAGACGCGAGTGTAATCTTCTTGAGCCACTTTCGCTTTTACTTTCAAAGCTTCAAGTTTTGCAACTTCTGTTTCAAGAGTTGCTTTAGCTTCAGCTGTTTTAGCTTTTGCTTCAGTTAGTGCTTTTTCAGCTTCAGCAAGTTTTGTAGGAGCATTCTTGAGCAATTCAAGATAATCTTTTGCGTCTTGTACGGCTTGTTCTGCTGATTTGACAGCTTGTTTAGCACGTTCAACTTTAGCTTTAGCTTCAGTTGTTGCAAGACCTTTTGCTTTCAAATCGTTTTCAGCGTCGATTGCTGTTTTAAGAGCAAGTTTAAGATCTTCTTCTTGAGCAACCAATTTAGCTTTAGCGTCTTTTAATTCAGATTCGCGTTGTGCACGAACTTGTTGCAAGTTTGCAAGATTTGATTTAGCTGTTGCAAGTTCATCTTTAGCTGTTTCAAGAGCTTTTGCAGTTTCAACTACTTTAGCTTGAGCTGCTGGAGTTTGTTCTTTGACCGCAAGCGCGTCATCGTATGCTTTTTGAGCTTTAGCAATAGCATTTTGAGCAGCGTTCAATTTTGTTTGAGCGTCAACTTGAGCTGATTTTGCAGAAGCAAGATCATTTTCAGCAGATTTAACGGCTTTATCCGCTGCTATTTTCTTATCTTTTGCTGCCTGAAGTGCTTGTTCTTTCTCTGCAATCGAAGAAGTAAGGGAGGATTTGTATTCAGCATCAGTACTAATATAGTCTGCCTTATCTTCGTTCATAGCACGGCTTGTTGACAAAATGTGAACCGCACCAGAACTTATACCGATACCAATACCAGTTCCTTGAAGTGTGATTAAATGTTTTGTGTGACCGTTAGATTGGTCACCATCGGCAAACATCATTTTACGGATTGCGCTCGCAATGTCTTGTTTGATATTTAACATAGTGTATCCGTCAAAGTTTTCTTTATGCCATTCTGGTAAAAGTCCCCCAAGAGATTCTCCCGCACCGTATTGTCCAAGAATTGAAGATAGGTGTTCCCAATTTTTAAGAAAATTAAACTTATCTGGTGTCCCTCCATTATCCGCATAGAACTTAGAATATCCATGAGCGATAGTGTCAGCCATTTCTTGACCACCTACTGTCAATTGAAGAGGTTCTATTGTTTTACCTGGTTCGCGTTTAGACCAATATTGTTGGTTAAGGTCATTCAACATTTGAGCCGTAAATTCAGCAAGTTCTTTACGTTGAGCTGATGTAAGATTTGCAAGATCGACGACTTCTTTATTAGAGCCAATGCCTGTTTGGCTATAAGCATCCCAGTCGATTTCTGGTTGCAATTTCATGAACTCATCTTTATGAGAGATGAACCATTCGTAGTCCTTAATATCGTGTTTTGCATAGTCAGCAGGAACGAAGATTTTACGGAGAGCTTCGTCTTGTTTCAACTTAGCAACTTTTTCTTGATAAGCGGCGTTTGCTGCATCAAGTGCTTTTTGAGCTTCATCAACTTCAGCTTGAGCGACACCTGCTTTAGCTTTTGTTTCAGCAAGAGCTTTTTCTTTTGCTTCTACGTTAGCTTTTGCATCAGCGAGACCTTGTTCAAGAGCAGGAACGTTCTTTTCAGTACGTTCTTTTTCGAGAGCTGATTTTGTTTCATCAATTTTAGCTTGACGGGATGCGTCGAATTCTTTTGCACGAGTCAATTCATCTTGAGCGGCTTTATTCACAGACTCTGCATCTTTCAGTTTATTTCCCGCAATCGTCACTGTCTCCTGTGCTCTGGTCAGTGTTGTCTCATTAAGAGCTTGTTCTGCCTTCTTCACTTCTTCCTTGGCTAATGCGACTTTTGCTTTTTCATCTTCTATTTTTTTAGTAGCCTCTTCATATTTTTTTCCTGATTCGGCTTCTGCTGTCTCAGCTGATTTCACACCTTCTTCAGCCGTTTTTACACTTTCTTCAGCTGATTTCACACCAGCCTCTTTTGTTTTAATGGCTTCTTCAGCTTTTGCAATATTTTCAGGAGTTGCTTCCCTCGCAGCTTCTTTTGTTTTTTCATAGGTTGCTGCTGCCGTTTTTTCAGCAGCTTCCGCTTCCTTAGCCTTTTGATCCGCTGCACTGACAACCTTTTCTTGTTCTGTTACCGTTTTAGCCGCAGCATCAGCTTGCTCTTTTGCTGTATCAACTGCCTCTTTTGTAACCTCAGCAGTATGGTCAATATTTGAAACAGTTGCTGATGTCCCTGTCTGAGGTTGAGCAACTGGCGCTTCTTCAGCTTGTACAACTGAAGTTACAGCAGTAGCGGCAATAATAGTAGCACCGATAGCAATACTTTTCTTTGTTGTTTTATTCATAATTATATTCCTTCTATTTACTTCCCTACCTATTTATCCCGGATTTCTTATCTTCCATAACGAATATTCTCAAGTTCACTTGCTACAGCACGTGATGCAGCAGCTGCTTCTTGTGTTTCTGCAATTTGTCTAGCACTTAAAATATTTGCATGTTCTTGAAGCTTGATCATTCGTTCTTGATTAATAATCTGCTCTTTTTCAAGTTCGATCATCTCTGCCTCAAAGGCTCGACGGGCTGCACGGTCTAAATATGTATCGTATAGATTAATTGCTTCCTTTATATTATCTGCTTTGAAATTATTAAACGCGTGAATAAGATAGTTCACTGCATCTAGTGCATAATAATCTTTAGGGTACCATCCTTGACCAATTGCTACAGCTTGATTCCGGAAATTTTCCATCAAACGTCCCTCTTGCTGATAGGCCAATTCTAATCGTTGATTTTCTGCAACTACTGCTTGGTAATCTCTTAAATGCTGCTCATTTTTATTACGAATACCTTTATTCACAAACGCAATCATGAGTTCCAGCTTATTTTGAATGATGAAATAGGTGGCTACAATTGATACTCCAAGTAGAATTAATGTTATAGGATTAGGAGTCAAAAGCAAACGTAGAGGGAATACCAGTAAGATCCCTCCCATAATCAGTGTCGCTGGATAAATCCAGCTATCCTTTGAACCTTTCATACGACGATACAATAGAAATAAAAATCCTGATAAGAATAATACTTCAAAGATAATATCTCCGATTAATCGATTCACAGCACCAAGTAAGATGACATACAATAAATCCCCTAATAGTATCGAAATACTTGAAAATACCATAATTGAAAAAGCAAGCTTGAGGGATTTATGAGACAATGTGTTGTCGTTATATTCATCTTGTTGAATCAATTTGGCTGTTCTCATTTGATTAACAAGTGTAACCTGACGTGAACGGGCTTGAATAAATCCCAATATATTCTCACGAATGAGTTCTAATTTAGAGACAATTTCTTCTCTTGTTTCCATATATAACCTCCCCTATCACTAATTAGCAACATTTTACTAAAATTTTGAATATAAGAATTGCCACAAAAAATTATCAAACAATCCTTATATTCTTTATAGCTATTAGTGTTGAGTATTGCATGAAATGCAATACTCTGATGTACTTAGTATATCAGCAAAATTTCAATCCATGTCTTACCTAAATATAGTAGTTAGAATTGAAATTTTAATCTAAAATGTTTTCCCAGCTCTTTTCAAGATTTTTACACAAGCATTTTCCCCTCTCCCCCTATGTTTCTGTCTTTTTTTCTGCTATACTTAGTATAGTTATTTGATCAAAAGGAGAACACTATGGAATTAAAAAAACGTTCTGAATTTCCTGAAAACGAACTCTGGGACCTCACAGCCCTCTACCAAGACCAGGAAGACTTCTTGCGCGCCATTGAAAAGACTCGCGAGGAAATCAATGAATTTGTCCGTAACTACAAGGGCAAGCTCCACACTTTTGAAGACTTTGAAGCTGCCTTTGCGGTCTTTGAACAAATTCAGATCCAACTCAGCCACATTGGCAACTACAGCTTTATGCCACAAACCACTGACTTTGGCGACGAAGCTTTTGCGGAAATTGCTCAAGCGGGAATGGATTTCGAAACTTGGGCCAGCGTCGAACTTTCCTTCTTTGATGATGCTTTGGTCGAAGCAGATGAAGATGTCCTCGAACGCCTGGGACAACTTCCTCACCTCACTTTTGCCATTCGCCAAGCCAAAATCAAGAAAGCTCACTACTTGGGAGCTGATGTGGAAAAGACCTTGACCAACCTTGGTGAAGTCTTCTACGGACCGCAAGACATCTATACCAAGATGCGGGCGGGCGACTTTGAAATGGCTGATTTCGAAGTGGATGGAAAAGTTTACAAGAATAGCTTTGTTACCTATGAAAACTTCTACCAAAACCATGAGAATGCAGAAGTCCGTGAAAAAGCCTTTCGTTCTTTCTCAGAAGGTCTCCGCAAGCACCAAAACACGGCTGCTGCTACCTATCTAGCCCAAGTTAAGTCTGAAAAGCTGATTGCAGATATGCGGGGCTACGACTCTGTCTTTGACTATCTCCTAGCTGAGCAGGAAGTGGATCGTGCCATGTTTGATCGTCAGATTGACCTGATCATGAAGGACTTTGCTCCGGTCGCTCAAAAATTCCTCAAACACGTGGCCAAGGTCAACGGCCTTGAAAAAATGACCTTTGCTGATTGGAAGTTGGATTTGGACAGTGCGCTCAACCCTGACGTTACCATTGATGACGCTTATGACTTGGTCATGAAATCTGTCGCACCACTTGGAGAAGAATATTCACACGAAATTGCCCGCTACCAAACCGAACGCTGGGTCGATTTCGCAGCCAATGAAGGCAAGGATTCCGGTGGTTATGCGGCAGATCCATACCGCGTCCATCCTTATGTCCTTATGAGCTGGACAGGACGGATGAGTGATGTTTACACCCTGATCCACGAGATCGGACACTCTGGTCAATTTATCTTCTCAGACAACAACCAAAGCTACTTCAACGCCCACATGTCGACCTACTATGTGGAAGCTCCTTCTACCTTTAACGAGCTCCTCCTCAGCGACTATTTGGAACACCAGTTTGACGATCCTCGTCAAAAACGCTTTGCTTTGGCTCACCGTTTGACAGATACCTACTTCCACAACTTCATCACCCACTTGTTGGAAGCAGCCTTCCAACGCAAGGTCTACACCCTGATTGAAGAAGGTGGAACCTTCGGCGCTAGCAAACTCAATAGCATCATGAAGGAAGTCTTGACAGAATTCTGGGGAGACGCCGTTGAAATCGATGACGACGCAGCTTTGACCTGGATGCGCCAAAGCCACTACTACATGGGGCTTTACAGCTACACCTACTCAGCTGGCTTGGTTATCTCAACAGCGGGTTACCTGCATTTGAAGAACTCCGAAAACGGAGCTAAAGATTGGCTAGACCTCCTTAAATCAGGTGGTAGCAAGACACCACTTGAGTCAGCCATGATCATCGGAGCAGATATCTCAACTGACAAACCACTCCGCGATACCATCCAATTCCTTTCGGACACTGTGGATCAAATCATTGCCTACAGTGCAGAATTGGGAGAATAAAATTCAAAAAAAGCTAAAGAAGGTTCATTCTTCTTTAGCTTTTTTGCTTTTTAACTCAACTCAGCCACAATGGCCTTAATTTGTGCTGCGGTATGCACTCCTGCTACTTGTTTAACAACCTGCCCATCTTTTTTAAAGAGCAAGGTTGGGATGGACATAATGCCGAAAGCACGCGCTGTTTCTGGATTTTCATCCACGTCCATTTTTAGGATTTTTAACTCATCTTCCGAAAGTTCTTCCGATAATTTTTCTAAAATAGGAGCTTGCATGCGACATGGACCACACCAGGTTGCCCAAAAGTCTACCAAGACCAAGCCTTCTTTGGTTTCTGCTTCAAATGTTGCGTCTGTAATTGCTTTTGCCATTTTCTTTCTCCTTTAGTTTTGGTACTGCGTCAAATCTTGCTTCATCAAATAGAAGAAGACATCTCCGTAAGTCCCTTGGTAATCCAATTCATACCCATTATAGGTCAGTTTCACAACAGGATAAAAATCTGCTACCCCAATCAAGCAGGCTTGTTGGGAGCGTTCAAACTCTTCGTAGGAATCAAAATGCATGACTCTTTCTTGTTTTGCACCGTCTAGATATGTAATTTCAATCATATCGATAACCTCTATTTCTTATGATGCATCAATTGTAACTCTAGATATTACATCTGTCAAACAAAACGACTTCCTCAGAATGATGGATCTTGTTCGATAAGGAAAAGACAAGAAAACAGCCCCCTGAATCCAGAGAGCTCCATTCTTGCTGGATAGAACGTTTCTAGACAAGGCGACGAACCGAAGATTGTACTATAATTCTAGTGAAAAAGAAAAGTCACCCTATAATAGAGTAACTTTTTTTGTATTCAATTGAACACGGCCTAAGCACTTGGCAAAAAAGATAAAATCTCCTAGAAGCTGAAGCTTCTTCGTCAATTTTCCTATTTTTGCTTTGTGCTTTTGACGGCCTTTGTATCTTGAATTAACGACGAAGTCCAAGAGAGTTGATCAACTCACGGTAACGGTTAACGTCGTTTGTACGAAGGTAAGCCAACAAGTTACGACGGCGACCGATTTTCTTCATCAAACCACGGTAAGTAGCGTGGTCTTTTTTGTGTTGTTTGATGTGTTCGTTCAAGTGGTTGATTTCCCAAGTAAGGACAGCAACTTGTACTTCTACTGAACCAGTGTCACCTTCGTGACGTGCGTATTGTGCAATGATTTCATTTTTTTTCTCTTTTGAGATTGCCATGATAAGCTCCTTTTCTTTATGCTCTATCCGAGTGGCAGGTTTGGCATATCCTGCTACCAAGAAAGAGTTAGTTGTCTATTCGACCTTCTTATTCTACCAAGATTTCATCTTTCTGTCAAACACTTATGTTTCCTTTAAGAGGACCTTTTCTCTTTTCTAAAAAAACCTTGGGAATTTGGACGGTTTGATGGATCATTCTTCAAACAACTTATTCAAAAGAGAGTGGGACAGAAATCGGTAATTCGTTAGAATTCGATTTCGTCGTCCCACCTCCGCACAGTTGAGTAGGGCTGTAAAAGCTGATGAAATCAGCGTAGTAGAGCCCACTCAACCACTGCGTCTTGCTCGACAATCCAAAAATAATTGAGAGGCTAGGACTTTTGTCCCAGCCTCTTTATCGGTATGAAGCTTATTTCTCTTTCCGTTTACCACGCAAGAGCAAAGCCAAAGCAAAAACTGCTAAGAGGGCACCGAGTATTGTCAACCCGTAAGCAACAACTTCACCAGTTGATGGAAGAATTTTTTTCTTCCCTTCTTTTGGTGTAGTTGGAGTTTCTGGTTTTTCCGGTGTGCTTGGCGGCGTTGTTGGTGGTGTCGTCGGTGGAGTTGTAGGTGGCGTTGTAGGAGGTGTTGTTGGCGGAGTCGTTGGCGGTGTGCTTGGTGGTGTGGTAGGAGGTGTTGTTGGCGGAATCGTTGGCGGTGTGCTTGGTGGTGTGGTAGGAGGTGTTGTTGGTGGCGTATGACGGTTGGTTACCGTGAAACCATCAATGTTGCTTGTATAACCTGCTACTGGATCCTCTGTAATCGTGTAGGCAATCTTCTTACCTTCCTTGTATACAGGTAGATCCGTGAAGCTTGCCTGCCAATTATCAGTAGCTGTGATTTCTTTTACAGCTACTTCTTGACCATCCGCAAGGAGACGAACTGTGATTTTTTCAGGACGAAGACCCTCTTTATTGTCTGCATCATCCCAGATCTTCTTGACCGCTACTTCTGTTACTTCTGGTGTGCGGCTATTGGTGATCACTACATTTCCCTTGTTACTGTCATCGACCGTACTTGTATAGCCTTTGACTGTCCCAACTTCTTTCACTTGGTACTGGATCTCTTTGCCTTTCGCTTTTAGAGGCAAATTGCTAAAGGTATGAGTCCAGTTATTTTTAGCAGAAAGTTCCACTTCTTTTCCTTGAGCTTTGCCATCTGCATAGAGCTGTACCTTAATGGCGCTTGGACGTTTGCCATCTTGGTCATTGTTGTCTTCCCAACGTTTTGTAACAGTAACGCTGGTTTTACCTGGCTTGTAGCTATTGGTAATGGTTGTTCCATCAATCGCAGCAGAGTAATTGGCTACTGTGTCTTCTGTGACTGTGTAGACAATTTGTTTGCCGTGATTGTATTTTGGAAGATTGGTAAAGACTGTCTTCCAATCAGTTGCTGCACTTAGCTCTTGGCTAGCTACTTCTGTACCATCTGCAAGGAGACGAACAGTAACCTTGTCAGGACGAACGCCATCTTGGTTGTCATTGTCCTTCCAAACTTTCGTTACTGGAATCTCAACGACTTCTGGTGTCCGAGTGTTAGTAATATTGGTTCCCTCAATAGTTGTTTCATAGCCTTCAACAGGTTCTTCTGAAACAGTGTAGGCAATGACATTGCCAGCATCATCGACCACATCGAGATTATCAAAATGATAAGCCCAAGTTCCTGCTGCATCTGGTTTCACTTCTTTAGAAGCGACTTTGACACCATTTGCTAGGAGGTTGACTGTGATTTTTGACGGACGCTTGCCATCTTGATCGTCATTGTCATTCCATGTCTTTTGACCAGCAACGCTTGTCTTTTCTTTTTGGTTCACAACATCACGAGAAATCGCAAGGTCATTTCCAAAATCGTCCTTGCTAATCTTGATAGGTTCTTCAGAGAGAACATAGCCTGTTGGAGCTTGAATTTCTTGAACCGTATAAGCTTGTTTGATCAAGCCCGTAATGGTGCCAACACCATTCTCATCTGTCGTAATGGTTCCCACTTGCTCACCAGTATCATCTGCTGTCACAGCAAAGACGGCACCTGCAAGCGCTTGGCCATTTTCACCTTTTTTATGAATGGTGAATGAGTACTTCTCACCATTGAAGTGTCCATCAAAGAACTGATACAGAATGTCTGCTACCTTATTTTGCTCCTTGATTTCTGTAGCTGTCATGCTAGCATTGTTTTTAAAGGATGTATTGATGGCTGGGACCTTGTCCAAATAGACATCATAGCGAATCGTCATTCCTTGTTCTGGAGCTAGATCTCCAATATGAACCGTTAGAGATTGACCATCAGCACTGACAACAGGGGAATAATTTTTAGTGACATTTGTGGTGTCTCGTAAATGATAAGCCCCATCTTCATCACTAACCTGCCAAGTTCCTGTATGGATGTTAACAGAATCTGCCTTGATCTTCCCATCTGTAAAGGCCAAGTGGTCTTTGATATCAATATTATGAAGGGCTGTGTGGCCTTGATTGATATTCAAGGTATAGGTCAATTTTAATTTATCATCTGAATTGGTCCAACCCCACTTGCTAAAGACTTCTGGAGTAGGAGGATTCTCACCTGGATTGACCCCTTTGTAATCGATATTCCCACCTGGAATCACATCTTTACCGATTTTAAGTTTGAATTCAAGTGTCTTTTGTCCTTTGACAACTTGGTGGTCTACACGCGCAAAGAAACGCAGTTTCCCTGTCACATTGGCCATTCTTTCAGGATAGTCCGTATAGGTCACTGTAATCTTTTTTCTTTGATCATCTACCGTTGCTGTCGCAACCTTTTGACCACTTGGATCCAGCAGGTCAATGGTGTCCGTTTCAAAGACCTTAAAGCCATCTCCAAGTTGGATTTCAGTCTGATCCCCTGCTTTTACACTCCCATTCGGCAACTCAAAGTCTGCTTCAACTTGAAAGCTCTCCCAAACACCGAGTGGATCTGTAATCGCTCCACCAGTTGATTTCGAAATGTTTACAGATTTGACTACACTATTAATAGTATCTGCATGGACTTTAGCTATACTATTTGGTTTGGCAAATCCTAAAGCCGCTAGTAAAAATAGGGCAACTGCTGTCACAACAGAATAGAGCCACTTTTTCATAAACGATTTTTCTCCTTTTTCTACGTTTACTAGATAAGGTATGTGAGTCGAAAAATTATCACTACATATTGTGATTTTATACACAACCTATCTTTTTTCATTATAATCGTTTCACTTCGATATGACAAGCTAATATATATGTTTTTTGTCTTTTCAGTTCATTTTCTTGATACAAATAAAAAATAGAGAGTGGGACAGAAATCGGTAATTCGTTAGAATTCGATTTCGTCGTCCCACCTCCGCACAGTTTAGTAGGGCTGTAAAAGCTGATGAAATCAGCGTAGTAGAGCCCACTCAACCACTGCGTCTTGCTCGACAATCCAAAAACAATTGAGAGGCTAGGACTTTTGTCCCAGCCTCTTGGTTTTTTGCTTATAAGGGAACTCCGAACCCCTCTAGGGACTTGAGTTCAGAAGGATGGAGTCTCCGCCATTCTCCCAATTGAAGAGTTGGATCTAGCGTTAGAGGACCCACAGAGATCCGCTCTAAATCCACCACCTCCTTGCCACAGGCAGCGACCATGCGCTTGACCTGATGGAATTTTCCTTCAGCGATTTCAATTTCGACATAGGAGCTGGCGCTTGCCTCATTCACCTCTAAGATCTGCAATCTCGCAGGCAAAGTCGTGAAGTCTTTGAGGGCAATGCCTGCTTCAAAACGGGCCACATCTGCCTCATCCATGATCCCAGCCACCTGGGCACGGTAGATCTTCGACACATGCTTCTTCGGCGAAAGCATGGCATGAGCGAGCTTGCCATTATTGGTCAAAAGGAGTAAGCCATGGGTATCGATATCTAGACGCCCGACAGGAAAGACTTCCTTGTGACGGGCTGTCTCATCCAATAAATCTAACACCGTTTGGTGATGGTCATCTTCAGTCGCTGAGATGACCCCAGCTGGTTTATTAAGCAGATAATACACGAAGGTTTCATGGACCAGGTCTTCTCCCATAAAGGTCACCTGATCCTTGTCTGGATCAATCTGTAGTTTTCCTGCTGTCTCTTTTTTTCCATTTACTGCGATTTTCTTTTGCTTGAGGAGTTGTTTGACCTCGGACCTGCTCCCCACGCCACAATCCACTAAAAATTTATCTAGTCGCATGATTACTTCCCGCTCTTTCGTACAATCCAAAGACCAAAAAAGGAAACCAGGATCATGAGGATACCAGAAAATCCAAAAATGAAGACTGGAGCGGATGAGATCGTCCCTAATAGACTAAGGACAAAGGTCGTTGCGATCGAACCTGTACTACATCCCAAAACCGCAATGGACGTTGCCTGGCTCAAGACCCCTGCTGGCATCTTATCAGATAAGACATTGTAAACTGTTGTCAAAGCCACACTGTAGGCGAAGCCAGAAGCAATTGTTACAAGGGCAAGAATCAAGAGATTTGGAGAGACCCCGATCAACATTTGGGCCACACCATAAGCTACTCCCGAAACCAATAATAAACGATCACGGAATAGATAGGTCAAGGGCGAGAAGGCCAAACCTGCCAAGATCCCAACAAATTGCATGGCTGCTAATATAACCCCAGCAGTTTGGGCAGTGCCATGTCCAACTTGTTCTACCACACTTGGAATCCGAACGGTGATCATGACATTGGACAAGACGATAGCTGCCGCAACGACTGCTAAGCCGAGTGCAGTCCGCCATTGTCCCCCCGTCATCTTGACATCCCGGTGTTTTTCCTCCACTGCTTCCGTCGTAGATCCATAAGGCACAAATAAGAGATACAAAAGTAAGATAGGAATACTGATGCCATAAACGAGAAAGGCAGCCTGCCAGCCAAAGCGAATCAAGAGGCTGACTCCAAAGGTTAAAACGGCCGTCCCAACAACCTCTGCAGAACCACGAATGCCAAGGGTTTGGACGCGTTCTTTTCCTTTATAGCGCTCACTGATAATGGCAATGGCAGAAACATTGAGCAAGCCAACCGCCATCCCGAAAATAATCCGAGACAAAAAGACAACTGGATAGGCTGGACTGATTAAGGGAATAAAGCCACATAGAGCGTAAGCGACTAGGCCTGTCACAATCATCTGACGCTCTGAAAATAGGCGCCCAATCCATTTATTGAAGATGAGTGAAACCATGATCCCTGCAGAAGGAAGCGAGACCAAGAGCTCAATCATGCTGTGAGGAATTCCCTTATAATAGGCAAACATGGCCGACTGCGCACTCGAAATAGAAAACGAAGTCGTCAATATAAATGAAAGCGCGAGAATACTCACTTTCTCCATGATTCTTTTCATTATTTTTTCCTTTAAACTAATCTTTTTTTCACACTCCTCCTATAATAACACGAGCTAGTGACAGGACGCAATAGATTGAATTAAAAAAACGAAATGATTTCTCAATCATTTCGTTCGTGCTAGTAATTGTGAGGCGAAGACTCCTGTTAGGAGCATCAAAACACCAATCAAGACAAAGAGCAGATGATTGGAAGGAGCTAGTGGCGTCACCAACTGGATGAAGAAAGAAGAGACGGCTGATCCAAGATTGCAGCCGATCAAGACCAGCGAGGTCGCAAGATTCAGGAGATTGGTCGGGATTTTTTCAGATAAGTGATAGAAGATACTGGTGACCCCCGTACTGTAGGTAAATCCTGCCAGCAAGGTTCCTAGAACCAAGCTCCATAGCTGGCTAGACAAGCCAATCAAGGCCAGAGCTAGACCGAAGCCAAAGCACATGATCATAAGCAAGTTCTTTTTGAAAACATGTGTTAAACTGGCAAAGCCTACCCCTGCTACAATCCCTGTCAATTGCATCAGACTCAAGACGGTTCCAGCTGTTGTCGCCGTTCCCATACGAGCATCAACGATAATATCCGGCACGCGCAAGCTAATAATAGAATTGAAGCAAATGATGATACCAGCAATCACAGCTAGCATTAGACTAAAACGCCATTGAGGGGAGCGAAGGCGTGCGGAACCTTTCTTTTTCCCCTTCAAGCTAGCCTGTTTTTGCCCCTTAGGATAGGGAACAAAAAGGATATAGAGGAGTAAAATCAAGTAACCACCACCATATACGGCAAAGATCGCCGGCCAGCCTAGGGGTAAGAGTTGTCCCACAATAAAGGTCAAGATGGCAGAGCCCACCACTTCAGCAGACCCCCGATAGCCCAGCATCCGGGTCTTATCATTGCCTGAGTAGCGCTCACTGATAATCGAAATAGCCTTGGCATTGATCATTCCTGTCCCCAAGCCAAAGAGCAAACGACTCAGAAAGATGAGAGGATAGTCCTGCACAACCAAAGGCAAGAGGCCACTAGTTGAAAAGAGCAAGAGCCCTACGACAATCATCTGGCGCTCACTCATCCACCGCTCGATCACGCTATTTAAAAAGAGCATGGCCACGACCGCAAAGGCTGGCAGGGAAACCAAGAGTTCTACCTGACTTGCTGTATAGCCGAATTGGCTAAAATAGGCCTTCATAGCCGGCAAACCGGCTGTAATTGAAAAGGATGAGATCAGCATGAGCGACAAGCTCAAGAGACTGATTCTTTCCATTGTTTTTTTCATTGTTTATTTCCTACACTTTACTGGTAACATTTTGATTTCACTAGTTTTTTCAGAAAAGATTCAAACTAGTATTTTCAATAGAATCCTAGTATAATCAATTTAGAAATAGAAAAACAGGACATTTGTCCTATTTTAGGAGATTGAGATGAAAAAAATTTCCCCATCTACAAGACTCAAGGAAATCATCACAGACTACCAATTGGACCAGATCTTTCCAGGCGACTGTCTTAGCCAGCTGGACCTCGTTCTCTACCAGGCTGGAGATTATATCTGCCGCCAAGGCTCTGAGCAAGATGTCATTCCTTATTTTCTCAATGGCCGGCTCAAGATCGTTCATAGTCTTGAAAACGGCAGTGACACCATTCTTGAAATCCAAGAAAAACCTGGACTCTTAGGAGAGATTGAGCTCCTGCTCGATCGGGTCTGTATCACATCGGTCATTGCAGACCAAGACTCGCTAGTCGTCCAGCTCCCAGCCCAGCACTTTAAGAAGCGCCTCCTGCTTGATCCAACCTTTTTGCGCTCTACGGCCAAGACCTTGGCTGAGAAATTGCACCAGATCAACTATTTGGCTCCTGCCAACTTTCATTATTCGGTCAAGGAACGCCTCGCTACGCATTTTCTGGAGCATTGCGATAAAAATGGGACCCTCAAGCCCAAGATGAATCAGCTGGCCCTGCGTTTTGGGATCAGCTACCGCCACCTTAGCCGCGTCATCAAGCAGATGATCGAAGAGGGGTTGATCCAAAGAGAAGGGCGAGTCTATACGATTTTAGATGCAAAAAGGATGAATGATTTGTCCATCAAACATGCGGAAACCGTCGACAGATAACTTTAATTTTAGGCTCTTTTGTGTTATCATGGAGGGTAGAAAGAAAGTGAGAGTAAAACGATGAAAGCAATTGAAAAAGTTACAAGAGCGTCCCATTTGATTGATATGGATGACATTATCCGCGAAGGAAATCCAACACTTCGAGCTGTTGCAGAAGATGTAACCTTCCCTTTGTCTGATCAGGAAATTATCCTGGGTGAAAAAATGATGCAATTCTTGCACCATTCTCAAGACCCTGTTATGGCTGAAAAACTTGGCCTCCGTGGAGGAGTTGGACTTGCCGCACCACAGTTGGATATCTCTAAACGGATTATCGCTGTTTTGGTTCCCAATCCAGAAGATGCCGATGGCAACCCACCAAAAGAAGCCTATAGCCTTCAAGAAGTCATGTACAATCCAAAGGTTGTCGCCCATTCTGTGCAAGATGCAGCTCTTGGCGACGGGGAAGGCTGTCTCTCTGTAGACCGCAACGTCCCAGGCTATGTGGTTCGTCATGCCCGCGTGACGGTTGAGTATTTCACAAAAGATGGGGAAAAGAAACGCATCAAACTCAAAGGCTACAACTCCATTGTCGTTCAACATGAAATCGACCACACCAACGGCATCATGTTCTATGACCGCATCAACCCAAACAACCCATTTGAAATCAAAGAAGGACTTTTGATATTAGAATAAGATACAAAGGGCGTAAATGACAAAAATACCTAACTGAGAAAGCTCTCGGTTAGGTATTTTTTTTGTTATTTTTTGCCTTGCCTTTTATTCGAAAACTTGCGCATGATAGAGTGCACTATACTGATAAATAGATCAAGCACGATTGTATAAACCAAAATTCTTACTCCCCACACTAGCCAAAATGGATATTTTATTCCTGGTTTAGAATATCCTGAATTATAGGCAATTACTGTAAAGGATATAAAAACTAAAATTTCTAATAAAATACGATGTTTAGCTTTTTTCAGACTGAAGCCTTTCAACCAATTCCATAGTAAATCCCACAGCGTCGGATTCTCCTCAGGTTCATCCTCCCAGTATTCCTTGCTTTTTGTTTTCAAATACAAGAGGTAGCCCACTTCTGTTAGCAACTGAGTAAAGGCGTAACTGAATAGTATGCTTACGGATACTCCTAGCACCACTCCAAAATAGCCAGTAAGGGCCGCTCCTATCATGGAGCAGACGAAGATGATCGTTAGGGCATTGCTACTGTAACTACTTGATTTTGCGAAATAATTTCCCAGGGTTCTAGTTGGTGAAAAGCCAATCTTTAACTGCTTCTTAAGCCAAAAATGATGATAAATAAAGCCCAATAAGGTACAAATCACAAGAAAAGTAATGACGATGAAGCCATATTTTGGGAAACCTACTTCAAATTCTTTATTTGCCAGAGCAGAAACAATGATGAGCAAGCCCATGACTTGGAGCGATAAAAACATTCCTGCATAGGTGAATAAGAGTAGAGTCGTTGACAATACTTGTCTTCTATATATAAATGCCCCCATTAACGGCAAGAAAAATGCAATAATATGGTAAAGACAATAGATGACGAGGATATCAAAAAACCAATGACTAAATGGTTTTATACCTTTTGATACATCATACGAATAAAAACAAAGGATTTCAAATGCGAACAGAAATACGCCTGTCCACGAATTGATCATCATAGCCGCTGAAGCACGTGTATTGGCTAAACTTTTAAAGTAGACTTTGTTCGCCTGCTCAATATCGACGTTCTGTTCATTTTTCATAGCATGCTCCTTTCTAAAAAATTGTTTTAAGGTCCAAAAGTAGATGGAGGCTACTCTTGATTCTGGGTTTCACTCCACTGGATCTACTTGACTTTGGCTTTAAAAGAGATGATTGGGGAATAAAAAATTAAATTTCCAGCTGATAAAAATAGAAATGATGAGATTAATAGACCAAAATGTATTATAAAATTGGGCTCAAAGTTTATTAAAATTGCATAACATACTGCAATGAACATGACTATAAGAAAAGTTACATATATTAGAGGTAATAGTATATTTTTTATATATTCAGGAAAGCAATACACTTTTCGAGGTGTTTTATCTGCCACAATTTCATGCATCCCTTCCCCTCTACTCATCCAAATCCGAAGTCCCACTACAAAAATTAAAATCAACATCATCAAGGATAGATTAAGCAAGTGAGAGGTAAAATTGAGGTATTTTTCTATTGGAAACGCCCTTGCTAATAGCATAGAGGTTACACCTAGACCAACCGATGCCCTCCCGATATTATTATTCACTAAACTCTGATGCTTCTTGTCTCTCTCAAACACTTTTGGAGCTAGGACTTCTACTTCAGCCTCTGTTAGCTGATAGGCTTTATGAGGGATAAAATAAACAAACCACGGAAGAAAATAGGTGATGATAATTGGCCGATCGACTTCCATCAAATACCACACCCCATCGACTTTTAACAAATGGTAGCGAAAGTTCATTTTCGGCAACCGTTCGATTTTTGCTAGTTTAAACATAGATCATCCTTTCTTGACATTTACACTTTTTCCTATTTTTTAGTTTTTGCCTTATAATCCTCGCCTGAAGCATATAATAATAAATTACCATGTGATAAAAAAACCAATGAAAAAGCAAATAAGGCCACATGAAGAATTAGATTGGGTTTACCGGTACTCAGAACAAAGCAAAATGATACAACTGAAAGAAATAAAGCCAATGTTACTAATAGAAGATTTTTTAGTAGTAACCTAAATCTTACTGGGCGACAATACATTTTTTTAGCTTTCTTGGAAGACTTTATGACCGACTCTTTTTTCCCAATACTGATCCAAATGCGAATTCCAAAAGCAATGATTAGAACAAGGATCATTAGCACTAGATTCAGTAGATGGGAAGTAAAATATAAATAATCCTCTATCAGAAAAGCTCTACCTAGTAAAACTGCTAAGGAACCAGCACCAAGTGTTGAAATCCCTGCTTTAGTCTGAGTTGAAAGTATGTTCTTATCTCTTTTAAGAACTTTCGGAGCTATTGCTTCTACTTCATCCTCTGTTAGCTGATAACCTTTATGAGGGATAAAATAGGTAAACCATGGAAGAAAATAGGTGATGATAATTGGTCGATCGACGTCCATTAAATACCATTCATTCTCTACTTTTAACAAACGATATCGAAAATTCATTTTCGGCAAACGATCGATTTTTGCTGGTTTAAACATAGATTGATCTTACTTTCTATACTATTTTATTCTTAGACAGTCATAATTATATTATTTATTCATAAAAGAACATACCATCCATCATACCTGATTTTACTTTGATGATCAAGTTTTGACCAAAAAAAGTATCCAACTTCTTAGCAGTTGGATACTTTTTACTCTATTATTTTTTGGGCACAGGGGTTGATGGCTCAAAACACTGTTTTGAGGTAGTAGATAGGGATTGCGAAGCAAGGCCCCTTCTTAATCAACTGTGCGGGGGTACTAAAAAGGTCCTGCGGACCTTTTTTGCCCGAGCCTTAAAACCGAAAAGCGAGGTAGAAATCAAACTCTTCGAGTTACTGATTTCTGTTTTGCTCCCTATATTGCCCAATCTCCGTTGCGGAAGACTGGGACACGGGTGTCGTCTTCTCGGATGCCGTCGATATTCATTTGGCTTGAGCCGATCATGAAGTCGACGTGGACGTCTGAGCGGTTGAGGCCGGCTGCTTCGAGTTCTTCTTCTGTGAACTCTGCACCACCTTCTACGCTAGTTGCATAGGCTGCTCCGATGGCCAAGTGGTTAGAGGCATTTTCATCAAAGAGGGTATTAAAGAAGGTAATACCTGATTGGGAAATTGGGCTTGGATCTGGTACGAGGGCACATTCACCCAAGGCACGCGCTCCCTTGTTTTTGAAGACCAAATCTTTCATGACTTGATCGCCTTTTTCTGCTGTGATATCTACGATTTCTCCATTTTCAAAGGTCACTTTGATCCCTTCGATAATGTTTCCATTGTAGCTAAGCGGTTTTGTAGAAGTTACATAGCCTTCTGCACGACGGAAGTCAGGAGCTGTAAAGACCTCTTCTGTCGGCATGTTTGGCAAGAAGCTTTCACCTTGGGCATTGATGGCTCCGGCAGATTCCCAGACGTGGTTCTTCGGCAAGCCAAGAGTCAAATCAGTCCCAGGAGCTGTGTAATGAAGGGCTGAAAATTGTTCCTTATTCAGTGTATCTGCCTTGCTCTTGAGAATAGCAGCATGCTCTTCCCAAGCCTTGACTGGATCTTCTTCGTACACCCGGCAAGTCTTGAAGATTTGATCCCACAGGAGATCCACTGCTTCTTCGTCGCTCGCCGCATTTGGGAAGACCTTTTTCGCCCATTCTAAACCTGCTGCCGCAGCAACTGTCCAGCTGACCTTATTAGACTGAGTAGCGATGCGCATTGGTTTCATGGCCATGCCCAAAGCCTTAGCAGAAGCAGAAAGCTTCTCTGCCTCGACACCATTTAAGGCACCTGGATCAGATGAACGCACACCCAAACGACTGGCCTTGTGTTCCAAGAGGTAGTTCATCTCTGCAATCTTGTAGTCAGGCACGTTGTCCAAGCGATCCATCGGTGCATGGAGGAATTTTTCCCGGGTAGTGAAATCATCTGCCCATTGGACAATCACTTCGTGCGCCCCCAAAGCATAGGCTTCCTTCACAATCAAGTGAGCCAATTCTCTTTGTTCCACATCGATGTTCAAAGCCAAGGTATGGCCTGGTTGCACGTTGATGCCGTTCGCCACCAACAATTTAGCGTATTTTTCGAGGTTTTCTTTAAAATTTGGTAAAACCATTGTTTTCTCCTTCATAAGTGAATAATCTTCTCCTAGTATACCACAAGTCCATGTAGAATTCTTTTAGAACATAAACAACCTTTTTTAATATAAGATAGGTTAAGTGATTCTGAAAAGAAATAAAAATGAGTCCTTTTTAGAACAAATCAAGAAATACCGAAACTTTCCGCTGTGAGAAAAGTGAGAGTGGGACAGAAATCGGTTATTCGTTAGAATTCGATTTCGTCGTCCCACCTCCGCACAGTTGAGTAGGGCTGTAAAAGCTGATGAAATCAGCGTAGTAGAGCCCACTCAACCACTGCGTCTTGCTCGACAATCCAAAAATAATTGAGAGGCTAGGACTTTTGTCCCAGCCTCACTCGGAATTATTGAGAGTAAAACAGTTTGGGAAACTGTTTTAGCCTGAGCCCAAAAATTGAAAAGCGAAGGGGCTCAAAACGAATTGAACACGGGCTACGGATGGTGTCAAAAAGATAAGTTATCCTAGAATCAAAAGATTCTGCGTAAAACTTCCTATTTTGACTTTATCCGCAGACGCCCTTTGTATCTTGATTTAGTCATGGAACTTCGTAGAAGTTCGCTGACGTCCGTACTCACCTAAGGAAAGTTTCTAAGAAGACTTTGTCTTCAGCTTAAGGAAGAACATAACCTTGATCATCCACGGTATGGGGTTGTTCAGAATTGCTATTCTCTCTCAAAGCTTCCAAATCTTGATCCAAAATGGAATTGTAGTCTGTACTACCTTCACGGGTTACCCGAGTTGATACTTGACGCAAGAGTTTTTCATTAAGATTGCGAACCCAGCGACCATTACTATGGTCATTAGCACGCATATAATTCCCTTTCACAATCTCTCCATAAAGGGCTTCATTGACCTGGTAACCTTGCTTACGCAATCCTAACAAACCGATCTCCACGATCTCATCTGGGCTGTAGTCTTCAAAATCAAATGTAGTTGGGATCCGGCTTTGTAGACCTGAATTGACCTGCAAGAAGTCGTGCATCTCTTTTGTGTAACCAGCAAAGATAATAACGATATCGCGACGGTGGTCCTCCATAAATTTGAGGACTTCGTCCAAGGCTTCTTTCCCAAAATCGTCATTTAAACCGGTATAGAGCGTATAGGCCTCATCGATAAAGAGGACTCCACCCAGTGCACTTTCTAGGACTTCGCGCGTCTTCAAGGCTGTTTGACCTTGGTAGCCTCCAACCAGATTGCTCCGGGATACTTCGATGAACTTCTTCTGCTTGATAACCCCCTTTTGGAAGAGGATATTACCCAAAATGCGGGCCACAGTCGTTTTCCCTGTACCAGGATTTCCAAGAAAGAGAGAGTGCAAGGTCGTATCTTCGACGATGCCACCTTGTTCAGCCCGTTTTTGGTTGAACTCAGCCATGGCCACGAATTGTTCGACTTGCTCTTTCACCTTGGCAATTCCAACCAGACGGTTGAGGGCAGCCATCCCATCTTCTTCCTTGTCTGCTCCCGCTTGATACTTGCCTTGGTTAAGGACAGCATCGATATCGCTATTGAGGATGGTCTCAATATCGTCAGAACCTTGGGCCACCACCCGATCCGCCATGGTCTTGGTCAATTGCTCATCCAGGTTCCGGATCCAACGACCATTGCTCTTATCTAGCGAGCCATCATAAGCCCGCTTAACGTGCCGCGCATAGTAATCCCGGTCTTCGAGTTTGTAGTCTCCTTTGCTTAGGATCATTTCACCCAGTTGGACAATCTCATCTCCTGTGAAATCTTCAAAGATGAAATTATTTGGCACCCGAGAACGAAGGCCTGGATTGGTCTTTAAGAACTCCTCCATTTCCTTGGTATAGCCGGCAAAGATAATCATGATGTCGTCACGATTGTCCTCCATAAATTTGAGGATGGTATTGATCGCCTCGATCCCAAAGTCCGCACCGCTGTCCTTTTTATCCAAACTATAGGCTTCATCGATAAAAAGGATGCCTCCTCGCGCTTTTTCAAGCAGGGCTTGGGTCTGTTCAGCAGTTCCTCCAATATTCGAAGAGATCAGATCGGACTCCGTTGCTTCCACGAAACGGAATTCTTCCCCTGAGAGGACACCCGCATCAAAGAGCACTTGTCCCAACAGACGGGCTACAGTCGTTTTCCCTGTACCAGGATTTCCCATAAAGGCAGCGTGAAGGGTTTGCTTTTCAGGAGCCTTCCCACTGGCGATTCGTTTCTTGTTAAATTCCACCATGTTGATCATTTTCTTGATCTCATGTTTGACTTTTTCAAGACCAATCAGGCTATTGAGTTCTTGAAGAGCATCTTGTTTCTTCTCTGGTCCAGAGTCTCTTGCGGTGGTTGAAGCCACCGTTGCATCCGTTGTCTGTCCCGTAGGAACGACTTGCGCATTGCCCTTCGCCACTTCTCTGCCAACAAGATAGTCACAGTCATCCTCGATTTCCTTGGTCAGATCACGCGCATCGCCCTGCCTATAGGTCAGGGTGCCCACCTTCGCAAAGGCTCCACCTTGAAGCCGTATATTAGGATCCGCAATCTTATGACAAATCATATGCTCAGCCATCAGCACTCCATCATCAAAAACGCCAAATGAAATGGTTTGGGCATTCTCATTCAAGAAAGTCGTTTCTCCAGTCAAAGAAGCAAAGGACTCTTCATAGACGCATAAACATTCTGAAAATGTCGCTTGGTGAGCTCGGATCATACTATTGTATGAATTGATGGAGGTCATACGATCCGAATCCGAATTGAATTGAACATTGTTGTCAAGACAGATTCCAGTTCCTGTAGGCAACTCTATTTTACAGTTTTCAGATTCCCAGATGACATTCCTCAACCAAACTGGTGGAAAATCATTTTCCAGATCTCCACCTGTAATCGTTGAATTTTTTGCGATCACTTCTGAGTCCTTGGCATGGATCGTATTATTCCCAAATTTTTCAATATGGACATTTTCCAAGGTCAACTTGGAGCCTTCGTTTAGCTTTATTTTAGAAAAAATCGTTGAATTGCGAATGGACAATTCCGAAGCGGACATACCGATGGTACTTTGGTGTTTTTCCGGAACCTTCATTCCGACTCCTTCCAAAGTCATTTTCGAATGCGTATCCATATAGATAAAAAATTCATTATTTGTTGGAGTGGTTGCTTCAAAATAGACCTGTTTACAGGTGATGTCTGAGCCATTCCATAAGATCAAAGTAGTATAATTTCCACCAACTTTAAACCACAAGTCTTCAAACGTCACCTGAACTCCTTCTACAAATCGGAAGGAAGCCTCAATGATGTTGTTAAACATGCGCCCATTGCCATTTGGATTTGGGACCACATGCCCCACGAAATGAAGGTTTTTGTCGATCTCAATCACTTTATTTGTCGGCCATTGAAAGACATACCCATTTTCAAACTCGATGGTATCCCCATTCTGCGCTTTTTCAAGCGCATCCATAAAGTTCCAACTATTATTGTAAGGCCCTACTAAATATCTTGCCACGCGCTTTTCCTCTGTTTCATTTTTTCTGTTTCCTTGTTATAAACACTTGTTACTAAAAATTGTAACACAATCCAGTGCCAAAGAAAACACTTATCAGATCTAAAAGGACTGAAAAACCTCTATTTTCAACAGGAAAATAGAGGCTGTCAGTTAATCTTTCAAGGCTGAAAATAAGCCGGCTAGAGCAATCGCTCCTGAGATCATCGCGGTGGAAAGGAGCAGCACATTGTCTGCCACCTCTAGCTTGTACTCAAAGACTTTTTCAGCAGGTTTGTCTTCTGCAAAAATTTCTACCTTCATATTTCATTCCTTTCTTAGTTATCCTCCTCACCCAGATAGAGGCGTCGCGCCTCTGGGCTGTTGGTAAGAATATTGAGATAGTTTTCATACTCATCGGGCAGGGGCTTTCCTAATGAGATATCTAGCTCTGGATTCACATTTTTCCCAAAAAGAAAGCAGAGATAGAGACGTTCATTGAGCGTTGGAAAAACTTCGAGAGACATGAGCTCAGCCTGCCCTACTCGCTCCCAATCCTGTTCTTGTATATCTGGTAGGATATAGGCTTGGAAGAGTCCCATCAGAGGATTATCCACTGGTTGACCACTTTCCTTGTCCGCCTGAACCAAGGAAAGCCGTTGGCCAAAACCAGCTAATTGGCGCTCCCGTCCCTTCACCGAGACCGTAATTGGGTGCCCACCCATATGGCTATAAATCCATTCTTTGGGTAATCGATAATCTAACAGGGGCTCAAGGTCTTTGACAATCGTTACAGGACTAGAGCGTAGAAACTGACGAGTGACTGCTTTACAAAAGAGAATATTCTCCTCTTTCAAGGTCACTCCCTTCCAGCTATTTTCCTGCTTGAAATGGTTAAAAAACACTAGATAGGGCTCTCGCACCATTTGTGCTAAGACATAAACGCCGTTTCGTAGGCGAATGGAAATGACTTTCCCTGACTTCCAGGGTATTGCTCTTTTTTTCTTTTCTATCATTAGCCAACCTCAAACCTCGCTTCATTGCTAACATAAAATATTTTTAAACTGTTTATGATAACGAATCTTAAGTACGCAGGTCCTTCATCAAGTCTGAGACCGATTCAAAGGGCTGACTCAAATTTCGATTTTGCTCCACATCCGTTACGACTTGGAGCAACTTCTCATGATCGTCTAATTTAACATCAAAAGGTAAGCCCTGATATTGAATAGCCTGACGGAGGAAAATGTTGATAGCTGTTGTCATATCCATTCCCAAATGATTAAACACCAGTTGGGCCTGCTCCTTAACCTCACTATCCAAACAGATACTCATGCTCGTCTTTGACATATTCTCACCTTCTTTCTATAGACTATTTTAACAAAAAGAAGGTTATTGTAAATCCATTGGATATACGATAGCATCTTAAAATTGATATTCAAGGTAATTCTTATAACTTACTTCCTATAAATTTTTTGACCATAGGTAAAATTTCTTTTTCCAATCCTTTTATTTGATCCGATTCCCATTTAGTTTTTTCTGTTATGCTAGCCATTATTTGTAATTTTAAACTCTGACGATCAAAAATTCCTTCCCACTGTTTATATTTTGCACTCGGAACTAAATTCCCAAATTTCGAATTTTGACTATCTGTAATGATACAAAGGTTCCCAAAGGAGTGTAAGAATTGATCATCCATTTTCTCAACTCTTTCATCACTATTTGGATGTTGTGGAAACCAATGCTCTATAGAACGACGATAGGCAAATTTAAACTGATCAAATTTTATACTTTTATACTTTCTTCCTAATTTTTCACGGTTTTTCCATAAGATATAATCAACAAAATTGAATGCATAAACAGGAATATCACCATATTTTTTGAGCACATCTTCCTCGGTGAACAATCTTCCCTCAGCATATCTTACAGCCATTATTTCAAGAAAATCCTTAAAATAAGAACCAAATTCCGGTTGATCTAACTCTTCAATATGGTTGAAGAGGAATTGCAAACTTTCATATAACCAACGACTATCACGATTGGCAGTAAAAGTCACAGCAAACATAGATTGAAGAAGAATGATGTTTTTGTTAATTTCTGAATCTGAAAATGTATTCTTAGTAAAGCGTTCTTCAACTATGTAATGCTCTTTTGCTTTTCCATTTGGCTGGTATTCATAATAAGTCCCCTTCTGCAAAAACCATTCATCCTTATTTCTGCTTGAAGAATCCATATTTGAATTTCTAACAATGAAATTATCAAAAATATGTTTCATTCTAAGAAGGAATTCACTGAATTCAATAACCCAAGTCTCATTTTTATTTTTTATATCAAATAGAGTTAAGAGTTTCTTATCATCTAACTGAACCTCACTGGTATCCTTACCTTCCCAAATCGCCAATACATGGAGTAAGAAGGTCGGAAAATCAATAACTTGGGTATAGTCACCACAATCTTTTTCCTCTTCTATAATTTTTTCATTGACCTTTTTCCCTAATATATCAGATAACTTTCTTCTTTCATTTTGATAAAAATCAATATCATCATAAATATTATGAAATGAGTAATTTGAAAAGTGCCATCCGAAAATACGTTCACGCTCCTGAAAATTATCTGCCCTCTTCCGCCTCATCTTAAATTGACTTGCTACCGGCTTATCAAACTCCGCGCAAGCATCCCAGATTCTCGCAAATTTTTGGGCCGTTTCTTGGTCTTCTCCAAATTTAGCTATCATTTGTGCCTTAAGAATTTCATGAGCTTCTAGTTGTTCTCCTCGAGAGTTGAAACGTTCGAAATAAAGATTTAAATCTAAATCTTTAGGAAGAATACTACGAAAAATGATGACATTATCAAAAAGATAATGAAATAAAGGCTGAGGATCAAGCTGGCGCTCCTCTATCACTTTTTTCAAGGCATCTTTAGCATGTCGGTAACCTCTAGTTAACTCATTTTCATCGTCCTCTGAAATTTTTTCCTTGGTAAACAACTTTTGGATATTCTCGTTTGACTTCCTCCTAGCTGGAAAAGTAAGATTGACAGCTTTCAATCTATCAAAACTAAACTCATGTTTCAAAGCTAAGGCAATCAAATTAAGAGCTGTTGTTCGTTGTTGACCATCAATGATTTTGAAAAGACCATTCTCTTCATTAACAACTAATGTTCCAATATAATAATTGTCTCTCTTTTCTTGAAAAGCATCTGCCACATCGTTCAATAATTGTTCAATTTCATCATAAGTCCAAGCAAAATTTCTCTGATAAAGAGGAATAGCATAGGTATCTTCATTTAACAAACGGTTAACGGATAAGCTTATATGTGTTTCTACCATTTATCTTTTTCCTCTTCTATAATTTGTTCCATCGTATAATTTTCAAATAATTCTCTATCTATCTTAACCATGAAATCATTCGGAGTTACAGCATGGGCTAAAACTTGAAATAGTTTTTGAACTTCTCTTTGTCTGAACTTCCCGCCTGCAGCGTAGTTTCCTACAGTAGCGTCATATATGGCTCGAGACTTCACACGGGGGTAGTAAGCCCAAATAAACAAGGTTTCTACTATTTCCTTTGATAGCTTATCTTTTCCAAATCTCTCCGCAAAGAGAGAACAAATGTTTAGAAACAGATTGTGGCACTTGCGATAGCGCCCCTTTGAACTATTGTAAATTTTTAACATACCTTCAGGGTAATCTGAACCATTTTCTTCACTCTTAGGATCATTAAAAATTCCTAACTGTTTATTTAAAACATCTATATGATCTTTAATCATTTGATGAACAGATTCAATATATTCAAAAAATTTGCTTCCATCTATGATTGGCATAGTAATTGACATAGGGAAGTTTTCAATATGACGATATAATTCTAGGTATGGAAAATTCTGATTTAAATCAACACCTTTAAAATCGTCAATAAAATCTTCTGTAAAACGCAGATAAGAACCATAACGCTTGTTAGTTAGCCCTGTTTCTCCCCTAGACCAACGTCTCATACGGAAAAGATGCTTATCAAACAGATCTTTCAGACTTAAATCGTCATCTTCCACAAACTGCTCCCATTTCTCAACAATTTTTTCATCTTCTGAGTCTTGTTGACGCAGATGATAGGCTTTGAGTAAGTCATGAGGTTCTAAAGATTTTCCACGATTATTCTGAGAATCAAATAATTGAAAGGCTTCTGCCAAACGTTCCTCTGGCATGATGATACAAGAAATAGAACAATTTTCCAATAAAAATTCGCAAATTTCTTTTGCCTGGCTTGTACCTACCAATTGAGTTAAATTTTCCCACTCGTAATAATTTTCGCTTGCATGATAGCAGGATATCTCTCCAAATTCAGCACCTAAAAGTTGATTAGCACCTTCATAATCCTTTAACTTTTCTAATGAATGAAGAAACAAGGAAATAGAAATTAGTCGTTGTTGCCCATCTACAATATCTAAGTATCCACCATTATCATGAAAGATAACAGAGCCAACTTGATATTCCTTTTTTTCCATAGCATCTCGTAAATCATAAAAAAGATTACGAATATGCTTTCTGTTCCACTTATAAGGTCTTTGATAAGAAGGAATCCGCAAATTCCCTTCTTTCAATAGCTCTCCAACCTTTTTTGAAGTAAATTGAATACCCATTTCATCCGCCTTTATTGTATTTTTAAAAAACTACAAATTCATATGAATCTGTAGTTAAGAGTGGCTAATTCTTTTGAATAAAAATCATTTATCCATCAAAACAAATCATCAAACAAACTCAACTGGTTATCCTCTGGCATATTGCCAAGAATGCCCATCTCATCCATCTTTTCAACCAGGGTGGACGAAACACCACCACGCTTCCGGAGCTCGGTCTTAGAAAGGAATTCTCCTTCTTCACGCGCCCGCACGATTTGCTTGGCAACGTTCTCTCCTAGACCATCCATAGCGACAAATGGTGGAATCAGGGTATCCCCATCGATCAAGAATTCTGTCGCCTGGCTGCGATAGAGGTCTAGCTTGCCAAACTTGAAGCCCCGCTCCCACATCTCATTGACAATCTCAAGGGTGGTGTAGAGATCGATCTCGACGTTAGAGGCTTCGTTGTTCTTGCGTTTCTCAGCGATTTCCTTCATCCGCGCTTTCACGGCCTCAAGGCCTGCGCCCATAGTCTTGATGTCAAAGGCCTTGGCCCGAATCGAGAAGTAAGCACAATAGTAATAAAGTGGATGATGCACCTTAAAGTAGGCCACACGAAGGGCCATCATAACATAGGCCGCCGCATGGGCTTTCGGGAACATGTACTTGATCTTACCACAGGACTCGATGTACCATTCAGGAACATTGTTTTCCTTCATGGCTTGGATGTAGCCATTGCGCTCTTCTTCTGAGATTTTGAGCCACATGCCTTTCCGCACCCGCTCCATGATGGTAAAGGCCATCTTAGGCTTGAGACCCGCGTGCATGAGGTAAACCATGATGTCGTCCCGACACCCGATAACGGTCGATAGATCGGCAATGCCCGCCTTGATCAAGTCTTGGGCATTTCCCAACCACACGTCGGTACCGTGAGACAGACCAGAGAGCTGAAGTAACTCGGCAAAGGTCGTCGGATGGGTTTCATCGACCATGCCCCGAACGAAGTTGGTCCCAAACTCTGGAATTCCCAGCATACCCGTAGAGGTCCCAATCTGCTCAGGAGTTACTCCTAGAACGTCTGTCCCAGAAAAGAGAGCCATGACGTCTGGATCATCCATAGGAATTTCATTGGGGTCAATGCCTGATAAGTCTTGAAGCTTGCGAATCATGGTCGGATCATCATGTCCCAGGACATCGAGCTTGAGGACGTTCTCATCGATATCGTGGAAGTTAAAGTGAGTAGTCTGCCATTCAGCTGTCACATCATCTGCCGGATACTGGACCGGAGTAAAGTCATAGACATCCATATAGTTTGGAATAACAACAATTCCCCCCGGGTGCTGACCGGTCGTCCGTTTTACCCCAGCTGCACCAAGAGCCAAGCGCTCGACCTCGGCATCTCGGTAGTACTTGCCATAATCACGCTCATAGCCCTTGACAAAGCCGTAGGCAGTCTTAGCTGCGACCGTACCTACCGTTCCTGCCCGGAAGGCATATTCTTCCCCAAAGATATCCCGGACATCCAAGTGGGCACTCGGCTG
Organism: Streptococcus parasanguinis; assembly: GCF_019929185.1. GTDB lineage: Bacteria > Bacillota > Bacilli > Lactobacillales > Streptococcaceae > Streptococcus > Streptococcus parasanguinis_O. The sequence goes on from NZ_JAHZPC010000003.1 coordinate 48,778, forward strand.
GTCTTCCCCAGAGAAGTTCAAATCGATATCGGGTACCTTGTCCCCATCGAAACCAAGGAAGGTTTCAAAAGGAATATCCTGCCCGTTTTTGCTGAGCTTGTGGCCACAGTTTGGACAATCCTTGTCCGGCATATCAAAACCAGATCCATAAGAGCCATCTGTAATGAACTCGCTGTACTGGCACTGGCCACAAACATAGTGAGGGGAGAGCGGATTGACCTCCGTGATCCCGATCATGGTCGCGACAAAGCTGGATCCGACGGATCCACGCGAACCAACCAGGTAGCCCCGCTCATTGGAGCGATGCACCAGCATTTGCGAGGCCAGATAAATCACGGCAAAGCCATTCCCCAAGATAGAGGTTAATTCCTTTTCAATCCGCAGATCGACAATATCAGGGAGGGGATTGCCATAGATCTCAAAGGCTCGCTGATAGGTCAATTCCGCAACCGTCTCTTCGGCCTTATCGATAAATGGCGTATAGAGGTCACCCTTGACCACTTCGACCGGCTCAAAGGTATCTGCTAGCGCATTGGTATTTTCAATAACGATCTTGCGCGCCAAGTTTTCTCCCAAAAAGGCAAATTCATCCAGCATTTCATTGGTGGTTCTAAAATGCGCTTTTGGCAGGGGCGCTGGCTGAGCATTTTCTCCGTGCCCGATGGTCCGGTTGATCATGGCCCCTTGACCGAGACTGCGGACAATGATCTCCCGATAGATCTCATCTTCCGGTTCCAGATAGTGGACATTTCCTGTCGCAAGAACAGGCTTGCCAAGGCGATCTCCCACTTCGATCAAACTCTTGATAATGGTCTGGAGCTCGTCCATGTCCTTGACCTGCTCCTTAGCAATGAGGGGCGCATAGATAGCCGGTGGCATGACCTCGATAAAGTCATAGTACTTGGCCACTTCGACCGCCGCATCCACCCCTTGCGACATGACCGCATCAAAGACTTCCCCTTCTGAGCAGGCCGATCCGAGGATCAAGCCCTCTCGATGGGCATCCAGCACGGTCTTGGGAATCCGTGGGACTCCTTCGAAATACTTGGTTCCAGAAAGAGAGACCAGTTTAAACATATTTTTAAGGCCGGTCTGATTCTTGACATAGAGAGTGGCATGCTTGACCCGAGCCTTCTTATAAGAATTCTCATCGATCAAATCGATATTCAGATCCTTAAGATTGGTCACCCCATGCTTTTCAGTGGCTTCTTTGATAAAAATAAAGAGCAGGCGTCCCGTCGCTTCCGCATCGTAGTTGGCCATGTGGTGGTGCTCCAAAGCGACCCCAAAGCGCTTGGTCAAGGTTCCCAAGCTATGCCATCTAAAATCAGGGTAGAGGTTGCGGGCAAATTCCAACGTATCGATGACCGGCTGGGTAATCGTTGGTAAGCCATGACGCTCATAGTTCGCATTCATGAAGCTCATGTCAAAGGTAGCATTGTGGGCGACAAGAACCGTTCCCTCACAGAAGGCCTGAAATTCCTTCAATACCTGCACCAAAGGTTTAGCCCCACGGACGTGCTCGTTGGTGATCCCTGTCAATTGGGTCGTATAGGCGGACAGAGGATGCCCTGGATCGATGAACTCGTCAAACTCCTCAATGACATTGCCCTTGTACATCTTAGAAGCAGCGACCTGGATCAAGTCATTGTAAACGGCTGAAAGTCCCGTCGTTTCCACGTCAAAGACCACATAAGTCGCTTCATTGAGGTCCAGATCCACCTCGTTATAGGTGATAGGCACCTTGTCCTCTACGATATTGGCTTCCATCCCATAGATCAGCTGGATTCCAGCTTTCTTGGCTGCTTTAAAGCCATGCGGGAAACTCTGCACATTGCCATGGTCGGTGATGGCCACAGCCTTATGCCCCCACTCAGCTGCCTTGGCGATCAGCTCTTCGACTTCTGGCAGGGCATCCATCGTCGACATATTGGTATGCGCGTGGAATTCCACCCGGCGCTCGCCTTCTGGCATTAGGTCCTTGCGGGCATAATGGACGACTTCCTGGATGTCTTGGACATTCATGGTCAAGTCGCGCGTGAAATTGTTCATTTCGATATTTCCCCGCACCCGTAGCCAGCTGTTCTTCTTGATCATGTCAAACTTCTGGGCTTCTTCCTCATTTTTGACCCATTTCTGAAGGGAAAAACTCGAGGTATAGTCGGTCATCTTAAAGCTGATCAAGACCCGACCGGTCCGTGTCACCTTGTGCTCCACGTCAAAGACCACACCCTCAAAGACAATCCGGTTCTCTTCTGTTGTGATCTCGATCATTGGAGTGATCTCAGCCTTGTCTAGCTTAGGTTTAGCTGCAGCTTTCTTAGCTTTGAAGTCAAAAACTGGCTTTTCTTCAACTGCTGGTGGCGGAGCCATCTGGGCCAAGGATTCCATAGCCCGCAAAGTCTCTTCATTGGCTGCTTGGAAGATCTTTTCATTTTCCTCCTCAAAGCGCGCCACTTCTTGCTCTGTCAACTCCTCATCAGACTCCACCCGACAGGTGAAATGCGGAAAACCAAAGGCTTCCAACTGCTTGGCAAGATTGGGCAAATGGTTCTTACGAAAATGCTCCGTATCAACCGAAGAAGGCCCAGAGATGATCAATTCCTGCCCTTCCGCACGCACCTGCAAGTCTTGATAAAGCCCCTTAAAACCTTGACTAGCACAAGGTCCTTCCTCAAAAACCTCCCGGTAGTAGGCCTGCAATAAATCATCAGAAAAGTCCTGATTGGCCACTTGGATGGTAAAGGTCGCCTGGTTTCCTGTCTTTGAAAATTCATCCTTCAAGCGCTGGCGCAATTCCTTAAACAAAGCAATCGGCAAGACTTCCGCAAAAGCAAAGCGGAACTCCCAAACCCGACTGACCTTGTGCACCACGACTTCTTGAATCTCCGCATGCAAAAAGGCACTGGAAGATCGCATCTCCAGCGGCATATCCAGCTGATCCATTAAAATTTCAAAGGTGTTGGACATTGTTTCTCCCTTGATCTTGATTCTTTTGCTCGCTTTTGAGTGGCCCGACTCTAAGCAAAAACAGACCAATCAAAAACATTCGTAACCCTTATTTTATCACAATTTAAGGATTAATTCGAGGGAGAAGTGAAGACAAAAAAATCACCGATAGGACGGTGATTTCTCGACGATTGGTCAACAGCAGGCAATCCTGATCATTCCTCACTTGTTGCCTCTGTTTCTGAGCTGGGGCTTGGTGTCCGAAGCAGGTCCTTCATCTGAGACTGGACGGTTTCTCTCGAGCTTTGTTCTTGCTTTTGGATATTCTCCATAGCAGGCTGCAACTTCTGCCGGATTTCCACTTCCTCCTCTTGCTCTTTTTGCGTTTGGAGAGTCGGACGATACATGGCAAAGAAAGCCCCGATAACCACGAGCAACGCAATCAGGCTCACCCCATAACGTTTTGACTGTTCCTGAGAATCAACCTTGACGCCTTTGACCGACAAGTCCTTCCACTCCGGATGCTCTTTCTCACAGGCATCTTTCTTGGTCTTGGTTGGCATGACCAAGACTTGGTTCATCAAGGAAATCATCCCCATAACCACGAGCAAGTAGGGAATATAGCGCAATTGATTGAAGATCATAACAATCAATAACACCAAACCGATCCCCGCAATTCCCACATTAAAAGCAAAACGCATCAAAAATTCTTTTTTCAGCTGTAAATAAGTTTCTTTAGACATCGGTCACTCCTTATCAATCATTTATACATCATACCGAAAATTAATTTGAAGAGCAAGTTCGTCACTAGGTGGAGAAGGTTGAGAAAGGACATAGGAATAAATCATAGTTCTCTCCTTCTCATTTATAACATTTTCCTTAAATTATGCTATATTTTAAGGAAAAAATGTGTTAGTAAGGGATAATATCATGAGAACATTTCACTACTCCACCATCAAAAATGAAAAACGGGACTCGGAAATCCTTGGTTTAGTGGCTACGATCTACAGATACGAGATCCAGCGAAAAGGCATCGGAAGAACCACAAAATATAAGAGATTAAAATAAAGCCTTAAAATCCTTAGGAAAGCAACTGTCAGTGATGCAGTTTTTTTGTAAGTATTGGAAAATCCATCAACTGATCAGAGGCATTAAGATTTTCGAAATTTGAATAAACTAAAAAAACTAGACTACGTATCTCCTTGAAATTCAAAAAGGAGAGAACCATTTCGTTTCTCTCCAGGTTGTAACTTTTCATCAACCCACTACAGTTGACAAAGAGCCAAACAAGTCCCACGCAGGCTATTTCAATGGTGATACATAATCATCTGGAAGTTTGCCTCTCCAGTCAATCCACATTTGCTCAGCAATCGGAATTAATCTTTTAAGCTCTTCCTGAGTAAATAATTCTCTAGTTTCAGGTAAATCAATTAAAGATGTAGGGCTCTCTTCTATGAATCGTTTCTCACTAGCCTTCTTTTCTTCTTCTGTAGGTGGCCAACGATCGTTCTGAGCTTTAAAATCAACTTCACGTGCAGTTCTCTTACCTAATAGATATTCATCAAAATCAGAAGGATTAATTTCAAAGACACGACGAACTGAAGCTACCCCAAACTCTCCAAAAGTATAGTACTTCCCTTCATGTGTTCGAAAGTCATAATCTTTAGGTGACTCAATCTTATCAAAAGTATCAAATTCTTCCCATGGTATTTTAGTTAAACTCATCTTAATTACCTCCTAATTTTCTAATTGTAAATTCCCCCCACGGCACTTCATCAATAACTGCTTCTGGCATATTTCCTGGGAAAGTTTGTCCTCCTGGTTTCCAAAAGCCATCAAAAGCAGAATCTTCATTTCCGCTTGGAATTCTTGGATTTTTAACAGATTCTGGTGGAATTTCAATAGCCACAGGAGAAGAACCTAGATCTCCTCGATGAAGCCCTAATATGTCTTCCAACAATTCAGGGTCTCCTTTAGTTACTTTAATCAATGTTTCTCCAGCTTCTTTAGGCATAACAAAGGCAACATGATCTTTTGGATTACCAATTGCTCCATTATTGTATCCACCTTCTTCGGGTGTGAATTTCTGAAATTTAATAGCTCCATTCTCAAATTGTTGTCTGTGTGCTTTTATGTATTCTGAACTATAAACCTTTTCGATGTTTGGACGATCATTTTTCGGTATTGATAATACACTTTTAGCTGTGTTACCAGGGCGATATTCCACCTTAGGTGCATTCTTAGAAATATTAAAAATTAATTCCCTTTCCGCAGGAGATAATTTATTAAAGACTTTCTCTATATATCTTTCTCGAGTTGAAAAGTCTTTAAACCCTGAACTCTCCCTTGCAAGTTTACTTTCTTCAAGATTCTTCAGGATTTGTTCCTTGTTATACTTCGGTGTTTCGACATCGTGGACATTCTTCACCTCTGGAACATCCAAATCAACCTTTGATTTAACTGTTCCTACATGATAAACCGCTTCACCCTTTATAGTAGATAAATCTTTCGGTTTTGTCAACACATCAATATCTGGCATCTTGGATTTTGGAACCACAGTTGTTGTTCCAGCCATTGCTTCAACTGGTTTGATTTTCGGAACTTCTACATCAACCTGAGGTTTTACTGGCACCTCCAAATCCACCGATTTAGCTGGCTTGAATTTTGGTGTCTCAATATCTACATGAGTATTGGGAACTGTAACTGTATTTGGCCTATCTATTTTCTTAAACATTTTTGAAGTATCAAATTTAGGTTTAGAAATTTTAGCCATAGCTGACTGGAAAGCCCCCAAATTATCAAGAAGATCAATTGTCCCAGTAGCAATATCTGTTGTATTCTTTACCCAACCGTAGTTTTTAGCAACAAAAATTTCGTCTTTGGTAGCTTTCTCCCCTGTTGATGGATTTTTCCCTGTTTTTAAAATATATTGATTACGTTTATTCATATAATCTGGGTCGCGCCAATCAACAGGCTGCTCTTTCATCAACTGATTATATCTATAATATGCATAATCTTTCTTTGCTCTATCTGCTTTTGACGAAAAGATGTAATCAAACTCAATTCCTGTTCTTCCATTCATAAATTCAGGATGTTCAGAACTAAGTTCACCCAATGTTTTTGAATCAATTTTCTTTCTATCTGAAGTTTTGAGGTTAGAGAACATCTTTTGATTTCTTTTTCTTTCTTGTAAAGTTTCTTCTCCACTAGCTTCTTTAAATTTACAAACATTGTAAATATAGGTAGCTTCCTGAAAACTGATACCTCCCTGCGTATATACAAACTGACCAGTTTGACGATAGTGTTCGTATTCGTTAACAATCCCTCCATATTTTTTCTGTAAATCGGCAAGACTAGATTGACTAACTTCAATTTCGAATTTTCTGCTTTTCAAAGGTTTAGATACTGATTTCGGTACTGAAACATCTGGATAATCTTTATAATAACTAAGTAAAAAGTCAAGTTCTTCTCCACTTAATTCTTTTCCCTTATTTGCTTTCCCAATAATCTTCTTATAATTTTCCTGTCTCTCTACTGTACTCAACACAATGGTATTTATTTCTAAATCAGGATATTTTGCTGCAAACTCTTTGGCAAACTTCCTTTCGTCACTCGTTAATTGCTTTCCTTCAACAACTTTATCTACAACTCCCCTATAACGCATCTCCTCAGCTTTTACAGATCGCACTTCTTTAGTGTATTGTAAAATTTCCTGATCCACCACTCCTGGATACTCACTATTATAACGTTCAATTGCTGTAAGATCAGATTCTGTTAGCTCCTCCCCGTTAAATAATTTCTGAAGAGCCTTATCATAAGCCTCTTGCATGCTTACTGCACGTGCTTCCCATTTTGTTGCAACAATGTCAGCCCAATCCGTACTGGTTGTACATTCAAATGTCCCTGCAGCAAATGAGACACCAAGGGTGTGCTCTGCATCAGCAATTCTACCAGCGGCATCGTTTGCTGCAATGTTAGCTGAAGCAGAAGAATCATTAAAAGCTATTAAGTGTTCTAATTTCTCGTTAGCTGCTCTAATTTGTTCATCCAGTGTAGATGCTTGATCACGTAAAGAGTTTAGAGATTTTTCCTGTTCACTACTGAGCGTATCCTTTCTTTCTAAACTTGCAATAGAATAACTGATTTGTATGCTAGCACGGGATGCCGAACTAATTTCCGCTCGAAGCTGCTCCTCGTCTAAATTCTCTGCACCACATAGCGATGCATAAGTATCAGCAAGGTAATCCGCGGCATCTGCAACAGCTTCAGAATAAAGGATACAAGCCTGATAATAGGAGACCATAATTCCTGATGCATAAGCACGCGCTGCATCATAGCCTGCGCCTTGTAGGTCATATGATCCACTAAATGTACTAAAGGCACTGATCAGTTGCTGGTAGCCTGCGACACGTCCCTGAGAAGCGCTTGATGTCGTAGAAGACATCGTCTGAAGGGCACCATAGTTTACTTTAACCATCTATCTCTTCCTTTCTCAATGCTTTGCTGAACTATACAGTTCTTCGCTACCTGAGCCTCTATGATTATTGATATATCCTGCAATCGAAGCATCTGTCGTCTGGAACTCTGCATGAATTCCATGGAGTACTTGGATAAAGTCGATCGCCCGCTCCTTTGCTTGCTCACCGGCATTTTTATCACCATCAATATTGGCTGACATTCCTTTCTGGCCTTGATAAACATTGCCATCATCTTTGGTCCCAGTAGCAGAGCTCACTGAATTTGACGCAGACACAATGCTATCCGCATAGGAATGAACTGTATCATTTGATTGAATTGCCATAGAAAATTACTATCCTTTCGTTGAAGGGGGGATGTTCGGTAAGGAAGTCGTCGAATACTAATATTTTAAATAAAGTATTTATTGACCTATTTATTATTCGCTATTGCCAATAATAAATTGCTGACGCAAACCTTTACTTGTCGTACATCCTGTTTCATTGTCTACTGTTGAAAAGTCGTCAGATTTAAAAAATAAATCTCCATCAAACAAGCCAAATATGAAACTCGGTCTTTCTTTAGAGCTTTCACCTCATGCATGACAAAGTCACATGAAAGGTTACAGAAAACTCTATAAAGCTAGGACCATTTTGTAATTCGTTCTGTTTTGCTTGAAGTTAACTTTTCCTTTTGCTTGGACTGAACTCAGATTTTTAAATTGATCTCACTCATCCAATGCCATAATATTTTTAAATGTTATTTTCTTTCTCCACTTAATTAAGCGAAAAACAAATACCACTAAAAAATATTACCTTACTATCATACCTGAAATTACTTTGAAAATCAAATTAATTACTAGTTAGAGAGAGTTAAGAGGATGAAAAAAGAGAGAACCGCGGTTCTCTCTAAAATCTATTTTGCTTCGCTTCTTTTTCAGCCAGCTCATTTATAAGTTGAGAGCGTTTCTTTTGAACTATTTCAAGCTGACGCTCTGTCTCACGATACTGCTGTTTAAGTTGCAACTCCTGCTCGTCTAAATCTAAAAAGAGTTTTCGAGTTGTCTCATCTATCTGTTTTAGTAGTTGGATATAAAAGGAGCGGTGAGAAGGTGTTACCCCCATCAAGAGTAAATCATTGAGCTGATAAAGAGCATCTCCTTGAGAATACTCAAGATCTTCACGCAACAGACGAAGTGCTTTTTGCTCATCTTGATTGTCCTCTAACTGCAGATCCAACCTCATCTGATCCTTGTAAAGTACGTCCAACTTCTCTTGTTGTCTATTTTGTTTTTCCATTGATAGGAGAACCTCCAATAGCTAAAATCACTAAAATACTTATCCGTTATTTGACAATACCTTTTTGTATCCTGATTTTTCAGTGGGATAAAACATCTCACTTGATATAATTACCTTCGGAAAAAACTACTCTTTCATAAAATGGGTTGTGCTATGCAGGGAAATCGTTGAATTGTAAATTGGTATTCTCCACCATTTTTCGACGAAAATGTTGATCAGATGTCGTTTTTCCTCCTTGGATATACCGTTCTTGACGTTGCAATCCAGTCTCCGGCGCTTTCGTATACATAGTCTGACCAATTGAATTAGCCATAGAGTCATCTGCTACTCTGAAAGATTCACCAACATTACACAAGAATTCATCCAAAGATCCAATTGTCTCCTTCATTTCAGAAGATAATTTTTTTAAACTATCTGTTGCATTTTGAATTTGTTCTGTAGCACTAGAATCAATGAAATCAGAAGCATTATTTTCTAACTCAGAGCTCAGATCACGAAAAGCACCATTTACCCTATTTAAATTATCAGGATTAATATTCTTTAGGTTCTTATCCATATTACCCCCTTTTCTTTTCCTGTTCTATCAATACCCGGCGTTCTTTATTTAATGCTAAATCTTTATCAACATCATAATAAGCTTCAAACTCTTCTTTGGTATTCACTTGATGGACTTGTCCATCCGTACTCAATTCTGCTGGAATCGTGATTCCTTCGTAGAGATTAGTATCAGCGGGGACAAAGAGTTGATACAAGTCGATAAACTGTTGGACATTTCCGTAGACAGTATCATAATTTAATTTAGCATCAAGCAGAATATATAATTGAGAATTCTTTTTACGGAGTAATTGGTAAGCCCTTGGATCAGACTTTTCTATAACACTCCCCTTTAAATTATTAGGAAAGAATGTTAGTTGATTCTGATATGAGTCATCATATGCATTGGTAGTTCTAAAGGGTTCCGTAGCATTGTCTAGAATAACCTTTAATTGTCCTAAAGCAACAGAAGGCGTATTAGATCCACCTTGTTCTTTTGAATCTTCCCACTCAATTTTCTTCGTTTCAAGATTTAGCCATAAAATTTTACTCTCCGAAAGTTCCCAATCTCTTTCGTAAACTTTTATAGGTAAATAATCTTTACCATTTATCTCCTCAATACCGCCTGTTTTTTCTGGTATGTATTTAGAATTATAATCTCCTACTAACTTATAAAGATCTACCTTGCTCTCCTCTAATTCTTTATCTTTGATTCGATAAATAGAAAGACTAAAGTACACATCCGGATCCTCTTTTGGTAATTTTTGCGAATACCGATGAGTTGAATTATAAAAATAGTAACGAACAATATAACGCTTGTTAGATGCTCCATGAGCACCCAATAAATTCTCACTTACATTTGGATTGTACTTAGCAAATAGCTTATCTTCTTCCGGAGTTAGAGACTTCCAATGAACTACTACTCCTTTACCATCTTCTATAAAACGATAGGAATCAATTTCCCATTTTCCAGTATAATAGCGTGATCTTTCATATTTTTCACGTTCTTGTTTGGCTTTTTCCAACTGTTGGTGATGTTGATAGGTAAAAAGTCCGAAAATAACAATTGAAATCACTAAAAGGAATGAGACAGTAAGAAATATATTTTTTTTCATTTTAATTCCTCCTTAGTTACCATACTTTTCGTTAAAATAATTATCAAAGTCGGTTAAAACATTACCTCCTTCAATTTCGATCAATGCATCATACATTTGAAAAATTTGTTCTGAGGTCATATTCTGCACAGTTAATGGCTTATCATTAAATAATTCACCTACTGCTTCTGTCATTGCATGAAAGACTCGTTCTTCCGGAGATGCGCTCTCAGCATTAAAACTATTCTCCTCAGGATGTACTCCTAAAAGGAAATCTCTCATACGAGGGTCATCCTTAAAACGTTTATTAATTATAGTTTTGGCTCTTGTAACCAGTGACGACTCTGTTTTTTTTGATTGTTGATCTTCCACAAATCCCATTACTCCATTTTGGTTAAGCTCTCCTATTCGTTTGTATGCTCCATAGTCTGTATAAAGTCGTGAGCTATGAGAAGCAACCTTAGTTTTCCCAGAATTACGTTCAAATAATGTCCAGCCTCCCTGACCAACCAAAATATCATAAATCGTCTTCTCTTTATCATTTTTTTCTCTTTTAAATTCCTCGATTTTGCTATTTTTTTCCATAAAATCTTGTAACATATTTGATAAAGGAGAAACTCCATAATTCCCTGAATTTTTAATAATTGTTTTTAAACGTCCTGAAGTTATTTCTTCTAATACACTCTGTGTATTTTCTACACCATCTCCAATTTTTGAATTTCTTAAATCTGTAAATACACTGAATGTTCCTGACGCTACTGGCCCTCCAACGAATTCTAAAATCGTTTTTATACCATTTTTCCCTACAGAGGCCCAAAATTCATCTTCTACTTTTTGTTGTTCCTGTGCAATTTGTTCCAACTCTTTCTTATATTTTCCACTAAGTGAACCTAAAGTACCATTTTCAAAATGAGAAATATGCTCTTTTGTAGTTTCTTTAAATGGTACATTTTTAACTTTATCAAAGTCTTTAATCGGATCACTAGCATTTTTTATGACTCCTTTTTCAATTGTTTTCTTAGTTAGCACCCATTCCGAGTTTTCCGCGTTATTTAAAGCGATTTTTAATCCATTACGAGTATAAAGATCTTTTACTTTGTGATCAGTACTATTCCCTAATACTTCTTCCCTTTTATGTTCAGTTCCAATTTTAAGCACTCGTATTGAAGCTAATAGACCTGACAAATCATTCATTTGTTTCAACTCTTTTTTGTATTGATCCCATTCAGCTTCATTATAATCAGGAGATTTTTCAAATGCTTGCATATCTGCAGCATGAAGTTTTTTCAAAATCACCTGTACATTGCCAAGATTCGTTGCTATTTCTTTTACTTTGGATTGATCAACTTTTTCAAGCGCATTTAGAAATAACTGTATTTTTTTTATTCCTGATTTACTTCCATCCATCCAAGAAGTCATATCTTCCGCTACATTTTTATACGCCCCGTCAGAAACTTTAGCAGGGTCCTCAGACATTATATTTGCGATTTCTGCTGTATTTCCCTTTAATTGTGCATTTAAGATCCTAACATCAGCATCCGTACTTACTCTATTAAGGTAAACCATCTTATCTTTAGTGAGATTTCCACTCTTGATACCCTCTAAAATACTTGGAACACATACTTTAGTTACTGCTTTAAAATTATGAATTTGGTTCGTTAAATTCGTAAACAAATCGGCCGAACCGTTAACATTATCTGCTAATACAGAATCTGCCAGTATTATTCCTGTATGAGTCCCTGATCGGGCAAGAATTTCAGTTGCTATATACATATCTGCTACAGGATCAAAGCTTCCTAAACTAGAATCTCCTTCTCCCATAGCTTCAACAGCTTCATCCAGCACAGTAACTAAATTATCCTTAACAATTGTAATCTCATTACGTTGAGGTGTAGTAAGAGAATTTAATAGAGTAGTCATTGCATCATCATCTGTGTATGCTAAACTTGAGAACCCCAACCCCTTAATCGCATCTGTGAAAGTGGATATATGACGCCCGTAAGTTCGAATAGCCTCAGGAGCTGTAGAAAATATGGTCGTTTGGATATTATTTAATACACTAAAGAATGCATTAATAGCCTCTGCTTTTTCACCTTCTAGACTCGTATTGAATTCACGAACTGTATCGTTAGCAGCTAGTTCGAATTTACCAGCGAACCCCTGGATGCTAGTTGCATAATTCTCTAAACCAGAAATATTCTTTACTTTTACTGTCATACATTCACTTCCTTTATGAGTTCATAGCTGCTATCAAAGCACTCTGAGCATTCGCCGCCTTCGTATTAGCTGTTGCTAAATCTGCTTCTACCTGTTTAATTTTGGCACTCAGTAATCCTAGAATTTCCTCTTTTTTCGTTGATAATATTTTCTCTAAAGAAGTCAAGTCTGCTTTTTCTTGGTGTTCTTCATCATCATACTTATCACCTGCAATATTTTCAGAAAGTGTCACCTCATACTTTATAGTTGTTGACTGTTTGTTCAATTTTGTATGAATAGCTCTCAACTTTGAAACTTCTCCTGATAATCGAGTAACTTCAATACTTGCTTCAATAGATGCTCTTGTTAAAGCATTTAATGTCGCTTGATTAGCCATAATTCATCCCCCTTCTATTTCATTAATACTTTCACTTTTCTTACAAATCCATCTTCTACATAGTAGTTCACCTGTACATCAAGTGGTTCTTCACGGACTGGTCGATTGATAACATTTAGAACACTTTGGTCTGTAATCCGCATGGCCACGATCGCTTGTTTATAGAGTTTGATAGATTTGGATACTTCGTCAATTTTTCGATTCAACTGACTGCCACTCATAGCTACTGTAGCATAGCCTGCACGCGCCCCTTTTTCAAGGACATAGTTCAGACTAGATTGAAGATCCATACTTAGATCATTCATAAGTTCTAGTTGATTGTATAGTACAATCGTTGCTTCATGTTGTGATTTCTGTTGTTCCAATCTCAATTGGATATTTTCTTCCATTTTCTTGATTCCAGCTACATAATCTTCCTTCGTAGAAAGAATTGTTACACCTTCCATCTCTGGCAATTCATTGTAGGCTGGCGCCAATACAATCACCTTTTGCTTGCTACGAACGATTTGTTTGACGAATTGTGTCATCTGCTCTTCTTTGTCTGTCAGATAGAGAAGGTTGCCTTTCTTAAGATCCCATGTCACAGGCTCAACTGTTTCCAGATCCAATCCGAGTGGTACTTTTCCTTCATCCAGCAAAGTTGCTACATCCTCACGGCCATAGAAGGCTGCTTCTGTCAACTCATCTGGCACCATTGGGATACCTGCTGGGGTGCGGCCCGTCCACATCTCTTTGAGACTTTGGACTTGATCGCGGAGGTTGTTGATGATTTGGATATCATTGTCTCCAGCGACTGGTAGGGCGAACTGGACGACATCGACTTCGTCACGCTTCATGAGGGCGCGTCCCTTGATATCTTCCATCGTAGACGCCAGTGGGGTTGCTCCCACGATACCGCGGACTTCAGAGATATCATTTTGTGGCAAGGTAAGCTGGTGTTTAAAGTTGGAATAGAGCTGAGCCCGTAGGTTGTTCTGACGGCTAGCTGTGATGATCAGGTGCACACCGATGCTGAGACCTTCACGGGAAATCCGCATGAAGAGCTTGAAGAGGTCTGTCTCATAAGGCTCGTCCTTCATAGACTCATAGCTGTCCATGAGGATGACCATGGTTGGCTCTTGCTTGCCGGTCACTTCACGGTAGAGGGCGATAGTGCCGACACCATGCTCAGAGAGGAGCTTCTTACGACGATCCAACTCGCGGTTGATGATCCGGATGAATTTCTGGATTTTTTCCGTCTGATCGAGCAAGAGGCTATCGGCCACATGCGGCAATTGGCTCAGTGGGGCTAGACCATTGGTTCCGAAATCGAGCAGGTACATAGTCAGATTTTCTGGACTCTGCTTGCGAGCTAGATCCATAGCGGCAGTCTGGAGGAAAGTGGTCTTTCCTGTACCTGGACTTCCGTAAAGGAGGATATTCCCATCTTTTGACAGATCGATAGCAACAGCTTCTTGCTTTTGCGCTTGCGGGATATCGGCTACCCCGATCAGGACGCTTGGAGCTGTCCGTTTTTGCCAAGCCTCGATCGGTACGACCTTTTCCAACTCATCCAGCGTGATCCGCTCTTTGAGCGGTGGCAACCATGGTTGGGCCACAGCTGCGATGCCTTCTTGTTGGTGCAAGTGATTGATCTCTTGCACGATGACATCCAGCTCTGTCGGCACTTCCTTGATTTCTTCTGCCATATCCAGACCAGAGAGGTCTTGGTTGAGGACTTCGTATTGGCCCAGTTCATTGATCAAGTAGATGGTATGGTCTTCGATCCCTAGCTGGTCCTTCTCAGGCTGGTAGTCTGCTCCTGACCAAGCGGTTTGGAAGAGTTCATAGACTTCGTTGTTGCCGACTTGGAGGTAGGCACGACCGGTCTGGGTGATCTCAGCCGCATCTGCCGTCCGCAGCATCTCCATAGAGTCGCCACGGTCTGCCACCTTGAGGGCTAGCTTGAAGCGGGAGTTAGACCAGATCTGGTCATCCACAACCCCAGAAGGTTTTTGTGTCGCAAGGATCAAGTGCACACCGAGGGAACGCCCGACACGCGCAATAGAGACCAACTCCTTGATGAAATCTGGTTGGTTGACCTTGAGTTCGGCGAACTCATCACTGATCAAGAAGAGGTGAGGAAGCGGTTCGGTCGCTTCACCCAGTTTAAATTTCTTTTGGTATTGGTTGATATGGTTGACCCCATATTGACCAAAGAGGCGCTCCCGACGATGGATCTCCGCATTGATAGAGGCGAGGGCCCGCATAGACTGGGCACCATCCAAGTTGGTGATGGTCCCAAGCAAGTGAGGCAGATCCTTGAAGAGGTTGGCCATTCCCCCACCCTTGTAGTCGATGAGGAGGAAAGCCACATCGTGTGGGTGGAAGTTGACGGCAAGACTCAGGATATAAGACTGAATGGTTTCAGACTTACCAGAACCGGTTGTCCCTGCGATCAAACCGTGGGGTCCATGAGCTTTTTCATGGAGATTGAGGTAGACCAAATCGTCCTTCCCGCGCAGACCGATCGGAACAGCCAAACTTTGGTAAGGGGCATGGCTCTCCCAACGACTCAAGACCTTGAGGTCATTGAAAGTTTCCGCCTGGTACATTTCAAGGAAGGTCACTGAGTCTGGAATCGAGCTCTTGAGCTGTTGGATATGCTTGAGAGGCGCAAGGCCACGCGAGATGGCTTCCTTGTCATAACCTTCAGGGAAGTGATCCAATTGGAAGTCAAGCTCCCGAAGAACCCCTTCTTGCAAGAGCAATTGCCCTTGGTTGCGGTCCTTGATAGAGATAACGGTTTGGATATTTTCAGAAAGAGATGAGAGCACGTCTGCCACATAGATGATGGAGCAGCCGAGCTCTGTCGGATCCTCACGGAAGAACTCCATGATGACATGATCCAAAATCAAGGTTTCATCGGTGATGAGGACCACATAGTGAGGGTGGAAGATCTTGGTATCATTAGCTTTTTCTTCCTCTTTTTGCGCCTTGCGGAGCTTGAGGATCTGGTTGAGACTGTTCAAGACCTGATCGCGTGTCCGCTGATTGTAGACAAAGCTACGGACATTCATGTCTTGCAGAGTCGCATGGGGCAACCAGCGCATCCAATCCCAGCTTTCTTTTTCTTCTTCTGGAATGATCGGAATAATGGTCAGATCATGGTATGAGTGAAAGACTGCCAATTGGGCAACCAGGAGTTGCAACTGCTCTAGCACGATAGGACGAGGGCCGACGTATCCTACAGGTCCCCGATTAAGGCTGGCTACAATCGGAAGATTGTCGATTTTTTGGTGAGCTTGGAAAAGAGCATAGCCTTCTTCTTCCAAGGCGTCTTTCTTCCCACTGCGTTCTTCCTGACCATATTTGAGCTCATAGCTGGTTGGAACCTTGCCCAAGCCCAAACGATAAGCCAAAAAGTCAAAATGAAGCGGTGTTTTTTCGTAGATTCGCGAGTCATAGCGTTTGACCATCTTGGTCAAATCTTCGATCGCTGGGAAATGGTAAAACATGCCTTCTCGCTGCTTCCGAGATAGCTGTTCCAAGTCCTTAGCCTTGTCCTTGAGATAGAGATGGTAGAGCTCCACGCGCTCTTTCTTGTCTTCTTTGTATTTCTTACGATTCTTGAAGAATCCTTGGACCGAAAAAATCACACTAACCACAGACATGGATACCGTCGCGATGATATAGAGCCCCCGCGGTTGGAAAATGGTGATCAAGAGGGTCACCCCAACCATGATGAGAGGTGGCATGATCAACTTCAAGAGTTCATCGGATGGTTTTTGAGGCTCCGCACCCGGAGGATTGATCAAGATCTTGTCTTCTGAGCTCCGATAGATGATCCGAGGAGACCGGTGGTACTCTGGATAGTCCTTGTAAAAGTCATAGCGTGAATGCAAACGCGGCACTAGATAAGGACTTACTTCGACAGTCCCTTCCACGCCAAATTCTTCTGGATAGAGCTTAAAGGTCACATCTCCAATGGCCAGCTCATCCCCAAAGGCCAGTGGAAAAGTCGCTTCACTGACGAGTTTGTGGTTATGGTAGAGTTTTCCAGATAAGAGCTGGCAAGTCCAAGTCTGCTCTTTTTTCACAAGGAGAAAGCGTACTGGATAGTGCAAGCGCACATCCGCACCCTTTTCATCTGCTACGAGGATTTCTTCCTTGTCTAACAGTTCATAAGTATGGACTTCCCCTGTCGCCAAGTAGCAGACCACATCCCCAAGGATCTTGCTATTTTCAAGCACACCCTTGTCTTCACCATACTGGTAGAAGATTTCCCCTTGACTCCATTGGAAATGAAGGGGATTTTCTTGCGAAGCCAGGGTCAACTGAGCTGTTTCTTGATTCGATACGGTCGCTGTTTTTCCCTCTTCTAGCGCTAGCTCATAGCGAAAACCTTTTTTATAGAGTATGATACGTTTTTTCATAGACTACTCCTTGTGTTCGCTAGACTCAGTCGAGCTTGCAGTTGTAGAAGACGAGCTTTCTGTTGAGGAACCTTCCGTAGATGAAGCCGTTGTTGAGCTGCTAGTGGAAGATTTGGTTTCATCTGTCTCTGCTTCCAAGAGTTTAGAGCGGGCATCCCAGTATTTCTTGTATTCACCCTCAAGCTCAGAGAGTTTCTTCTCGCGCTGTTCACCAGAGAGTTTTTCGCTATCACGTGTCGCCTTGATTTCTTTACGAAGGGCATAGATAATCAAGTCTGAATCGTCGATCCGCTTGGCTGTATCCAGCGCTTGGGTAAAGTCATGACGGCCGATATAGATCCAGTAGTGGAGATAGAGGCTGTCTGACTTGAGCGTAACATTGTTAAGGATGACCTTCTTTTGGTCCTCTGAGAAATTCAAGCCTTGCAAATAAGACGTCGCCAACTCATATTTCTGTGTCGTTGGAAGACTGCTTGGAGCTACTCCTTCCAACTCATCGATTACACCGGTGTAGTCTACTTTGAGATAGGCTGTATCCGCTTGAAGCAACTTTTCTTTAAAAGGTGCTTGGAAAAAGACTAAATAGATCAAAGGCAAGAGTAAGAGGGCCACTACAGCTGAAAGCCATACTGTTGCCAACTTAAAGATTCGGTGTTGACGACTTGAAACCAAGGTCAAGGTCTTTTCTTCCTCTTCCTTGCGTTCTTGGTAGGCTTTCTCTAAGAGAGCTTTCATCTCTTCTAAGCTAGCAGCATCACGGATTTCCACCAAGAAATCAGGTAGATCTTCTAATTCAAGTGTGCCTTGATAGAGCTCCATGAAATCCCAGTCCCCAAAAAGAGTGACCGCATAGCACTTGGCCTGCCGCAAGAATTCAACCTGATCCCACTTGCGTGGCACCATCATTCCCGGCACCCCGCGATAAGCGATCTTGACTTGCGCATCCTTGGTCACAAACAAATTGATAGGATGCAACATAAAGGTCACCGGAAGCTCCAAGGCTGGCGCCAAATCCAAGACATTGATAGCTAGACGCAGACGGTCTGAAACCGGTAATGCCTGGATTTCTTCTGCACTCAAGCCTAGCGCGTCTGTCTGATAGGTCAGATGAATCTGGTCTTGATCCGCTGTCATGCTTTGCTCTAAAAACAAGGGATGATGGAGATCCAAAATCCATAAATTGCGTAAATCCTGGCTATCCACTTCTGAACGCTTAAGGTCCAGCCGCCAGCTCGTTTCTTCTTTTTCAAAACGGAAGACTTGTTCTTCCAGTGTAAATTGTTCTTCTTTCACCTTACCACTCCTCAATCTCGATCAGATCACCACTCGTGATCGGATACTCTTGTACCACCTTGCCTTCATCCAGCAAGATGCCTTTATTTACCACGCGCAACTGATACTTACTTCTAGGCTCCATGGCAGACCCAAAGATCTGATCCAATTCCCGAATCAAGCGTCGCACCTCCATCCGTGTTGGGATTCGGAGGTCATGGCTTGCACCATTCATACGGAAGGTGACATTGATATGTTGGTCCATTTAGGCCTCTTTTCTATAGATTCGATAGGAAATGTAGCCAGCAATCCCAAAGAGAAGGGCACTCCAAGCCAGCATTTGCAAGGCTGGAATAAAATCCGACAGGCTAGCCGAATTGTCCTCCACATTGGACTCGAATTTAGATAATTTTTGATTTTCAGGCTGGAACAGGTCCGCTTCAGGCCCCGTTTTTTTCTTTCCCTTTATAGCAGAAAACAACTGGCCGTCTGAATCGGTCAATTGTTTCTCTTGCTTGCGTTTTTCATCTGCTAATTTTTTCTGATCCTTCTCATTGAAAAGAGACTCAGTGGCATCCAATTGGCCCCCAAGTGTCTTTTCCTGCTCTGTCTCAAGACGTGAGTTGTTGACCTGCAGACGATTATCAATAAAATCATCTGCAGAAACAACAGCTACTGGCAAGAGACTAAAGACAAAGAGAAGATACATCATTTTTTTCATAAGCTTGATTCAATTTCCTTTGTTTGAGTAAATTTCTTTGGAATGAAGATATTGGCAACCGCCAAAAGTCCGAAGAAAACCAACAATCCGAAGAAGACGCCGATACCGGCTGTTTGTCCATCAAAGTAACCCGCAAACTGTCCTTCTAAAATAGAAAGGAGGTTGACATTTTTCACCAGTGCTGGAAGGCCTGACAAGGTCGCGGTTGTTCCGATCGCGCTAGATAGGTAGACATAGCTGATCAACATGAAGAAGGCCAGTCCCATTCCAATCACACGGAAGTGTTTCAAAAGAAGGTATTGTAGTTGTACCAAGACAAAGCTTGCTAGAACTGCTAAGAATACCCATGAAGGTATATATTCACGACCGACAGAGAGTTGAATACTTGAAATCATTCCGATCACCAGTCCAAGGATGAGAGAAAGTCCCACAAGGACACCGACAGATAAGAGATCTGATTCTTGCAAGCGATCCAATTTGAAACGATCCTTAACCTTGCGAATGATTGGCTGCGTCGCAAAGAGATAAGCTGTAAAGAGGCTCAAGACTTCCAACATAAAGATCCAGATAAATGGACGGTAGACGTTGATGGTCGCTTTCACAGAAGAAGATTTCTCTGCAACTGGATTTGACAAGAAGTCAAGCAAGACTTCATTCGGCACTCCGTTTTCATAGGCATTGTTGAAGACTTTACGGAAGGCTTCGACGAAGTTCCCGTTTTCAGACAATTCCTTGTCGAATTCACCCATCAAACTTTCCGCATTGCTAGACAATTTCTCTGTATTGCCTTGGGCTTTTTCCAATTCTTTGTTCAATTGGCTAAAGATTTCATTGGTAGAGTTAGCAGCTTCTACATTGCTACGAGATGAGCTCTTAACGCCTTCTGTCGAGCTCAATAATGACGTGTATTCAGAACCAAGAGCTGACAAATCTGCATCGGTCTTGGTTTGAGCCTGTGTCACTGTTTCTTGCGCTTTTGAGATCTCTTCTAAACGTTTTTGAAGATCAGCATATTGCGTCAATTGATCATTGATATTTTTGGTTAGATCTTTGTTAGTGTTTTCGATTGCTTGAAGATTGGCCTGCAATTGTGGTCCCAAGTCTTGCAACTGTTTAAGGGTACCATCTAACTGGGCTTTCACACTCTTCGTTGCATCCCCAGATTCATCCGTTTCAATGCTCTTACGGTAGTCCTTCATGTTACTTGAAACAGCAGCCTTCACGATGTCGACCAAAGCGTTTGTCAAATCCATATCTTCGATTGGATCATAGAGTGAATGACGATTTTCCTTTTCATCTTTTGGATAGTAGGCATCGATCAATGCTCCTGCGCGTTGATAATCCAAGGCGATTTCACTAGCTTTCGATGCATAGTTAGCGACAGCTGTTTTCAAATCTTCTGCAGATACGGTCACACTGGTTGAAGAAACCCCATTCACAAGGACTTCAACATCAATCGCGCTCGGCATAGCTCCTCCATCTTCAACAAGGTGAATTTGAATTTGTTTGCCATCTTTCAGTTCGACTTCCTGCTCACCACTGCCTGCATAAGTCTGTCCATCATAGGTCCAAGTATCAACCTTGACTCCTGCAGGGACATGAATGCTGACTTTCTGTTTCCCAGATTTAGCATTAAGGACATCCGCAACTGCCGTTAATTTGGCATCCACTTCAGCAGCCAATCGTTTTAAGTCATCGGCGTTCCCTTTTGCTTGCCCCTTCGTTCCAGCAAAAGCACTATCAAAATCAATCGCTGCGTTGAGATTTCCATACTTATTCAAATTCAGACTAGCAGGATCTAAAGACGGAAGTTTTTCAATTGCTTGACGAATGTCATCATCCGCTTTATCTCGAGCCTTGCTGATAGTTTCGATTTTTGGCTTTCCAAGCAAGGTATGAAGAGTAACTTTGTCTCCTTCTTTTAGACCATAGTAGTCAAGGATCTTCTCTTTTACAGAAGACTCGATGTTCTTTTCGTGCTCATCTAATTTGTCGCGTTCTGCCTTGATCCCTTTTTCGAGGTCTGCCACACGATCATTCACATCTTTTGTCAAGCCTGCATAGGTCTTGGTCCCTGAAGCATCTCCTTCTGTTTCAGTTGGTTGACTCAATTGTTTGGTAATTGCTTCTTGGTTTTGTTGTAGATTCTTATACAACTCTTGGGTCTTTTCACTGACAACAGACTGGTTCATGGACATCAGCTGATTCATGAACTCTTCATGGCTGATCTTATCCTCAGAGCGTTGCTTGATCAATGTGTCGAAGTTTTGACCGTACTGATCCTGAGATTGGGTCAATTGATCAAAAGCCTGTGTATAAGACTCAAGGACTGTCTTCAAGGCATTATTCGACTCAACAGATGACGTAGACAAGCTATAGAGACTTGGGAAGATATTCTTGGAATCCAAGGCTGAATCCAATAAGTTACTCCGGTATGAACCAATGTTGGTCGATTGAATTTTGTTACTTGTTTCCACGTTCTTCTGAGCTGTATAGAGGTTGCTCAAAATGCTGACCATATACATATCAACCAACTGGCTATTCAAGTCTGAAACGATATCTTTAGCGACTTTATTGGCCTCGTTTTCAACCTGAGAATTTCCAGCCGCATTGACCTTATACGTCACCGTGGTCTTCTCTGCATTAACCGCGTTCACTTCCAAGACCTTCTCTGAGAAATCACTTGGAATAACGATCATCAACTGGTACTTGCCATCTGCAAGCCCTGACTCAGCAGCTCCACGAGGGAGTACAGACCAGTTTTGCGAATTATCCCGCTCGATATTCTTTACATAGCTAGCCCCAAGGTTGTATTCTTTATCATTCAGTTTAACCGCCTTGTCTTCGTTGACAACTGCAATATTGAGCTTGGTGTTTTCTGTCGTTTGCACGGTCTTGGCTTCGTTTTGCTTTTGGTCCTTTTGAACCGTCGTATAAAGACCCACGACAGATCCCATCAAAAGGAGCACAACCGCACTCTGACCGATGTATTTTAACCATTTTTTATTTTTAACTTCCATACCTTTTCCTTTTTCTAATTCATAGATACAAAATAGGGGTTAGGAATTAAGAATCTAACCCCTATTTTCTATATATCAA
Organism: Streptococcus parasanguinis; assembly: GCF_019929185.1. Lineage (GTDB taxonomy): Bacteria > Bacillota > Bacilli > Lactobacillales > Streptococcaceae > Streptococcus > Streptococcus parasanguinis_O. Next base: position 71,208 of record NZ_JAHZPC010000003.1, read on the forward strand.
AAGACAAAAGGGTGATCTACCTACAAGAAGTAAGATCACCTCCAAGACTATCTTAGTGGATTTGTGCAGCGATATCTTGGTCAGTTTGTTCAACGATATCAGCAACTTTGATCAATTGACCGTTGATGTCTTCCAACAATTGAGCGAATTGTTTAATTTTTGGAGACAATTCGTTGAATTGTGCTTCAAAGCTATCAAATGCAGATCCATCCCAGTTTGCGTCGATGACTTGTTGTTCATGAGTCAAAGTAGTAAGGATTTGATCGATTTCTTGAGAACCTTGTGCATAACGTTGTGCTGAAGCACGTAGGTCTTCTGGAGTTAATTTAATTTGAGCCATATTTTTCTCCTTTTGGGCTGATACCCTTATATTTTTTTCATAAACAATACATTTTAGTACGAATTAGTAAAATGCCAGATAACTGTATATTTTACCTTTTTCTCCCTGTTTGTATTATTTACTTAAAAATATCTTAATGAAATATTGCCAGAATGTCAAGTTTAGAGGGCTAACTGATAAAACATTGTAACTTTGTTACAATTGTGTAACATTTTGTCATAAATATGTAATATATTTTCTGAATTCCTTGCCCCAGTAGTCTCCAACTAGTATTATTTCTGAGAAGAAAAGAAGACACTCTGTCCTTTTATATTAACTCAACACATAGATAAAAATTGTTGATTTTAGGTGTTTTTAAAAGCAAATTTTGAAGATTTTTGTATATTTTTTCATTTTTAAAACTTTTATGGTATAATGAAACCTGTTCAAAACTTGTTTCATACAAGATCGAACACCATTAACCTATAAGGAGTATATATGAAAAAATTTCTACTTGCCTCTGTCTGTCTACTAGCTCTTACCGCTTGTAGCCAAGGCTAACAAGGCAAAGGAACTACTGCCGCTTCTCCCAAGCAAGAGGAAACTCAAAACAAAAAGGAGCAAGTCCAAACCAAGACCTTTGTTAGTGACCTCGGCGATCACCACCAAAACAAAATTCAAATTGGCTACAAGAAAGAGGAAATTGTCTCTTTTACTTTCCTTAGTTTTGAACCCATTTCCTCAGATTTGCAAGACATGGATCTTCCTGAATTAAAGGAAATCTACCAAGAAGAATTAGAACATAGCGATATCTATAAAACCTTAAATGGTAAGCCTGGACTTAGCTTCCGCATTCAAATTTCAAAAGATAAACAATCCTATGCTAAAGTCTTACAGGCTGACTTCTCAAAAATCAAGAAAGATGAGTTTGCTACCATCTACGGAGATCAAGGGGAGGAAGAAAGAGCCGAGTTCAAGAAATACCTCAATGGCAAGCCCCAAGATCTCTTTACCTATTTCAAAGATCAAGGCCTCAAAGAAGAAAAATAAAAAGAGCTTCCTGAGTTTCATCACCACACTGGTGAGAGCTCAGAAAGCTTTTTCTTATTTGTTCAAGATTGAAAGGGTTTCAAGGAGATTGTCTGCATGAACTTCGATGGTATCTCCTGTCGCTTTGATTTTCACTTCAACGATGCCTTCAGCTGCTTTCTTACCAACTGTTACGCGGATTGGAAGCCCAATCAAATCACTATCGCTGAATTTGACACCAGCGCGTTCATTTCGGTCATCCACTAAGACTTCGTAGCCTTTATTCACCAAGGCTTCTTCGATCCGATCGGTCAAAGCAAGACTCGCTTCATCCTTGACATTGACTGGAATCAAATGCACATCAAATGGCGCCAATTCTTTAGGGAAGTTAATTCCCCAAGCGTAACGGTATTCCCCTTTTGGAGTCTTATTGACAAAGAGTCGTGCATGTTGCTCCATAACGGCTGAAAGAAGACGGCTGACACCGATTCCGTAGCAGCCCATGATGATTGGAACCGCACGACCGTTTTCGTCCAAGACATCTGCTCCCATGCTAGCTGAGTAGCGTGTGCCGAGTTTGAAAATGTGACCGATTTCGATCCCACGTGCAAAGTTCAAGACCCCTTTCCCATCTGGTGAGATTTCGCCTTCACGAACTTCACGAATATCCACGTATTCTGCAGTAAAGTCACGTCCTGGGTTGACACCAGTCAAGTGGTAGCCTGTTTCATTGGCACCGACTACTGCATTACGGCTGTCTTGTACCTTGCGGTCTGCGATAATCTTAACATTTTCAGGAAGATCAACTGGACCGAGAGAGCCAAAATCTGCTCCTAATAATTCTTTCACTTCCACTTCGGTTGCAGGTTCAAAGAAATCTGCGCCAAGATGGTTTTTCAACTTCACTTCATTGAGCTGATCATTACCTACAAGAAGGGCAACAACTGGCTCTTCATCTGCAATGTAAACCAAAGTCTTGATAGTCGCTTCTTCTGGAACATTCAAGAAGGCTGCCACTTCATCAATGGATTTGACACCTGGCGTTTCTACGCGTTTTACTTCTTCTTCCGCTACAACACGGTTACTTGGTTTGTATTCATTGGTAGCCATTTCCAAGTTGGCAGCATAGGTTGATTCACTTGAATAGGCAATGGTATCTTCCCCAGAAACCATCCATTTGAGCAATTCTGCTTTGATTTCTTCTTGGACTTCTGCTGGGATCTCATCAAAGGAAGCCACTGATTTGTCTAAAACAACCCAACGATCCAAGTCTGTACGAGCAGGTGTAACAGCCATAAACTCTTGGCTATCTTTTCCGCCCATGGCACCACCATCACCGATGATGGCTTTGTAGTCGATGCCACTGCGTGTGAAGATCCGCTCATAAGCTGCCTTGTATTCATCATAAGTGACATCCAAGCTATCGTAGTTCGCATGGAAGCTATAACCATCTTTCATAATGAACTCACGGGTCCGAAGAAGACCGTTCCGTGGGCGTTTTTCATCGCGGTATTTTGGTTGAATTTGGTAGAGATTCAACGGCAATTGTTTGTAAGATTTTACTGAGTCGCGCACAATAGCGGTAAAGGTTTCTTCGTGAGTTGGACCTAAGATAAAGTCAGAGCCTTCACGGTTTTTCAACTTATAGAGGTCTTCCCCGTAAGTTTCGTAACGACCAGATTCACGCCAGAGATCCGCACTCAAAAGGGCTGGAGCAAGCATTTCTACTGCTCCAATTTTTTCGAATTCTTGGCGCATGATGCCTTTTGCTTTTTCAATCACTCGATTTGCTAATGGCAGATAAGAATAGACACCAGCTGATACTTGGCGAACATATCCTGCACGCAACATCAAAGCATGGCTAATGACTTGGGCATCGCTTGGCATTTCGCGAAGCGTTGGAATCAACATTTTACTTTGTTTCATGGACAATATCCTTTTCTATTTCAAAAATAATTTCATAATATCATTCCAGGTGACAGCAATCATCAAAATAACCATTACAGCTACACCTGCAAGCGTCATATAGGTTTCTACTTCTTGTTTCAGTGGCTTTCTCCGGACGACCTCGATCAAATTGATCAAGATTTTTCCTCCATCCAAAGCGGGAATCGGGATTAGATTGAAGATCCCAATATTAATAGAGAGCATGGCCATAAGAGACAAGACTGCTGGAATTCCTAATTGAGCAGCTTGTGAGCTGGCATTGTAGATGGCAACCGGACCACCCAGTTTATTGAGACTAAAGTGGAAAATGATATCTTTCAAAGCTCCCAAAATCCGTGTCGCTGTATTCCAGGTATCTGTAAAACCAGACAAGAGTTTATCCACAAATCCTGTCTTGAGGCCATTTGTCACACCCAGATAGTAACGATTCCCTGACTTGGTTGGCTTTACTTTAACTTCTTTTTCTTGGCCGTCTGTTTTGACTTTCAGGGTCAATTCAGGAGCCGTCTTGCTGTCCTTGGTTGCTTTCTCGACAGCATCAGTCAGCTCATCCCAGTTGCTAACGGTATCGTTGTTAACTTGAAGGATCTGAACGTTGCTTTTGACACCGACCTTAGCCAGCGCCCCATCGGGTGCCACCTGAACATTGTTGCTGTAGTAGTCAATCGCACCACCGCGCATAAAGGCTAGAAGTGAGTAGACGACAATACTGAGGATAAAGTTGTTCATAGGACCCGCAAAGTTGGTGATCAACCGTCCCCAAATGCTGGCATTCTGATACTGAACATCTCTCGGCGCAATCCGCACTTCTGTCCCATCTTCCTCAACAATGGTCGCATCATGATCGACATCATAAGTCTTAGTCTCATCGAGAACCAAGCCCGTAATTTCCAGTTTGTCTTCAAAGTCAAACTGGGTAACATTCATGGGAAGGGCTGTCTGATCCAGATTCTTTCCTGAAAGATTGATCCGGACGACCTTACCAGCCTCATTTAGCGTCAAGCTGACAGGCGTTCCGGTTTTAATCTCAGTTGTATCCTCACCCCAGCCAGCCATCCGAACATAGCCACCTAAAGGTAGAATGCGAATCGTATAGGCTGTTCCATCTTGACCAATATGGGCAAAGATCTTTGGACCCATCCCGATCGAGAATTCTCGCACCAGGATGCCCGATTTTTTTGCAAAATAGAAATGACCAAACTCGTGAACGAGAACGATCACTCCAAAAATAACAATAAAGGCAATAAACTGCATCGTTCTATACGTGGTTTCCTTTCTATCTCTTCTGTCTTAGAACAAGCCCAAGAAATGCATCAAGGGAAAGACAAAAATCAAACTATCAAAACGGTCTAGAACACCGCCATGTCCTGGAATAAATTTCCCAGAATCTTTCACACCGAAGTGGCGTTTAATCGCACTCTCTACCAGATCTCCAAACTGACCTGCGATACTAAAGAGGATGGTAAAGAAGATCATAGCAAGAAAACCATGTCCACCCGCCACAGAACGATCCACGATCATATAGATCACAGTTACCGCAACTGCAGACAAGATTCCCCCAAGACTGCCTTCAATCGTTTTATTAGGAGAAACCGCAGGCATGAGCTTGCGTTTCCCAAACCGACTTCCTACTAAATAGGCACCGGAATCTGTCGCCCAAACAATAAAGAGGGCTAAAAGAACCTTATCAATACCAGCAATTCGCGCATCTACTAAGGAATGGAAACCAAGTCCAACATAAAAGCTAGACGCAATGGGATAGACCACATCTTCATAATTGTAATTCTGAGCAAGAACAGTTGTTCCCATGAGAATCAAGACAACCAAACCATAAGCAATCATATTGCCATCTGCTGGAAGGTAAGGGAGGTAGTCCTCGATCGGCAACGTCAGGACAAAGGCCGCTAACATGGCTAGCGCTCCTTCAAAGGTCGCTGTCTCAAGCCCCTTCATCTTGAGCAATTCATGAACCCCTAGCATGGCGATCAAGCCAATCACAATCTGGAAGAACACCCCTCCAACCATTACTGTTGGAATGAAAAAGAGCAGGGCAATTCCTCCAAAAATCACACGTTTTTGTAAATCTTTCGTCATCATCTTCTCCTAAACACCACCAAATCTCCGATGGCGATGGCTATATTCTACTATGGCACTTCGTAGTGCTTCCTCTCCAAAATCTGGCCACATCACATCTGTGAAATACAACTCACTGTATGCAGCCTGCCAAGGGAGGAAATTACTCAAACGGATCTCTCCGCTGGTACGGATAATCAAATCCGGGTCCCTTAGGACGCGTGGCAAACTCTCGGTATAGAGAGAATCTGCGATCATCTCTTCTGTGATATCTTCTGGACTGAACTTCGCATCCAAGACTTCTTGGGCGATCTGCTTCACGGCCTGAGTGATCTCAGCACGTCCACCATAATTGAGTGCGAAATTCAGGATCAAGCCTGTATTGAGATGGGTCATCGCTTCTGCTCTTTCCAAAGCCTCTAGCGTTTCTTTTGGTAATTTCTTGGTATCACCGATCATTTGAATCTTGACATTGTTGCGATGCAATTCGGGGACGAAACGATCATAAAACTCGACCGGCAAGTGCATGATGAACTTGACTTCATCTTCAGGGCGTGTCCAGTTTTCCGTAGAAAAGGCATAGACCGTCAAGACCTGAACCCCCATATTTTTTGCTGCAATCGTCACTTCTTGGAGAGCTTCCATCCCTGCCTTATGACCGAAGACGCGCGGTTGCATCCGCTTTTTCGCCCAGCGACCATTGCCATCCATAATGATCCCAATGTGTTTCGGGACTTCTAAAGGTATCTCGATTTTTTCTTTTTTCTTAAAACGAAACATGTTTTTCTACCTATTTCAATATTTATCGCTTCATTATACCATAAATCCCCATAAAATAGGGACTCTGGCCTCTTTTTTGAACCAGCAGGACTTTCCTTCATCACATCGTCCTATTTGCCCACCAAAAAAGAGGCCCTTGCCTCTTCTTTGATGATTATTCTTCGATGGCTGAATCAGCATCTGAGCTAGCACCTTCTGTCGCAGTAGCTGAGATTCCTTCTGATACAGGAAGAACTGTTTTGATCGCTCCCAATTCAAAGGTCAGGTAGACACCATCAACATCCAAGACAACGGTCTTGCGGTCTGTATCGACTTCATCGATGGTTCCGTACAAGCCACCAATCGTGATGACTTCATTTCCTTTTTGAAGTTTATTCAAACTTTCCATCCGTTTTTGGTACTGTTTCTTTTGGCTACGGCTCATGAAGTACATCAAACCGACCATAAGAACGAGCATAATTAGCAAACTTCCGCCTTGCATATGTTTCTCCTTTAATTTTCATATATGCTATACTATATCAAATTTCGCCCGTCTTTTCAAGTTTTCCCATCCTCTTCAAGTAAAATCAGACTCCAGTCTCAGAGAGGAGGCAAGTTTTGCTGAAAAAGAAAAAAACCACGAAAAGTGGGCTACTGACTAGTCAATCGTAATGCCATACTTTTCATGATTCTCATCATACCAATCAATCAAGGCCAAAGCCGTTTGATAGGTAATATTTTTGATTTTACTCGTTCCCTTCGTCAAAGTCGCCAAGCTCATTTTGCTGATGTTTGTTTCAGTTGCGACACGATAGCTCGTCAAGCGACCGTCAACCATCAGTTGAACAACGGCTTCCACTTTTCTGTATTCGGGAGTTGAGTAGATATCAATTGTATTGCTCATCTTACTTCCATTCCTCAAATTTTATTCTTGTATAGATTATATACTTATTTTCTTTATTTATTAATAATTTTGCTCAAATTGGATTAATTTCACTAATTATTGATGTTTTTCCACCCCAAATAGGAGGATTTTGGCCTTATACGGCGAATAATTTCCCCCAGGTGGGAAGAAAAAATAAAGACTGCTATATGATAGCAGCCTCTATTTTTCACAAACTAATTCGCCTTAGTCTGCTTGTTTATCAGTGTTTTCTTCCTTCTTTGTGTCTTTTTCTCTAATCACAAGGACACCATCTTCCATGTCTGCTTCAAGATGTTTAGCATCCAAGTTATCCAAGTGGAAGTCTGTGACTTTGTCACGGATTTGTTGTTCAACTACCCGACGGAGTGGACGAACTCCCATCACTTCATCATAACCTTCTTCAGTCATATATTCTTTGGCTGCATCGCTCACTGCCAAGTCGATTTCTTTCTTAGAAAGGGTCTTATTGACATCTACCAACATCAAATCAACAATCTTAGAAAGGTCTTCCTTGCTCAAGTGTGAGAATTCAATGACAGCGTTGAAACGGTTCAAGAATTCTGGACGGAAGTAAGGTTTCAAACGATCCATGAGTTCTGGTTTATCCGCATCTTCTGTCAAGTTGGCTTCGTAACCAAAGCCAGCGTTTGAAGTGGCGATAATCACAGTGTTCTTGAAGTTTACAGTGTTCCCTTGACCATCAGTCAAACGACCATCATCCAAAACTTGGAGAAGAAGTGTGATCACTTGAGGGTCAGCCTTTTCAATTTCATCGAGAAGGACGATTGAGTAAGGGTTACGGCGAACACGTTCTGTCAAAGTATTGCTATTGTCATCGTAACCAACATAACCAGCAGTTGTACCAATCAATTTAGAAACGGCTGTGCGGTCGCTATATTCTGACATGTCCAAACGGATGATCGCATCTTTGGTTCCGAACATATCAAGAGCCAATTGTTTAGCCAACTCAGTCTTACCAACACCAGTAGGACCTACAAAGAGGAAGCTACCGATTGGGCGGTTCCCTTCGTCAAATCCTGCACGGTTCCGACGGATAGCACGTGCTACTGCTTCAACGGCTTTATCTTGACCGATAACCTTGGTTTGCAAACGGTGACCCATATCTTTCAAACGTTCGATATCAGTTGCACCCATTTGTGACACTGGAATACCCGTCATCCGTTCTACTGATTCAGCCACATCGTTGATTGTTGCTGTTACTTTATGGTCTTCCGTATGGTTTTCAATTTTCTTTTCAAGTTCTTCGATACGAACTTTTGCTTTCAAAGCTGCTTCGTAATCTTCTTTAGCCGCAGCTTCTTCTTGTTTGGTTTTTTCTTCTTCAATTTCATGTTCCACAGCATGGACATCTGTTACAGGATGTTGGGCTGCCAAGTGGGCAGCTGTCACATCGACCAAGTCAATGGCCTTATCAGGCAAGCTACGTTGTGGAATGTATTGGATCGAATAATCAACCGCTGCTTTCAAAACTTCATCTGGCAAGATGACATTGTGGTGTTTTTCATAAAGATCACGGATCCCTTGGAGGATCTTGAAAGTATCTTCGGCTGATGGAGCATTGACTTTCACTTCGTTGAAACGACGAGCAAGAGCCGCATTCTTCAAGATGGTGTTACGGTATTCATCTTGAGTAGTTGCCCCAATGACTGTCAATTCCCCACGTGAAAGAGCAGGTTTGATGATATCCGCAAGACCTTTAGATCCTTGACCATCACCTGTGCTGCCTGCACCAAGGATTTGATGGATTTCATCAAAGAAGAGAATGACATTTCCCATAGCCTTGACTTCTTGGATCAGATTTTGAATATTTTCTTCAAAGCTACCACGGTATTGCGTACCAGCTTCTAGACCAGAAATATCAATCGAGATGATTTCTTTGTTTTTGATAGCAGCTGGAACATCCCCGTTCACAATAGCTTGTGCCAAACCTTCTACAACTGCTGTTTTACCAACACCGGCATCCCCTACAAGGACAGGATTGTTCTTGGTACGACGAGACAAGATTTCAGCAGTTTCTTGAATTTCTTTATTACGTCCGATGACTGGATCCAATTTTCCTTCACGAGCTTCTTCGGTCAAGTTGCGACCAAGTTTTGCAAGGATCCCATCTTGTTTCATTCCTTTACCTTGATGGTGTTGCACTTGCTCGCTTCCTTCATTTGGAAGTTGACCGGTTTGACGGTAAATAGCGAATTCTTCAGGTGTCACTTCACGACCGTTGATCATGTAGCGACGGCTTTCAGAACGAAAACCACCCATGTTTCCCATTAGTTGATTGAAAAGATCATCCATATTGTTAAAGTTGTTATTCATATTGTGTACCTCTAATTTACATAATTTTAATTCATTCTTGAAAATTAGCAGACCAATTGACTGCCGTTTGATTGTTTACATAATTTTAATTCATTTATTTAATAATAGCCCTACAGGCTAACAGTTTCTATTTTTCCTTTTATCAATTAGTTGTCTTAATTTTGGAAATAGCATATCACCATCTCCTTTCCACTATTGATCTTGTAAACTAGTAGGTTTTTTCAACCTCTTTTTGTTTACATAAATTATTATAACGCAGACTGATTTCTTTGTCAACACTTTTTTACATAATTTTTTAAATTTATTAAAAAATCTGGATGTCACTCCAGATTCCATATTTAAATAGAAGTTCTTGGCTAGATAGATTTAAATTTACCAGCTTTTTCTTGAATAGCTGTCTGTACATTTTTAGCAAATTGCCCCACCATGGATTGGTCTAGTTGCTTCCCGACCACTTGGACGTCTTCTTCAGCTACTGTTGCAATCGCAGTCAAGCCATCATTGTAACGCTTCTCAACTCCTGCCTTGCAGGTCAATAAAACGGGCGCATAGACAACCCGGATTAAATCTTTTTCAAGTTTCTTTCGGCTTTCGATGATCCTCATCTTATCTTTCATATCTAAATCAAAGAAATCTTTGACTGGACTATCACCCATACTTCCTCCTCTTCTATACTATGAAACTTTATCTTGTGCAAACTCCTCTTCCAGTTGGCGTCTATCTTTCCGGTAGGATTGCCATAAATTCTCTTCCTCGATTTCGATCTGTTTTAAAGCTACTTGTGCAGCTTCTCTAGCTTCGATATCATACTCTTCGATACAGCGATGGAGGGACTCCCATCCACAACTGTTATCAACTTCCTGCTCTTGTAAGAAGGAAGCTGCCATCGCATACTCTTCTTCCAGCATCTGGGTGAAGAGCTGCTGTTTTCTTTCCACTAGGCAACGCTTTTCATCTAGCTCCAAGCGCGCTTTTTGGAACTCTCTTTCCAAGTGATCTAGTTTCTTTTCCTTTTTTGAAAGAGTAGATGAAATTAATAAGCTAGTTGTTCCCACTGGTTCATTTCTCCTGCTATTTTTTGATCTTTTGCTTTTAAGAGCTCAATTCCTGCATTCACTTGCTCGTTTAAAGCATGAAATTCATTCGATAAGGACTGATATGCAGCCAAACGATTGTCGAACCTTTCTCTTACTTGAGTGACAACTGTTTGCCTTGTTGCACCAGCCTGTGCATAGGCCTCTTCTACTTCGGAAAGATTGAGAATGAAGCCTTTCGGAACGGTCTGTAATACTTTCTCCAAAGCTTCTAAATCTGTATCCAGTCGTGCCTTAGATTTCTGAGCTTGCTCCAGCCCTTCATCCACTACTCGAATCAGCTCATCAGAAGCCAAGCATGCCTGCAAGGCATCGAGATAGATTTGTTCACTTGAACTCAGTCCACCACCTGTTTTTTGTAATTTATCCTTTAGGCGATAGTAAACCTTCATCCGCTCTTCAATGATTTCCTTGCGAGTGATGGCTTCCGTTCCCTTTTCAAGAACCAAATTCCCATCCTTATCATAGATATAACCATGCATCATGTGCTGCAGGCCAGTATTTATCAAATTTTTAGTTTTGAGGTGCTTGACAATCCCACTGGATTCCTTGCTTCCAGAATCCTGATAGCCCAAGCTAACCAAATCTTTATGGTCAATGTGGTTGTAAATTTTGTACTTCAGCGAATCTATACGCGATTTTTGCTCGGGTGTTAAAATAGGATAGGCATTAGGGCCATTGTATAGATGGACAGTCCCAATATGAGAAGCTTCCTCTTCCGTCAAACAGGCAAGCGCATACTGAATATTCATAGACCCCAGAGAGTGACCGTATAGATCGATCTTGGCATTGGGGTATTTTCGGATCACCTCTTTCAAATGAGCTGCAGCATCTTTAAACTGCGGAGGCGGGAAAGTACCGTTTTCATCATTGTATTTTTTTAAAAAAGCAGCTCCCATTAAAGCAGGAAATTTAACCTGTTCTTCGGCTGTTCTTTCTGCAAAAAAGCCGACCGCATCTGATGCTTTTTCCTGTATGAAATTGCTGACAGGATTGTCCATCGCTTTTTGTATGAACCTACCTAAGGGAGTGGCCTCCGGTGGAAGATTAACAGATGTAGGAATAATTGCATCTTCAAAAGCTTCTACAGCATTGTTAAAACCATTTTTAGCCTTATCTCGCGCATAATTCTTCGCATATTCTGTTGCATACTCGCTTGCACCACCAGGGTTCAAAATATTGGAAGCTGCTGGCAAATCTGTCTTTACCCAATCCGTATATGTATCATGGAGTAATTTTTGTGTACTTATTTCAGTTTCAGATCCCTTCATCAAGACAGTCACGTCATGGATTTGGGCACGTTCTTCATCTGAAGCAGTATAGGGGACTGGATCTTGTTCAACACCCTTGCCACTATCCGTTAGTACGAAGACTTGTTCTTCATTGCCATTTACACTATCATAAATGTGAGAAACATTACCAACATATTCACTACCTTCTTTAATTTTTTGATTTTTTCCTAATTTTAATGATCTATATTCAATTAATGATGCTTCTACATGCTGTCTGTCTGAAAAATTTGTGTTATTTACCATATTCATCTCCCCTCAGTAAACGACTTAACTCTGCAGAAATACCATAACTTCCAGCCTCAAATTCTCCCGAATCTTCCATATGAACAGTAGTATCAATAGTTAGTTTTTCATCATTATTGACTTCCAAATATACATTCATCCCACCCATTGGATTGTATTCCAATTGATTTTCCAAGATTTTATACGAGTGTATTTTCCCCTGCGGAGTTAATGCTTCAGGATCAATATCCTTTAACATATTTTCAATCGCTACCTTCATCTTCTTACTCTCCGCGATTTGAATCATTTCTTGTTTCTTGGCAGATTGTCCATTAAAAAAGCTACAACCTCCCAAACTTAAACCAAATAGCATCATAACTAATACAATAAATTTACTTTTTTTCATCTTCCCATTCTTTCTTCAGCTTTCTTAGAATTTATTATACAAAATTCTATCCATACCTGAAATGTTACTTTTGTTAAAAAATATTGCCAAATCGTTACAAGCACTAGCTATTAATGTAACATATTGGTTTTGATACAGAAATGTTTCTATTTACCTATATTAGGGGTATTTACCTAAATGAGTTTATTTCCCAGTCTCTTCTGCTTTACTTAACAGATCATCTAATTTTGCTGAAATACCGTAACTACCTGCTTCAAACTGTCCTGAATCTTCCATTTGAATAGTCGTATCGATCGTTAACTTTTTATCGCCATTGATAACGAGATAGACATTCATGCCTCCCATTGGGTTGTATTCCAATTTACCTTTTATCAGGGTATAGGAGTGAATGACTCCTTCTGAAGTGAAAGCTTTCGGATCGATACTGATTAACAAGTGTTTTATCGCTCGCTCCATTTTCGTGCTTTCTGCAATCTGAATCATTTCCCTTCTCTCAGCAGCTTTATCCGTAAAAAGACTGCAACCTCCTAGAAACATAGTCAGTAAGAATAGTAGTACAAATCGTTGTTTTTTATCAGTCATATTTCCCTCTCACTTATATTATTCGTAATGATTTTTAAAAAATGAGCTAAATTTTAAAATTTTTTCCAGAATCCAAAAAACACACCCTACATAGGTGTGTCTCTTGTTAAATCATGTATTCGACGCTATAAGTAGCATCAGATAAAATCCGTGAAAGGAATTGTTTGGTCCGTTCTTCCTTTGGACTATTGAAGAATTCATGGGGTTCGTTTTCTTCGATGATGTGTCCGCCGTCCATAAAGATAACGTGGTTGGCCACATCACGCGCAAAGCCCATCTCATGGGTTACGACAACCATGGTCACTCCCTCTTGGGCTAGCTGTTTCATGACATCTAAGACATCCCCAACCAATTCTGGGTCTAACGCTGAAGTCGGCTCGTCCAGCAAGATCACGTCTGGTTTTACTGCGATAGCACGTGCGATTCCGATCCGCTGCTGCTGACCACCTGACAATTGAGAAGGATAGTAATCCTTGTAAGCGAGGAGACCAACTTTTTCAAGGGCGGATTCTGCCCGTTGGATGGCTTCTTCTTTTGGAATCTTACGAGCTACAATCAATCCTTCCAAGATATTTTCAAGTGCTGTTTTGTTGGCAAATAGATTGTAATGCTGAAAAACAAAGGCTGTCTTTTGACGAATTTCTAAAATTTCCTTTTTGCTGAGTTTTGAGAGGTCATACTCTTTTCCACCTAGGGTGAGGTGGCCTGTATCTGCCTTTTCCAAGTGATTGAGGCAGCGAAGGAAGGTTGTTTTTCCTGATCCAGATGGCCCCAAAATAACGACGACATCTCCTTGGTTGACCTTGAGATTAACATCTACCAGGACTTGGTGGTCCTTAAATTTTTTCGATACGTGTTCTACTTCTAACATCTTCTTATTTCTCCTTCTTCTATGCGAGTGTCAAGCGTTTTTCTAAGAGATTGAATCCCCACTGAATCACCCCACAAATGACAATATAAAGAATAAAAATCACTAGATAGGATTCAAAATATTGATAGCCATAAGAGGCTTCTACCTTGGCAATGGCGGTGATATCCTTGATCGTCATGACAAAGACAAGGGAGGTTCCTTTGACCAAATTGATAACTAAGTTACACAAATTGGGCAGGGCTGAACGCAAGGCTTGTGGAAAAACAATGCGGATATAGGCTTGGCGATTAGTCAAACCAATGGCTTGCGCTGCTTCTAGCTGCCCCTTATCCACCGTCAGAATGGCTGACCGTAGAATTTCAGCAAGACTTCCTGTTGTCATCAAGCTAAAGATGATAAAGGCATAATAAATGGGATTGATCTCAAAGACATTAAAGTGACTACCAATACTCTTAAAAAAGCTATTTAAGAGGCTGGGAAAGAGACTATAAAAGAAGAGAATCAAGAGAATCGGAGGTGTCGCGCGGATAAAAGCTAAGTAAATCACTGAGAAACTGCGAACACCTTTGACCTTATAGATCTGACCGAGTGCCAAAAAGAGGGCTGGAAGGAAACTCAAGAGAATCGATACGACCATGATCAGAAGGGTCACTGGAACACCACCCAAGGTGGCTATAAATGCTTTACTAATAAAATTGAAATCCATAAGCTACCTTTCTGTTACACTGAGTCGTTTCTCAAGGAGTTGAGCGGAGAAGGAGATCACAAGGGCAATTCCCCAGTAGATCACTGCTACAGCTGTATACGTTTCGAGGGAATAATTCCCAAGATTGCGGCTGATCAAGTTGTTGCCTGCTCCCATGATATCGATAAAGCCAATGGTATAAGCTAAAGCGGCATCGCGCATGAGGTTCAAGATGGCAGTCGTCATATTTGGAAGAGCCACGCGAAAGGCTTGGGGAAGGACAATCCGCCAAATGGTTTGGGCTGGCGTCAAGCCGATACTCAAGCCCGCTTCCATCTGACCTTTTGGAATAGCCAAATAGGCTGCCTTGAAAACCTCAGAGATCATAGCGGCAAAGAGAAGAAACATGGCAACAAGGACAAAGACAAACTTGGACCAGTGGTCAATGTCAATGCCCAACCACCAGTTCAAAAATTGGGGGAGTCCATAAAAGACCAAAAAGAGTAAGACAATCGGAGGGGTACAACGCAAAGTAAAGACATAACCTTTTGCCAGACCTGCTCCTACCTTATCTTCTGATACTTGTGCCCATGTCAAAACCAAGCCAAATGCAGAACCGAGAACCGTCGTTAAAACCATCAAAGCTAGGGTCGCTGGCAGAGCTTGGACCAAGGTTGGAAGAAATGACCAGACCTTGGAAATGTCGTATGAGACCATGTTTCTTTTCCTTTCTGTATCCGTATAGAAATAAGGAAGCTGGGGCTATGCGCACCCAGTTCCATCTTATTTCTCTTTATCTACATAACTGAAGACATCTTCACCGAAATATTTTTTCGACAATTTAGCAAGTGTGCCATCTTTTTCTAATTCTTTGATGGCCTTGCTGTATTCTTCCGCAAATTTTTCGTTTTTCTTATCCTTATGGATCAATGGGTAAGTTGGAATTCCTTTGTAGGCAAACCAGCTCAGTTTGTCCGCATATTGGTGGTAAGAACCATCTTTATCTGTGACAGCCTTTTCAAAGGAAAGTTTGATGTCAAAGAAGGCATCGTAACGTCCTTCAAGAACCCAAGCATAGGCATCTGCGACTTTGAAAGATTCCGCAGCTGTTAATTCGATTTGTTGGTCCTTATGCTTTTCATTGTATTCTTTAATAACATTCCACTGCGCATTTTGTGGTGAAATTGGAACCAATTTTCCTTTTTCTTTCGCAAAGTCATCGATGTTCTTGTATTTATCCGCATCTTCTTTCCGTACGGTAAATCCGATGATACTTGCACCGATTGGTTCTTTTGGAATGATAAATTTCTTGGCACGTTCTTCGGTATACCAAGCTCCTTTGGTTCCGATATCGTATTTACCAGATTCTAGACCGATTAAGAGATCGTCATCACTTGTTCCAGTGTACTCAAACTTGTAGTCTGGTAGTTTTTCGTCAATGGCTTTGAGAACGGCTACTTCATAGCCGTCTGATTCTCCTTTTTCATCAACGAAATCATACGGTACATAGTTTTGCGTGTGGGCTACTTTCAAGGTTGTCACCTTGTTCGATCCTGTTGAGCCTTTGCTGTCGTTTGCATGGTTCAAACTCCGTCCAAGAATGGTTGCACCTGCAATAGCAAGAACGGCCACCCCACCGATAATCCATGTTTTTTTACTCATACTCTGTTCTCCCTGATTCTATTTTTTCTTATTCTGCTGCAGCTTCACGAACCCATTCGATTCGCTCTTCATCAATATCACTTGGAATAGTACAATCCGCACCGATGACCAAGCCTGTGGTTCCAGTTTCTGCGATGATGCGTTTGGTTTCTGCTTGAATCGCAGCCTTGTCTCCTGTATAGAGAAGACCATTTTTGCCATTTTCAAAGCCACCAAGAACCGTACGTCCACCGAAGATTTCGCGTCCTTCTGCTAGGCTGATTCCTTCTGGTCCAACTGCCCAGTTAAGCACTTGAGCTGGGTAGTCTGTGAAGAGATGGATATCATTGCGAGCTCCTTCGTAGCCACAGATATGAAGAATATTTACACCACCTGCTTCATTGGCTACTTCTAAGACATGGAGTTCACTCGGTGCGATGACTTGTTTGTATACTTCTTGGCTCACGCGCGCATCTTGGATGCTTTGAACACTGAGGTAGATCCCGTCTGCCCCTGCTTCTTTGATGATTCGTTGGCTCAAACTTGCAATATCTTGGCCAATCGTATCCAATACTTTTTTAAGAGTTGCTGCATCTTGATCGATAAAGTTTGCGATCAAGTCATCTCCTCCTGAAACTTCTCCGACCAACCATTTGAAGTAGGTCACTGGAGCAAAGATATTGTAGATAGCCACAATGTCTTCTTCAAAACCGGCACGGATTTTTTTAACGAGCTCTACCTGCTCTGTGATCCATGGATGATCTGCTCCGAGTGGTTCAATCCCTGCTAAGTCGGAGATATTTTCAAGGCCTTTGTGGATGGCTGGATTTGGATAAGCAAAGTAACCATCGCTCATGAGTTTGACAAAGTCTGGTTTGACCTTGTGAAGGAAGCTTTGATGACCCTTCAGGTTTTTTTCAATGATTTCCGGATTAGAAAATCCTTTCAACCATTCTTCTTCTGTTGTAAAATGATGCCAAAATCCAACTGGCACACGATCAACCGCTTCTCCCTTAAAAGCTTTTAACACTAATTCTCTTTTGGCTGACATGTTCTTACCTCGTTCTATTCTTTTCTTGTTTGTTATCTTAACACTTCAATTATTCTTTGACTAATATATATTTTTTATCAAGCTCTTCATCTTTTTTTATCACTGATCTTCGAGAAGAAGGATTCCTGCTAGATCAGACGGGCGAAGGAGGGAGAGACTATGGGCTGGAATTTTCTCCAGTCTTGCCATATCTGGATCTTTTTTGGCTTTCCCCTGACTACTTGCAAGAGCAGCTTTACTAAGCCCTAAAAGCAAAAACAAAACGGTTACCAGGATACACCATACATTGATCTTTTTCATCTCCCTCTCCTTTCTTCTTACAATACAGCTGCTTGACGTACCCAATCTAAGCGTTCCAATTGGAAATCATCTGGCACGGTACAGTCTGCCCCAAGGATCAAACCACGACTTCCCGCTTCTGCGACCAAGCGACGGGTTTCTTGCTCGATAGCTGCTCGTTCCCCTTGGTAGAGCAAGCCTTTCTTGCCATTGACAAAGCCACCTAGGACAGCACGATCCCCAAAGAGCTTGCGACCTGCGGCTAGGCTAAGGCCTTCATGATGGGTCGCCCAGTTAATGACTTGAGCTGGATAATCCTTGAAGAGTTCCACTTCATTGCTGGCCCCTTCAAAACCACAGATATGAAGGATATTGATGCCTCCAGCTTCATTGGCTGCTTCTAGGACAGCGATGCTGCTAGGCTCAATGAACTTGCGGTATTCTTCATCAGTCACACGCTCATCTTGGACCTGCTGGGTTGAGAAGTAAATCCCTTCAACACCTGCTTCTTGGATCAAGCGGCGACTTAAACTAGCGATGTCTCCTGCAATCACGTCAAGGACATGAGCTAAAGTTTCTGGATCTTCCTTAATAAAGTCTGCAATCACTTGGTCTCCACGGGATTGATCCGTACGGAACCAGCGTTTCAAATAAGAAATGGGCGAGAAGATATTGTAGAAAGAAGCAATCTCTTCATGGAAATGGGAACGAATCTCCTTGACCACTTCAATTTGTTTTTCAATCCAAGGATGATGCTCTCCAATCGGTTGAATATCCTTCAATTCTTGGATTGATTGGATCTCTCTCGAATAAAGTGCACTCGGATAGCGGAAGAAGCCATCGCTCATGATCTTGACAAAATCAGGTGAAATTTCTTCAACATAGTGTTGGTGTCCTTTAATACTTTTTTCTACTACAGCCGGATTATCTAGCCCCAATTCTTTTTCTTCTTGGGTCACATAATGGAGCCAAAATCCTACAGGGATTCGCTCTACTGCTTCGCCTCGAATGGCACGAAGAACCAATTCTTTTTTACTCATACTGTATATCCTCCTCAATATTTCTCCAACAGAAAGATTGACTGCTTCCCTTCTGGAATTTGTAACCATGATATCACCTCGAAAAGTGGCTGACTAATATATTTTCCCTATCAAGGCCTTAAAATTTCTTTATTAAGAAAGGTATCAAAAAAACGCAAGTCCTTGAAAATAGGGACTTGCGGGTATCTTTCTTTATTCTTTCATTTTAGAAGAAAAGGACCGCTTTGATCTTTTCTTGATCCGGTTATAGCATAAAACTATACCCCTTCTTTTAAGCTGAAAAATGGCATCTATTGAGGTGAAAAAGCCCTTCATATCAACATTTCTTTCTTTCCTATTCATTTTACCATTCCCTGGATCCCCTTCTCCTCTTTCTTGTCAGGCAAGATTGAAAGGAGTATAATTTTTGTAGAATAATTTTAAGGAGTGTACGGTTTATGAAAACAACAAAAACCACCTTTACCATCGTTTCTGCTCTTGCTTCTGTCATTTTACTGACGAGTTGTGGAAGCAACACCACTAAAACGCAAGAGACAAAAGCAAGCAGCACTAAAAATCAGGTGACGATGACCTATGATCAACAGCGCTCACAAGAAAATACCATGTCTGTTCTCTGGTACCAAAAGGCAGCAGAAACCAAGGCTTTGTATTTACAAGGCTACAATGTCGCTACTGACCGTTTGAAAGAGATCCTCCAAACTCCTTCTGATAAGCCTTATTCCATCGTCTTGGATTTGGACGAAACTGTTTTAGACAACAGCCCTTACCAAGTTCAAAACGTCAAAGATGGTACGGCCTTCAATCCTAAAGACTGGGATGTTTGGGTGAAAAAAGCAGCCGCAAAAGCGGTGCCAGGTGCCAAAGATTTTCTTCAATATGCGGATCAAAACGGGGTTCAAATCTACTACATTTCTGACCGTACAACCTCTCAAGTAGATGATACCATCAAGAACCTTGAAAAAGAAGGCATTCCTGTTCAAGGACGTGACCACCTCATGTTCTTAGAAGATGGCGTCAAATCAAAAGAAGGCCGTCGCCAAGCTGTACAAGAAAAGACCAATCTTGTCTTGCTCTTTGGGGACAACCTGGTCGACTTTGCAGACTTCTCTAAGACCTCTGAAGCTGATCGCGACAAGAAATTGGACGAATTGCAAAAAGAATTTGGTGAAAAATTCATCATCTTCCCAAATCCAATGTATGGATCATGGGAATCTGCTGTCTACCAAGGTAAAAAACTAGATGCCAAGGGACAAACAGAAGAACGCCTCAAAGCCTTGCAAGGTTTTGATAAATAAAGCAAACATCCTCGCTAGGAAAAACCTAACGAGGATGTTTTTTTCTATATAAATAATTTTATTCAACTGTTACAGACTTAGCAAGGTTCCGTGGTTTATCAACATCGAGCCCACGATGAAGGGTTGCAAAGTAGGCAATCAATTGGGTTGGCACCACCATTGAGATTGGAGAAAGGTAAGGGTGAACCGCTGTCAAGACCAAATCATCTGTCTCTTTAGCGACATTTTCTTCTGCAATGGTTAAAACATGAGCCCCACGTGCTGCCACTTCTTGGATGTTTCCACGTGTGTGGCTGGCTAGGACTGGGTCAGACAAGAGGGCAATGACCGGTGTACCGTCTTCGATCAGAGCGATGGTACCGTGTTTCAACTCACCCGCAGCGAAGCCTTCACATTGGATGTAAGAAATTTCTTTTAGTTTCAGACTGGCTTCCATAGCAACATAGTAATCTTGACCACGTCCGATATAGAAAGCATTGCGGGTTGTTTCCAACAAGCCACGGACTTTTTCGTCGATCACTTCTTTTTCTGAAAGGGTTGATTCGATCGATTGGGCAACGATAGACAATTCGTGCACCAAATCAAAGGCTTTGGCCTTCTTATTGCCATTAGCTTCCCCAACAGCTTTCGCCAGAAAGGCAAGGGCTGCGATTTGAGCCGTATAAGCCTTAGTAGAAGCTACCGCAATTTCAGGACCCGCATGGAGCAACATGGTCATGTCTGCTTCACGTGAAAGAGTTGAACCTGGAACATTGGTCACTGTTAAGCTTGGAATGCCCATTTCATTGGCCTTGACCAGCACTTGGCGGCTATCGGCTGTTTCACCAGATTGACTGATAAAGATGAAGAGTGGTTTCTTGCTAAGAAGTGGCATACCATACCCCCACTCAGAGGAGATACCGAGTTCTACTGGAGTATCTGTCAACTCTTCCAACATTTTTTTAGACGCAAATCCAGCATGGTAAGAGGTACCAGCCGCAAGGATATAGATGCGATCTGCTTCTTGAACAGACTTGATAATAGCTGGGTCTACCACTACTTGACCAGATTCATCTGTATAGGCTTGGATCAACTTACGCATGACAGTTGGTTGCTCATCGATTTCTTTGAGCATGTAGTATGGGTAAGTCCCTTTTCCAATATCAGAAAGGTCAAGTTCAGCCGTGTAGCTTGCCCGTTCTTTGACGTTTCCATCATAGTCTTGTACTTCAACGCTGTCAGCCTTGACAATGACCAACTCTTGGTCATGGATTTCCATGTATTGGTTGGTTTCACGAATCATGGCCATAGCATCAGAGCAAACCATATTGTAACCATCTCCAAGACCGATCAAGAGTGGTGACTTATTTTTCGCTACATAGATGGTGCTTGGATCTTCCGCATCCATCAAAGCAAAAGCATAGGCCCCACGGATGATGTGGAGGGCTTTTTTGAAGGCTTCGAGCGTAGACAAGCCATCTTCTTCAGCAAATTTTCCGATCAAGTGGGCGGTGATTTCTGTATCTGTTTGCCCCTTGAAATGGTGACCGGCTAGGTATTCTTCCTTGATTTCAAGGTAGTTTTCAATCACCCCATTGTGGACCAAAACAAAGCGACCTGTTTCAGAGCGGTGTGGGTGGGCATTGTCCTCAGTTGGTTTTCCATGAGTGGCCCAACGGGTATGTCCAATCCCAGCTGTCCCTTCGACACCTTCCGCCTTAGACGACAATTCTGCAATACGGCCAACTGCCTTTACCAATTGGCTCTTGCCTTCACTAGCCAGAAAAACACCCGCAGAGTCATAGCCTCGGTATTCGAGTTTTTCAAGTCCTTGAATCAAAATATCAGTAGCATTTGTATTTCCTACAACACCAACGATTCCGCACATAGTTTTTACGATATAGCCTTGCTATACTTTCCCCTTTACTTAGTCAAACGACCCATGGTCGATTTCTCAGTTACTTTAAAATTGGTCTAGTCTAATTTGACCAAAAAGCAACCAGCGGAGTCAGTATACAATGCTTCTTCCAGTTTGTCAACTAGGAAATTCAAGAAAATTGGTCTAGTTAAGTTAGCGTTAAGATTGAAGTAAAAATCATCTTAAAAATTTTCTGCCGTGAAAAAAGTGCCTGAAACTGAATAGTTTAGACACTTTTCTCACTGTTGAATAACTCTAACGAATAAAATTTTTTATTTTTATAGAAGTTGATTGATTCTTATAAAAGAGCAGTTTGTCTACTTCTCAAACCCATTGGCTTGGCTTAGTTCTTTAAACCAATGGCCGGATTTTTTGAGGGTTCGTTTTTGACTTTCGAGGTCCAACTCAACTAAGCCATAGCGGTTCTTGTAGCCATTGAGCCATGACCAGCAGTCAATAAAGGTCCAGATCAAATAGCCTTTACAGTTGGCACCATCTTGAATAGCCCGGTGAAGTTCACGAAGATGGTCTTTGACAAAGTCAATCCGGTAGTCGTCTTGGATCACTCCATCTTTGCGGAATTTTTCCTCTCCTTCGACCCCCATCCCATTTTCGGTCAGGATCCACTCGATATTGCCATAGTTTTCCTTGATATTTTGGGCAATGTCATACAAGCCTTGCTCATAGATTTCCCAACCACGGTGGGGATTGATCTTGCGGCCTGGCATAACATAGGGTTCATAAAATTGTTCAAAGAGTAGGGGAGATGCTGGATTTGGAGCATACCGAGGAGCTGCCACACGGAGTGGTTGGTAATAGTTAACCCCTAGGTAATCCACCGTATTTTCCTCGATCAAGCGCAATTCAAAAGGATCATAATCCGGCAAGAGATCACGCTCCCGTAGGATCTCCACTAATTCTTCAGGATAATGACCAAGAACAGATGGATCTAAGAAGGATTTGGCTTGAAAGAGCTCGGCAATGCGCGCAGCTTTCACATCTTCTGGATGCTGGCTCCGAGGATAGGCCGGTGTTAGATTGAGCACAATCCCGATACGATAGTTAGGATCCACCTCGTGACAGGCCTTGACTGCTAGAGAGCTTGCCAACTGGGTGTGGTAGGCTACTTTAACTGCTGCTGCCGCGTCTACCTTATGAGGAAAATGGGCATCATAAAAATAACCAAACTCTACAGGGACAATGGGTTCATTAAAGGTGATCCACTGATCAACCAGATCCCCATAGGTCTTGAAACAAAAACGCGCATATTCCTGGTAAGCATAGGCAGTTTCTTTATTTTCCCAACCATCCCCTTGCTCTTGAAGAGCCATCGGTAAATCAAAATGATAGAGGTTGACCAAAAGGTGAATCCCTTTTTCTTTAATCTTTTCAAAGACACGACGGTAGAAATCAACACCTGCTTGATTGATTTCCCCTCGTCCTTCTGGGAAAATACGTGACCACTGGATAGAGGTTCGAAAGGCAGTGTGGCCGGTTTCTAACAAGAGGTCCAGATCTTCTTCCCAGTGTTCATAAAAAGTCGATGTTTTCTCTGGTCCTTGCCCTTGATAAAAGCGGTTGGGCTCGATCCTATACCAGTAATCCCAGAGATTGTCTCCCTTTCCATCCTGGGCTAGACGCCCTTCTGTTTGAGGGCCCGAGGTCGAACTCCCCCATAAAAAATCCTTTGGAAATTGAAACATGTTCTAATCCTCCTCATTCTACTAGCTCTATTGTAGCGAATCCTCCCCCAAAACCTAGGCACAATTTACAGTCTTTCTTACGCAGATTAAAGAAAAAGCTCCCTTAGAAAAATTCCTAAGAGAGCTGGTCCTCATTATAAGTCATTCACAACATATTCAAAGAGTTTGTGGTCTGCTGGACTCTTGTCAAAACGCAGTTCCGGATGCCACTGAACGCCGAGAAAACGACTCTCATCTGTGGATTGAACCGCCTCTATGACGTCGTCTTTGGGATCCCGCGCGATTACTTCTAAGCCATCTGCCAAGTCTTTGATACTTTGATGGTGAAAGGAATTGATGCGACTAGTCTTACCATAGATCTCTTGTAAGACCGTCTGATCCTTGGTCACCAGCTCTTGGCTGGTGTACTGACCTGGATTGTCCTGCCAATGATCCTCAATATCTTGATGCAAAGTTCCACCCAATGCAACATTGTAGAGTTGGGTCCCACGACAGACGGTAAAGATAGCTTTTTTAGCCGCACGCGCTTCCTCAATCAAGGCCAACTCAAAAAGATCACGTTTTAAGAGGTAGTCATCGCTATCAATGGCGATTTCTTCTCCATAAAACTTGGGCAAGACATTTTGACCACCAGTAATGATGAGCTTATCAATCATCGATATATAGTCTTTGGCCATGTCCGCATCTCCAATTGGCAAGATCAAGGGAATTCCTCCCGCCTCTTTGACCGCTTCGACAAAACCAGTCGCCGCATAACTCATGTTCGCGTCTGGATCATCTGGGAAGGGTCTTTCATTTCCTGTAATTCCAATCACTGGTCTTTTTTTCATACTTGTTTCCATATACTTTCATTCGTTTTCAAGGCTTATTGTAACACAATTTTAAGCTAGACTCAATGGAGAGTTTTTGAAGAGAAGGCCTCTCCCTCTATAACAAAAGCTTGCTGAAAGGGGTTAAAATTGCTTTCTATCAAAAAATCCTCAAGTGCGGAGACTTGAGAATTGTTTGTTAATTTTTAATAAACCCTTCTTTTACCAAAAAGTCACGTGCCACTTGAGCAGCAGACTTGCCTTCTACTCCAACTTGGAAGTTCATCTGGCTCATTTGCTCTGCTGTGATTTTACCAGCTAACTGATTGAGAATCCCTTCCAATTCAGGGTGTTTCTTAAGAAGAGCTTCTTTCATGAGGGGAGCCCCTTGATAGGGTGGGAAGAGTTGCTTGTCATCTTCAAGGACCACCAGGTCATAGCGAGCCAGCTCGGCATCCGTTGAGTAAGCATCTGTGATCTGAATATCACCGGACTGGATCGCCTGGTAGCGAAGGGCTGGCTCCATGGTGGAGACTTGTAGATGGAGTCCGTAAACCTTCTGCAAACCCTTGTTCCCATCCTCTCGGTCATTAAATTCCAAGGTAAATCCTGCCTTGAGTTGTCCTTCCACCTTTTTCAAATCTGAAATGGTCTTGAGACCATACTCTTGGGCAATTTTCTTAGGGACTGCAACAGCATAGGTATTCTGATAAGCCATGGGTTTGAGCAAGGCCAGGTCGTCTTGTTTCTTGATCCCATCTCGAGCCGCTTGATAGACTGCCTCTGGATCATGACTGACTTGTGGCACCGGTTTGAGGAGACTTTCGGTCACGGTCCCTGTAAACTCTGGATAGATAGCAATATCCCCTTTTTTCAGAGCTTCATAGAGGAAAGTGGTTTTCCCAAAATTTGGTTTAACAGTCACTGTCATGTCTGTGTTTTCTTCGATCAAAATCTTGTACATATTGGCTAGAATTTCCGGTTCAGGACCCAACTTCCCAGCGATGACCAGGTTTTCTTTTTCCGGTTTGGGA
Organism: Streptococcus parasanguinis; assembly: GCF_019929185.1. GTDB lineage: Bacteria > Bacillota > Bacilli > Lactobacillales > Streptococcaceae > Streptococcus > Streptococcus parasanguinis_O. Next base: position 96,495 of record NZ_JAHZPC010000003.1, read on the forward strand.
AGAAGACTTGGTGTATAGCTAGCTCCCAATCCGATAACCATTACCGCAAAAGCCGCAAAGATGGTCCGCAATTTGGCCTTTTCCATCCATTTGAGAAGAAGGTTAAAGGCGATGGCCAAGAAGGCAGAAGACAGGGCACCGATCAAAATCAGACTGGCATTATTGCGGTCAATTCCTAGAAGGATAAAGGAACCAAGTCCCCCTGCTCCAATCAAGGCAGCTAGGGTAGCCGTCCCGATAATCATCACAGCTGCTGTCCGAATCCCAGACATGATGACGGGCATGGCCAAGGGAATCTCAAACTTCTTCAAGCGCTCCCACTTGGTCATCCCAAAGGCAACCCCCGCTTCTTCAAGGCTTGGATCAATCCCCTGCAAACCGGTGATGGTATTTTGGAGGATGGGGAAAATGGCATAGATGACGAGAGCTGTCAAGGCCGGAAGTGTTCCAATTCCCATGATGGGAATGAAGAGCCCCAAAAGGGCCATGGAAGGAATGGTCTGGAAGATCCCAGCTACCTGTAAAACCCAGTTGCTGGCTCTCTTGCGTGTACTTAAATAAATAGCCAGAGGGACCGCCAGAAAAATCGCAAGGAGTAAGGTCAGTAATGACAGTTGCAAATGTTGCCCCAGTGCAGTGAGCCAGTCTCCAAAACGTTCTTGAAAGGTTGCAAGTAGTTTAGACATGGTGAGCACCTCCAAATAAATCTGCCACAAAGTCGTTAGCTGGCTGGGCTAGAATGGTCTCAGAATCTGCCACCTGCACAATTTCTCCTTCTTGTAGCACCGCAATCCGATCGCCTAATTTCAAGGCCTCGTCCGTATCATGAGTCACAAAAATAGTCGTCATACCAAATTCTTTGTGCAAGTCTTTGGTGAGAGCCTGTAGCTGTTTGCGGGAAATGGCATCCAAGGCTGAAAAGGGCTCATCCATCAATAGAATCTTTGGCTCCCCGATGATGGCCCGCACAATGCCAATCCGTTGTTGCTCCCCACCAGACAGCTCATGGGGTTTGCGATCGGCGTAATCAGAAGCTGGAAGGCCTACTTTTTCTAACAGTTCGACTGTTTTGGAAGCCACTCGCTCCTTGCCCCAGCCCTTCATCTCAGGAATGAGAGCGATATTTTCCGCAACTGTCAAATTAGGAAATAGAGCAATGGCTTGAAGCACATAGCCAGTAGACAGACGTAACTCTCGTTCATCATAGTCCTTGATGCGTTTTCCATCCATATAGATATTGCCATCAGTTGGCTCCAAAAGACGATTGATCATCTTGAGCATGGTGGTCTTTCCAGACCCTGAAGGACCTACGAGGACCATAAATTCACCATCTTCAATATGGAGATTGACATCTTTTAAAATGTCTGTATCCGTGTAGCGCAGAACTACATTTTTATATTCAATCATATTCTTCCTCAATTTTCACAATTACTTTCCCGAAGGACTGGCTACTTTCAAGATAGGTGTGCGCTTCTTGTATCTCTTCTAGCCTATAAACCTTCTCAGGCCGGACATCCACTTGATACAATTCCACAAAATCGATCAACTCTTGGAGCTTTTCATTTGAAACATTCCCCGAATAAAAGGTTGTTAAATAAACATTCTTCGCCAATTCAACAATTGGATCAAAATCAGCCAAGATCCACTGGCCACCTAATTGACCACAAGAGCAGATAATTCCTCCTTCACTTAAGTGATGGATACTATCTTTGATATGGCGAGGTCCCACTAGATCTATAATTTTTGTGAAAGACTCCTCACTTTGCAAAACGCCATCCTTCTCCAAAATCACCTGATCAAATCCAACCGCCTTCAAGCGCTCTTCTTTAGCTGGATTTCTACAACTTCCTCCCAGGTAGATTTTGGGAAATTTACTTTTGACTAGTTTTGCAAACGCAAGGCCAACCCCACTAGTCGCCGCCCGTACCAAGACACGGTCTCCCTCTTCAATTTTAAGATTGCAAAAAGCACCAAAGGCTGTGTAATAGGTCTCAGGAAGGGCTATCAGACTCTCCAGATCGAGATTGCTAGTTACTGGATAAACTTGGCTATCCGGGAGCAAGACATACTCGGCATAACCACCGTCAAAAGCTCGCCCCATCTCCCCCATAATGGAAATGATTTGCTGTCCAATCTTCAAATCCGGTCGAGTCGTTTCTTCCACAAGACCGACACACTCAATTCCTAACACACGAGGAAATTGAACTGACGGCGATAGACCCTGACGGGTAAAAATTTCACTGTGATTGATACCAAATCCTTGAATTTTCACCAAGGTCCAACCTGCCTTCAGGACTGGTTTTGGTCGTTCGACAACTTCTAATACCTCTGGTCCACCTGGAGTGCTCACAACAACTGCTTTCATAAGATACTCCTCTGTTTCTACATGTCACCTTCTTTAGCTTTTAGATTAGAGATAATACGCTCTTGATAGGTCTCAAATTCTCGGATTTCTTGATCCGAAAATCCTTGATAGAAAATCTCACCCAGTTCCTTACTAACACGATCCCCAATTTCTTTTTGTGCCCAACCGAGGTCTGTCAAAGAAATATATTTTTTCCTTTTATCCTGCGTGCAAGGTTGAATCGTAACCAAGCCTTGTTCTTCCAATTTCTTAACCATGCTGGTCAATGTATTATTGGCTAGCCCCGTCGCAAGGGCGATATCGGTCGCAGTAGCGCACTCCAACTCTTGCTTCCACAAAATCGTTAAAATTTTCCCTTGTTCACTTCGGTATAGGGCATCTGGTTCCTTGCTCAGCAGTTTTTGAAAGATACGCCCATTTAACAAGCGTATCTGTAAAGCTTGGTAGCCCCCTTGCATCTTGTCCATTTTGTCTCCTTTTTATTTCTATATCGAAATATCACAGCCATTGTATCACTGTTCGTTACATCTGTCAACTATTTCGATATGGAACCAATAATTTTATCTAAATTCACCTTAAAAAGCCTTTCTAGCCCTTCAAACTAGTTTTTTCTCCCTCTTTCTAGCAAGTGTAACAAATGTTGGACTCGTTTTGCAACGACACCTGATTTTATAATGTGGTAATCTGTTAACGAAATTAAATCATACTAATGGAGAATTTGTTATGCATATACCAGATAATTACCTTAGTCCTGCAAGTTGTGCAGTTTTAGCGGTTGCTGCTGCGCCTGCTATTGTCTTGTCCATCAAAAAAGTCAAGGTCCAATTAAAAGAAAATAAAGAGCTAGCGCCGATGCTTGGGATTGCTGCTTCTTTGTCCTTCTTATTGATGATGTTTAATGTTCCTGTTCCTGGTGGAACGACCGCTCACGCTGTCGGAGGGACCCTTCTTGCCATTCTCATAGGTCCCTATGCGGCCTCTCTAGCGCTGACAGTTGCTTTACTCCTACAGGCCTTCTTATTTGGTGACGGAGGGATTCTCGCTCTTGGGGCCAATATTTTCAACATGGCCATTGTGATGCCTTTTGTTGGCTATGCTATTTATAACTTGTTCCGCAAGCACCATCAGGAAACGCTTGGCGTTATTATCGGTTCTTTTCTTTCGATCAATGCTGCTGCCTTCTTAGCTGGTGTTGAATTGGGCTTGCAACCCCTCATCGCGTCAGAAGCTGGTCAGCCACTCTATAATCCTTATGGATTGAGTATCACGGTGCCTGCTATGTTGGGTGCTCACCTCCTTGTCGCAGGTTGGGTCGAAGCCTTCTTCACCGTTGTGATTTACCGTTTTGTAAAACAAGTTGCTCCTGCAGAGTTGTACACACCAAGTACAGTCAATACAACTTCATTTGTTAAAAAAATTCGCTGGGTACTCCTTGCTTTGATCGTCCTCAGCCCACTTGGTCTCCTAGCAGAAGGAACGGCTTTTGGAGAATGGTCTTCTGAAGAATTAGGATCCTTGCTCAAAGGGAAGGTCCCAGCTGGTATCAAAAATGGATTTTCTTTTGAAGCCTTGTTCAGTGATTACACCATTCCTGGAACAAAAATTGCGATTGGCTATATTCTATCAGCCATTACAGCTGTTCTTATTTTCTATATCATTAGCAAAATGATTCGATCAATAAACGGAGCAAAAACTTCTCATGCGTAAACTTCCTGACTGGCTCCTTCAAGAGCAAACGACTCTAGAAGCATCCAAAAGCCATCACTATTTACAAATGAACCTTCACACATTGCGCCATTTTCTTGGCAAAATGAAACAAACGACACCCGCATTCAAGGCCAAAACTTCCTCTTGGATGTGGCTTGTTTACTTTTTAACCCTAGCCATTCTCATTACAACAGCCCACCATACGATCCAGCTCTGGATCCTCGGTATCCTCTTACTACTTCACATTGCTATGCTTCCAGGAGAAGCCCTTCTTCACCTGTTTAAGGTCCTCGTCAAGGTCCTTCTTTTCTCTGCCATTGTGATTTTACCGAGTATCTTATTTCAAGGATTTCAAAATGGTGGACTCTTTTTGTTACGTGCAGGGATCATTGTTCTCAATATTTCTCTCTTCTTAGCCACTACCACAAGCGTCCAACTGGTGGATGCCCTAAGGCAGTTGCATGTCCCAAAGACCTTTGTCCAGACCATTGATATTACGCTAAAATATAGTTATATTTTAGGAAAACACCTTCACCAACAAATCGAGTGTGTCCAACTTCGAACCGTTGGTCAAAAAGTGAGCCTCCATCTTTTTGGCTCTCTGCTGGGTCTCTTGTATCTCTCAACAAAGAACCATACCAAAGAGGTCTACGAGGCCATGTTGCTGAGAGGATATGGCATGGACAGGAAACAAAAAGAGCCCTTCTGTTGGAAAAAAGAAGATGGCCTTTTACTACTGGAATTAGTCTTCCTTATTGCCGTCACCACTCTATTCCGTTAGAAAGGATAGCTTATGATTACCATTCAAGATGGAAATTACCATTACACAGATGAGATTGGAATCCACGATATCCAACTACAGATCAATCAAGGGGAAACGATCGCTTTGATGGGACCAAATGGAGCAGGAAAATCCACACTTTTCAAAATTCTGGTTGGACTTTTACCCCTGTCTTCTGGTCACTACCACTTTAAGGATTGGACGATTGATGGTCCTTTCTTAAAAGATCCCCATCGTGCTGGTCAGCTATTTCAACAGGTGGGGCTTATTTTTCAAAATAGCGATACGCAACTATTCAACACAAGCGTCTATGATGAACTCGCTTTCGGCCCACGTCAACTCGGCTTAGCTGCAGTTGAAATCGACCAACGCGTCAATGACACACTCGCTCTTTTAGAGATTGAACACCTGAGAGATCGCATTCCCTACCATCTTTCCGGAGGGGAGAAGAAGCTAGTCGCTATCGCCAGTGTCCTCACTATGAATCCTAGTCTCTTGCTATTTGATGAGCCCTTTAACGGCCTCTCCCCCAAATACCAAAAACTGATCGTCGACTTACTCCAAGATCTCAAAACAGCAGGAAAAACAATTGTGATTTCTTCCCACCATTTCGACCAAATCGCTCCGATTGTGGAACGGGTTCTGCTCTTTTCTGAAGAGCACACCATTACAGGCAGCTACGATCGAGCTGATTGGGAACATCATCCAGATATTCAACAATCGTTTTCGACATGTTAAAAAGCCTCGGTAGTTTTCTCCTACCGAAGCTTTTTTGATGAAAGAGATAAGGGTTAATGTCCTTTATGCTTGTCTCTTCGTTTTTGCTGTTTGCGTTCGAATTTCTCTTGTTTGAGCAATTGCTTTTGGACACTAGATTGATGTTTTGAAATCTTTTTCCTTTCCTCATACTGCAACTGCAATAGTTCTTTCGACTTGGAAGAAACTTTTTGCTTTACTTGTTTCCTCACTATTCGCTGTAATCGTTTAGGATTCTTTATTTTTACATGTTGCTTAACTGTAGCTTCTGGACTAAAAGATAATTGAGTAAACTGAGTCTGTAACATCTCTAGAATTTCATCATCTTTTGGCTCCTGACCAAATGTCACACGACAAACTTGATAAGTTTCTCGATACACTTGTTCGAACAAACCATGCCAAAATCCATCTTCAAAATAAACTGTCAATCCAATTGAAATTGTTTCCACGACAGCACCTCCTTAAATCTATCCCTAAGAATGGACAACCAAGGAGGAAGGTTACTGATAGGCTTGCCTACGTCTGGACTACCAACCAGAACTGTGTTTTTATCTTAGTTGGGACTATTATAGCATATTTATAATCTTATGTTATTGCTTCTTCAAATACCTATCAAAAAAATGAATCGTAGCCAACCAAGAATCCTTACTCTCTTTCATCAATAAACGCCAATCTTTTCGATAACGATGATTTGGTTGATAAGCCACCGTCAACATGTGACCTGTTTCATGGTATTTTTTAAATGTAATGTGGTGTCCTTTATAATGTGAAACAATATCATCAATTGCTGACGAGGCATCCCATATTTCATCAACAGTACTTCCGAGCAATAAGATTGGTGAATGCATTTGGCCAATATCTATCCTAGCAGAGCAATCTTTAGGGAAGGATCTTTTTAAAAGTTTGCTGAACAGATAATCTCTAAGTCGAAACTTTTGATAGGGAAGTTCTATTTGCAAATACGTCCAAGAAGAAGAATGGGAATTCCATTTCCCTTCTATCCCTTCATACACCACATCAGAGGGTGAATTTAGTACCAAACATTGAACGTCATTAAAAATGCTCTCCTCAGCTAAAACTAACTCTGCTCCCTTAGAACGTCCATAGATTCCAATTCTTTCACTATCTACTTGATGATGCTGACGTAGATAATCCTTTGCTTCCACAAGGCACTCTAAAGGAATACGTTCCAAATGTTTTGGCAATCCCTCTAAACCAAAGTAGGCAACTGCTAGGCAAATATAACCTCTAGAAGAGAGAAGCTGAGCTATATTCTGTGCCTTTTCAATCCTTCCTTCACTACCGCTCACAATAATCAATGCTGGTGCTTTTATTGCCTTTTTATCATAAAAGAGTCTCCCTTGAAAATGTTTCCCGTAAATATCTTGATGACTAATTTGCGAACTCATGTAATGTCTTGTGAAAGTTCTCTCTGCGTCGACAGTATTACCTTGTATAATTTTGATTTCCACAAAAAAGTGATCTAATAAGGGAATTTTAGAAAGAGAGTTTGGAAGTTTCTTTTTCCTATTGGTCAAGGGCTTGGCATTAAAGAATAACCCCATTGTTGCAATATCTTCATAATAGCCAGAACAAGATGGAGTTTGTGAAATATCAATAATACCATTCTTATCTGATACAAAAGTCGCTGTTGATTTCCATAAAACATCATGAGCTAAAAGCATAGGAGCATTGATACAATAATAATCAGATAAATACATTTCGACTCGATAGATTTCACTTGGTTTTAAGCCATCGATGACAATATTAAAAGATTCGTCTGCTAAATCAGACTCTGAGATTAGTTCAATTTGTATATTCATATCTTCCTCTTTTTGTTAATATAATTAACAATATAGTTTTAAAATTACCGTGATTTTTACCACGGCAATTCTTGCCATACCTGTTCAACATCATCCATCAGTTTCATAACCATTTGAAGATCCTCCTCACTATAGTTTCTTAAAACTGAAAAAATGGCCTTTTCAATATGTTCTTGCTGTTCTTTGTGAATGTTAAAAACGTCAACCCCTTTTTGGGATAATATCAGATATTTATTTTTTTCATTATCCGGTGCAAATTCAAAAGTAACGAGGTCTTTCTTCGTTAAACGTCTAACACTCTGAGTAATGGCACTCCTAGATACTTCAAGTAACTCAGATAATTTCACTAGATTCACAGGCTGATTGTGACCTATCAGGTCGATCAAATGGACTTCATTAATAGTGATTGATTTATCAATACTGTTCCTATGCTGAGCTCTTTTCAACTGTTCAAAAGCTAAAGCAAAGCTGTTAAAACGATTATTAAACTTATGCAGTTCTTTCTTATTCATAACACCTCTCTTTTGTTAATTATATTAACAAAAAATACTATTTATTGTCAAGCTGAGCCTAAAAAATCCTCCAGAGCTGAACTCTGAAGGATTCATTTTTATTTCACAACAATGTTAACGAGTTTATTAGGAACACTAATCACTTTCACGATTTCTTTGCCATCAATCTCTGCTTTGACTTTTTCGTCAGAGAGAGCGACTTCTTGCAATTCTTCGCGAGAAAGGTCTTTTGCGACCATGAGTTTAGCACGGACTTTTCCTTTGATTTGAACGACGATTTCGATTTCGTCTTCAATTAATTTGCTTTCGTCCCATGTTGGCCATGCTACGTAAGAGATTGACTCACCTGTTGCTGCCACTGTTTGCCAGAGTTCTTCTGCCAAGTGAGGGGCAAATGGAGCAATCAATTGGATAAAGCCTTTGGCGTAATCCACATAGAGTTTGTCTTCCTTGTTAGCTGCATTGACAAAGACCATGAGTTGGGCAATGGCTGTGTTGAATTTCATAGACTCGACTTGCTCAGTAACAGATTTAACCGTTTCGTTATAAACCTTGTCAAGAGCGCCATTGTTTTCTGCAACGATTTCTTTACTTGTGATCAAACGGTAAACACGATCAAGGAATTTACGACTTCCTTCCAGACCTTCTTCAGACCAAGCGATCGAAGCATCAAGTGGTCCCATGAACATTTCATAGACACGAAGGGTATCGGCACCATATTGTTCCACCACATCGTCTGGGTTCACCACGTTCTTGAGGGATTTAGACATCTTGGCTGGTGCTTGTTCCAATTCTTCCCCTGTTTCCACATGGAAGAAGGAACCGTCACGTTTTTCAACCTTGTCAGTCGCCACAAGAGCTCCACGGTGGTCACGGTAGCTAGTTCCCAAGATCATTCCTTGGTTAAAGAGTTTTTGGAAGGGCTCTTTAGTAGGTACAACACCAAGATCATAGAGGAATTTGTGCCAGAAACGAGCGTAAAGCAAATGGAGTACGGCGTGTTCTGCACCACCCACATAAATATCTACTGGCAACCATTGTTTGAGGAGGTCCTCATCAGCCAATTTCTCTGTATTGTGTGGGTCAATATAGCGAAGGTAGTACCAGCTTGAACCTGCCCATTGTGGCATCGTATTGGTCTCACGACGACCTTTGACGCCATCTTCACGAATCACTTCCAACCAGTCTGTCAGGTTAGCTAGTGGACTTTCACCAGTACCTGAAGGGCGGATGTCCTTAGTTACTGGTAAGACAAGTGGGAGTTCACTTTCTGGAACAGCTGTTGAAGTTCCATCTTCCCAATGGATGATTGGGATTGGCTCACCCCAGTAACGTTGACGGCTAAAGAGCCAGTCACGGAGACGGTAGGTAACTTTTTCTTGACCGAAGCCTTTTTCTTCCAACCAAGCCACGATTTTAGCAATCGCTTCTTCTTTGTTAAGACCGTTCAAGAAGTCTGAGTTGACGTGAAGGCCATCTTCTGTGTAAGCAGCTTCTGCTACATTTCCACCTTCCAACACTTCTACGATTGGAAGACCAAACTGGTTAGCAAATTCCCAGTCACGTTGGTCGTGGGCAGGTACGGCCATGACTGCACCTGTTCCGTAGCTAGCAAGAACGTAGTCGGCAATCCAGATTGGGATTTCTTTACCATTGACAGGGTTTACGGCATAAGCACCCGTCCAAACCCCTGTCTTTTCCTTGGCAAGGTCTGTACGAGCCAAGTCTGATTTAAGGCTAGCTTGGTGTTTGTAGTCCGCTACAGCCTCAGCTTGTTCAGGACTTGTGATAGCATCTACCAAGTCATGCTCAGGAGCCAAGACAGTGAAAGTTGCACCAAAAAGAGTATCAGGGCGAGTGGTAAAGACGGTGAATTCCTTGTCAGCCCCTTTCACTTTGAAAGTGACATTGGCACCAGTTGATTTTCCAATCCAGTTGCGTTGCATGTCCTTGATAGACTCTGGCCAGTCAAGGTCATCCAAGTCAGTCAGCAAACGTTCCGCATAGGCAGTGATTTTGAGCATCCATTGGCGCATTGGTTTGCGGACAACTGGATAGCCTCCACGCTCAGACGTTCCATCAGGAAGGACTTCTTCGTTGGCGATGGCTGTTCCCAACTCTTCCACCCAGTTTACTGGCACTTCAGCTTCATAGGCCAAACCTTTTTCGTAAAGCTTAGTGAAGATCCATTGTGTCCATTTATAGTAGTTTGGGTCTGTAGTATTAACTTCACGGTCCCAGTCGTAAGAGAATCCAAGGGCATTAATTTGGCGTTTGAAGTTGGCAATGTTTTCCGCTGTGAATTCTGCTGGGTCATTCCCCGTATCCATAGCGTATTGCTCAGCAGGCAAACCAAAGGCATCCCATCCCATTGGGTGAAGGACGTTGTAGCCTTGCGCACGTTTGAAACGGCTAAGGATATCTGTTGCTGTGTAGCCTTCTGGATGTCCTACGTGTAGACCCGCTCCGGATGGGTAAGGGAACATGTCCAATGCATAAAACTTCGGTTTTGAAGCATCTGTTCCTGTCTTAAAAGTGTGATGGTCAGCCCAGTATTTTTGCCACTTAGGCTCGATTTCTTTATGATCGTAAAAACTCATAGCGTCTCTCCAATTTTCGTGATGCTCCTATTATACCATTTTTAGGGGATTTTTAAAGGATCAGATAAAGAAAAAGACAGGTCCCATACGGGACCTGTCCATCCTGTTTTCGCTAAGAAAAGTCTATTTCACATGCTTTTCAAGTTCTTTTTGCGCTTTTTTATTGGATTCTTCTTTTTCTTTCTTCCATTGTTCACGCGCTTTGTCGTAGTCTTTCGCCGCTACGACCTTGTCTTGAACTTCTAAATACTTATAGTTAAAGGTTTGACCCTTGTGGCCGGTCCAAGCAAAGGCTGCAGAGTATGGTACAGTCTTACGAACGACTGGAGAAGCTCCATCCGAATGAATCGGAATCAAGAGGGCACTATCGGTCAACCAAGCTTGAGCCGCAGCATATTTTTCATAACGCTTGTTGACATCTGTGTTTTCTTTTTGAGCGTCTTCAATTAATTGATTGTACTCATCAAAGCCAGCTGCTTTTGCCGCCGCATTATCCGTACCAGCATCGAATCCAAAGTAAGAATTGGCATTTTCACCAGATTTACCACTGGTGATGTCGATGTAAGAAGATGGGTCCGTATAGTCTGGTCCCCAGCCCAAGTTATTGTTTAGATCCCAGTCTTGTTGGGAAGCATTTTCAGCAAAGTAAGTCACTCGTTGAAGATCATCCTCAGAAACCATATTCAGATCGATGACAATATTTTCTGCTCCCAATGTAGATTCAATCGACTGTTTGAAGGATTGGGCTTGTTTGATTCCTTCCGTATAAGTCGAAGAAGTTGGAAGGTCTAAATGAATTGGGAATTCAACTCCTTGAGCCTGCAAGTCTGCCTTAGCTTTGGCAAACTCTTCTTTGGCCTTGCTTGGATTGTAGAGGGTGTCTTTTCCATCTGCGACAGAGACCCCTTTCCATTCATCCCCATAAGCTTCTAAGTCTTTTTCTACTGCATCACCAAATTGTTTGCCATCGATTTGGACAAAGTTTGGTGGCGTAAAGGTATTACGGATCACCTTATTGGCACCCGCTTCCCCGTTAGTTTGCGCTACATAAGCCTTGCGGTTGAAGGCAAACATAATAGCTTGACGGAAGTCCTTGTTCAAGATTGCTTTCTTGGTAGAGGCCTTTTGAGCATCCGTGGTCTTCTTTGTGATTTCATAGGCCTGACGGTCAATGTTGAAGGAAAGGTTATAGGTTGAGGAACCTTGGTCAGTATAGACGATGTCGTCCTTATGCTTCTTCTCTACACTCTTATAGTTGGAACCATTTGGGAAAACACGGGCAACTGTATAGTCACCGTTATCAAATCCACGGATCAGAGACTCGGAGTCTTGACCATCATAATAGGTCAGTTTGACTTTATTGATCTTGACATTTTCCGCATCCCAGTAGGTTGGATTTTTTTCTAATATCGCAGAAGATTTCGAAGTAATGGATTTGATCAAATAAGGTCCGCAGTAAAGGATACTAGACGGAGAAGTTCCTTGACCATAGTCATCCCCTTTAGATTTCAGGAATTCTTCATTGACTGGCATCAGGATCCCCATCGTAGTCTTGGAATTCCAGAAGCTTTCTGGTTGGCTCAAGGTATATTGAACGGTATAATCATCAATCGCTTTCACACCAACGGTTGAGAAATCAGATGTTTTCCCTGAAACATAGTCATCCAAGCCTTTGACAGATTTTTGGACCAAGTAAATCGCTTGTGATTTCTTATCTGCCGCGTGCTTGAGACCTGTCACAAAGTCTTGGGCCTTAACCTCTCCTCCATATTCTTCCCCTTCAGAAGTCATCCATTTGACCCCTTTGCGGAGTTTATAAGTATAGGTCAAGCCATCCTTGGAAACAGTCCAGTCTTTAGCAAGCGATGGGATCAAGTTCCCGTACTTGTCCACTTCCAACAAGCCATCTATCGCATTTCCTGTAAACTCGGAAGTCGATTTTTTATTGGAAATCGAGTAGTCTAAGGTATCCGGATCCTGGGTATAGACATAGCTAAATGTCTGACCACCAGAGCTACTAGATTTCCCTCCTGAGCAGGCTGCCAGTACACCAGCTGATAAAAGCAGAGCGCTGGTAGCTAAGAGTACCTTCCCTTTGTTCATATAAATCACCTCATTGTAAAAAATGTTATACTCAATTTAAATTATAGCACTTTCTAGGGAAATGTAAACGCTTTTACTGCGAAATTATTCTATTTTTCCTTTATTTTTTCAATTTCTACTTTTTCTAAAATTTTTTCAAGTTGAATCCCTGGCCTGTATGATATAATGGAATCTATGAATTATGTGAGACATTTACACAAACGACTAAAACGCAGCCTCTTGTCCCTCCTTGTAGGAGTCTTGACATTAGGCCCTATTTCCACTGCTTTTGCGGATGACATCTACCAGCAAGAAGATGTCATGAAAATCGCAGCTGATGCTGGACTGGTATTGGACGATTTTTACAAGCCTAAGGCTGACATCGTCATCGACGCCAATACTGGAGCCATTTTGTACGGAGACAATATCGACACGGTCCGGGACTCCGGAAGCATGGCCAAACTCATGAGTGCCTATGTGGTCTTTCGGGCCCTTAAGGAAGGCAAGATCAAATATGATACCGTGGTCACAGCAACAGAGGCAGACCAAGCCATCTCGGAAAACAATCTGTTAAGTAACTCACCGATTGTAGCTGGTGTTGACTACAAGGTATCTGAATTGATCAAGATGCTCTTTGTTCCATCTTCTAGTGCGGCCGTGATTATGCTCGCCAACGCCGTCACTGACAATGATCCCGATAAGTTTTTGGACTTAATGAATCAGTACGCACAAGAAATGGGGATGAGCCATACCAAATGGCACAATCCAAATGGGGCGATGATTTCGGTCCTTCAGGGCTACTACAATCCTCAGCGCTACGATGTCAATGCCAATAACGAAATTACAGCGCGGGACATGTCTATTCTGGCTTATCACATCGTAAACGACCTGCCAGAAATGTTGGAATACACCAAGCAAGCTCATACTACCATCATGGAAGGTACCCCCTACGAGCAAAGCTATGATAACTACAATACTTCCCTCGAAGGTGGAAAGTTCGCCCTTAAAGGAACAGATGGACTCAAAACTGGATCCAGCCCGACTGCTGACTACAACTACACCGCGACAACCAAGCGGGGGAAACAGCGGATTATCGAAGTCATTTTGGGGGTTGGAAACTACGATGTCGAGATCGCCGAAAGTTACCGCAATCAAATCGGGAATACCTTGGCTGAGAAAATGTTCGCAGACTACCAGTATAAAAAAATCCTCTCTGCAGGCGATCATACCATTGACGGGAAGACAATTCACTTGAAGCAAGACTTCTATGCGACCGTTAAGAAGGGGACGAAGCCAGCGCTAAAACTAGAAAATAACCGCCTAGTCGTCCAGAACGGCTTGCAACAGGTATCTCCAAGCATTAAACCGGGAGTGGCCGTCAGTGAGTCTAAAGCAACGACCTCTAGCAGTAAAAGCAAGGGACTCGATGTTATGTGGCTCTTCTGCTTCTTGCCTGCCGGAATTTTATACCTGATCTTTAAACAAACCGATCCAAAAAGAAGAAAATAGGAAAAGAACTCCCATTACCATAAGGTATGGGAGTTCTTGGTTTGTCGACAAAGCCATCTTAGGCCAAACCTTGAACGTAGGCATCTACTGCTACGATGGCTTGGGCAATATCAGAAGCCTTCACTTCAAATGGCATTTGATGGATGGTTTCTCCTTCGATGGTGGCCTGTTGGCCAACCTTGAGAAGATCTTCATAACTTGCAGTTTCAAGATGCATTTCTTTCAGAGTGGTTGGCATACCGATTTGTTGATAGAAACGAATGTATTTATTCAATTCTTCCTTAGGACGGTTTTCTAAGAACAATTGAACTAACGTTCCGTAGGCTACTTTTTCACCGTGAGTCAAATGGTGGATGTCCCCAGTAAGGGCTGTAAAGCCATTATGGATGGCATGGGCAGCTGCTAACCCACCACTTTCAAACCCAATACCACTAAGAAGGGTATTGGCTTCAATGATGTTTTCAAGAGCAGGGGTTACGACTTTGGCTTCACAAGCAGCCATGGCTTGGAGTCCATCAGCAAATAAGGTTTCTTCACAACGTTGTGCAATGGCGACACCCGCTAAGGTTTGTCGTTGACCCAACATGGTTTTTCCATTGGCTTGCATTACCGCACGCGCTTCGACCCAAGTCGCTAATCCATCTGCGATTCCAGAAGCGAGCAAACGTTTTGGTGCTTGAGAGATGACTTTGCTATCCACCAAGACCAATTCTGGGTTTTTAGAATAGAAAATATAGCGAGCAAAGGCACCTTCATCCGTGTAGATAACTGACAAAGCGGAAACGGGAGCATCTGTAGAGGCAATGGTAGGGGCAATCACAACTGGTGATTTTAAAAGATCGGCAATAGCTTTCGCACTATCGATGGTCTTTCCTCCACCAAGTCCAATGACCAAATCACAGCCATTTTCTTCTGCCAAACTAACCACACGATTGATTTCGTTATCAGAAGCTTCTCCATTAAAGAAGACTGGCAAGACTGTAAATCCATACCGAAGGAGATATTTTTCAAATCGTTCTCCTACGATTTCATAGACTACTGAGTCGCATAGTAATACAGGATGACTCCCCAGTTCTAAAATAGGTTTTGCATTTTCAAATAAGGCATTTTCCCCTTGAATGTAACGTGACGGACTTGCAAAATTTCTCATATACTCCTCCTTTATCAAATTATATTCTGATGATGAATAGCTGACCAATCATTTGCAAAATCATTCACCGCTTTTTCAATTGACGGCATTCCAAAAGCCGCTTCAAAGACATCAGCCCCAGCAGTGATGGCTTGTGCCCCTTCTTTGAATGCTCGATTGACTTGACCGACATTCTTAAAGGATGCTGCTAGAATTTTGCTTGATGATTGATTTTTTTCGATTGAATCTGCCAATTGTGCTATTACCTGTGCTGAATCAATATTCAAGTTCTCCATTCGATTATAATAGGGAGCAAGGTAATCTGCGCCTGCTTCAATAGCCAAAAGACCTTGAAATACAGTATAAATTGCGGTTGCAGTAATTTTATAACCTTCTGATTTTAATGTTTTGATAGCTGCCAACCCCTCAGGAGTAACCGGAACTTTAATAAAAACATTTCCGCCACATTCTTGTCGAATTTTCGCAGCATCTTTTAAAATACCGTCATAATCTTTCGCAACAACTTGCACATGGATAGAAGGAGCTTCACCAATGATCTCCCGAACCTCATGAATCCGTTTAAAGAAATCGATTTCTCCTTCTTTTTTGGCAATTGTTGGGTTAGAGGTTACCCCAGCAAGAGGTAACACTCGAGCCCATTTTTTTATTTCATTTATATTTAAAGTATCAAGCATAAATTCCATATACATACCTCTTTACTATAGAGTATGCTCTGTCCGTCCAATAATATCATCTTGTGTAGCTCTTGATAGTACATTGAAGAAAGCTGAGTAGCCTGCAACACGTACAATTAAGTCACGGTGTTTTTCCGGATGTTTTTGAGCATCTAATAACGTTTCTCTAGAAACCACATTATATTGAATATGGTATCCATGTAGACGATTAAAGAACGTACGGAGTAAAGCAATAAGTTTTAATTTATCTTCTTCTTTGGCTAAAGTTTGTGGGTTTACTTTTTGGTTCAGTAAAACACCACCAACTATTTCATCTGTTGGCAATTTAGAAACTGATTTTAGAACAGATGTTGGGCCATGTTGGTCCATATTGTGGGATGGAGAGCATCCTTCTGCTAGTGGAGTTCCAGCATTACGACCGTCCGGAGTAGCTAATGTTCCACGACCTTGTCCTACATTGGCTGAAATAGAAGATGTACCTGAGTAACGGATACCACCGATTGGCCCACGTCCATAGCGAGTATTTGGATATTTAGCAATTTCATCCACATAAATATCGTATGCTTCTCGAACTAAGCTGTCTGCATAGTCATCATCGTTTCCATACTTCGGTGCATCATGGATAAGCATCTCTTGGATTTCTTTTCCACGTTCGCCCTCGTAATCGGTTTCCAGAGCATGCCATAGTTCTTGTGGTGTTAAGCGCCCTTCTTCAAATACCAGTTTCTTGATCGCTGCAAGCGAATCGGATAAGTTTGCAATACCCACTTGTAAACCAGAAATATAATCGTAGACAGCCCCACCTTCTTTTAGGTGTTTTCCACGTCCAATACAGTCATCTGTCAAAGCTGAACAGAGGATATCTGGCACTTCTCTTTCAAGAGATAGGTCGATAGAGTTTTCTACGATCACACTCATGCGGGTTAAGTGGCGTAAGGTCTTGTCCCATGCTGTTTGCAATTCATCGAAGCTCTTCATGTCTTTAAAATGACCAAAGCTTGGTGCAAAGCGCTTGCCAGAAGCAGGATCGATTCCGTCATTCATCGTAATGAGCAAAACTTTAGGGAAGTTCATATAACTCATACCTGTACAGCGATATCCCCACTTACCTGGAACAGCTGTTTCTACACAACCAATTGCACTGTAATCATAAGCATCTTCTTCAAGCACGCCTTTTGAAATAAAGGATGGAATAATGATCTCATCATTATTGAAAGCAGGCATACCGAATCCGAGCTTCATAACTTCAATACATTCGTTCATGAAGCGGGCATCCAAACCAGCATGGTAACGAACAGTTAAGTTTGGTTGAGGAAGGTGAGTTTGAGCAACAGACTTCAACACTAAATAAGACAATGGGTTAACAGCGTCTTTCTTATCACGCGTTTGACCACCAATCGTAACATTTTGATAAAGCGGACTACCTGCAGATGAGAAGGTATGTGCTTGACTACGTACTTTGTTAATTGTAATAGTCTTAATCCAAAGGTTGGTCAAGCGTTCAACAATACTCTCTTCAGTTTCCCGTCCACTTTCCAAATCAGCTTTAACGTATGGATACATATATTGGTCAAAACGGCCATATGAAAGTGAGTGTCCATTTGATTCAATCTGAAGAATACATTGGATAAACCAAACAGACTGAACAGCCTCTGCAAATGTACTTGCAGGCTCGTATGGAACTTTTGAGCAAATCTCTGCAATTTCAAGCAATTCCTTCTTACGTTCAGGAGTTGCTGTCTCAGCAAGTTGTTTAGCAAGTTCAACAAATCGTTGAGCATAGGTCTTAACAGCATCAACTACGATAAAGATAGAATCGTAAAAATGGTACTTATCAATGCTAGCTGGATCCGTTAGATCTAGGGCTGCTTTAGCTTGGCGGGCTCTTTCTTCAAAACCTTTCAAGCCATATTGCAATAATTTTTGATAATTGACTGCTAAGTGGGCATCTCCTGAATTCATCTTCCCTTCCATACCGAAGAATCCTGTTTCCATATAGACAGATACTTCTTCAGGTAGAAGAGCTCCAGCTCTTGCACGTAAGTTATTATTTTCCCAGAACGGTGCGATACTACGGAGCTGCTCTTTCGTTTCTTCCGTAATATAGAAGACGTCACCATCCCGCTTTTCAAAAAGATCCAATTCCTTCAGAACGAACTCTAAAGTATATTCTGGGAAGATCGGAGCATCTTTATTAGAGGATGCTTGGTTTCCAGCAATCATGGATTCATCCTCAATATAGATTGTCATATTTTCAAGAATCTCTTTCAACATATAGGCACGTTTAAGAACATTTGGTTGTTCCTTATAACGATCATATGCCTTAGTTGCAAGAACGGCACGTTCAGCGTCGATATAAGGCTTCTTGTTTAAGACATCTTCACGATACTTATTCATGCGTTCAGTGAGGCTTCCAAAATATTCTGTTTTAATGCTTGTACTTGCTACTTCTACTTGTTTCATTTTTTCAAAACCTTTCTTTTGAAATTATTTTGTTTTCTTTCGTAACTATAGTAGCATTAAATTTTACGAATTTCAATGAATTATGGATAATACCTATAAATTCTATTCTAGTCGCACATCTGTGCACTCCTAATAAACGCACTATTTTTCAGCTTGTAATTCGTTGTTATAGGCAAGATTATCTTGGAATTTGAAGAATGGGAAATATACGACAGTCGAGGTTGCGAGAACCAGCACTTGAACGAAAGCACCTTGCCAACCTCCAACCATAAATCCAGAAATAATGGCTGGTGTACTCCAAGGAAGGGTCACACCTGAGAATGGATGCATGAACCCAATAGCAATTGAAGTATAAACAATTATCGCTGCTAAAATTGGAACGATAATAAATGGAAGGAACATCACTGGGTTCATTACAATTGGGAAGCCAAATACGACGGGTTCATTAACATTGAAGATTGCAGGAAAAGCTGCAACTTTCCCAAGTGCCTTATATTGTTTTGACTTAGCAGCAAATAACATAGCAACAACCAAACCAAAGGTTATACCTGATCCAGACAAAATAAGGAAACTATCTAGGAATTGTTGAGTTACAATGTGAGCACCATTTTCAACGGATAGCTTCCCAGCTGCCAACATTGATTTATTGGCATCCAGGTTAGAAAGTAGTAAGGCTGTTACTACACCATTGACAACTGATTGTCCGTGCACACCAAACCACCACAAGAACGAAATAAAGAAGGCAATTCCAATCGCTCCGTAAAGTGATCCTGTTAGACCTTGTAGAGGAACCTGAATGACATCATAGATCATTTCAATGAAAGTACCGCCACTTGTCACTACTTTTGATACGATATAGACAATCATTGATAGTAAGAAAATCACGAAAGCAGGAATCATCGCTTCAAATTGTTTGGCAATGGCTTGAGGTACTTGTTCTGGCATTTTAATAACAATGTGTCTTTGGATAAACACAGTATAAATCGCACCAACTACCAGACCTATAATAATAGCCCCGATAATCCCTTGACCACCAAACCATACTTTTGCAATGGCATCACCAATTGGTTCTCCCTTAGCTGGTACATAAGAAGATTTTAACAAGATAAAGTATGAAGATAGGGACAAAACTCCTGCTGGCAAGGGTTCTACTCCACTGTTTTTAGCATATGAATAACCAATGGAGAAGCACGAAATTAAGCCCATGATGGCGAATGTTCCTGAATAAACCTGCATAAATGGCTCTGTCCACGTATCGCCAAATACACTAGCAATAGCCTGATTAAGGCCTTCAAATGGTAATTGCCCAATAATCAGGAACAAACTACCAACTACCGTTAATGGAAGGATCGCTAACATCCCATCTTTAAGAGCAATAATTCCTTTCAAGTTTACAAACCGCATGATTGGAGCGATAATTTTCTGAGAATTAAAATTAGACATGGGAAGCCTCCTTATTTTTCTCCTAGCAATTCTAGAGCTAGATTTAGTACTTTCTTACCATCCAACATCCCATAATCTGCCATAGGGATGACAGCAATAGGAATATGGTTTGCCTCACAAATCGCTTTTGATTTATCCAAAGTATAAGCTACTTGAGGGCCCAACAAAGCGACATCGATTTCAGGAGCAAAATCTGCTAATTTCGCTTGAGAATAGGCATCGATTTCAGCATCAATCCCTAATTCCTTAGCCGCCACCTTCATATTATTTACCAACATTCCTGTTGAAAATCCTGCTGCACAAAACAATCCAATTTTCATCTTCTTTTCCTCCTTATTGTTTCGCTGAAAGTTCTTTACGTAAGTCAATCATTTCTTTGATCAAGTTAATCTCTGTGATTGAAGTCATTAAGTGATCTTGTGAGTGCACAAACAAAGCTGTAATCTCTGTCTTTGTCCCACCTGCTTCCTGGGCTAAAAATTGTGTTTGCAAGTTATGCGCTTCTAGCAATGCTGCATCTGCTTTCGCAATTTCGTCTTCAGAAGATGTAAAATCGCCCTCCTTAGCATATGATAAAGCTTGGTAAATATGCTGTTTAGCATCACCCGCATTTAAAATCAATCCCATAATAATTTGGTCTGCAACAATTATTTCCATGTGCACTACACTCCTTTATCAATCTACTGAAAGCGCTTTTTCTATTGTCAATATACCATTTATATTTTTGCCGGTCAATAAAAATCACAACATTTGATTATTGTTTTTGTTTTTTGCACATTTGTGCTATTCAACTCAAAAAAATAAGGACTGCATTCCTGCTGTCCTATTTTTTAGTAAATTGCTGATCACCATCTAATTCTAAGACTTTTAAGATCGTTGCTTCATCTGTGACTAAATGATTGATATAGTTGGCTTTCAAAACCGATAAAAGTGCTTTTGCTTTCTGATCACCGTAGGCCAAAGAGATGGTGTTTGGTACCTCTCTCAATTCCTCCAATGTGATAGATATTGTTCTTTCCTGTAATTCAGGATAAACGGGGATACCTTCTTGATCAAAGAAACGACAGCATACTTCTCCTACAGCATGTTCTGACTCCAATTTCTTAAAATCATTTGATGTCAGCATATCAAACCACTGAGGATTCTTGCTATCTGCATAGCCACCAATCCCTACAGCCGCAACATCCAAACAACGCCAACTAGCTTTCAAATCCTCAAAATACTTAGAAGATAAGATGCCTTCCGTCACCTCAGAATTTTCTTGAATGACACTCGCGTTTATAAAATGACATTCCCCATGAAATTTACTCGCCATACTGTAGATCAGCGTATTGACATGGTAGCGAGCATGAATATGACTGGGACCTCCAGCTAGGGGATAAAACTGTACACCATCCAAGCGCTTCGTTCCAACTTGTTCTACCATTAATCTGAGAGACTTGCCCCATGAAAATCCGACTGTCATTCCATCTTCAATCAAATTACGAAGCATGACCGCACTTGCTTGCGCCAGTCGCTTTTCAAGGCTTTCTCGAGGTTCATCAACTAGATTCGGTATAATCTCGATAGCTTTTAAGCCATATTTTTGTTTGATATAATTTTCTAAATGGAAGAGGCGAGTATCAAAGTTTTCGATTTCAATTTTTACTACGCCCTCTTTCTTGGCCTCTGCTAGCATTCTGCTGACAGTTGTACGGTAGATTCCAGTTTCTGCTGCGATTTGCGATTGACTTTTGTCTTCAACATAGTATAGATAGGCTAATTTAGCAAGTAACTTTTTCCGTTCATCTTTCAATTGGCTTCTCCTTCTTATACTAAAGTTAAAATTGTTTGTGAATCCTCAAGTTTTTCTTTCGCTTCTTGAGATATATTCTTATCTGTTATGACTCTCGAAACTTGTGAAAGTGCAAATCGTCTGACAGTTCCACATTTCCCAAATTTACTTGAATCTGTTAAGACAATCACTTCTTTAGAAACATCGGACATAGCTTGAACAACTTCACTTCTCATCATATCTTTCCCAGTAAAGCCAAGTTCGTCATCATATCCGTCTACCCCTACAAAAGCAAAGGGAACTCTAAAAGAGCGGATTAATTCTTTCAAAAGCGGACCTACAGTCACTCTCGATTCTTTTTGAAATTCACCACCAAGTAGGATGATTTTACAAGAATCATATTCCTGAATATAATCTGCAATAAAGTAAGAATTTGTCACAATCTTGACATTCTTTTTTGTTTGGCAAATTTCTTCCGCTAGCAAGGCACATGTAGAGCCCGATTCAATCAAAACCGTGTCGTTATCCTTAATTAATTTAGCAGCTTCCCTGGCTATTCTTTTCTTGGTATCATATTGAAAGGACAGTCGAACATTGATATCATCTCCACTATTTAAAACAGCATAGCCGTGTTCTCTATGCAATAATCCTTTGGATTCTAGCTTGTCCAAATCCTTTCGAATGGTCACTTTAGAGACTTGTAATTTCTCAGACAAACTATTAACATCAATCTTTTCAAATTCCGATACTAATTTCAATATTTCATCTAAACGTTGCATTGTTTTTACCTCTTCTCTATTTTAGCAAATTTTCGAGTGAATTCAAAACAAAATAAACTTTCGTTCGTAATTGAATTAGTTTCTTAAATAATGTATAATGGACTTACTAGATTGATAGGAGAGCAAAAATATGGAACAAAATCGCGGCATAATCTTTAATATCCAACACTTTAGTATCCATGATGGCCCTGGAATCCGAACTACTGTATTTTTAAAAGGATGTCCCCTACGTTGTCCATGGTGCTCCAATCCTGAATCCCAGCGTGCAAATCCTGAAAAAATGTTGGATGCTGTTACTAAAAAGGAAACCATCACAGGAGAAGAAAAAACAGTTACCGAGATCATAGATGATGTCTTAAAAGACGTTGACTTCTACGAAGAATCTGGTGGTGGCCTTACCCTGTCTGGTGGAGAAATCTTCGCTCAATTTGAATTTGCCAAAGCTATCTTAAAAGCTGCGAAAGAAGTTGGACTTCATACTGCAATCGAAACGACAGCTTTTGTTGAACATGAGAAATTTGTCGATCTCATTCAGTATGTTGATTTTATTTATACAGACCTTAAACATTACAATACACTTAAACATAAGAAGGTTGTCGGAGTCAACAATCATCTGATTATTAAAAATATTCATTATGCCTTTGCTCAAAACAAAACAATCGTTTTACGTATTCCAGTCATTCCTAATTTCAATGACTCTTTAACTGATGCTGAAGAATTTGCTTCCCTTTTTAATTCTCTCAACATCGATGAAGTACAACTTCTCCCATTTCACCAGTTTGGAGAAAACAAATACAAGCTTTTAGGACGTCGCTATGAAATGGAAGGAATAAAAGCCCTGCATCCAGAAGATTTATATGACTACCAGCAAGTTTTTTTAGATCATGACATTCACTGTTATTTCTAATCCACTCAAAAATCCCCAAAACTAGTTTCAGTAGATTGAAACTTGGCTTTGGGGATTTTTATTTTTTTACGACCGTCGAGAAAAAGAGAGATTGCCTGGTGGGCATGGCCCACATGGTCAATCTCCTATTTTCTTCTCGCTTTTTTTACGGGCTTAGTATCTTGATTTACCAAATAATCACACGATCTTCTGGTGCGCGCCACATGCCGTCGCCTTCTTTGACATCGAAGGTTTCAAAGAATTCGTCAAAGTTTGGTAATTGAACATTGGTACGGAGTTTTCCTGGTGCGTGGACATCGACACTTGCGAGAAGTTGCATGTACTCTGTCCGAGCTTTCATGCGCCAGATGCGAGCAAAGTTGGTGAAGAATTCTTCTGCTGAGAAATCTTCCTCTTTCTTAGCGGCTTCAAGGGCTGCAGCGATACCACCGAGGTCTGCCACGTTTTCAGAAACGGTCAATTTCCCATTAATCTTGGCACCGTAAGAGTCTTGCCCTTCGAACTGATCGATGACCTTTTGCGTGCGAGCGGTAAAGGCTTCGTAATCTTCTGGCTTCCACCAGTCTTTCAAGCTACCGTTTTCATCAAAGGAAGCACCATTGGTGTCAAAGGCATGGGAGATTTCATGGGCAATGACCGCACCGATTCCACCGTAGTTGGCTGATGATGATTGGTGAAGGTCATAGAATGGTGCTTGTAAAATCGCTGCTGGGAAGACGATTTGGTTTTGTTGCGGATCATAGTAGGCATTGACCATATTAGCTGGCATGTGCCACTCGCTTCGATCAACCGGTTGGTTCCACTTGCTCCAAGTATGGGCAATGGAAATTTCGTAAAGGGCTTGAGCATTTTCCACCAAGGTCTTGCTCTCGTCGATGATCTTCTTGGCGTATGTTTCTGGTAATTTTTCAGGGTAGCCGATATGCGGTGTGATGACATTGAGCTTGACAATAGCTTTTTCGCGAGTTTCAGGAGCGAGCCAGCCTGCTTTTTCCAGACGATCCTTGTAGACCTCAATCATGGTCGCTACTTTATGCTCTACGTCTGCTTTTGCTTCTGGTGAGAATTTTTCACCTGCATACCAGAGTCCAAGCGCTTGGCTATATGGTACTTCTGCTAATGACAAGGCCGCCTTTTCTTTTGGACGAGCTTCTGGAATACCCGAAATGGTCCGTCCATATTCACCAGCCAAGACACGAATTTCTTCGGTTAAGAATAAAGTCCAATCTACGGCTGCACTGAGTTTCAATCTTGCATGAATAGTTTCCCAGTTGGCTGCTGAATAGAATGTTGGTGCGAATTCCTTCCAGAAACGCTCTTCTGGAACGATGATTTTATCTGGTGTTTGTCCGATCACTTCTGTAAAGAAAGTATCGAGTGGCAATTCTGGAACCAAGGCCTTGAAATCTGCCCACTTATAAGGATGGTAGAGTTTATTGTACTCGGATCTTTCTTCATTTGACAAGATATATTTGGCCAATTCTGCATCCGACGCAATGACCTTATCCAGGATATCTTTGATTTCTGCCTCTGAGAATTCAAATTTAGGTAAAAGTTTTTCCATCATTTGGCGCCAGATAGCCAGTAATTCTGGGCCTTTTTCGTTGCCTTCTTCATAGTAGGTCGTATCTGGCAAGATATGAGCCGGCGCTTCTCCCCACAAGACATTCATTTGGGCATTCATATAGTCTGGTGACACGCTAAATGGCATGATATTTGGTTTGCCAGCTAGTTCATAGGCTCCCAGCTTGCTGGTATAGTCTTCAAAAGAAGACAAGGCCTTGATTTCATTGATCAAGGGCATGGCTGGTGCTACACCAGCTGCTTCCCGTGCATCAAAATCTGCCACCATTTTATGGTATTTGACAAAGTTTTGCAGAATGCTGTCTTCAGGCAGCTCTTCTCCCCGTTGCCATTTCCCAGTGATATCCAACATCAAGTTTTCGATGTCTCGATCTAAGTCCATAAAACCACCAGTTGACGGTTTGTCATCAGGAATAACAGCTGTCTCAGCCCATTCCCCATTGACGTAATCATAAAAATCATCTTGTAAACGTACCATGATCTTCTCGCTTTCATTCTTTTCTATTAACCTTATCAAAAATAGGAACTTTTTTCAATGATTACAAGTAAGTTAATCTAAATTATTTTAAAAATTAACTTGACTTAATTTTTTTATTTATGTATATTAATAGTAAAGGAGCAAACTCATGATTCAAATTGAACATCTAAGTGTTGCCTACCAGCAAACACTGGCCTTGGAGGATCTTTCCCTCACCATCCAGGGTCCAACCATCCTAGGAATTCTTGGGCCCAACGGAGCAGGAAAATCAACCCTGATCAAGGCCATGCTAGGACTTCTCCCTCATTCGGGAAGGGTCCAGCTCGATCAAAAAGACCTCAGCCAAGTTCTTCAACGGGTGGCCTACGTCGAACAGAAATCCGCTATTGATTTCCACTTCCCCATCACGGTGCGGGAGTGTGTCTCACTGGGCCTCTACCCCCATCTTTCTATCTTCAAGCGAAAAAGTAAAGAAGATCTCCAAAAAGTGGAAAATGCCATGAAGCTTGTCAATCTTCTTGATCTAGCAGATCGCCAGATTGGTCAGCTTTCAGGAGGACAATTCCAACGGGTGCTGATCGCCCGCTGCTTGGTCCAAGAAGCAGATGTCATCTTTTTGGATGAGCCCTTTGCAGGGATTGACTCCGTTAGCGAAGACATCATCATGCAGACCCTCCAGACCTTGAAACAAGAAGGCAAGACCATCCTGATTGTCCATCACGACCTCAGCAAGGTCCCAGCTTATTTCGACCAGGTCCTCCTCCTTCACCGCAAGCTGATCGCTTTTGGAAAAACAGAGGAAACCTTTACCAAGGAGAATCTGCATGCAGCCTATGGGCATGAACTCTTTATAGGAGGTGGCGTCGGATGATTACAGAATTTATTGATGGATTACAGCAATTCCACTTCTTACAGAATGCCCTGATCACAGCCATTGCCATCGGTATTGTCGCTGGAGCTGTCGGATGCTTTATCATTTTGCGAGGAATGTCTCTCATGGGAGATGCCATCTCACACGCGGTCCTTCCGGGGGTGGCCCTGTCCTTTATCCTTGGCATCAATTTCTTTATTGGCGCCATTGTCTTTGGGCTTCTAGCTTCCATCCTTATCACCTATATCAAGAGCAACTCCATCATCAAGAGCGACACAGCGATAGGGATTACCTTTTCTTCTTTCCTTGCCTTAGGAGTCATCCTGATTGGAGTCGCAAAAAGTTCCACCGACCTCTTCCATATCCTCTTTGGGAATATCTTGGCCGTGCAAGACCAGGATATGTGGATGACCATCGGTGTTGGGGTGGCGGTCTTGCTGGTAATTGTCCTGCTCTTTCGCCCCTTGCTACTCACTTCTTTTGATCCCGTTCTAGCTCAATCCATGGGCGTCCGGGTCAAGATCTATCACTACCTCCTCATGGTGCTCTTGACTTTGGTTTCTGTCACTGCTATGCAAAGTGTCGGGACCATTCTCATCGTCGCCATGCTCATCACACCTGCTGCGACAGCCTATCTCTATTCCAATAGCCTCTGGTCCATGATGCTTTTGTCCTCTAGCCTAGGTGCTCTTGCATCCGTTCTGGGACTCTTTATTGGCTATAGTTTGAACATCGCCGTTGGATCTTGTATTGTCCTCACTTCTGCCGTCTTCTTTCTCATCAGCTTTTTTATCGCTCCTAAGCAGAGAAAGAACAAGCACGCTCTTTCGTCTCATTAAAGGAGAAACACATGAAAAAAATCGCTTCTGTCCTCGCCCTCTTTGTGGCGCTCTTATTTGGCCTTCTAGCCTGTAGCAAGGGGTCTTCTTCTGGAGCTTCTGGTAAATTGAAAGTGGTCACCACCAATTCGATCCTTGCAGATATGACCAAAAATATTGCTGGGGATAAGATCGAACTCCACAGTATCGTTCCCGTCGGCAAAGATCCCCACGAATACGAACCACTACCAGAAGATGTCAAAAAAACTTCGCAAGCAGACCTGATCTTCTACAACGGGATCAACCTTGAAACCGGTGGCAATGCTTGGTTTACCAAGTTGGTCAAAAATGCCAATAAAGTAGAAAACAAGGACTATTTCGCTGTTAGTGAGGGAGTCGACGTCATCTACCTAGAAGGCCAAAACCAAGCTGGAAAAGAAGACCCACACGCTTGGCTCAACCTTGAAAATGGGATTATCTACGCTAAAAACATTGCCAAACAATTGATCGCCAAAGATCCGAAAAACAAGGACTTCTACGAAAAGAATCTAGCTGCTTATACTGAAAAACTCAGTAAGCTCGACCAAGAAGCCAAGCAAGCATTCAATAACATCCCAGCAGACAAGAAGATGATCGTAACCAGCGAAGGTTGCTTCAAGTACTTCTCCAAAGCCTATGGCGTCCCATCTGCCTATATCTGGGAAATCAATACGGAAGAAGAAGGCACACCTGACCAAATCAAAACGCTGGTAGAAAAGCTCCGTCAAACCAAGGTGCCTGCCCTCTTTGTTGAATCCAGTGTCGATGAACGTCCTATGAAAACTGTGTCTAAAGATACCGACATCCCAATCTATGCAAAGATCTTCACTGATTCCATTGCCAAAGAAGGAGAAAAGGGCGATAGCTACTACAGCATGATGAAGTGGAACTTAGACAAGATCGCAGAAGGTTTGAGTCAGTAGCCCCTTCAGATTTCTAAACAAATCAGTGGCCCCTCCTCCGGTATTGCGGTACAATAAAAACAAAAAAAGGAGTCTTTTTATGGCAACATTTTTAGGAAACCCTGTTACCTTTACCGGATCTCAACTTCAAGTAGGGGAAATGGCTCATGATTTTTCATTGATCACTCCAGCTCTTGAAAAGAAATCTTTAGCTGATTTTGCTGGCAAGAAAAAAGTCCTCAGCATCATCCCATCCATCGACACAGGGATTTGTTCGATGCAAACACGTCACTTCAACAAGACCTTGTCGGACTTGGACGACACTGTCGTCTTGACGGTCTCTGTCGACCTTCCTTTTGCTCAAGGTAAATGGTGCGCTGCTGAAGGACTCGACAATGCTATCATGCTCTCAGACTACTATGATCATTCCTTCGGGAAAGCCTACGGCCTCTTGATCAATGAATGGCACTTGCTCGCACGCGCTGTCTTGGTCTTAGATGCAGACAACAAGGTGACTTACGTTGAATACCTAGACAACATCAACAGCGAACCCAATTACGACGCGGCAATTGAGGCCGTCAAGGCACTTGGATAAACATAAAAAGAGGTCTGCGACCTCTTTTCTATATCTACAAAATCTGTTCAGAACCTTTCCTTAAGTGAGTACGGACGTCAGCGAACTTCTAGGAAGTTCCATGACTAATTATTGAGCCTAAAGTCTCAATAATTCCGAGTGCTTGAAACAACCATGTTTCAAGCACTTTTCTCACAGCGGAAAGTCTCATCACCTACCTACTAGAATAGATCTAAGAACTTAACTATTATAACTTCTTTTAAGAATCTCTTAGGCTATTTTATGTAAAATTACAGTTCTTTCGTTGCTATAAAATCCGATGGAGCCCATTCTGGAGGAGGAACCGCCAGCGTAAGCGAGGGATGCCTCTGAGGAAACTTCGCACGCGTCTTGCCACTTGTTGCTTATAGCTCTTGCCTCCTTGTGCAAAAACTCCTTTTCGACTCCAATAACCTTGCTCTCCTCGGTCATTCTTCGGAGCTAGATAGCGAACATCTTGCTGATAGAGGACATGCTTGCGAAAGGCTGGATCCCAAGCTTTGACGGGGTCAATATCTAAGTCCTTATGGGTCCGGCCCCTAGCCAACCCGTAGTTAAAACTGGCACCATTGACAATGCCATTTTCAGAAATTTCTACTGGATCGACTTCATTGAGGAAATGCCCAGCTTGATCGATAATATACTCCGTATGAAAATTTAACAAGACCTTGAAATTGACTTGTCGGGAGGCTCCTGATGGATAATGAAGGTGACCATCTGGCCCTAGGGAGACCTTGTTGTGAAGGCGAGCAGCCGCATAAGCATCCACCGTGACAGCTTTAGCCTCCTGTAGGTAAGCTTGTAAGGCCTCCTCGTCAGTCTGTCCTGCTCTCGAGTCATGCATCCTAATCCATTGTGCCTGGTAACTTGAAAGTAGGTAACGCAACTGGTGAACCTGGCGTTTCAAAAGCTGATCTCCCGACTGATCCGCTAAGGGATCCCTTTCAAAGGCGACCTGCACGACGCGTGAAAATGCCGTCCAAAAGTCGGATCCTGGCGGACAATCTGGAGCCATCCTACTCAGAAGAAAGGCTGTTTCTTCACAAGTTCCAGACAAGTCACTCGGCATTAGGAGAATTTTCATGACGCCCCTCAGTAAGTCTTGGGCAGCAGTCTCCGTTAGATCTTTGATCTCTTGAAACCACATGTTTTGAAACAGAGGACTGGCAAAGAAAAAGATAGACTGGTATTGTTCTTGGTAGGCTTGTGGATCTTTGTATCCCTGCAAGTGCTTCTCTAGATAGGCTAAACTATTTTCTCTCCAGCCTAGTCTCGCTAATTCCCGTCTGTTCATGATGCCGTCCTTTCTATGCTACTATACTACCATCTTTTGGAGCTTGAGACAATTCTCATTACTCCACTAGCGTTTTTGAGGATTTTTTTGATATACTAGAAGTGAGCGAAGAAAAGAGGAAAGCATGACACCAAACAAAGAAGATTACCTCAAGTGCATTTATGAAATTGGCACAGAAGTAGAAAAAATCAGTAATAAGGAAATCGCCAGTCGCATGCAGGTCTCTCCGCCTGCTGTGACCGAGATGATTAAGCGCATGGTCTCTGAGGGCCTCTTGGTAAAAGATAAGAACCATGGTTATCTACTAACAGATCTGGGTTCGCAATTGGTCTCTGATCTCTACCGCAAGCACCGCTTGATCGAAGTATTTCTGCTGGAAAAACTTGGCTACACAACTGAAGAAGTCCATGAAGAGGCAGAAGTTCTCGAGCATACTGTTTCTGAACATTTCATCGACCGGCTGGATCACATGCTTGGAAACCCTAAGACTTGCCCTCACGGTGGGACAATTCCAAAGAAAGGCGAAAGGCTTGTCGAAGCCTACCAAGACCGTCTCAGTGAAACGACTGAGCCTGGTCTGTATATTCTGCAAAGGGTCTATGACACCTATGAATTGTTAAAATTCTTAGACCAGATCCATCTCCAGATCGGTGATACCATTGCGTTTCAACGGTATGATGATTACACAGGCCTCTATCACTTCGTTATCCAAGGACAAGAAATTTCTATCAACCAAGTGATCGCCCAACAACTCTATATTGAAAAACATGCAGTTTAACCCGACTGCATGTTTTCTTACTTATGGATTTTTCGTATCGAGGATAATGGTCACCGGGCCATCATTGATCAATTCAATCGCCATATCGGCTCCAAAGATCCCTCGTTTGACAGGGACTTCTTTTTCTAATTGATCATTAAAGGCATCATATAACTGACTGGCCATATCTGGCTTGGCAGCCCCTGTAAAAGCAGGACGGTTGCCTTTTTTGGTGTCCGCAAAGAGGGTAAATTGAGAAATCGACAAAATTTCTCCTTGGATATCTTTGACTGAAAGATTCATCTTAGCTTCCTCATCTGAGAAAATACGCATCTGCGATACCTTTCGAACCGCATAATCTAAATCTTTCTGATCATCATCTGGACCGACACCTACTAGAAGCAGCAAACCTTGCTGGATCGAATTGTAGACTTGACCATCAATGGAAACTGAGGCACTCTTGACCCGTTGAATCACTAATTTCATTTTACTATCCTATTTTATAAATCTATCGAGCATTCACTGCTGCGCTTGAAAGAACATCAACCTCAGACGACGAGCTAACCAAGCAATAAAAGAGTTCTTAGCAGCCGACTAGCCGTTGGTCCGTTTAACAGAGTACACCTCCGGCACACTCTTAATCTTATCCACAACTGTTGTCAACATCGATAGGTTCGGAATCCCAAAGGAAATGTGGATATTGGCAAATTTCATATCTTTGGTTGGTTGAGCATTGACAGTTGAGATCATCTTAGCTGTATTGGAGAGGACTTGGAGCACGTCGTTAAGAAGACCTGCACGGTTGAGTCCATAAATGTCAATATGGGCGATGTAGTCCTTGGTCGTATTATTGTCTTCCCACTCGACATCGATCAAGCGTTGCTCGTAGTTATCTTGAGCGCGAAGATTCATACAGTCTCGGCGGTGAATCGCAACACCACGCCCTTTGGTGATGTAGCCGACGATTTCATCACCTGGAACTGGATTACAACACTTAGCAATCCGAATCAAGAGTCCAGAAGCACCTTGGATAACCACGCCACCTTCGTGACGGACCTTCAGGGTGTCTTTTTTATTTTCAACCTTGACCTCGCCACCTTTGACCAGCTCTTCTGCTTCTGCGCGTGCCTTAGCCCGTTCTTCTTCCCGGCGTTCATCCTCCGTCAAGCGGTTAAAGATGGTAATAGCTCCGATCTCTCCAAAACCAATCGCCGCAAACAAGGCTTCTTCTGTCTTATAACTTGATTTTTGTAGCACTTTGTCCATGTGCTTTTTGTCCATGAACTTATTGGCTACCAAGTCATGCTCGTGGAATTGGGCCATCAAGAGGTCCCGACCACGGTTAATCGACAATTCCTTGTCTTGATTTTTAAAGAATTGACGGATCTTGTTGCGCGCCTTGCTAGTTTTAACAAGGGTCAGCCAGTCACGGCTCGGACCAAAGGAGTTGGCATTGGTGATAATCTCCACCTGATCTCCCGTCCGAAGTTTGGTATTAAGAGGCACCATCCGGCCGTTGACCTTGGCACCAATCGCTTTTTCCCCAACCTTAGTGTGGATTTCATAGGCAAAATCGATCGGTCCGGAATCTTTCGGAAGCGAGCGCACGGTTCCATCTGGTGTGAAGACGTAAATCTCTTCTGCCAAGATATCTTCTTTCACATTTTCAACAAATTCTTTGGCATCGCCTGACTGGTCCTGGAGCTCCATCATCTCTTTGATCCAGTTCATCCCAATGGCAGATTCCTTGCTGTTAACCTGACCCTTGATCCCTTTTTTGTATGCCCAGTGAGCGGCAACCCCGTATTCGGCAACCTCGTGCATCTCCTTGGTACGGATCTGGAATTCAATCGGTCCTTTAGGGCCATAGACCGTCGTATGGATGGACTGGTAGCCATTGGCCTTCCGATTGGCAATATAGTCCTTAAAACGCCCCGGCATCGGTTTCCACAGTTCATGGATATAACCCAGCATGGCATAGACATCACTTGGAGTATCCAGAATACAGCGGATGGCAATCAAGTCATAAATTTCATCAAAGCGTTTCTTCTTATCCTGCATCTTGCGGTAGATGGAGTAGATATGCTTTGGCCGGCCATAAATTTTTCCATGCAAATGGCGTTCCCCAGCATAGGTCTCAATCTTGTGGACAACCTCTTCCACCAACTCTTCTCGCTCGCGACGTTTTTCCTTCATCATATGCGAAATCTTGTAGAATTCGACTTCATTCAGATAACGGAAGGACAAATCCTCAAGTTCCCATTTGACGCTGGAAATCCCGAGACGGTGAGCTAGTGGTGCATAGATCTCCATGGTCTCACGCGAAATGCGTTCTTGCTTGTCCTTGCGCAAATGCTTGAGGGTGCGCATATTATGCAAGCGGTCTGCCAATTTGACCAAAATCACGCGGATATCTTGAGACATGGCCATGAGCATCTTGCGATGATTTTCCGCCAATTGCTCTTCGTGGGACTTGTACTTGACCTTCCCGAGCTTGGTCACCCCATCGACGATCACGCGCACATCATGACCAAATTCACGCTCAAGGTCATCCAAGGTCGCGTCCGTATCTTCCACGACATCATGCAAAAAACCACAGGCAACCGTCACAGCATCCAGTTTCAGCTTAGCAAGGATTCCTGCCACTTGAATCGGGTGAATGATATAAGGCTCACCAGACTGACGGAATTGGCCACTATGGCAATCAACAGCATAAACCAAAGCCTTTTGCACAAAGGCAACATCCTCAGGTGATAAATATTTTTTTGTAAGGGCAACGACTTGGTCCCCTGTTAAATTCTCTTCTTTCGGCATTCATTTTCTCCAGTTTCTTGGATACTATTTTAACACTTTTAGAAGCAGATGGGAACCAATGAAGCTACTTTAATATACGGTTACTACTCGAAGATCATTCTGGGATCCACCTTGCTTTCATCATTCGTAAAAGTTTTTTGTAAAAAAACTAACGAAGCGATTCCTTCACTTCGTTAGTTCATTAATTCTGTAACAACACTCACAGCGCTGAGGGCATAGAGTGGTGCGGTTTCTGCACGGAGAATGCGAGGTCCAAGGCCTGCAAGGACTGCTCCTTTGGCTATAAAACTTTCAATTTCTACAGGGGAGAGACCACCCTCTGGTCCAAAGATAAAGAGCAGTTTGCTTCCAGCTTCTAGTCCGGTCAGCGACTGAAGTAAAGCTGCTGCCTCTCCTTCTTTGGCTGACTCTTCATAAGCCACTACGATAGAGTCAAACTGGTCTAACTGAGCCAGAAAGTCTGCCTTTTTCTCAAAAAGGGTAATACTTGGGACTAGATTCCGCTTGCTTTGCTCGGCTGCTCCAAGGGCGATTTTTTCTAGTTTTTCGACCTTCTTACCCAATTTCTTGCCGTCCCACTTAGCAACGGACCAGTCTGCAGGAAAGGCCCATATCTGGCTAGCACCTAGCTCTGTCACTTTTTGAGTGATAAACTCCAGCTTGTCTCCCTTGGGGAAACCTGATGCGATGGTCACTTGGACTGGCAGTTCCACATTGTCTGCTAATTCCTCGATTAGCTCCAACTGACGGGCTTCTACATTGACCACGCGCGCCAAACGCTTGATCCCATCATCAAAGACTAGGGTCACCTGGTCATCTTCTTTCAAGCGCATGACCTGAAACATGTGCTTGCTGGTCTCCTTGTCCTCGATAGTGACAGGTGAGCTCGCACTCCCCTTGACAAAATACTGTTGCATGCTAGCCTCCAATCACACCCGAGATATCCTTAGTTTTTTTGAAGACACAGGCATTCCACTCCCCTTGAATCATGTGGGTTTCAAGGAAAAATCCAGCTGCTTCTGCTGACTCACGCACCATGTTCCACTTGTCCTTGATAATGCCACTCATGATCAGGTAGCCTTCATCCTTGACCAAGCGATAAGCATCATCCGTCAGATGAATGAGGATATCCGCCAAGATGTTGGCCACGATGACGTCTGCCTCAATCTCCACGCCCTTGAGCAAATCGCCTGGCGCCACATGGATATTTTCCATGCCCGGATTGAGCTCAATATTTTCCTGAGCGACCCGAACTGCCACATCATCTAGATCATAGGCAAAGATTTCCTTAGCACCCAGAAGGGAACTAGCGATAGAAAGAACGCCTGAACCTGTCCCCACATCCAGCACTGTTTCGCCACCACGAAGAACTTGCTCCAAGGCAAAGAGGCTCATCTTGGTCGTCGGGTGGGTTCCCGTTCCAAAGGCCATACCAGGATCCAGCTTGATAATCTTTTCTCCCGCAGTCGCCTCATAGTCCGTCCAGGACGGCACAATGGTCAAATCATGGGTAATGCGAGCTGGCTCATAGTATTTCTTCCAGTTGTCTGCCCAGTCTTCCTCAGCCAAAGCAGTCGTCCCCATCTTGACCTCACCCAAATCCATAAAATCTGTCAATTCTGCTAGGCAAACCTGCAAGTCTGCCTCAACCACTGCCACATCAACCGTATCAGGATAGTAGGCTGTCACTACGATTTCTTCTTGCTGCTCTACCTCTGGGAAAATCTCACCAAAACGATCCACATTCCCCACATAGTCCATGCTGTCTTCAATCGCAACACCTTGGGCGCCTAATTCGATTAAGAGGTTAGAGACCAACTCCTCCCCTTCACGCTTCACTGTAACCTTTAACTCTTGCCATGTTTCCATCATTAAGATACCAAGCCCGTAAAACACAAAGCCAAAATAGGAAACTCTCTGAAGACGTTTGTGTCTAAGAGAAGTTTATCTTTTTGGCACCGTGTTTAGGGCGGGTTCAGTTTAGAAATTTAACCGAACCATCCTTTCTATTTCTCTATCAATTTTTTCATGTAGACCATATCCATGCCTTCTTTTTCAGGCTCGATATGAGTTTGATGGTAGCCATTCTTCTCGTAGAAGGCGACCATGCCTGCATCCTGTAACACCGTACACAAATCCCATTGTGTGATGGTTGACAATTCCTCTTCTAGCAATCTCAGTCCCTCAGAACCATACCCTTTTCCTTGATACTGGGGCAAAATCGCTGCCGTTCCCAACCAAGCTTTCGTTAACTCGGCATTGGTCTGAATTCGTAAAAATCCGATGTTTTCTTCATCTTCTTTTACAAAGTAGTAATAGCTATTGGGACGTTCGACTAGTTTCCATTTGATTCGTTCGCGGTCCTCGAGATAAGGGTCATATTCATCATGATATTTTTCATAAACAGCCTTAAAGCTAGCTCTCTGAATTGCAATAATAGTTTCTAAATCCTCTGCTCCCGCTCGAACAAGTGTTATCATAAACCTTCCTCCAAATAATCCCTCAATCTCCCCTGTAGCTGAGGAACTGCCTGTTTAGACTTCAAAAATTCCTCAATAGGCATCAGTTTATAGGCCTGTCCTTCATTCCCAAAGGTAATATTGTCAAATTGTTCTTGTCTTAGCTGACCAACCATAAAGACCGATTGCTTGTCTTTAAAGATTACGCTAGGATAAATCTTGCTCCAAAGCAGACAGTCTTCATCTAAATGAATTCCCAGTTCCTCATAAACTTCACGCGCTGCGCATTCAAAAGGGCTTTCGTTTCCTTCACGACCACCACCTGGCAACTCCCACAGATTGGCCCAAGGAATGGTTGGTTTGTCATCGCGTAAGATGGTCAAAATTTGCCCATCACAAATCAAAGCAATCTTACAACCCGTAAAATTCAAGTGTTTATCCAATAACTCCATGATGATGACCTTTTCTTATCATAACTACTACTCTATAGAAAACCCCTAGCTAGCTTTCTTCAATCACCTTTTGGCACTCTGCATCCCAGTATGCTTGCCATCTGCCATGTTTTTTCGCAAAATAAACCGTAAACTCATCATTTACATAATCTGCAACATAGCGAAGATTAGGCGGGTTTTCCTCAAAACTTAATATCCAAGGATGGAAGTAAAAGGTTTTCTCCCACCTCTTCTGAGTATAGCCTAGATCCTTAGCATACTGAGGGATGGGTTGTTGCAACTCGCTTTCCAAATGGGACTGAATGGCATTGTCAAAACTATTCAAACGAGCTAATAGTTGCTTAAACTGATCTTCCTCCTCAATTTTGAAATCACCTATGAACTCAAATTCTGCAAAGTCTATAGAAAATTCAAATAATGTGATTTTACCATCCTCAACATAGTGCCCATCTTCATCAACACAACAACGAGTTCCTGACTTCAATACTCTCTCGAAATCTAGATCCGCAAAGCGATTGCGGGGAAGAATATCAACTGACGGCTCAGTTTTAGCTGACCTTCTCCTGAAAAACTGTTTGACTTTTTCTAGCATAGTCTCCCCCTTCTCCTTGAATTTATTATTTAAAAATGTCCACTTAGAATCTTTTCTAATATCTCGGATAAGGGTAAAAAGTACTTTCTTCTAAGCCAACTTTCCCTTCTTCAAAGGCTTCTTGGTTCCAGACGATCTCAAAGCTCTCTGCTTCTTCGTCTGCTAAGAAATCCATGAGGTCATCCAAGGCCAGCTCGGCTGTATCTTTGAGGAAGGCCGCAAAATAAGCTAGAAACTCTCGAGACAAGCCTTTTTTCGGCTCATACGGAAGGGCTGTTAAATAGGCATCTGCTTCCACATGAGACTTGGCTGGATTGTAGAAGATGACGGCTTCTTCAAAGAAGATATCCTCGTCAGACTCCTCACCCGACTCATCGACCAGGGCAACCCCTCCTGTGTTTTGTACTTCTAAGAGAAAAGCCACTTCTACTGCATGATTCTTCTTATCCCAATTGATCTCAAAGTCAAAGGGAAAGACCTTTTCCATTTCCTCTTCTAAAACATCCAAAAATCCATATTTAGACATCGTGTCCTCTTTCTAATTTCCCACTCTTAGAGCGGAATATGATACAATAGTTACTACAATCTTACCATAAAAACTGCCTCTTTTAAAGGAGACAAAGCTAGAAAGGAGACCCTCATGCCGGACAATCTCGCCCTGCGCATGCGCCCACGGACGATCGATCAAGTCATCGGTCAAGAACACCTGGTCGGAGAAGGCAAAATCATCCGCCGCATGGTCGAGGCCAATCGTCTGTCCTCCATGATTCTCTATGGACCTCCGGGGATCGGAAAGACCAGCATTGCTTCTGCCATCGCAGGAACGACCAAGTATGCTTTTCGTACTTTCAATGCAACGGTTGACAGTAAAAAACGCCTGCAAGAGATCGCAGAGGAAGCCAAGTTTTCAGGTGGTTTGGTCCTGCTTTTGGACGAGATCCATCGCCTTGATAAAACCAAGCAAGATTTTCTCTTGCCTTTGCTCGAAAGCGGTTTGGTCATCATGATCGGTGCAACGACTGAAAATCCTTTTTTCTCTGTCACACCCGCTATTCGTAGCCGCGTACAAATCTTTGAGTTGGAACCTTTGACGATGGAGGAGGTCAAGCAAGCTCTAAAAACGGCGCTAGATGATCCCGAGCGTGGCTTTGATTTTCCAGTCGTGCTCGATGAGGACGCTTTGGATTTCATCGCTACCTCGACCAATGGAGATCTTCGTTCCGCCTTTAATTCTCTCGATCTGGCTGTGCTGTCGACCTCTGAAAATGCGGAAGGCATCCGTCATATTACGCTAGAGATCATGGAAAACAGCCTCCAGCGCAGTTACATCACCATGGATAAAGATGGAGACGGCCACTACGATGTGCTCTCTGCCCTGCAAAAGTCTATCCGTGGTTCGGATGTCGATGCCAGTCTTCACTACGCCGCTCGTTTGATCGAAGCTGGAGATCTACCCAGCCTAGCTCGTCGCTTGACCGTCATCGCCTATGAGGATATCGGCCTGGCCAATCCAGATGCGCAGATCCATACCGTAACAGCCCTTCAGGCAGCGGAGCGCATCGGCTTTCCTGAGGCCCGCATTCTCATCGCCAACATCGTCATCGATCTAGCCCTTTCGCCTAAGTCCAACTCAGCCTACGTTGCCATGGACAAGGCGCTAGCTGATCTTAGAAGTTCTGGCAACCTTCCCATTCCTCGCCACCTCCGCGATGGTCATTATGCCGGAAGCAAGGAACTGGGAAATGCGCAAAACTATAAATATCCCCACAACTACCCTGGCAACTGGGTCAAGCAAGACTACCTGCCAGAAAAGCTCAAACACGCTTCCTACTTTATTCCCAATGAAAATGGCAAGTACGAGCGTGCTCTCGGAGCCACCAAGGAGAAGATTGATCAATTTAAGAAAAAGTGACATCGGTTTCAAAAAAATGAGATTTTTTCTTGAAATATTTCCAAAATGTGGTATCATATACATATAGAAACGCTGTGGTGTACGAACTCACACTTAAGTGTTGACCGACTATTTTTTGTATTATTAGGGAAACAAAAGACTTCTGGCAGTATGCAGGCCGTTTCACGCGGAAGCAGCTAAGTCAGAGCGAGTTGCCCACCTGCTTAATTGCGCGGGTTCAATACAAATCGTGAAGTTTCGGCACCAATACAGCTTTTTATATTTGCCTCCTTAGCTCAGTTGGTAGAGCAGTAGACTCTTAATCTATGGGTCACAGGTTCGAGCCCTGTAGGGGGCATTTTTTATGCACAAAAAGCCTTGAAATCCAAGGCTTTTTTGCTTGTCTTAAGAGTATTTAGCTCACTTTTTTAGATACTATAATTTAGCGTACGAAGTTAAATCATTCTGCACCATTGTTATTCCATTTAAAATAAAAACCAGCTTTGAACCCTACCAAACATTTGACAGCTCTTCACCGAATCCGCTATGATAAGGGTACTTGAAATTCCGAGTTTTCATAGCATTTAAAATGTAAGGAGTCCAAAATGAAAATCTATTATTCAAAATATGTCGGTGGTGGCTATCTACTCTTTGCATCGGCTATATTCATTCAAATTTTCTTTCTTCTCTTACATGGATTGATCGACTTTTCTCAACTAAATCTTCTCACTGTGATTCCAACCGTCCTCTTTTTCGCTGCTATCTACGCAACAATTGCAGGCATCAAAAGACTGACTAGCCACAGAGTCTCCTTTGAATTCACCTTTGAAGGTATTGAGGTCTATCCCGGACTCTTCTTCTCAAAAGAAATCTTCATTCCCAAAGAAGAATTGTTGCGAGCATCGTATGTTGAAGTGGACGTCAGCGACCCTGATCATGTCAACAGCAAAGCTTGCTATTTAGATTTTAACCTCAGAGAAGTCACCCAGCTAGAAGATATTTCTAAGTCAAACATCATCATCAATACAAGCACCTTGAAATTGCGTCTCGCCCTTAGCCTCTGTCGATTTAGAGAGGAAGAAAAAGCCGAGTTAGCGACCTATCTAAAAGAAAACTACGGCATTGATTTTTTCTATTAGCATGTAATAAAAAAGCCCTCCATTAGAACTTTAGAATAGCAAGATCTTTCCAAGCACTTGAAGGAAGAGTACAGAAGAACCATTTTATAGCAAAGAAAAAGCCTTGAAAATTCAAGGCTTTTTTAACTGCTCTTAGTTCCTCATTTTCCCTTTGGGTACGAGCAGATAGAAAAATAGCAAATTCAATCCAAATACAGCAACAAAGAGTCCTAATTGGGTGGCATCGATCGTTTGTTTCTCGGTCAAATCTTGGATCAGCTTTGTATAATAATAGCCTGGGAAAGCCCGTTGTAGCTTGCCAACCAAGTCCATAAATCCTCCACTTGCGCCAAGCGTATCAAAGGGAATAATGGTCATGGCGGCTAAAATAATAACAGGAAAGCCAATGGTATCAATCGTCTTGGCATCTACCCTCACCCCAAGTACAAAGCCAATCACACTAAAGTAGATCCCCATCAAGGATAAGAGGAAAAATTGTACCAACAGGCTAGTCGTCACTGGAAAGTGAAAACCTAGGACAGCAACAACTAGCACCGCTAAAAAGATCAAGCTGTTCAGAATCAGTTGTACAATCGATTGATCCCATAAATAGTGCTTGACACTATAGCTTGTAAAGTGGGATTCAAAAGAATAAAAGCCGATATCTGAGGCGATACGCTTACTAAAAGTTGCAAGGCTATTGCCAATGACCCCGATAAATACAGCAATGCCTAACAAAATACTTGGTGAAACTCCCTTTTGAAGCTGATAAAAGAAGATATACCAGCCTATGGGTAAAATAATGGTGAATAATACGAAGCGCTTATTTCGTAAAACTTGTTTTAATTGAATCTTTCTCATGCTTGTTCCCTTCCTTTATTCATCTCTTCTCGGAAATACTGCTCAATGGTTTGACCAGCCTGGTGAATGTCCTCAACAGCCTTTGTTGCAGCAATTCGACCCTCTTTTAAAATCAGGACTTTTGTAAAAAAGGCATCAATTTGGTTAAAATCATGGGTCACCACAACAGATGTAAACTCTTGCTGCTCCAGCAATTTCCAAAAATTATCCACTGCTTCCAAGTCCATGCCAGTCGTCGGCTCATCTAAAAAAATCAATTTTGGATGATTCAAAATGGTTAACAATAAGGACAAGCGCCTCTTTTGACCACCAGAAAGACTTCCCACCATCTGCTCTCTTGATTCTCTTAATTCGACCATTTCTAAGAGTCCATTGATATCAGCCTGCTTCAGCTGATTCATCCGGCTTTTTAATTCGACGAATTCAGCAACGGTTAGATCCTCGATGAGCAGATCCCCCTGAGGCATCATCCCAATTTCTCTTTGAAAATCAAGCGAAGTCTTTATCGTCCCCGAATCGGCCTGGAGCTGTCCAGCGATAATATTGAACAGGGTGCTTTTACCTGCCCCATTATTTCCCAGCAAGGCAATTTTGTCTCCTTCTTCTATCGAAAAAGACACTCCCTTTAATACAGCTTTCTCCTTAAATGATTTTGTAATAGATGCTACCTGAAACATACGATCCCTCTTTTCTTATTGATCTTGTATACAGTATACTTCAAAGGGACAGTCTTTGTAGCTCTCTGTCAGAATCGGTCAGAAAATCGTCGTGAATGGTCAAAAAAGAGGCTGGGACAAAAGTCCTAGCCTCTCAATTATTTTTGATTGTCGAGCAAGATGCAGTGGTTGAGTGGGCTCTACTACGCTGATTTCATCAGCTTTTACAGCCCTACTCAACTGTGCGGAGGTGGGACGACGAAATCGAATTCTAACGAATGACCGATTTCTGTCCCACTCTCTCTTCCATTATTCCTTCCAAAAGGTCAGGCTCTGAGTAAATCGGTAGTTTGAACTCTTGGTAGACACTGTCGTTTTGGGATACTTTTCCAGTAATTGTTGGATCTTGTACAAGCCAAGACCGCGGCCCTCTCCTTTACTCGAGTAGTCTTTTTCAAAAATTCTCGCCAGATCTATTTTTTCAGCTTTTGTACTATTTTCAACTATTAAGATGAGGGAGTTCGTCTCCTGAAGCATGGCAAGAGTCAGCTGGGGGTCGTCTGATTCGAGACTCGCTTCGATAGCATTGTCACAAATGATGGATAAGAAGGTGATGAAATCTAAAACCTCGATGAATAAATCACGAACAGGTTCATCGATCTCAACAGAGATCCCAATCCCTTTGTTTTGAGCCTCCAACAATTTTGCGGACAGAACACTTTTTACAGCTGGATTTTCAATGTGACTGAGTTTGGCAATATCAAACTTGCTATCGTAAAATTGCTGGCCACTCTCTCGAAGAACATTCTCATAGACTTCCCTGATCGCATTGAGATCTTCATGCTCAATACTTAATTTGAGACTGGTTAAAATATTCAGGTAGTCATGACGAAAGGCACGAATCTCCCCGTAGAGCATTTCGACGTGTTGGCTATAGGTGGCTAACTCCTGCAGTTGCCTATCTTTTTGCTCTAGAATCTCTTGTTTCAATCGTTCTTTGGACACTGCATTGAAATACAAGAGCATCACAAAAAACAAAATCAGATAAATACTATTTAACTGTTCCCGTAAAGCATCTGCATGAGGAATAGCATCCTCAAAAACCACCAGACCTACAACACTGAGCAAATACACAAACATGGAAAGATCCATTGGGAGTAGGAAACGATTAAAATACTGCCGTTGAAACCCTACTTTTAGATCTGTAAAATCTAGTTTTAACAATTTAGTGATTCCTATATAAACAGGAAAGACCAGCAATTCAAGTAGAGCATCATACCAGCTGACAGATGCCTCATGAACAAGTACGATCCCTAACATTGGAAAGACATAAAAGGCTAAGAGACGCGCAATGAGACTCTCCATGACAACCGGGTAGAGC
Source organism: Streptococcus parasanguinis (assembly GCF_019929185.1). GTDB lineage: Bacteria > Bacillota > Bacilli > Lactobacillales > Streptococcaceae > Streptococcus > Streptococcus parasanguinis_O. Next base: position 139,400 of record NZ_JAHZPC010000003.1, read on the forward strand.
CCGTAAAAAATATTCAAAAGGTGTCGTATGTTACGATTTCGGTAGAAACTATAGGCAATAAATACTAAGAAATAGCCAAAAAAGCCTACCGGTGGCACAAGGGTAAAGACGACTGCAAAGAAGAAGGGGCACAAAAAGAGCCAGCGCAAGGCGAACTCTTGTCTACTGATATGACGATAGATCAGCATACTGACGAAGAACTTTAGGTAAAATATTAGAACATCTAACAGCAATTCTTTCTCCCTCTATTTTTTCAAAGCTTCCAGTAAGCCTCTGTACTTGGTCCGTGAGATCAAGCAATTGTCCCCATTTTCAAAAAAAGCTTTCTTGGCTTCTTTATCAATCTTCGTAATATTTTGCGGATTCACCACAAAGGAGCGGTGGCACCGATACAAGCGGGGATCTGCTTTTTCGATATCGGCAATACTAGCGTAAAATTCCAAGCGCTCATCCTGGGTGTGTAAAATGACCTTGTGAATGGTTGGGGACGTTTCAACATACAAAATCTTATTAAAAGGAACTTGTACACGCGCCATCGCACTCTCAAATGTAAAGGCATCTTGCGCAATCGTAGTCCCAGCTTGCTCCAAGGTATAGTCGATGGCTGAGCTAATTCTCTCTCTGAACTCTTCCTCGCCCAGCGTTTTATCGATAAAATCCAAGGCAGCCACTTTGTACTGAAAGGTAATGGGCATGAATTCAGAGTGAGTGGTGACAAAGACAATGGTCGCATGGGGATCTTTCTTACGAATCTCTTTTGCAATCTCCAGACCCTTTTTCTCCTCACCTTTAATCTCGATATCTAAAAAGAATAGGTGATGAGCGCCTCTCTCTGTGATAGCATCTAGCAACTGGCTTGATTTCCCAAACACTTCTGGTGCTTTGCATTGCAGGGATTTCTGAGCAATCAGTCCCTGCAAGACCGATTCGATTCGTGATTGCTGGATCCACTCATCTTCTAACACAAAAATCTTCAACAAAGTCTTCACTCCTTCCCCTCGACGAATATGTTCTATTTTACCATAAATAATAGCTGCTGAGCCACTCTTTCAAAGTAGACTCAAAAGGCATTCTATCTTTTTCTCCCTAACAAGAAAAAACTCTCCCGGAGGAATCCGGAAGAGCTTGCGCAAGGGGAATTTGAAAAATATTTTTTAATATGAAAAAGGTCGATAAAATCTACACTATGTTCAAACTCTCATTTTACTAACAGCGATATTACGATCAAGTTTTATTGTCAATAGACATGTATGTGGGAAGTTCTCCCCTTGCAACAATGTAGACCTGTGATCTACTCTTACTAGTATACACTAGAATTATTACAAAATCAGTTAATTTGTATTGCAATTTGTTGGCAAATATTCCTCCGCCTGAAAACACCACAAACGCTTGTTTCCCAAGCATCTACGCAAGTCCTCTTTAATTAGTATTTATCATTTCTGTTACAAAATTTAAAATAAAAATATTATTCCATAACACATGAAAATCCCAAAGCACGATAAAAAAAGGCTGGGACAAAAGTCCTAGCCTCTCAATTATTTTTGGATTGTCGATCAAGACGCAGTGGTTGAGTGGGCTCTACTACGCTGATTTCATCAGCTTTTACAGCCCTACTCAACTGTGCGGAGGTGGGATGGCGAAATCGAATTCTAACGAATTACCGATTTCTGTTCCACTCTCTTTGAGCTAGTAAGACACTTCGGCAAGGCACCATAGTGCTTGCCATAACAATAAATACACCTGATAAATTAATCAAGGGGTTACGACGTAAAAAGGGAGGAACGATATTTTCCTCCCTTTGAGCTAGTAAGACGATTAGCCAGACCCCACAATAGCGACTGGCGTCAAATGATGAGAGGTATAGCCTCAATCGTGTAACAGTTACGACAGAAAATAAAGAAGGCCGATATCGCCTTCTTTATTTTCTTAGTAAGACACTTCGGCAAGGCACCATGGTGCTTGCCGTAGCCTAATGAGGTGCTTTAGCACCCATTAGGCTAAGTGTCTTACATCATCCCCCCCATCATGCTTGGATCCATTCCTGGTCCTGCTGGGGCTGCTGGTTCTGGTTTGTTGGCTACGACTGCTTCGGTCGTCAAAATCAGACTCGCTACGGAAGCGGCGTTTTGAAGGGCTGAACGGCTCACTTTAACTGGGTCGATGATTCCTGCATCAATCATATTCACCCATTCACCTGTTGCAGCATTGAAACCTGTTCCGACTTCGGCATTTTTCAAGCGATCAATCACAATAGATCCTTCGTAACCGGCATTGTGGGCAATTTGGCGCACCGGCTCTTCCAAAGCACGAAGAACGATATTGCGTCCTGTGGCTTCATCCCCTTCTAATTCAAGGGCTGCGACTGCAGAGATAACATTGACAAGAGCTGTACCACCTCCGGCAACGATCCCTTCTTCAACGGCTGCGCGAGTCGCATTAAGAGCATCTTCGATACGAAGCTTCATTTCTTTCAATTCTGTTTCTGTTGCAGCACCGACCTTGATTACGGCAACACCACCAGACAATTTGGCCAAACGTTCTTGTAATTTTTCACGGTCAAATTCAGAGGTTGTGGTTTCAATTTGTGACTTGATAACAGCCACACGGTTAGCGATCGCTTCTGGGTTACCAGAACCTTCGACAATGACGGTACTGTCTTTATCGACTGACACTTTAGCTGCTTGACCAAGCGCTTCAATGGTTGCATCTTTCAATTCCAAACCAAGATCGTCTGTAATGACTGTACCACCTGTCAAGATGGCAATGTCTTCTAACATGGCTTTGCGGCGATCTCCAAATCCTGGCGCCTTAACAGCTACGACATTAAAGGTACCGCGGATCTTGTTCAAGACAAGTGTTGGAAGAGCTTCGCCATCGACATCATCAGCGATGATCAAGAGTGGACGGTTGCTTTGAAGAATGCTTTCCAACAATGGCAAGATTTCTTGGATATTTGAAATCTTCTTGTCAGTGATCAAAATGTATGGATTTTCAAGGTCTGCCACCATTTTTTCATTATCAGTGACCATGTATTGTGAAAGGTAACCACGGTCAAACTGCATTCCTTCAACGACTTCCAGTTCTGTCTCCATTCCACGAGACTCTTCAATCGTGATAACTCCATCTTTGCCAACTTTTTCCATGGCCTCAGAGATGTACTCACCGACTTTTTCAGAACGAGAAGACACAGCAGCTACTTGAGCAATCGCTTCCTTGCTCGATACTGGGATCGCATTGTTTTTCAAAGCTTCTACTGCTGTTGCAACAGCAGTCTCAATCCCACGACGGATGCCAATTGGATTAGCACCTGCAGTGACGTTTTTGATTCCTTCACGGACGATGGCTTGAGTCAAAACCGTTGCAGTTGTTGTACCGTCACCTGCGATATCATTGGTCTTAGAAGCCACTTCTGACACCAATTTAGCACCCATATTTTCAAAATGGTCTTCCAATTCGATTTCTTTTGCGATGGTCACCCCATCATTTGTGATCAAGGGTGAACCAAATGATTTTTCAAGAACCACATTGCGACCTTTAGGGCCCAACGTAACTTTCACTGTATCTGCTAAGACATCGACACCACGGACCATTGCAGAACGTGCATCAGATGAAAATTTAATATCTTTTGCCATTTCTCTTACCTCTTTCTTCTCTTACTCTACAATTGCAAGAATGTTTGCTGTTCCAACGATGGTGTAGGTTTCTTCCCCATCTTTAACTTCAATTCCTGCATGGCTTTCAACCAAAACGTGGTCTCCTGCTTTTACAGCTGGAGCAATGAGTTCGCCACTTAGGGTACGCACACCTTCGCCAACGGCCACTACTTCAGCTGTTTTTGTATCGGCCTTGCTCGCACCTGCGAGGACAAAACCTCCAACAGTCTGTTCTTTTTCTTCTACTTTTAAGACCACACGGTCTCCTAATGGTTTTAACATGTTCATTCCTCCATACGTGTTTTTAGCACTCTCTATACGTAAGTGCTAACTTATGTTTCTATTGTATCACTTGGTCAGAAATAGTCAAGAAAAAAACACCTCAAAAATAGATGAGATGTTTCTAAAATATCAATTTAAAATTGTCAATTTTTGATTGAAATCGTCGATCACTTTTTGAAGATTGATCCGCCCGCGGTAGATGCCATATCCAAAAACAATCATGCCTAAAATTCCAACCAAGGCTAGTAAAATCCCGAGGATCAAGAGTGGGAGGAAACTTTTGTGAAAGAGATAGATCAATACCACACCAATACTGGCAATGATAAAGAGTAAGCTGAACCAACGACCAAGGTTTTCAAGCATGTGGCGTTGGTACTTGATTTCTGTTTCATATCCATTGACAAGTTCTTGTTTTGTAACCATGGGATTCCTCCTTATAAAAATTGAGAATGAAGTGCAAGTAAAGGAGGTCAATTCACTTCATTCTCAAAAACTCCTACTAGCAAATTCGTTTTTTCTTTTCCTTAGTATTTAAGATGTGGGTCGAAGATACCAAGGGCAACACCGATCAAAGCAACTACAACGAGAAGTAACATAACTTTGTTTGGTGAAATTTTTTTCTTAGACATCAACCACCAGCAAAGAGTGATGAAGGCTGCTGTCAAGAGACCTGGATAAACACCATCGATCTTTTCTTGGATGTTCAAGAAGACTTTTCCTTCAGAATTCTTGAATTGAAGGGCTGTTGTAACAGATACCCAAGTAGCTGCTACGGCACCGATAACCATACCACCGACAACGCTGATCGCTTTACGAAGAGCTTGTCCTTTTGGTCCTACAAGGAATTCAACGGCTTTATCCCCTAATTGGTAACCTTTGAAGAAGGCAAAGCGCATACCAAAGTAGACTAAGAGGTTCCATACGACGATGTAGAAGAGAGCACCAGCGACGTTACCACCTTTAGAAAGACCAAGGGCAATCCCTAAGAGAACTGGGATCAAGGTACCAACAACCAATGAGTCACCAATACCAGCGATTGGTCCCATCAAACCGGCACGCATACCGTTGATGGTTTCGCCATCCACTGCATCTCCGTTTGCACGCGCTTCTTCCAAACCAGCTGTGATCCCTACAACAAGAGATCCAAGTTGTGGTTCAGTGTTGAAGAAGGCCGTATAGGTTTGCATAGCATCCTTTTGTTCCTCTTTTGTGTCATACATTTCTTCTACGATTGGAAGCATAGAAGTCAAGTACCCGAAGGTTTGCATATGTTCTTGAGAGAAACAAGTCAAATGACCATAATACCAATGATGGAATGCTTTTGCTAATGTTTTCTTTGAAATTTTCTTTCTATCAGCCATTTTAAATATCCTCCTCATCATCGTCTAGATCCACCGCTCCAGCCGGAGCAGCTTTCATCGATTTGATCACTTCAAGTTCATAGTAGATTACTGCAAAGATTAATGAAACAACAGCACTGGATACCAAGTTCAATCCGAGAGATTTTGCCAAGGTAAATCCAACAAAGAATGGAATGAAGTCAGTTGCTTCTGTAACAATTTGTTTCAACAAGATGGCAATACCGACACATGGGAGAAGAGCACCGACTGTAAAGAGGGCTTTCATCCAGTAACCATCCATAGGAAGGTATTGTTTCATCAAATCAACCATGTTTTCACCGTATTTGGTGATAATCATTGTTGGAAGGAAAGAGAAGAGGAAGTGAGAGATCCAAGGGTAAACCCAGTCAACTGCGTAGAGTTTTTTGAAGTTTCCTTCTTCAACGGCTTTCCAACCAATGTGTTGCCATACCAAGTTCATAGTAGCGGTACCGTAGAAAAGAACTGTACCGATTGTCCCAACGGCTGCACCGATTGGAGCTGCAGCTGCGGCGATTCCTGCTTCATCTGTGATGTTATTGGCATGCACAAATAAGATAGCAAGAGGAACACCAATGTAAGAGATGGCACGCACATCGGCAGATACGGTACCACCAGGTGTTACCAAGGCGATATAAACGACTTGAAGGGCAACCCCGACCATAATACCGGTTGTCACATCTCCAAGAATTAAACCTGAAATCAACCCACCGATCAAAGGACGACCGAGTGTATAGTTCCCGATACTGGAACCCCCCATACCAGGCATTGAAGACAAGCTGGCGAAAATACCAAGCAAGATTGCTTGAATCCATGAAATTGTCATAACAAACGCTCCTTTTGTTTGTAAATATATTTACCTAACAGATAAGACTGTTAGTTTTAAAAACCAAATTTTGATTTGAAATCATCCCAATAACCGATGGAAACATCTGGCAACAATTGGAATTTCACCTTGTAGCCTGCTGTTTGAATGGCTTGGAAAGCTTCTGCTTCTTCCTGAGTGATGGATTGGTTATTCCCCAATTTCACAGCACCTGGACGATCATTTGCAGGGCCAACGATGATTTCTTTAACATCACCTGGGACAAACCCTTGGTCGACCAAAATTTCCTTCATATCGATTGGATTTTTGGTGATCAAGAAGTAACGACTATCTGATTCCGTTACTTTTGCTGATTTTTCCTTAAAAGCTTCCTTTGTCCATACAAAGGTTTTCTTGTCTGATGCGCCTTTGTAAGCTTGGATCAAAACCTTGTTTGATGCTGCTGCATCGTTTACGGCAATCAAACCATCACATGGTTTTTCTTTTGCCCAGCGTGTGACTGTCTGACCGTGAATCATGCGGTCATCAATCCGTACAAATGTTACTACCATAAGGTACCTCCCTATTAAATATCGTCATCATCTTCTTCAGCACTAGTGGCTGAAACTTCAAAAGGCTGTAGTGCAGATCGTGCTTCTGATAAGATGGTGGCTGACAAATCGTCTCCATCCAACACATCCTTCATCACAACTGCCGTCAAGGCCATGGTAAGGTTCATCCCACCAAGGATCAAGGCTCCATCGAGCTTTCCAGCTTCTTCTAGAACCGTGGCTGCAGTGGTTAATGGACTACCACCTACGATATCTGCCAAGACCAAAACAGAATCATCAGCTGTCAATCCTGAAATGCTCTCTCTAAAATCAACTGCGAAGTCATCAACCGATTTTCCTTCTTTGAGTCCAACTGCGATGACCTGATCCAACTTGTCACCAGCAAACATGGCCAGTGATGTTTTTAGACCTTCTGCCAGTCCACCATGACTGACCAAAACGAGGTATTTCATTTTTCTACGCCTCCTTTATTTGACTCTATTGTAGACTATTTGAAAGCGTTTTTATATTGTCAAATGTCACATTCCCAATATGACATTTAGCAATTAAAAAATGACATCTGTCACTTGACAAAATGCCATCTTATTTTGCTCTAAACTCCTACCTGTAGACTACTCTCAATCTCCCTCTGAATTTGAGGCAAGCGGTTCTCGACATCCTGATCGCGCAAGGCATTGCCAATCAAGTAGTCTAGCTTTTCTAGCACCTCTTTTGAGACATTTTTAGGACTACTTTCAACAGCTTGTTCCATGATGCGGTTCAAGGTCTGATTGGTCAAGGAATCTGTTCCAAAATCATCCACCTGCAGAAGGTCTTTACTGGAGCGACTCTTGACGACCTGTGGCATGACGGAGATCCCTTGAGATTGAGCAAAAAGGGTTTGTTGAATTTCTGGATCCTCTGTCAACACCTGCATCAACTCCCAAGCCAACTTGGAATGAGAAGTCCGAGCGGACATGGCAAAAGAAGTCGTTGTGACTAAGGTCGCCTTAGTCGTTTTTGACTTAGCAGGCATCGGGATGCAGGTCCAGGTGAAGTTTGAATATTTAGAAACGTGGTAGGGATAAGGTTTATAGGTCCGATATTGGGCCAAGGTCATAGGATAAAAGGCGACTTTCCCCTGGTCAAAATCTTTAGAACTCACCTTGTAATTTTTATTTAGGTCTTCCAATTTTTGTAGGAAAGTCAAAGATTCTTTCACTTCTGGAGCTGTCAGCTTGAGCATACCTCCTTGGAAAAGATGGCCTCCATTTGCCGCCAAGGCTTCTTTCCAGGTGTATTCTGTGCTTCCAAATTGGTCCAATTGCCCATCCCCATTGGTATCTTTGGTTAGTTTCTTGCAAATCGTATAGAACTCTTCAAGGCTCCAACCTTCTTTGGGAATCGCGATGCCTTCTTTATCCAAGAGATCTTTATTGACACACATCAAAATTGGATTGCTTTCATAAGGTAAGGCATAGGTTTGCCCCTGATAGACACCCGACTCAAAGGCAACGGGATAAAAGGTAGCTTGATCTTTTCGATCCATATAGCCGTTTAACTTTTCTAATACGCCTCGCGCTGCTAATAAAGAAAGATCTTGCTCAGAGACCATAAACACATCCGGCGTCTTTCCTGAGACAATCTTTTCAGAGAGCCAGTCTGAATAATCCGACTGCGGAATCCCGTTTTCATACTCTACACGGACGTGAGGATGGGATTTTTCAAATTTTTGAATCGCACGATCCAAGGCATGGGAACGTTGACTGGTCGGCACATCCCAGCTAGAACCTGCATAAACGCCGATATGGAGGACGGTCGGTTGCTGTTTCCACCAATAGAAACCCGCGCTCGCACAGAGCACAACAAGGAGGCCGATCCCCCAACAAAGATGCTTTCGCTTCAATTTCATTCTGTATTTCCTTTAGAAAAATCACGTCTCGTCACTCCTGTTTGGACTGACCAGATCGCTAATTGCGTTCGATCTCGTAGGTTTAATTTCGCCAAAATTGTTGATAAGTAATTGCGCACGGTTCCTTCTGATAAGAAAAGTTTAGCCGCAATTTCTTTATTAGACTCCCCATAGCCGACTTCTTGGATAATGCGCCATTCCGTCGTGCTCAAATCCTTGACATTGTCCTCATCCACAGCAATAGAGAAGTTGGTCTTGGCCATTTGTGAGAAAATTTGAAAGACTTTACTAGCGATATTCGGGTTGATCATGGCTCCGCCTTGATACACCACCTTAATCGCTTCATAGAGTTCCTCTGTCGAGGCTCCCTTTAAAAGATAACCTGAAGCACCATACTTGAGTGCACTATAGATAAATTCATCATCATCAAAGGTCGTTAAAATAATAATTTTGATATCCGGATAGTGCTCTTTGACTTCTTTTGTCGCCAAGACCCCATCCATGCCTGGCATCCGAATATCCATTAAGATCAGGTCAGGATGTGTCTGTGGAATGCTCGACAAGACGTGATTCCCATCTTCCACTGTGGCCACCACTTCAATATCGGGGTGGGCTGACAAAATAATTTTCAGAGATTCTCGAATCAAGGCCTGGTCATCTGCCACCATTACTTTTATCACCATCTCTATCTCCCTTCTTTATATTTCGGTAAACTGACGCGCGTGAAAAATCCATCGCGACTTTCAAATTGAAGCTGTCCTCCTAGGATGGAAATGCGCTCCATCATCTGCTTGAGCCCATAGCCATAGGTCAAGGTTTCAAACCCAACCCCATTGTCCTGCAACTCGATCAGGTAATCTTCTTCATCCTCAAAAAAATGAAGGCTCATCTGACTGGCATGACCGTGGCGAACCGCATTGGTCATAGACTCTTGGATCACACGAAAGATCGTATCTTCAATCATGACGTCCATATCGACATCGACCCATTCATAGTGTAAATCAACCTGCAAGTTGGAAAGTGTCTGGTACTCGCGGATCATCTTTTCTAAAGCATCTTTGAGGGTTCGTCCCTCAAGGGCACCTGGACGGAGGCGGTTGAGAGAGCCTCTCACATCCTGGATTCCTTCACGAACCACTTCTGATACACTTTTCACCTGCTCTTTTGCCCGATTGGGATCGATATCAATCAAGACTCCGACAGCATCTAAGCCTGCCGAGATCCCTGTTAGCGCATGCCCCAAGGTATCGTGAATTTCCCGAGCAATCCGCTTGCGCTCCCGATCTTCTGCAATCTTCTCAGACAAGGCCATATAGTTGTTCAACTCCGTATTGACCTTCGAAACCATGGCCAACTCTTCTTCTACTTCGTGGTTTTCCGCAAGGACATTCATAATATAGAACAAAAGCGAAATAATGAAGAGCACCATATTCAAGGCATAGAGGGAATTCTTTAAGAAAAAGGCCAGAATCCGGATGGAGGCGGGGTAAAAATGAATATAGACATCCAGAGAAGGAATCGGAAAGAAAAGGGAAAAGACGTCTGAATTGGTCACAAGAAGCATCAAGAAACTTACTAGGATAAAGGCAAACCAATACTTGCGGTCTCGCTTGGTATTCAACTCTTTGGAACCATAAAAGATATCCGCAAAAACCAAGAGAATGAGCCCGTTATAAGCTACATTTTGGACCCACATCAAGAGCAACATCAGGAGGATCTCCAGAATGTTCCACTTATCAAAAATGGACCATCGACTCGTTTGAGACCGGTAACGACTCATGGAGATCAAGGCAATTCCAGCAAATAAGAGCGCAGACAACCAAAAAGTTGTAGAAGGCGCAAAAGGAATACGCTCTAAGCGTTCTACTAATAGGGAAGCTTGCCGTTGGGCAATGATATAGTTGGTTGCTTGAAGATAGATGATACTGTTGAGCATCACAGCGATAAAATTCACGACCATCAGGATGGCCAAACTGTATCTCACACCTCTAAATTTTCTCATTACTGCCACCCATTCACATCAAAGTGATCGATGTTTTCCTTTGTCATCATTTGAACCGGAATGGTTATTTCTTTTTGGTAGCTCTTCCCATCAGCCATATCTTGGATGACCTCCATCACGCGGTCTCCCATCTTCAACGGAGACTGGGCAACGGTTCCTACGACATCATCTGTCGAGTGTAGCAAGGCTTTCATATCTGGTGAGCCATCAATCCCATAGATCGCAATGGGATGGGTGATTCCTTGCTCCTTGATCGCTGCTAAAGCTCCTATAGCCGAGCGGTCATTCAGGGCAACTAGTGTATCGACATCCCCCCCTGACTGCAAGAACTTACGGACAGCTGGCATGGCGATCTCCGTCTGACCCTTGGTTTCTAGTTCCGAGATGATCTCATAAGACCCATGCCCTTTGATGGTATCCTTAAATCCCTGAATCCGCGTATCTGCTGAAACAGTTCCCTTATGCTCCAAGAGAAGGATCCGAGCATTTGAAGAGCGTTTCATCAGCTCTTTCGCAATCAAGACTCCTGCTTGGTAGTTGTCGGAGACAATGCTGGCATCCGGCTTAAAATGCTTGAGCTGGGTATCAACTGCAATGATCTTAATTCCTTGTTTTCTAGCTTTTTTAAGAGCCCTTAAAATGGGCTGACTATCCCCTTTGACCGGATTAATCACGATCACATTCACTTTTTGGGCGCAAAAATCATCGATCTGCTGGCTCTGCCTTTTTTCGTCCAATTCTGGATCTCGAACAGATACAAGAGCCCCTCTCTCATCGGCAATCCGACTAATTTCCGAATGAATACTTTTATAGAACTCATTGTTCATGGTCATATAGGTGACACCGATCTTGGTCTGATCCTTGATGCTACTGGTTTGACAAACGGCATAGATCCACAAGAGGATGCAGGCCACTGGAATCACCAGTAAAACCCGTTTTATCAGCCATTTCAACCGTTCTTTTCTTTCTTCTTTCCCCTTCAAACTCCGTTCCTTTTCTGAAAATTTTGAATATATATTACTTTATTTTACTACTTTTTCAAGATAAATGCTGGCTTTTATTGTACAGATGCATATTTTTGATTTATTTTTAAAAGAGTAGTTCCCGAATGAAACCCCTACCAAGTATCAAAAAAGCTGGTCTATAAACGAACCAGCTTTCTTTTTTTATTTCTAAAAAGGAAGATCTTCCTCTTCTAAGATGATATCGGCTAAATCTCCCGTTCCACCATTTTCACGCATCGCTCGCTGAGCGCGGCTCTCTAGTAATTGAAAACTTTGACAGAGGACCTCTGTCACATACTGCATGACGCCATTTTTCTCGTAGCGGCGCGTCCGAATCTCTCCATCCAAAGAGATCAAGCTCCCTTTGCTGGCATAACTAGCCATGGTTTCTGCCAATTTCCCCCAGACAACCACATTGACAAAATCAGTCTCTCGCTCCCCGTTTTGATCCTTGTAGCGACGATTGACCGCAACGGTCACTCGGGCAACGGATTTGTCTGTGCTGGTTTTATGCAATTCTGGGGCCGCCACCAGGCGACCGATTAAAATAACTTTATTATACATCATTTACCTCCTATCTATTTATTCGAAAAAATTTCAAAAAATGGAGGTGACAAATCAAAATCATCAAAAAAATCTAGGATTCAAAACATCCTAGATTCTTCTCTTTATTCGTTCCAGTGACGAGCAGGATCAAATGGTGTCCCTGCTACTTCTGCATCATCCAATTCAATAATACCTCGTTTTTGAGGAGCATTTGGCAAGTGCAATTCACGCGGACTACACATCATCCCATAGCTTTTTTCTCCACGAAGGGCCCCAGGGAAAATCAAGCTACCATCCGGCATCATGGCTCCTGGAAGAGCGACAATGGTCTTTAGACCCACTCGCGCATTTGGAGCTCCAGCTACGATCTGAACCGTCTTATCTGGTCCAACTGCTACCTGGCAGATATTCAAGTGGTCACTATCTGGATGGGCCACCATTTCAAGGATTTCTCCCACCACAAATTTTGGTTCCTGATCATTGACCAATCGTTCTGCGAAGCCTTCTGCTTCCAATTCTTGATTTAAACGAGCTACTTGCTCATCTGTCAAAAAGACTTGGCCCTTGCCTTCGATGGCGAAGAAAGATGAGGCATCAAAGATATTCCAGGCAACGGTTTCTTGCTTGTCCTCACGGTAAACGCGAGCCACTTTTCCTTTTCTCTCCACCGCGAGCTTTGCTTCCCCACTATTTTTCAAGGTCAGCATCAATACATCGCCGACTTGTTCTTTGTTGTATGTTACAATCATGATTTTCTCCTATTTTAATCCTGCTAAGAATGCTGTAATCTGCGCTTTGGTTTTCCGATCCCGATTGACAAACCGACCGATTTCCTTATCCTTTTCCAGAACCACCAAACTTGGGATCCCATAAACATCCCAAACTTTTGCTAGATCCATATAAGCATCACGGTCAATCAATATAAAGGTAAATTCGGGATTTTCAGCCTCAATCTCCGGCAAAAAAGGCTTGAGGTAACGGCAATCCCCACACCAATCTGCTGAAAAGACAAACACTTTCTTGCCATCTTGCTCTACATAAGAAGCAATTTCTTCTAGAGAATTTGGTGTAATCATAGTTTTTCCTCTTCATAATGCAAGAGACCGTCCTCATAGACAAAGCGGTAATGGCGCTCATCTTCAAAAATGACGCCTCCTACTAAGCGCTCTTCACTAGACTCGTAGAGTTCCACATACAGGGTCGCAATCCTTCCCATGGCTTCCATTTGCTCCCGTACTTCTGCTACCAATTCTTCTTGGGTACGGAGACGCTTTTGATCTTTGGCAATTTTATAAACACCGGCCGCAAGGGCTCCTGCACTTGCTACAGCCAGACTAGACAAAATAATTTTTTTAGCTTTCATAGTGCCTATTGTAACACAAAATAAGCAGAGGGACAACGGTCTAGGCTAGATCTCTCCCTCCGCTTTTAGAGACTGATTTCCATAATAACGCTACCATCCTTGTAGAAAAAGTGATAAAATAACATCAGAAAGAAGGTAACCTATGACTGATTTATTTTCTAAAATCAAAGAAGTAACTGAAATCCCTGCTATCTCAGGGCATGAAGCTCCTGTACGGGATTATTTGCGCCAACAATTGACCCCTCATGTGGACGAAATCGTGACAGATGGTCTCGGTGGGATCTTTGGGGTCAAACACTCAACGGCAGCTGATGCTCCTCGTATCTTAGTAGCTGCCCACATGGACGAAGTTGGGTTCATGATCAGCGAAATCAAAGCTGACGGAACTTTCCGTGTTGTCCCAATCGGAGGTTGGAACCCGATGGTCGTCAGCAGCCAACGCTTCAAACTCTTTACACGTGACGGACGTGAATACCCTGCTATTTCAGGATCTGTTCCTCCTCATTTGACACGTGGAACAGGTGGACCAACCGTACCTGCCATTAGCGACATCGTCTTTGATGCAGGCTTTAGCTCTAAAGCCGAAGCTGAAAGCTATGGGGTCCGTCCTGGAGATACTTTGGTCCCAGATAGCTCTGCGATTCTCACTGCGAATGGTAAAAACGTCATCTCAAAAGCATGGGATAACCGCTACGGCGTCTTGATGGTCAGCGAATTGGCTAAGAGCCTTTCTGGACAAGCCTTAAACAACGAACTCTATGTAGGGGCCAACGTTCAAGAAGAAGTGGGACTGCGTGGAGCCCACACTTCAACCACTAAATTTGATCCTGAAATCTTCCTTGCTGTAGACTGTTCGCCAGCAGCCGATGTCTTTGGAGACCAAGGTGCGATTGGGGAAGGAACACTGCTTCGCTTCTATGATCCAGGTCACATCATGCTACCAAATATGAAAGATTTCTTGCTCACTACGGCTGAAGAAGCGGGCATCAAATTCCAATACTATTGTGCCAAAGGTGGTACCGATGCAGGTGCAGCACACTTGAAGAACGGCGGAGTCCCATCAACCACTATTGGTGTCTGTGCACGTTACATCCACTCTCACCAAACCCTCTATGCCATGGATGATTTCTTGCAAGCGCAAGCCTTCTTACAAGCATTGGTTAAGAAATTGGATCGCTCGACAGTTGATTTGATCAAACACTATTAAGCAATATCGATCACGAAGCCCCGTAAGGGGCTTTTTTAGAGGGAAAACAAGGTTCTCTTTGAAACTTTCCAGCGTGAGTCACCATTGAGCCCCTCGGCATCCACATTCCCCTTAGGAAAGTATCTTAGAATATTTTATCTTCCATCTGTTTTCTGATATAATATGAAAGAATGAAATGGTAGGGAACAGAACACTCATCCTTGGATTTGTGTGGCAGACCCTTCCCTTATATACAGGAGTTTTACATGAAAAAACAAGCTTTTAGTTCTGAAAAGTATTTGAACCTGCAACGTGACCACATTATTGAGCGGATCAACCAATTCGATGGCAAACTCTACCTTGAATTTGGTGGTAAGATGTTAGAAGACTTCCACGCTGCTCGTGTCCTCCCTGGATACGAACCAGACAATAAGATCAAGCTGCTCCAAGAATTGCGCGACCAGGTGGAAATTGTCATTGCCATCAACGCCAACAACATTGAGCACTCAAAAGCCCGTGGAGACCTAGGAATTTCTTATGACCAAGAAGTACTACGTTTGATCGACAAATTCAATGAATTAGGGATCTTTGTGGGCTCTGTCGTGATCACTCAATATGCTGGACAAGCTGCAGCAGACGCCTTTCGCAAGCAACTGGATAAGAGCGGGATCGCCTCTTATCTCCACTATCCGATCAAGGGCTATCCGACCGATATGGACCATATCATCTCTCCTGAGGGGATGGGGAAAAATGACTACATCAAGACCAGCCGCAATTTGGTCGTTGTGACAGCTCCTGGACCTGGTTCTGGTAAGCTCGCAACTTGTATGTCCAATATGTACCACGACCAATTAAATGGGATCAAATCTGGTTATGCTAAGTTTGAAACCTTCCCAGTTTGGAATCTTCCTTTGCACCACCCAGTCAACTTGGCTTATGAAGCAGCGACTGCCGATCTAGACGATGTCAATATGATCGATCCCTTCCACCTCCAAACCTATGGCGAAACAACAGTCAACTACAACCGCGATATTGAAATCTTCCCTGTCTTGAAGCGCATGTTGGAACGCATCCTAGGAACCTCACCTTATGCTTCTCCAACAGACATGGGCGTCAATATGGTTGGCTTTGCCATTGTGGACAATGACGCAGCGATTGAAGCTTCCCAACAAGAAATTATCCGTCGCTACTACCAAACCATCTTAGATGTCAAAGCAGAGCGTGTCGGTGAAGGAGCTGTGAAGAAAATTGAGCTCTTGATGAATGATTTGGGGATTACTCCAAATGATCGGAAAGTGACCGTGCTTGCCCGCCAAAAAGAAGAAGAAACAGGTGAGCCAGCCTTGGCCCTTGAATTGCCAAACGGCGAGATGGTAACCGGAAAAACCTCTGATCTCTTTGGCCCAACCGCAGCCCTCTTGATCAATGCGATCAAGAAATTGGCGCATATTGATAAAGAAACCAAATTAATCGAGCCAGAATACGTCCAACCTATCCAAGGCTTGAAGATCAATCATTTGGGTAGCCGTAACCCTCGTCTTCACTCAAACGAGATCCTCATTGCCCTAGCCATTACAGCTATGACCAATGAAGACGCTAAGCTTGCTATGCAAGAATTAGGCAAGTTGAAAGGCAGCGAAGCCCATTCAACCGTGATGCTGACAGACGAAGACAAGAACGTCCTTCGCAAGCTCGGTATCAACGTCACCATGGATCCTGTCTACCAATACGATCGCTTATATCGTAAATAAACTCAGACAAACAAAAACAATCCCTGCTCTAGGAATTGTTCAGATTGAAGACAAAGTCTTCTTAAAAAACTTTCCTTAGGTGAGTACGGACGTCAGCGAACTTCTATGAAGTTCCATGACTAATTATTGAGCCTAAGGTCTCAATAATTCCGAGTGCCTGAAACTGAGTCGTTTCAGGCACTTTTCTCACGGCTGAAAGTTTCAGAATATGATTGAATAACTATAACGAGTATAATTTTTAAAGAATTGATTAAATTTTATTAAAGATTCGTTTCTCTACGCTCTCAACAATCCCTCGAACAGGGATTGTTTTTTATTATGATGCAAAGAAGAGAGACTATTTGACAGCCTCCCATAATTGGCGAATGGGCTTTCTTTGAACAGGGTCCACAAAATGAGGAGCAATTTCATTCAAAGACTCTAGGACAAAGGCACGTTCTGCCACATAAGGATGCGGCAAGATCAAGTTTGGACTGTAACAAATGGTGTCCTCCATATAGAGCAGATCTAGATCGATCACACGTGGCCCCCACTTGATCTCACGGACACGCCCCATTTCCTGCTCAATGGCAAGTAAGGTCTCTAGTAAATCCTCTGGGGTCATCCAGGTTTCAACCTCTGCCACCTGATTCAAAAAGGTGTCCTGCTCCACCCCTCCCCAAGGTTCTGTTTCAATCCTTGTGGATGTCTGAAGAAGACGAATGCCTCGATCCTTGATTTTTTCTAGCGCCGTCTCTAGTTGCAGTTGTTTATCTCCCATATTGGTGCCAAGCCCAATAAAGGCCCGTTTTTTCTCCCGTTCGATTGTCACCGAACAAGTCTCTAATGGCAAGGGAACAGGAGCCCAGGGCTTTTTCAACTCCAGACGAACTTTTTCTACAAAGGCATAGCTTTCAAAAATCTTTTGCACCAACTGAAAGGCCACCGTTTCAATCAGATCGATCTTTTCTACCTGCATCCACTCGGTCAACTGTTCCGCCAAGATCCCGTAATGGATCGAAGCTTCCAAATCACCTGTGCGGGCAGCGCGAGTCATCTCATAATCTATCCATAGGTCTAGGACAAAGCGTTGTCCTAATTCTTTTTCTGCTGGAAAAACACCGTGATAGGCGTATACCTCTAAGTCCTTGATCCGTAATTGATCCACTCTGTTCACCTCTTATAGCCAGCCATTAGTGGCCCATGAGTTTATAGGCTTCATTTTTTAAGTCTTTATCTGTCGCAAGCAGTCCACGCGCAGCAGTTGTCACTGTAGCGGTCCCAGGTTTACGGACACCACGCATGTTCATACACATATGCTCTGCTTCTACCCAGACAAGTGCTCCTTGTGCTCCAAGATATTCCATCAAGGCATCTGCGATTTCTACCGTCAAACGTTCCTGAATCTGTGGTTTTTTAGCGTAAACTTCGACCGTACGAGCCAGTTTTGAAAGCCCAGCCACACGGCCATTTGGAATGTAGGCAATGTGCACTTTTCCATAAAATGGTAAAAAGTGATGCTCACACATGGAATGGAAGAAGATATCCTTCTCGACCACCATATTGTTATCAATGATTTCAAATGATTTAGACAGGTGCTCTTCTGCTGTCTGCCCTAGTCCTGCAAAGATTTCTTGGTACATCTTGGCAATGCGGGTCGGCGTTTCCTGAAGTCCCTCACGGTTCTCATCTTCACCGACTGCCTCGATGATCATTTTCACTGCTTCTTCAATTTTCTTTGTATCCATATCATCTCCTAGTTGGATTTTTCTGTTTTTAATAAATAAGGTCGTACCTGGCTAAGGAAGTAGAGCGACCCCGTTACAATGAGGAGCTCATTGCCTTCAGCTTGCCAGTTTTGTAGAAACTCTTGCCAGTTGACTTCCTCAAGCTGATGGTTTTTCGCAGCAGCTCTTATCTCTTCTTGAGAATAGGCTCTTGGATCTTCAAAGCTCGTGAGGATCAAGCGACTATTTTCTAGTTCCTGCCACTGAATGAGCATCTCTTCTAAGGCTTTGGTCCGGATGCAGGTAAAAAGAATGGTCTTATTTTGACTTGGGAACAGTTCCCGAAGACTTGCGATCAAAGGCGCAACGGCATGGGGGTTATGGGCCCCATCTAGTAAGATCATGGGATTTTGCGAGACCACTTCCATCCGGCCAGGCCAGACGACTTGATGCAAGGCCTCATCCACTAACTCTCTTGACAAGAGTTCACGCCCTTCTCTTTCAAAAAGTACATCACAGATACTGATCGCAAGAGCTGCATTTCTAGCCTGGTGATGACCTAAGAGCGCTACTTGATAGGAGGCTGTTTCTCTTTTGGAACTGTGATAAGAAAAGGATTGGCCCGATAGACAAGAGGCCTCTAGCTCAACTTGGTAATCTCTGTCATAGGCTGTTATCGGTGCCTGCTTCTGAATCGCAATGCCTTCAATGACTTGGCTGGCTTCTGCTTCTAATTTCCCTAGAACCAGAGGAATTCCTGGCTTAATGATGCCTGCCTTTTCACGGGCGATGGAAGCCAGATCTGGCCCAAGAAGGGCGACATGATCCAAGCCAATCGAAGTGATCGCAGTCAGAACAGGCTGACAGACATTGGTACTATCTAGTCGTCCCCCCATACCGACTTCCATGATCACATAATCCAGCTCCTCGTGAGCAAAATAATCATAGGCGATGGCCGTCATCACTTCAAATTCAGTCAACCCTTGAAAAACAGCCCTTGATTGTTCAGCTTCCAGGAGTTGCTGGTAACTATCCAGGTAGGTTTGCAGGTCTTGATCCGAAATGGCTTCGCCATTAATGGTGATTTGGTCATTGTAATGGATCAGATAAGGAGAGGTAAAGACTCCAACTCGTAAACCTGCCTGCCTCAAGAGTTGGGACAAGGTGGCAATGGTAGAGCCTTTGCCATTGGTCCCCGCAACATGAATGACCCGACAGTCTAGGTGAGGATTTCCTCTCAAAGCCAAGAGAGCTTCCATGCGCTCCAAGCCGAAATGTGGATCTTGAGAACGATAGGCTTCTAGCCAACGAAGATCCAACTGATGTTCTTTTGTCTTCATTTACTTGTATTGTTTTAAATTGGTATCTGCTGCCTCTTGGGCTTGGAAAATGGCTTGGCCTAGACTTGCTGCCATCTTGTGAAGGGGAATATCATGCACCCGCACCACTTCGACTCCTTGACTGGCTGCAATACTCGTCAAATGGCTCGAAGCCAGGTCCCGATTCCAAAAACCAGTCTCCGTTGCAGGATCTGTCTCAAATCCAGCTTCCTCAATAATGTTGACCACAAAGCGTTTGCGGGAGACCCCTAGAAAGATCGGATACCCCTTTTGGTGAATCGTCCCAAGTTCTTGTAATAAGAGTAAGTTCTCTCGCTTGGTCAACCCAAATCCGATCCCAGGATCCAACATAATACGATCCATCTGGACACCGGCTGCTTTCGCTTCAGCAAGCGAGCGGTCAAAGAAGGTCCACATCAAGTCTTGAATCGGTTCTTGAGCCATCTGTTGAAGCTCTTGCTCTGAAAAGACTGGTTCGAAACCAAAACTTGGAAAGATAGTGGAACTTGGATGATGCGGTCTTGCCATCACTGGATTAAACATGAGAACTGCGCTCGCTTCATGCTCCGCGACGACAGCAGCCATCTTAGGATCTCCAAGAAAACCAGTAATATCGTTGACAATATCAGCTCCAGCTTCGAGCGCCGCCGCCGCCACTTGAGACTTCCAGGTATCCACCGAGATCAAGACATCACTTTCTTTCCGAATGGCTTTAATCACTGGAACCACGCGGTCAATCTCTTCTTGGATCTCCACATAATGACTTCCTGGTCTGGTTGATTCTCCTCCGATATCGAGGATCTGAGCTCCTTCTTGGATCAGTTTTCTCGCCTGTTGCAAGGCTGCATCCACACTCGTATACTTACCGCCATCAGAAAATGAATCCGGAGTGACATTTAAGATCCCACAAAGAAGGGTCCCTTGGCCACTCAGCCATTTTTTATCAATCATTTTCGTTCTCCTTTGGTTCCCTTCCTACAGCATGATTGCGAATAAAAGAGGCTAGAACAAGTGTTCTAAACCTCTGAGTCTACTCTCCATACGGATTTCTGATTTTTTCTGACCTTCTGTAAGAAGGTTCTGCATCAAAACTCATTGGTACCTACCATTTTATCATAATTTATCATGGAAGAAAACTCTCGATACCGGCAATAAACAAAGGAGGAATACAGCTGGATAATAATAAGCCAGCGCATTCAAGGTCATGTGAAGGCAAATGCTATATTCGATCCGCTTGTAGCGATAAGCCACCCAAGTTAAGATCAAGGACATGCCTCCGTAAGCTACCCATTCCCCTAGGGTACTCGGTCCATGCAAGTAGGTAAAAAAGAGAGCACCAGCTAGGTAACCGATTGGTTCTGCCCCTCGAAAGATCAAACGAGGGATGATGGCCCGACAGAGCAGCTCTTCTAGAATCGGAGCAACAAGGATCACGACCATGCCCATAGCAAGAAAAGGAGCATGAGATTGCAGTTCATTCAGAGCCGCTTGGTTTGCCGTCGTACTACCTGCCTCTTGTTTCAATAAGGGATAGGCTAGCAAGTTATTAGCCATCAACAAGAGAAGAAAAAGAAAATTTCTCCCCAGAGCCGGCCAGGTTATGACCCGAACATCTAAGTTTTCCAGAGGGCTCTTCTTTATGACTATATAAAAAATAAATAGCACCATCACTGTTACCAAGAGAGTGAGGATAGTGATCCACCTTGCATCCATTCCTTCTTGAAGGGAATAAACCATAGTGATGAGGGGAAATTGTGAAAGAAAGAATAAGGGTACAAAAAGCAGGAGCCAGAGAGCATTCTTACATAATGGGTGCTCTCGAACAAAAGACTGTATTTTTTTCAATGGACAACCTCTTTCTCGTATAAAATAAGAAGACTGGGGCTTTCGCCTCTAGCCTTCTCACTTTATTTCAGTTTACTGATTTTTGAAACGTTCAACGTCACGCGCAATCACCAACTCTTCATCAGTTGGAATAACCAATACCTTCACACGGGAATCGTCTGTGGAAATATCTCCGACAACTCCAAAGACGTTCTTTTCAGGGTCGATCTTGCATCCAAACCAGCTGATCCCATTGATAATAGAAGAACGAACGTTTACTGCATTTTCACCGATCCCTGCTGTAAAAATGATGGCATCTGCACCATTCAAGACAGCTAAGTATTGACCAATGTATTTTTGCAAACGATCGATAAAGATATCGTAAGCCAATTTGGCTTTTTCGTCTCCATTGTGCATCGCTGTATGAATATCCCGCATGTCGCTAGAAGATTCAGAAACACCCAGAAGACCTGATTCACGATTGAAGATGCGGCTGATGTCTTCAGGCTTATTGAAATCCTCTGTATGTTCCATCAAGTAAGGAATAATCGCTGGATCGAGATCCCCTGTCCGCGTTCCCATCATGACGCCACCTAGAGGGGTGAAGCCCATTGAGGTATCGACAGAGATTCCCTTGTCAACCGCTGTAACAGATACACCATTTCCAACGTGGCAGGTGATCAATTTCAATTCTTCTAATGGTTTTCCAAGAAGTTTAGCAGCTTCACCAGCTACATACTGATGACTGGTTCCATGAGCGCCGTATTTACGGACCTTATTTTCTGTGTAATATTTAGTTGGAAGAGGGTAACGATAAGCTTTTTCCGGCATAGTTGTATGGAAAGAAGTATCAAATACCACAACACTGGTAATATTTGGACAAATCTCTCTAAAGGCACGAATTCCAGCTGCATTTGCAGGATTATGAAGAGGTGCTAACAAAGACAATTCTTCTACTTTTCGAAGGACTTCGTCATCTACCAAGGCAGAATCCTTGAAGTATTCTCCACCAGCAACGACGCGGTGGCCCACACCTGTAATCTCATCGTAGGATTTGATAATATCAAAACGAATCAAATCATCCAACAAAATTTTTACAGCTTGTGTATGATCCTGGATATCTAATACTTGTTTTTCAGAGCGTCCATCAAATTTAACAGTTGAAATAGAATCTTTCAAACCGATCCGTTCAATCAACCCTTTTGCAAGAACAGTTTCCTCTGGCATTTGGTACAATTGCCATTTCAAACTAGAGCTTCCTGCATTAATAGAAATTGTTTTCGACATATATTCACCTCATTAAGCGTTTTCACTTCCTCTATTATATCAGATCTTTGATCAAATTTCATTATCCTTTAACCAGTTTTGGAAACTTTCCATAAAGTGAACCACCTGGTCGTGATCCTGGAGATCGGTAAACGGATAGACAAAGGGCTGAACAGACTCTTCTTCTTGTTTTCGTAGGACGAAAATCGTCTTAGCATAGGCTGGATTTGAAAAGAGAGATTCTGGCAAGGTCAGCAAGGCAAGGATTTGAGCCTTGTCTGTTAGCCAAGCTTTTAAAAGATCACTCTGAGGGCTCGTCAAGAGGTTGTTTGGAGCTAAAAAGATGGCTACTCCTTGAGGTTTCAGGTATTTCAGAGCCTGTTCCATCATGAGGTGATGGGCATAGGTATGGCCTTCGGAGCTCGCTACCTGATAGCGCTGGGCAATTGCATCATCTGGATAGTATCCAATAGGAAGATCACTAACGATCAAGTCACTTTCTTTCAACACTTGCGGACGCACCGCGTCGCCTTGTGCAAAGACAACACTAGACTCCATCACATCTGCGATACTAGCAGATAGGTCAATCAAAAGATCATCTACTTCCAATCCTAAGTAATCAATCGTGAGGCGACTATTGTTGACAATAGTCTCAGCGAGATTTCCGGTTCCACTTCCCACTTCTAGGACATCCAGTTGGTCGCTTTTGGCCAACTGATCGATCAAAAATGTAATGATAAAACCAATCGCATCTGGTGTGAACTGGTGATTCGCTTGTAAAGGTTCTGTCTGAGCTGCTTTCATAAAAAGGAATTGGTAGGCTCTGCGCCATTCTTCCTTACTTAAACCTAGTTCTTTTAATTTTTTGCTATTGTTTTTAACAATGTCTAGATCTGTCTTGCCACCCAAATACATGGCATTCTGTTCAATCAAGGCGTCATAAAAGTTGGTCGACAATTCATTTTGAATACTTTGAGTGTTTTCCAATAGATAGGTATAGGCTTGTTCAATTTTTTCGAAATTCATGATTTCCTCCGCACCCTATCATACCAAAAATTAGTCTTTTTCGCTATTTTCTGATGGTTCCTTGATCTCGTTTGGCGTCTCTTCAGAAGGCGTTTCGCTCCCTGCCTTCTCCTTATCTTTCTGTGTCTTCTTCTTTTCTTTTTGGCTCTTGCTACTTTCTTTTTCTTCCCTTACAGGAAGGACAAACTCATAGCTTTCGCCATCCATCTCAGCTTGGGTATGAAGAAAACCAGTATCCTTTTTTAGCTGAACTTTTCCAGACTTTAAATGAATCTCCGATGTCTTCTCATCACTCTTTCTCTTTTCAAGAGCCAATTGCACCAAAGCATAGGCCCGAAGGCGATCTTGACTCGTCTTTAAGATCCGTCTCTCCGCAACCTGACGGTGCAGGTAAAACTGAAGCAAGAGACTAAAAATCGCTGCCATCAAGAGGGCGTAGAGCAAGACACCAGCCTTAACTATTTTCATTTTGCATCGCTGGTACCACATGGTAGACATACTCCCTTTCTAGACCTTCTTCAAAATTCAACCGCAGATGAATCAACTCTCCCTCCTGCCAAATTTGGCTAGAGCGAACCCCTGAAATCATAGGCTGATAGCCCCTGCCCTTATCATCTGTTTTTCGGATATCATCTCCTTTAGATTGACCAATAGCAATTGGTTTTTGATCCTGAACCAAGTAGATATGATTGTCCGCTACTTTTTCAAAATGGCTCCGGTCCAATTCCACCTGCAATTGTTGCTGAAAAAGTATCCATTCTTCCTGCTTTTGATGCGCCTGGTAGTCCAATTCAGCATGCAGGAGCTTGGTCAAGCCTTGAAAGACTAACACTCCCCCACTAAGCACTAAGAGAGCGACCAAGGCTTCGAGCAGGGTAAAGGCCTTGACCTTTCCTTTATTCCACATGCAGTACCACCTTTCCTTGATGATAGACCGTGAGTTGATCGGCATCTTTTTCGACTTGAACCTGAATACCATTGGCCTCTAGATGATTTTGCCCTGTCTGAAGCGCCATTTGAGCGACAGATAAGACCTCTACCTCTTTGAAATCCGCTAGTCGCTCCTTGCGCGAACGCCGGATCTCCCCTAACAATAAGGTCGTAATCATGGCAAATAAACCCAAGGCAACTAAGGATTCTATGAGAATACTAGCGGGAACGGATACTTTTTTTAATTTTCCCATTTCCAAGCGACAGTTGATAGGTCACCACTCCTCTCTGTGTCTGAAAGTGAACATTGGCTAGGGATGAATTGCCACCTGCACGGTCTAAACGAATAGTTTTAGGATCTTGCAAAATAACAGAATCAGGAATCTCCACTGTCTGGTAGGGCGTTTGAATCTTCCTTGCAGTCACTTCAACATCCAATTCCGTTTGCCTTGCCAAGGCTATCTTCTGGCTTTCTTGATAGAGGTGTTCAAACTCTGCAAAAAATACTTTTTCTTCCACCTGCTGAAAGCTCGTCTTGATCGATCCCGATAAGCCCAGATAGATAAAACTGACGATCATCAAGGTCAGAAGGGTCTCCACCAAGGTGAAGGCCTTAATCTGCAACCGCACGAGTTTCTCCACTATTTTTCGCATAATAGGCACGATAAGATTCTGCTTGTTTGTTGGTAATATTTCCATCAGCAATTAGCTTTGATAGAGTGGCTTGATCATTGGTATGATTGAGCTCATACAATTCAGCCTGGCTTTCGACCACCTTCACAACCGCTGCATTTCCTGTCTCTTTCACGGAGTCTTTTTGCTTGGTCAAATTCGGCACAAAGAGCAATAAGAGCACACTGATGATCAATAAGACCACCAACATTTCAATAAGTGTAAAAGCTTTAACCTTATAGGTTTTTAATGTTTTCATAAATGAACCTCCATATTTTGATAAATCGGCATCAACATGGCTGCATAGAGTAACACAATCACAAGAGCCACAAAGATAAACACCAAGGGTTGTATCACATTCATGGCCTTGTGAACCCGACGAAAGAAATCTTCCCATGTTTTTTCTGCGTAGATCTCTAGCTCACTTCCGAGCTTTGATTTGACTTCACCATATTCAATCATAAGGGGCAATTCTTTTTTGAAAAAAGGATACCCCCTGACCGTCTCTGAAAAGGACTGGCCACGATCTAAAGAAAGAGCTAAGTCCCTTCCAATCTCTTGAAAAAGCTGGGATTTTTGGTCCTGCATCATGGAAAAAATCTGAGACAACTCCAATCCTTGCCCAATCAGATTGCCCCATTCTCTGGCATAATAGGCTGTCAAATAAGCTTGAATCATGCCTTTTCCGAAAGGCAGATGAGACAAGGTTCTAAAAACGTTGATCTTGCCTGACTTCCGATAATAGAGAAAGCCGAGTAAGAAGAAGGTCACCAGTCCCGCTCCTAAGGCCAAAAAGAGTTGGGGGAAGGAACTGATCAATTGCGTCCCAATATTTTGAGCATCCATTTGAGGAAGCAAATAATTGCGCAGGCCTAGCATAATCAGAACTAAAAATCCAAGTAAGATAAGAGGATAGGTGCTCACCTCAATCAGCTTTTTCTTGACCTTGCGCATGTTTTCTAAGTAAGCACTGATTTTCTCCAAGCTCAATGCAAGATTGCCATGAAGCTCAGCGAGAGACAGCTGTGTCGTCACCGCATCTGAAAAACCGATCCCTGCCATCATCTCTGAAAAACTCCGGCCCCGCGAGAGATCCTCTCGCATCTGGGAAACCAAACGACTCTCCACTAGATGAGAGCGATCCAGAAAATCGACGATCTCAGACAGATGAAAACCACTCGAATAAAGATTCAAAAATAATTCGATGATTTGCTTTTGTTTAGCGGTAGATAATTTTTTCGGCTTGGGCCTGAGCCAGCTGGATATATCCCGATTGAGCCAAGAGATCCATTTGTTGGTTCCAGCGGCTGGCTGAGTGCTCTTGGTAATTTTCCGTCGCAAAATCGACCACACCTCCTCCTGCAATTAATCGTTGGTAGCAAATACCTTGTAAAACAATCTTGAGCTCTTCCTCACTCACTCCAAGTTCTAAGAGTCTCTCATAAACACCTCGAACGCTCTTGGCATGAATAGTAGAGAAGACGGTGACTCCTGTCAAACTAGCTCGTACGACTGCACGAGCTGTTTCCTTATCTCGGATCTCTCCAATGATGAGAAGGTCCGGCCGATGGCGTAAGGAGAGTTTGATCAGGTTGTCATAGGTCATGCCAATCTGGTCATTCAGCTGAAGCTGAAGCATATTATCCTGCTTGATCTCGACAGGATCTTCAATAGACATGACTTGCTGGTCCGCAAAGCGCTCTTGCGCCAAAGCATGCATGAGAGTGGTCTTTCCCGAACCAACAGGACCTGCAAAGAGATAAAGCCCACGACCAGCCAATTTCTTCTTCAAGTCCGGCAATTGATCAAACCAAAACCGTAATTCGCGTTCCTCATCATGCAAAAGCCGAATAACCAAGCTTTCATAGCCACGATAATCCCCCACAGTCGACAAACGAATCGAGACCACTCCAGCCTCCAAAGGGTAATCACACGATCCTAGCTGGCTGCGCCTTTTTTCTCCCACATTCATACCTGCTACGAACTTAAAGTGGCTGATAATAGCCGTCATCTCCTCAAACGGGAAGGATTGTACAAAGCGCCTCTCATCTCCCACCCTCATAAAAACCTGGTACTCCTCCTTCCGAGGAATGAAGTAAAGATCCTGAGCTTCTTCCTTTTTCCCCATGCGGATCAGTTTTTTTGCAATTTCTTGAACCATAGTTCCTCCTCTCACTTATACTATTCGAAAAAGAAGACAAAAAAAGAAGACTTTCTAGATCGCTCTAAAAAATCTTCCGCATTTCTCTTATGACAGGGTCGTCCCCTTTTTTGAATCGAGTGTATATTGACAAGAACGGTGTTTGCGACTGCCTCTTTCCTTTTCGTAGCCTGGGCGGAGCTTGCTTTTAGGGATCTTATGCTCGTCTTCTAGAAGGACAATCGAATGGAAAAACTGCACATCTTCACTGCAGTCCTCACACCACTCTTGCTCCTTGGTATCCCAAAAGATCGTCATGAGATCACTCCGACTCTTATAACTTGGAAAGTGCTCATTTAACTCCAACCACTTCTGCTTGTAGTATTTCAAAGCCTGGTAATAGTCTTCAAACTTCCGACTACTCACGATATCATCTTCCCAACCTTCTAAAAACCACCAGGGTTCACAGTCCCCGTACATTTCAATCACTCGATACATAAACTCTTCCATCCTTTGTATCCTCTATTATATAGAAAATCCTTTGAGAATAAAAGTTTTCTGCTCAGAGCATGATTTTTCAGATAGTTTTCAGGTGATTTTCGCCATTATTTTCCAAAAATAGACTGCCTAATTGCTATTGGGTCCTTTTTTCGAGAATCAAAAGAAGAGAGTCCCAACAAAATGGCGATCCATCTTTGGGAACTCTCTTTTCTCAAGTATTAGAACAATTCTAGTGCAATCATGGTTGTCATGGTTGCATCGTAATAGTTATTCAGAGGTAGATCTTGTGTAAAGATATACTTGTTCTGTTGAACCAACTTCAAATAGCCTTTTTCATGTTCAGAGGCATAGACAATCGGTGCCAAAAAGCTTGCTGCCTGATGATTGTTCAAGGCCTTCCCTTTCAAGTCATAACCTGCATACAGGTTTCTTTGACTCTTGAAAAAGTTAAGCATCTTTTTCACCAATTGTTGACTGGTTTTGTCCTTACTTTGAACAAGGTTGTATGGAAGGCGACAAGCGTTATACGAGTATGCACCATCATACTTGGATTCAATCGTCTTTGGATCCGCTACGCGCGTTCCTTGCTCATCTACCCAGATGAAATCAGGTAGTAAACCTGTTTTGGTTTGGGAGCTGATCGTTTGGAGTTGCTGCAACATCTTTTCTTTGATATCCAACCACTTCGAATCTTTTGTCACTTCATAAAAGATCTGGAATTGCGCTGGCAATGTATCAGACGTCCGCATCAAATGATAAAACTCCGAGTCCTGATTGGCCCAATTCCCCACCGTTAACACACCAGTTTCTTCATTGTAGTTGTGTGCGAGAATATCTTCTAAAATCGCTTTGGCTTGAGCCTGGTAGTCTTTAGCTTGCTTTGGCCATTGCTGAGCAGCTTTTAGAAGAGCATAGGCGATGTAGAGATCTCCATCTGTAGCGTTATGATCCTCATCCTTTGCTTTTCCATTGCTGATGGTTTGTTTCCAAGACATCAATTGGGTACCTTCTAAGCGATGATTTAGATAATAGTGATAGAGTCGGTCAAAGTCTGCTTGTTGGGCTTGTCCTTTTTCGGCAGCTGCAACAGTAATGAGCATTCCATAACTTTGCGCCTCGGATAACACTACCGTTTGATTGCTATCATTGGTGGTTCGAACATAGGATTCTTTCCCTTTTGAAACAACAAAATGCTCATTCCACTGACGATAAATTCGATTTCGCATCTCCACTTTACTTCGCGTTCTCGCTAAAAACAAGGTCAAACAGAAAATGCAAAGGATGACTAGAAACCATACATATCTCATCTTTTTCGTTTTCATAATTTCTCCTATCCTGCGAATCGTTTTGTTTTAACCCATTTGGTTTCTTTCCGGTGCAATAGTTTATCCATCACAATCGAAGAGATGGCATCAATCGACACAATGATAAACAGTTGAGAATAGGTGAAATAGGCAGCCAAGGCCAACCAAATTTGCTTGGTAGTGGCTTGCCCAAATTGTGAAGCCAGCGCTACATTAATCTGAAGCAGATAAAGCCCGATCATCAAGATCCAATTGAAGAGCATCAATTGCGCAATATAGATATTTTCAGAATCAAAGGCAAATGGAATTTGCACACCTGGCACCACTGTATGGATACACATGGCTAGAATATTGGCAAAAAAGATCAAGTCCGATAAGACGATGGCAGCGTTAAACCAGAAGAAGACACAGGAATAGTTGGTCACTTCTAACTTCACGCGCCAATTTCCCTTACCAAATAAATGCTTGAAGTTGGAAAGAACCACTTCATAATTCCCTTTGGCCCAACGTTTCCGCTGCATATAGTAACTCTTCAGAGTCTCTGGCTCTTGTTGGAAGGCTTCTGAATTATAGGCTAGCGCAATCAACTTCCCACTTTGCATAATCTTGAAGGAAATATCCGTATCCTCAGTCAAGGCACCGTTTTTCCATCCTCCAATACTCTTGACAAATTCGGTTTGAATAATGAAGTTAGTTCCTGGAATCCGTCCAATCTTAAAGAGATGCCACATGCCCACATGGTGGACCCGTTGGGTGACAACAATCTCTTGGTTGATACAGCGGGTCAAGAAGTTTTGATTGGCATTCCGCGTTTTATTGCGGCCGAAAGAAGCCACATGGCGTTCTGGATCTTTGAGGACTTCTTTCACAAGGAAATAAAGAGCATTCTTTTCAGGCATGGCATCTGCATCATAGACGCAGATATAGTCTCCGGTCGCCATGGCCAAAGCGTCATTTAACACACCGGCTTTCCCACCTGTCCCGCTTCGATTGATAATGGTCAAATCACGTCCTGCATACTCTGGCAATGCTTTAACTGCCAAACACTCTTCATAAGTGCGATCGGAACAATTATCCGCAAACAGTAGTAATTCTACACGATCATGTGGGTAGTTCAAATCAAGGATCGCTTTGGCTGTCTGTGCAATAACCACATCCTCATTATGGGCAGGTACGACGATCGTCACTTTTGGATAATAAGGAAGCGGATCCGTATTGACACGAAAATCACTGTGTTTAAACCAAAAATGAACGGCTGAAAAGAGGATTACTAAGCCCCAGGCTAAGGACAGCCAAATCGAAATCAAGGCAATAATCATCACAATTTGACTAATCATGGTCCACCGCCTTAAAGTTTTTATTGACACGGCGGTAAATCACCGTATAAGCTACAAATAATACAATAAAGCACAAGGCAAAAAATACACTGATGCCTACAGCTATATTAAAAAATATATTTGTAAGAGACATGTTTTCCTCCTAATATTCCACAATAATATCTGTTTCAAGTTGACGTTTTAAGTAACGAATCATTTCTTTATAGCGATGGTATTTGGTTCGATTGGATTGATCCACTACAAGAAATCCTGACTGAAATTGGATGCCCTGAACCCCATCTTCTCCTTGGAAAACCAGTCCTTCCAACTGTGGTTTTAAGACCGTCATATAATCGCTCTTCAGATCCCGCTCGCTATCAGAAGATAAGATCAAGAAATTACCGTCTGATACATAATACAAGCTTTCATTTGGCTTCAGATGATGCGTTAACAAATAGTTGATTTGGTTTAAGGTCCGATTGTACTCTCTCGGTTGCAATTGGAAGAACAATTCCTCGTGCGACCAGTGAATGAGCAAGGCCTGAATCGTATCATTGGTTTGTCCGCCATAAGAAGCGATGCGGTTGCGGTAATCTGCGTAAGCTTCTGCCTCTTGATCCTTCACTTTTGCAATCTCTTTAAAGAGGTGATAGCGAATTCGGGTCAAGATTCCAATCAAGATCGGAAAACTAAAGAGCAAGAGCAAGGCTTGATGAAATGGGATATAGACAACACCCGCCACCAAAAAGACAATCCCAAGGGCAAATGACAACAGGATGGTCCATGTCAACAATAAATCCGATAAAACAATAGCAGCAAATAATCCTAAAACAAAGAATAATCCTTCTTCAATCAGAATCTCTCTTGCAAAAAACAAGCAGTAAAGTAAAAGAAGTACTTCGAAAACAATCAAAATCAGCAACCATCTACTTAACTTTTCCGTTTTTTTCATTTATTCTTTCTCTCCCTCATGAAATTCTTCGGCAGCCTCTCCCTGGCCAAAGTAATGTTTAATGGCTTGTACGATTCGCTCAGAAGCTCTTCCATCCCCATAAGGATTTCGCGCATTCGCCATTTCTAGATAAAGATGTTCATTGGTTAAGAGCTCTGTCATCGTCGTTTTGACGACATCAGGATCCGTTCCAACTAATTTCAAAGTTCCCGCTTTGACCCCTTCTGGGCGTTCCGTTGTATCGCGTAATACCAATACCGGTTTTCCTAATGATGGCGCCTCCTCTTGCACCCCACCTGAATCCGACATGATAAAGTAACTTCTCGAAGCTAAGTTGTGGAAATCTAGTACATCTAGAGGCTCAATGAGGTGGATCCGATCATGATCTCCTAATAGATCGTTTGCCGCCTCTTGGACCGCTGGACTAAGATGCACTGGGTAAACCACTTCAATAGTCGGTTCTTGATCCACCATTTCTCTCAGAGCCCCAAAGACCGCTCGCATAGGTTGGCCTTGATTTTCTCTTCGATGCATGGTGACCAGGATGACTTTTTTAGCTGGATCCAATTGATCCAGTACTTCGTGGTGATAGTCCTCTTGAACCGTTAGTTTCAGCGCATCAATGGCAGTATTTCCTGTCACCACAATAGAGGATTCCGGATGATTTTCTTTTAAGAGATTGGCCTTACTTTCGCCCGTCGGCGCAAAATACAGATCCGCTAAATCATCCGTCATTTGACGGTTCATCTCTTCTGGATACGGAGAATATTTATCAAAGGTTCTCAAACCAGCTTCGACGTGACCAATGCGGACTTGATTGTAAAAGGCAACCAGACTCGCCGCAAAGGTAGTAGTCGTATCTCCATGGACGAGCACCATATCCGGCTTTTCTTTTTTGATAACTGGATCTAATTGATTCAGAATTTTAGAGGTAATGTCTAATAAGGTCTGACTTTTCCCCATAATATCCAAATCGTAATCAGGTACGATGTTAAAGGTTTCTAAAACCTGGTCCAACATTTGACGGTGCTGAGCAGTGACCACTGTGATGGTCTCAATAACCTCCTTTTGTTTTTGTAACTCCAGCACCAAAGGGGCCATCTTGATGGCCTCCGGTCGCGTCCCAAACACAACCATAATTTTCAATTTTCCCATAAACTTCTCCCGTTGACATGCATGTAATTCAACATTTTTTTAAATTGTGTACATCTTTTTTCATTCTACCGCCAATGACTTTAAATGTCAAACCGATTTTGGGTTTTATAAAGAAATTACTAATAGTTAGTCATTTTATTATTTTGGTGTTTAGAATACATATCCATATAATCACTAATTGTAAGTATTTACAGCACGACTTTTACCGGGCTAATATTTTTGGTAAAAAAATAATTCAATAATTATACAATTATTTTTCAAATAATAAATTTTTATAATTTTTTCAAAAAAAGCCGGAACTTGTAGTTCCGACTTATTTTCTTATTTTTCTACGACTTCAGCTGTTTGAACTTCATCGACTGTTCCATCTGTTAATGGCACTTCTTCGATGATTTCAACTTCATTGACTGCTTGTGGTTCCAAGTTACGGTAACGAGCCATACCTGTACCTGCAGGAATAATCTTACCAATGATAACATTTTCCTTAAGTCCAAGGAGATGGTCTTTCTTACCACGGATCGCTGCGTCAGTAAGGACACGAGTTGTTTCCTGGAAGGAAGCCGCTGACAAGAAACTGTTGGTTTCAAGAGAGGCTTTGGTGATTCCCATAAGGACTGGACGTGCAGTCGCAGGAACTCCACCAGAGATAAGGACATCCTTATTAGCATCTGTAAAGTCTGTGATATCCATGAGCGTACCCATGAGAAGGTCTGTATCTCCTGGATCCATGACACGTACTTTACGAATCATTTGACGCACCATTACCTCGATGTGTTTGTCGCCGATTTCTACCCCTTGGCTACGGTATACTTTTTGTACTTCCGCAAGGAGGTAAGTTTCAACTGACAAGACATCACGTACAGCAAGGAGACGTTTTGGTTGAATAGATCCTTCTGTCAGAGCATCACCACGAGAGACTTGATCTCCCACTTCGACTTTCATGCGGGCAGTGTAAGGGACAACATATTCGCCCTCACCAGTTGCTCCGCTAACAAAGACTTTCTTGGTCCGTGTAGAAGCATCTTCTTCGATGGCTGTGACTTCCCCTTTGACCTCAGTGATGACCGCTTCCCCTTTTGGATTGCGGGCTTCAAAGATTTCTTGGACACGAGGAAGACCTTGAGTGATATCGGTATTTGAGGCAACCCCACCCGTGTGGAAGGTACGCATGGTCAACTGTGTACCAGGTTCCCCGATAGATTGGGCAGCGATGGTTCCGACTGCTTCACCCACTTCAACCGCATCACCAGTCGCCAAGTTGATACCATAACAGTGACGGCAGACACCATGGCGGGTGTTACATGTAAAGACAGAGCGGATAGTGACTTCTTCCACACCAGCTTTGACAATTTCACGTGCTAGGTCTTCTGAAATCAAGGTATCTGGACCAACGATGACTTCACCTGTTTCAGGATGTTTAACAGATTTCTTGGTATAACGACCAGTCAAACGTTCTTCGAGTGGTTCGATCATTTCCTTACCATCAGTAATGGCACGGATCACAAGTCCACGATCTGTTCCACAGTCGTCTTCACGGATAATGACGTCTTGGGCCACGTCAACCAAACGACGAGTCAAGTAACCTGAGTCGGCTGTCTTCAAGGCCGTATCGGTCATCCCTTTACGGGCACCGTGAGTTGAGAAGAACATTTCGAGTACTGACAAACCTTCGCGGAAGTTTGACAGGATTGGCAATTCCATGATCCGTCCGTTTGGAGCGGCCATCAAACCACGCATACCGGCAAGTTGCGAGAAGTTTGAGATGTTACCACGGGCTCCAGAGTCCATCATCATAACGATTGGGTTCTTCGGATCTTGGTTATCTACCAAGCGTTTTTCCAATTTTTCACGGGCTGCACGCCATTCAGCTGTAACGGCATTGTAGCGTTCGTCATCTGTGATCAAACCACGACGGAATTGTTTGGTGATTTGTTCTACACGTTTGTGAGATTCTTCAATGATTTCTGCCTTGTCTTCAACGACCGGAATATCGGCAATCCCCACTGTCAAACCAGCAAGGGTTGAGTGATGGTAACCCAAATCTTTCAAGCGGTCCAAGAAAGCAGATGTTTCGGTTGTACGGAAGCGTTTGAAGATTTCTGCGATGATATTTCCAAGATTTTTCTTCTTGAATGGAACGTTTAATTCCAATTTCTCAATCGCTGCTTTGACATCTTGACCAGGCTCCAAGAAGTACTTAGCTGGAACGCCTTCTGTCAAGTTGGCATTATTTGGCTCTTGAAGGTATGGAAGTTCTGCAGGCATGATATCGTTAAAGAGGATCTTACCAACAGTTGTCAAGAGAATCTTGTGTTGTTGCGCTTCTGTCCATGGTTTGTTCAAGCTATCTGTCGCAATTCCGACACGGGTATGCAAGTGAACATAGCCATTGCGAAGGGCCATGACCGCTTCATCACGGTCTTTAAAGACCATGCCTTCGCCTTCACGACCAGCTTCTTCCATAGTGAGGTAGTAGTTCCCCAATACCATATCCTGAGATGGGGTAACAACTGGTTTACCGTCTTTTGGATTCAAGATGTGCTCAGCAGCCAACATCAAGATACGAGCTTCTGCTTGGGCTTCTTCTGAAAGCGGTACGTGGATGGCCATTTGGTCACCGTCAAAGTCGGCATTGTAGGCTTCACAGACAAGTGGGTGCAAGCGAAGGGCTTTCCCGTCAATCAAGACAGGTTCAAAGGCTTGGATCCCCAAACGGTGAAGGGTCGGTGCGCGGTTCAAGAGAACTGGGTGTTCTTTGATCACTTCTTCTAGGATATCCCAGATGCGTTCATCTCCACGTTCGACCAAGCGTTTTGCAGCTTTGACGTTTTGCACGATATCACGCGCAACGATTTCACGCATCACGAATGGTTTGAAGAGCTCGATCGCCATTTCACGTGGCACACCACATTGGTACATTTTAAGAGTTGGACCAACGGCGATAACGGAACGTCCTGAGAAGTCAACCCGTTTACCGAGCAAGTTTTGACGGAAGCGTCCTTGTTTCCCTTTGAGCATGTGGCTCAAGGATTTTAATGGACGGCTACCTGGTCCTGTGATCGGACGACCACGACGACCGTTGTCGATCAAAGCATCGACAGCTTCTTGGAGCATCCGTTTTTCGTTTTGCACGATGATACCTGGTGCATTCAACTCAAGCAAACGAGCCAAACGGTTGTTCCGGTTAATTACCCGGCGATAAAGGTCATTCAAGTCAGAGGCGGCAAAACGGCCACCATCCAATTGGACCATCGGACGAAGATCTGGTGGAATAACAGGAAGGATGTTGAGGACCATCCATTCGGGCTTGTTGCCAGATTTATAGAAGGCATCCAAGACATCCAAACGACGCACAGCCTTCACACGTTTTTGACCAGTTGCAGTCTTCAATTCTTCTTTCAAGAGAGCAATTTCAGCTTCCAGATCCACTTGTTTCAAGAGGTCTTGGATGGCTTCTGCACCCATCTTAGCTACAAAGGAACCTGGTCCGTATTCACGCAAGCGTTCACGGTATTCACGTTCTGTCATGATGGATTTGTGCTCAAGTGGAGTATCTTTTGGATCGATCACCACATAAGCTGCGAAGTAGATGACTTCTTCAAGGGCACGAGGGCTCATATCCAAGGTCAATCCCATACGAGAAGGGATTCCTTTGAAGTACCAGATGTGTGATACAGGTGCTTTCAACTCGATGTGCCCCATGCGTTCACGACGAACTTTCGCACGTGTTACTTCAACCCCACAGCGGTCACAAACAATCCCTTTGTAACGGATTCGTTTGTATTTCCCACACGCACATTCCCAGTCTTTTGTAGGTCCAAAGATGACTTCATCAAAGAGACCCTCACGTTCTGGTTTCAATGTACGGTAGTTGATTGTTTCAGGTTTCTTGACCTCTCCATAAGACCATGAACGGACCTTGCTTGGAGAAGCTAGGGTGATTTGCATACTTTTAAAACGATTTACATCAACCACTATTTCTTACCTTTCCTTGTTTTCATACTTGTTTCATTTGGATACAGCTTAGGTGGGGAAAGAAAACTTTCTTGCCACCTCCTTGTGTCTGTATCTTGTTATCGAATCATCCTGTCAGAAGCATTGGTTTCTCACAAGACAATCATTTTTACTGATTATTTTTCTGATTCTTCAGCATCAAAGGCTGCTTTTGCTTCCTTGGCTGCTTTTTCACGTGCTTTTTCAAGGTCATCCACATGAATCACATCATCGTCTTCCCCTTCATCGAGGTCACGAAGTTCCACTTCTTGATCATCTTCGTCCAAGACACGCATGTCAAGACCAAGAGATTGCAATTCTTTGACAAGAACGCGGAAGGATTCTGGTACACCTGGTTTTGGAATTGGTTTA
The DNA here is from genome assembly GCF_019929185.1 of Streptococcus parasanguinis. Classification (GTDB taxonomy): domain Bacteria; phylum Bacillota; class Bacilli; order Lactobacillales; family Streptococcaceae; genus Streptococcus; species Streptococcus parasanguinis_O. The sequence goes on from NZ_JAHZPC010000003.1 coordinate 176,331, forward strand.
CCTTTGGTAATCGCTTCATAAGCTTTCAAACGTCCGTTGACATCATCTGACTTGTAAGTCAAGATTTCTTGAAGGACATTTGATGCACCATAAGCCTCAAGGGCCCACACTTCCATTTCCCCGAAACGTTGTCCACCAAACTGAGCTTTCCCTCCGAGTGGTTGTTGGGTAACCATTGAGTAAGGTCCGACTGAACGGGCATGGAGTTTATCATCAACCATGTGGTGAAGCTTGATCATGTACATGACACCGACAGAAACACGGTTGTCAAACGGCTCACCTGTACGTCCATCGTAAAGAATCGTCTTGGCATCACTATCCATACCAGCTTCTTTCACAGTATCCCAGAGGTCTTCTGAGCTTGCTCCGTCAAAGACTGGTGTTGCGATGTGAATACCCAAGTTACGAGCGGCCATACCAAGGTGAAGTTCCATAACCTGACCGATATTCATACGTGATGGCACCCCAAGAGGGTTCAACATGATATCAACCGGTGTACCGTCTGGAAGGTAAGGCATATCTTCAACTGGAACAATACGAGACACAACCCCTTTGTTTCCGTGACGACCGGCCATCTTATCTCCGACGCGGATCTTGCGTTTTTGTGCGATGTAAACACGAACCAACATGTTGACACCCGATTGCAATTCATCTCCGTTTGCACGTGTAAAGATCTTAACATCGCGAACAACTCCATCTCCACCGTGAGGTACACGGAGTGATGTATCCCGCACTTCACGAGATTTATCTCCAAAGATCGCGTGAAGGAGACGTTCTTCAGCAGAAAGGTCTTTTTCACCCTTCGGTGTGACCTTACCGACAAGGATATCGCCTTCTTTTACTTCCGCACCAATACGGATAATACCTGTTTCATCCAAGTCACGAAGAGCATCTTCCCCGACGTTTGGAATTTCACGGGTAATTTCTTCAGGGCCTAACTTGGTATCGCGTGTTTCTGATTCGAATTCTTCCAAGTGAACAGATGTGTAGACATCTTCTTTCACCAAGCGTTCGCTCATGATAACGGCATCCTCGAAGTTATACCCTTCCCAAGTCATGTAAGCGACGATTGGGTTTTGACCAAGGGCCATTTCCCCTTTTTCCATCGATGGACCGTCAGCAATAAAGTCGCCTTTTTCAACAACATCGCCAACTTTTACAAGGGTACGTTGGTTGTAAGCCGTACCTGAGTTTGAACGACGGAATTTTTGGATGTGATATACATCAAGAGATCCATCTTCCCGACGAACTTCTACCTTGTCTGCATCCGCGTAAGTAACTTTACCATCGTGTTGAGCAATGACTGCAGCTCCTGAGTCATGGGCAGCTTGGTATTCCATACCAGTACCCACATAAGGGGCTTTTGGATCAATCAATGGCACAGCCTGACGTTGCATGTTGGCACCCATGAGGGCACGGTTGGAGTCATCGTTTTCCAAGAAAGGAATACATGCTGTCGCAACGGCAACTACTTGTTTTGGAGACACGTCCATGTAGTCGACTTGATCAGATGGGAATTCCTGGTTGTTACCACGGTGACGTCCCATAACGATTGGCTCAGCAAAGCCACCTTTTTCGTTCAACTTAGAGTTGGCCTGAGCGACGATGTACTCATCTTCTTCATCGGCTGTCAACCAAACGATTTCGTTGGTCACTACACCTTTTTCACGGTCCACTTTACGGTATGGCGTTTGAATGAAACCATATTTGTTCAAGTGTCCATAAGATGACAAGTTGTTGATCAAACCGATGTTTGGTCCTTCAGGTGTTTCGATTGGACACATACGACCATAGTGGGTATAGTGCACGTCACGCACTTCATATCCGGCACGGTCACGTGTCAAACCGCCAGGCCCTAAGGCAGACAAACGACGTTTGTGAGACAACTCAGAAAGTGGGTTGTGTTGGTCCATGAACTGTGACAATTGGGAAGATCCAAAGAATTCTTTAATTGCTGCAGTTACTGGACGAATGTTAATAATTTGTTGTGGTGTCAAGACATCGTTATCTTGTACAGACATCCGTTCGCGAACGTTTCGTTCCATCCGTGAAAGTCCAAGACGCACTTGGTTGGCAAGCAATTCACCAACGGCACGAATCCGACGGTTTCCAAGGTGGTCGATATCATCCACGCGGCCAAGACCTTCTGCAAGGTTCAAGAAATAGCTCATTTCTGCCAAGATATCAGCTGGAGTTACGATGCGCACTTTGTCAGATGGGTTGGCATTTCCGATGATGGTAACAACGCGGTCTGGATCTGTTGGAGCAACAACTTTGAATTTTTGCAATTCTACTGGCTCTGTCAAAACAGCAGCATCATTTGGAATGTAGGTGATTTTGTTCAAACCGTTATCCAATTGTTCAGAGATGCTGTCGATGACATCGCGCGTCATGACAGTACCAGCTTCTACAAGGATTTCCCCTGTTTCAGCATCTACCAATGGTTCTGCGATGGTTTGGTTCAACAAGCGGTTCTTGATATTGAGTTTCTTGTTGATCTTGTAGCGACCGACAGGAGCCAAGTCATAACGACGTGGATCAAAGAAACGAGCTACCAACAAGCTGCGTGAGCTTTCCGCTGTTTTTGGTTCACCCGGACGAAGACGCTCGTAGATTTCTTTGAGGGCTTCATCTGTCCGTGAATCCATTGGATTTTTGTGGATATCTTTTTCAATGGTATTACGAACCAATTCGCTATCCCCAAAGATATCGATGATTTCATCATCTCCAGAGAATCCAAGAGCACGCACAAGAGTTGTAAATGGAATCTTACGTGTGCGGTCGATACGTGTGTAAGCAATGTCTTTTGAGTCGGTTTCAAGCTCTAACCAAGCCCCACGGTTAGGGATAACAGTTGATCCATAACCAACTTTACCATTCTTGTCCACCTTATCATTGAAGTAGACACCTGGTGAGCGGACCAACTGAGATACGATAATCCGTTCTCCACCATTGATGATGAAGGTTCCCATTTCAGTCATGATTGGGAAATCACCAAAGAAAACTTCTTGGGTCTTGATTTCACCTGTTTCTTTGTTGACCAAACGGAAGGTCACAAAGATTGGTGCTGAGTAGCTAGCATCGTGGATGCGCGCTTCTTCAAGCGAATACTTAGGTTCACGGATTTCATAACCCACAAATTCCAATTCCATTGTATCCGTGAAGTTTGAGATGGGAAGTACATCTTCAAATACTTCCTTCAAGCCATGATCCAAGAAATCTTTGAATGAGTCTGTCTGGATTTCAATCAAGTTTGGTAAATCAAGAACCTCTTTGATTCTTGAAAAACTACGACGGGTCCGATGTTTCCCGTATTGAACGTCATGTCCTGCCAAAGTTTTTAGCTCCTTTTTCCATACTAGGATAGCTTGGTAAAATGACTTTCACCACCTATCCGGTTTTAACTACAATTGTGTGATTTGCATCACGTGAAGAGCTATCTCTTCACCTCATTCGTCGCTTTTTGTAATTTTTAGAAAAATTAAATTTGTGTAACAAACTAGGATTTTTCTGAAAAATAGGCACAAAAAGAGCAGCTAAATCGACTTATTCAAGTAAGATTTAACTGCTGTAAGCTCTTATTTGGACAATATTTCAAATAAAGCACACGACAAATTAGTTATCACTATTATACCGTTTTTTGCTCCAAAAATCAAGGCTTTCTCCAGGTTTTCTACTGGATCAGACTAGTGTCGATTGCCACGATTTGAGCTGTTTCGATTTGAACTATTGCTGGATGAACTATTGGTTGTCGAATTGTTCTTATTATTCGACTGATTTCCACTGGAATTACCGAGAATCGCTGCCCAAGCACTTTGATAATCGCTATCCGATCCCCCGATGGCAAAGCGGTATTGAGTGGTTGGCGCTCCGTTTTTGGCCCAAAGGCTCGTCACCATTTGACCGCTCACATCGATATCCCTACCATTGACATTGACGCGGCCCGGTCTTTCACCAGTCGATTTGAGCACTTCAGAGCGGATCACACTCTTATCGAGAGTGAATTTATCCTGAATTCCGAAGAGACTTGGATCTGCTTGGTAGATCGCATTCGCCAACTGCGCCATGTATTGGGCATTGTTGTTGTATCCGGTCAAGGTCTGCATGGAAGCATTGTTGTCATGGCCGATCCAACCTCCTAAAGAAACATTAGGGGTGGACAACATGAGCCACATATCCCCATTTGAGTTAGTGGTACCGGTTTTTCCAATCCAGTCTGCACCTGCCAGCGTTGGGTTGACTTGGCTAATCCGTGACTTAAAGGTCGTTGTAGCACCAGACGTAATAACCCCGCGCAAGAGATCCTGCATAATCGTTGCCGTTGCTGGAGAGTAAACACGAACAGGATCTGCCTCGTGCTTGTAGACTACATCTCCATCTCGATCAATGATTTGCTCTACCATGTAGCGTTTGAGGTAGTTCCCATTGTTAGCAATGGTTTGGAAACCATTGGTATGTTGGGCAACAGTGACCTCAATTCCTCCCCCCATTGGCAGACTCTCAATGCCATATTCAGGGATATCATAGCCCATTTTCTTCATGTAGGATGGAACATCCACACCCTTTTCACGAAGGGTCCGGTAAGTCCAGTAAGCTGGAATATTCCACGAGGTATTGAGGGCCTCACGGAGATCCATCATGGCTGTTCCTCGGCTATCCACGTGCATGATCGGCTCCCCACTTGAGAAATTAGTGGGGTAGTTAGAAAGGATACTATTACTTCCCATCAAGCCTTGGTCAATGGCAATCCCATAGGCCAACAGCGGCTTGATAGTAGATCCTGGGGAACGTTCTGTATCAAAGGCATGGTTGTTTTGGTTACCATCAAAATTCCGACCACCGATAAATCCTAAAACAGCACCCGTTCGGTTGTCCATCAGGACATTCCCAACTTCTACAAGACCCGTTCCATCATCCAAGACGCTTCCAAAATTCGCGACTGCAGCCTGCATCGCATTGTGAACCGGTTTGTTAATAGTGGTTTGGATAGTGTAACCACCTTCGCGCAACTCACTCTCAGCTAATTCTTGATAAGCCTTGACGGTTTCATTATTTTTCAGGTCTTGCTTGGTGACATTGTCTCGCTTGATCAAGTAATCATACATGGCCTCTTTTGCTTCTTCCATTGCTTGGAAGTAGAGGTAGTCATGCGGTGTTTTCTCGATGCCATCTGGAGCCATGAAGTCTTTGGTCAAGTCGTACTGAGCATAGGTCTCGTAGTCTTTTTTCGACAAGGCTCCCGTCCGGTACATATTGAACAAAACGTCTTTGGCACGCGCCAAACCTAACTCGAGGTTTTCCTTGCTCTTTAGGCTACCGTCTGCAGCATAAGGAGAGTAGACAATCGGACTTTGTGGCAAGCCAGCGATAAAGGCCGCTTGTGGAACGGTCAAGTCTTTGGCAGAGACGCCAAAGATTCCTTGAGCTGCAGCTTCCACACCCGCAATATTTTGTCCCCGATTGTTTCGTCCAAAAGGCGAAACATTTAAGTAGGTGGTTAGGATTTCATTTTTATCCATTCCCCGCTCTAAAGCCAAGGCATCGACAATCTCTGTCGCCTTACGAGTAAAGGTTGGAGCGTCTCCCACGACTTGCTGTTTGATCAACTGCTGGGTCAGGGTTGATCCCCCACTTGAGGAACCCACGCCGGCTACAGATCCAAGTGTTGCCCGAAGAACGGCTTTAGGTACAACCCCCTTGTGGCTTTCAAAATTCTCATCCTCAGTAGCGATCACAGCCTTCTTGACATTGTCCGAAATGGCGTCTCCTGCTACTGGCGTACGGATCAAATCACTGTCCACTTCTGCAATCAAGCTCTTATCGGAATAGGTCAGTTTTGAAACACTGCTGACATTGCGGACCTGCTGGACCAATTCTTCTGTCTTTGGAACCTTGACATTGCTAAAGAGGCTCGCTGCATAACCAATCCCAATCCCTGCGCCAAATAAAAAGAGGCACACAAACAGGGCGATCATGACATCCCACAAGAGTTTGAGGGTTCGCAAAAAGGTCGCAAAAATATCACCGACAGACCAGCTACTTTCCTCATTTTTTTCCTTATTCGGAGTTTCTGTATACATCTTTGCAAAGAATTTTTGAACCTTCTTCCAAAATTCTTGCAGCTTCTCTTTTAATTGATTCACTGATTCTTTCTCCTTGTTCCCTATATTATAGCAGATTAGACCCTTTGTTTTCAATCACAAGAGCGTAGAAATCGTCACTCATTCTTCCTGGGTAAGGACAAGAAAATGATGGAAACCATTGCCATTTCCGTGGTTTATGGTAGAATAGAGAAATGAATAAACTTATAAAGGAGAAAAGACACATGCACATTTTTGATGAGCTAAAAGAGCGTGGTTTGGTATTTCAAACGACGGATGAAGAAGCCTTACGCAAAGCACTGGAAGAAGGTCAGGTTTCTTATTATACTGGTTATGATCCAACTGCTGACAGCCTTCACCTTGGTCACTTGGTTGCCATCTTGACTAGCCGTCGCCTTCAACTAGCAGGCCACAAACCTTATGCGCTCGTTGGCGGTGCGACTGGTCTCATTGGTGATCCGTCCTTCAAAGATGCTGAACGTAGTCTCCAAACAAAAGAAACTGTACAAGAATGGGTTCGCTCCATTCAAGGGCAATTGTCTCGTTTCCTCGATTTTGAAAATGGTGACAATAAAGCCGAAATGGTCAACAACTACGATTGGTTCGGAAGCATTAGCTTTATTGACTTCCTTCGTGATGTCGGAAAATACTTTACAGTCAATGCTATGATGAGTAAAGAATCTGTTAAAAAACGGATTGAAACAGGGATTTCTTACACAGAGTTTGCCTACCAAATCATGCAAGGCTATGACTTCTACGTCCTCAACCAAGAACACAATGTAACCCTTCAAATCGGTGGATCTGACCAATGGGGAAACATGACAGCCGGTACTGAGTTGATGCGTCGTAAAGCAGATAAAACTGGTCATGTTATGACTGTGCCTTTGATCACAGATGCAACTGGTAAGAAATTCGGTAAATCAGAAGGCAATGCGGTCTGGCTCAATGCAGACAAAACATCTCCATACGAAATGTACCAATTCTGGATGAATGTGATGGATGCGGATGCTGTGCGCTTCTTGAAGATCTTCACTTTCTTGTCACTTGATGAGATTGAAGAGATCCGTAAACAGTTTGAGGTTGCTCCTCATGAACGCTTGGCTCAAAAGATCTTGGCGCGTGAAGTGGTTACCCTTGTCCACGGCGAAGAAGCCTACAAGGAAGCCCTCAACATCACAGAACAACTCTTTGCAGGAAACATCAAAAACCTTTCTGTTAAAGAACTCAAACAAGGCCTTCGTGGTGTGCCAAACTACCAGGTCCAAGCAGAAGACAACCTCAACATTGTTGAACTCTTGGTCACAGCTGGTGTGGTCAATTCTAAACGCCAAGCCCGCGAAGATGTTCAAAACGGAGCTATCTACGTCAACGGCGAACGCATCCAAGACCTCGACTATGTCTTGAGCGACAGCGATAAATTAGAAAATGAATTGACCGTTATCCGTCGCGGTAAGAAAAAATACTTTGTTTTGACTTATTAAGAAAGTAAAACCACGAAGTTTGGTATGAACTTCGTGGTTTTCTTATACACTTTTTTCTGGGACTATTTCCCTTTTCTGCGATGCAACAAAGCTTGGTTAATTCGTTGAGTTTTTTTATGGAGCTGCCAAATCTGGTACAGCCAGATCAGGCCGTAAATGGCTAGAAAGATCAACCAAGGAATCGGGCTCCGTAAGGCTGTCCCCCAGCCAAAAAACAAGTAGGTTAATGCTAAGATGGCAGCTGTCACAACTAAATGCAAGGCCACACGCAAACTATAGGTCAAAAACTCTTCTTCCTCAAGAATGAATGTCAAGACTCCCATTGTCCCACTCATCAAAAAGATCGCCAGGATATTGCGGACATTTACAGCGGGATAGACGATGTTGGGATAGACATGGGATAATAACACCAAACACAAATAAAAGAAGGATCCTGTCCTCATACCAGATACAAAATAAGCTATAACTCGTTTCATCACTTTCTCCTACACCCCTAAATAATCCATCAAGGATTTGACATATTTCCGACTGACACTTGATTTTACTCCGCGTGTCAGTTTAGCCATCATATTGCCTGAAAAACTATCCGATAGCGATTCCAAATGGTCGATATTCATCACCGCGTGGCGGGATATCTGTAAAAAATTACGACGATTAATCCGATGTTGAAAATTTGTCAAAGTATCTCTGACGATGAACGTTTTGTCTGTCGTATAAATGGTTAGCTGATTCTTATCAATCTCGGCTAGAATAATGTCATCAATTTTCACCATGATCAAATGATCATCTGTTTTGATAGGGATCACTACTTGATTCACTGTCGAAAATTGTTCGAGATAGTCCATCACCTCTCGTGCTTGATCGGATAATTGCTTGGCTTGAATGACCACACAGGGGTTGTTTTCTGGGATATCCTGTTTTTCCTCAAAACGAATCTTCATTCCTACTCCAATTCTCACTTACTCTCTTTTATTCGATCTTTTTGCTAAGGAAACCCAAATCCCCAAAGCTAGAAGAATACCACCTAACACTATAAGGTATGTTTGTTCCTTTGTCAATAACGCTTGCCATTTGAGCTGAACGCCCATTTTTTCTTGAAATTCTCGAAGAAGATCATCTCGCCCCTTAAAGGCTTCGCTCACTGCTTCTTTCATGAGTACTTGTCGATAAAGTGCAGCAATATAAGTTGCTGGAGTACATTTCATTAGTAGTTGTGCAAAATCAGGTAGAACACCTAAAGGTACATAAGTCCCTACCAAAAAACCAGAAGCTGTACCCACTATGGTCGCAAACTTCCCAAGACTGTCTACGGAATGGAAAAAATAAACAAAAATAGCATTCACTAAACTAGAAAGCAGGCTACTAAGCAGCATGATGAGGAGTACCTCAGGTAATAGAGAAAGGGTTGGAACTTCTCTAAAATAGCCGCACATCAGCACATACATAAGGGCCTGCATGAAAAAAGAGATGATGATTGCGCTCGTTAGATACGAAAATGGTAACCGCCACTTTCCTTGATCCGATAAATAAAGATCCTGATCTACTTGATGTTCACGATCCTTTACTAACTGAGTCAGGGCAGCCAGACTTGTCGTAATCCCTGTCACAGCCAGCGTCCCACTCATTAACCAATTATTTAACACAGGACCACTATTGGGGAGCTGAGCCCAAGCGTCTGTTAGATTTTTTTGAAGAAAAATAATATAGAGAACAAAGGAAATCAAGGCTCCCAACAGGGAGAAGAAAACTCCTGAACGATTCCTAAAATACAATAAAAAATTTCGCTTTAGTAAGGCTAGCATTAGCGGACCTCCCTTCCTGTAAGTGCAATAAAGGCATCATCCATGGTCCCTGGACGAAACTCAAAATGGGCTAAATTATCTCTAACTTGCGCCAGGTAATCAATGGCTTCCCTTTCACTCTTGGGTTGAAAAATATACTCCAATTGACTTTGTTGCTCTACTGACATTCCTGAAGATTTGAGACTTTCTATCTGCTGCATCTCCTTGAAACGAATCTTTAAGATATTAGTAGCATACTGACTCTTAATATCTAGTGCCGATCCTTGAGCAATCACTTCCCCATGGTCTACAATATAAATTTGATCAGCTTCATCTGCTTCGTCAAGATAATGCGTGGTCAATACAACGGTCATTCCCTCTTCTCTCTGCAATTGATAGAGCAAATCCCAAATAGACTTCCGGGTTTGGATATCCAAACCTGTCGTTGGCTCATCTAAGAACAAAAGGTCTGGACTGTGTAGTAGAGCACGCGCAATGTCAACCCGACGCTTTTGGCCACCTGAAAGCGTTCCGTATTTCTGCTTTTGGAAAGCTGATAGGCCTAGCCGATCAATAAGATCAGACACACGATTTGGTTTTAGGTCTTTGTACTGTCTAGCACGAATGGTCAGATTTTCCCTAACCGTCAGCATCTCATCTAAGACACTAGTCTGGAAGACCACACCAATTTTCGTACCTGGTTCATAGATGATTTCACCTTGCGTTGGTTGTTTCAAACCAATCAACATGGAAATCGTTGTTGATTTCCCTGCCCCATTTGGTCCTAGAATCGCATTAAACGTTCCCTTTTCAAACTGTAAGTGAATATTGTTTACGGCTAAATGATTTCCATATCGTTTACTGATGTTTTTAGCTTGTAATATCATGTTCTCTCTCCTTTTGATAGAACCAGTCTAGCAAAAAAGCCGTTTAAAAAACGGCTTTTGAGGATAAGTGGTCAAAATGAAGAGATGAGTGGTGAGATCGGAGAGATTAAAATGAGGAAAAAATTTATTGCAGCCATTCTTTTCCCCATTGATTCAAGTCCTTTAAAATTGGCATCAGTGAATTGCCTTTTTCTGTCAGCTCATATTCTGTATGGAGTGGCATCGTTTCAAAATCATATTTCTCAATCAATTGGTTCTCTATTAAAACATCTAATCCACGTGTCAAACTGATAGTTGTAATCCCTTCAACTTCTCTTCTCAATTGATTGAAACGGACTCTCTTATGCTTGTTTATAATCCATAATATATTCATCCTCCATTTCCCACCAACCACATCTAAGACTCGAGACATACTACAGTTCCAATTTTTATTTGTTAACATTTTTTCTCCTTACAAAAATGTGCCTACTATTCAGGTAGTTTGTAAAGTATTATAATCTATTTATCATTTATTTTAAAGGAGTCACTTATGTTTATTGTAAATCTTACCTATATCAAGCCCCTTGATGAAGTTGAAAAATTCTTAGAAAAACACATAGAGTTTTTAAATCAGTATTATACAAAAGGTCATTTTATCGCATCTGGAAGGAAAAATCCAAGGACCGGCGGTATCATTCTCATGAGAGCTAAAAATAAAGAAGCCGTTCAAGAAATCATTACACACGATCCATTCTATCAAAATGAGATTGCTCAATATGAGATCATTGAATTTGAGGCAAGTAAGTATTGCCCAGAATTGAAAAACGTCCTGAACAGTCCATTGGACGAAAATGAGGAAATTAAATAAAGAGACTCAAGGTCCACTCAATACCGCGTAGATTCGTTAAAAAAGTGTGACTTAATCCCATTAAAGCATCGGTTGCTATCTAGAGGCTCTTTTGTTACACTACTAATATGAATACACCGATCAAACCAAAATTACAACGATTTCAAACAGTCACTGCTTTTGCCTGTCCCATCTGTCAACTGGACCTAGAACTTGTGGAGACCAGTTTTAAATGTCCCAAGGGCCATTCTTTTGATTTAGCGAAATTTGGCTATGTCAACCTGGCTCCCCAGATCAAACAATCAAAGGACTATGACAAAGAAAATTTCCAGAATCGCCAGCTAATCCTAGAAGCAGGTTTTTATGAGCCGATTCTAACAGCGATCGGACAAAAAATTCCGACCAGTGATGCCAGAATTCTAGATATCGGTTGCGGAGAAGGTTATTACTCCCGAAAACTACAAGAAGCCTATCCCGAAGCTACTTTCTATGCCTTTGATCTTTCCAAGGAATCTGTGCAACTAGCTGCCAAGAGTGACGCTAGCTGGAAGGTCAATTGGTTTGTAGGAGACTTGGCTCATTTACCCATTCAATCTAAGAGTATGGAGGTCATTTTGGACATCTTCTCCCCGGCTAATTACGCTGAATTTGAACGTGTCATAAAGACAGAAGGGGTGATCATTAAGGTCGTCCCAACCTCTTCTCATCTAAAAGAAATTCGTCAGTTGGCCCAAGATCAATTGGCCAAGCAATCTTACTCCAACCAGGAAATTTTGGAGCACTTTGAAGATCACTGTCAGATTCTCTCATCCGAAACGGTCAGCCTTACCAAGAGTTTAACTCCTGAAGAACGCCAGGCGCTCCTCACCATGACCCCCCTTCTATTTCACGTTGACCAAGAAAAAATCGACTGGACCCAACTCACAGAAATCACCATTGAGGCCCAAATATTGGTTGGGAAAATCAAGATACAGAGGATTTAAAATGAAAAGTGAAAAGGCTGAGACAATCGTCTCAGCCTTTTACTCATCTTCTGTATGCTCTGTCATGACTTGTAAGCGATAGGTTTTAGGCGATTTGCCACAGAGTTTGCGGAAAACTTTGTAGAAATAGCCAACATTACTGTAACCGACCTTGTAGCAGATATCTTCAATACTATCATTGGTCGATAAGAGGAGCTGCTGGGCAGCCTTGATCCGCTGTTTGTTGAGGAGTTCTGCGAAAGTCGCATTGGTTTCTCGTTTAATCAATTGGCCTAAATAGACTGGATTGATAAAGAGACCCTGACTGATGTCCTTGAGTGACAGCTCTTTTTGGTAATCACGGCTAATCACTTGGAGGACACTCGCTACATTTTCATTCATCCGATAGTGGGATAAGAAACGGGACAACTCTTCCTGGATAAAGCCAATCATCTCGCTAAAAGTGGCAGTTTCTTGGACTTTCTTGACTACATCAGCTAAATTATCACCTTGCAGGTATTCAAACAAATGAAAGACATCCATCAAAAATTGGATAAAGAGCTGCTTGGTCAGTGAGACCTTAGGGGTCTTCTCAAGGATCATTTTTTCTAACCAGTCCAGTTCTTCTAAGATCTGTTGGATATTTCCTTGCATGATCACCCGATAGGCCGGCTCGTAGTAATGGAAGACTTCTTCATCTTGATTGAGAGGGGTCGCCCCATAAAAGAGGCTCCGCTCTACTAGGTCCTTAAATTGATGAAAGCGCTCCTTATACGGAGGCTCGAAGACCTTCTGAATCATGGCTTCTTCTTCTTGATCCGAGATAAAGAGTTGAAGATTTTGCCCAAGAACTTGATAAGACGAGCTGATAAAGCCTTTTTTCTCCTTAGCGACTCCAATCCACAATGAGTTCCGACCTGCGATATAGCGACAAAACTCTTCCTCAGAGATATCATCGTGAATCAAACGGTCGGCCAACTCTTGGCTTGGTTGCTGGATTTTATGCTGAATTTTTTCTAGGATATTGCCCATCTCCACCTTATTGACAGGTTTGAGCAGGTAGTCTGCCACGCGCAAATTGAGAGCTGTCTTGACGTATTCAAAATCCTGATAGCCTGACATAATGATATAGGCAGCATCTGGAATCAAATCCTTCATTTCAGCAATCATCTGAAGTCCAGTTTTCCCTGGCATATTGACATCCGTGATCACCACATCTACCGGATGCTCTCGCACATAATCAAGGGCCTGGTCTGCATCTTCTGCAGTTGCGACCACCTCCATATTCCAGTGGTCAAAGGGGATTAATTTTTTTAACCCTTCTGTAATCATATACTCATCGTCTACTAATAAGACTTTGTACATTCTGTCTCCTTTATTCATCTTGAATGGTTATCGTATAGGTCACTCCATGGTTAGATTGGGAGAAGACTTGGATATGGTAGCGATCTCCAAAATAGAGCAACATGCGTTCATGGACATTGACAATTCCGATGGACTGCCGACCACTCTTTTCTTCGATTTCTGAGCGTGGATTGCGATTGGCTAGCATCTCTTGAATGCTTTCTAGCTGTTCTTCTTTCATCCCGCGCCCATTATCAGTGATCAAGATGATGACCTGCCCTTCTCCTTGCAAGACCTTGACACTGATTACATTGTCCTTGCGTTTATGGTCCACTCCATGCGCAAAATAGTTCTCGACTAAAGGCTGGATGGTGAATTTTGGAATCTTCATTTTTTCCAAACCTGGATCGATCTTAAAGCCATAGGCAATCGATTTGGGATAACGTACCATGCAGAGGTAGCTGTATTTGCGACAAAATTCGAGCTCATTTTCAACCGTCGTCACTCGCTCGTCTGAGATATTATTGCGCAAGAGACTACTAAACTCATAGATAATATCGCCCAATTCATCCTGCTCTTGCATGACGGCATACATCCGGATAAATTCCAGTGTATTGTACATGAAATGGGGATTGATCTGGGCTTGTAAGGCCCGCATATTGGCATCTTTTTGGCTGAGCTGCAACTGGTAGATATCCCGAATGTTCTTGTCCATATTGTCTAACATGGTATTGATCATATTACCAATGACCAAAAGTTCTTGGTCCTTGGTCGAAGTATCAATCCGACGTTCACTATCGCCTTGACTGATCTGATTCATGGTATCGACCAAATCGAGGACTTGACGCCGGTAATTTTTGAAAATCTGCCGTAATAACAAGTACAGGATCAAGAAAATTAGGAAAGCAATGGAGAGAAAAGTGGTCAGGTTAGCTAGACCCTTTTTGACTAGATAACTTTCAGAAACAGCTACATCCACCTTGTAGCCATAGATCGTGCTACGGGTTTGCCATTTAACATCTTTTGCTTGCTCCTTATCCCCTTCATGGTACATTTCTTTCCCAAAGGACGTGAAGATCCGCACAGCAACCGGTAGATCTCCTCTAGCATTGTCAATCGCTGCCGTCAAAATTTCCTGGTCCAGAGTCATATAAGCAATCCCAACTCCAGCACCCGTAGTCGGATCTGTCAAAGGAACCGGAATGGCTGTCGCAGGAGCCTTGTAATGGTCCGCTGAAACTTGCTTCCCCCCCTTCGATTGCCGGGTAGAGACAAATACTGTCTTGTAATCCGACAAGGTGACATCGATGCCCTCGATGTTTTTATTGCTCAAATAGAGACTGTCAATATTCTTATGTAGGGACAATTGGATATAAGAAGGGAACTGGGCATTCAATCGCCAAGTCTCATACTCCGATGGTGACAAGGTAAAATAGCGATAAACCCCTTCTAACTTTGCAGGGTTTTCAACGAGACTACGCCCTTCTTGTGTGACCCGCTGATAAGAGGTCTCGAGATCCGTCACGACTTCAGTCAAGACCCGTTGGGCAATCCGATCGGCTTCAGCTTGCTGGTTTTTCCAAGAGATCCCCGCTACGACGAGACCCATAATGGTCAAAATGACCACCATGACATAGGCGTAGAATTTTAAAAGCGTACTTAACCAGATTTTTTTCATCGTTAGGATACCAATTTTTCGTGGATATTTTGATAAACAGGGTCAAAGATATCATTGACAAAGAAATGCCAGACGCCGATCAAGACAAAAAAGAGAAGGGCTGGCATATAGTAGCTAATGACACCAAGTAGTGCTGTTCCAAGGATGAGCTTAAGAACTGGACGAATGTCCAGCAACATTCCGATCAAACTGAGCTTGATACTGTTGGCATAAGAGAGAGCAAAATGCACTTGCAATTTCAAATAAACGGCGTAAGCTAGAGGCGCAACCAAGAGGAAAACTAGATTAAACAGGAGAACCAAAATTTGGAAGAAATTTAAGTGAGGAATCTGGACCATGAGGTACATGCCATAGAGGAGGATTCCTTCAATGGCAAAGAAGGTGTAAAAGACTTGATTAGCCGGAACCAGATTTTCTTTGAAGAGTTCCCAAGCGCGTGACCAATGGTAGTCTTTGTAGGTCATGCCATTTTCCGCATAGAGGCTCATGATAGTGGCACTGGCTGGTCCTACTCCTAGAAGAATGCCCCCACAGATCGTCAAGACCCAAAAAATCCCTGTTACCAGCATGGCAACATAGACTCTCGTAAAAATGAACTCGATGATTTTTCCCATCATTCAGCCTCTTTCCCAATTAGTTATTCTATTATATCATAAAAATAAAACGCTTTCCTCATATTTGCATTAGTGAATTGAAATATTGATTTTCATTTCCAGGATTCATTTTCATAAAAACTTAAAAAGGCTCTGGAGATTCCTCCAAAGCCTTTTCACACTACCTATTTCTTATTTTTTAGAAGCAAGGTATTCGTCGTATTGTTTTTGCATTTCATCAAGCACTTTTTGGTAAGCACCTTCTGATTTCAATTTTTCAAGCATCTTAGGAACTTCTACTTCAGGATCCACAGTACCAGTATTGATAGCACCTGCGAATTGGTTCAAAGTATTTGTAAGAGCTGTGATTTCTGATTTCACTTTATCTGTGTTAAAGATGAAGCCAAGTGCTGGAGATTCTTTTGCAGTTTCCAAGTCTTTCTTAGATTGTGCAATTTGTTCATCTGTTACGTTTTCGTTGATGTAAAGAATCCAGTTGTTACCAGTGTTCCATCCAGACATGTGAGTGTTTCCGTTGTAGCCATCCAAGACTTTCACACGGTTTTCTTTACCTTCAACTTTTTCCCAGTTCTTGCCTTCTGGTCCATAAACAAGGCCGTTCAAGAGTTCTGGATTAGTGTTCAAAAGGTTCAACACTTCCATTGCTTTTTCTTTGTTCTTAGAGTTGTTTGAGATAACAAAGTTAGCTACTTGAGTGGTGTTGTTCTTCTTGTAAAGTTCAGTAAATGGTTTGATGTCGATCTTACGGTTTGCTACACGAGTAAGCAAGCTGTTACCGTAGTCAGCTGGTCCTACTGTTTCTTCACGAACCAACCAAGTATCTTGAGAAAGGTCATAACCAGTATCGCTTGTTGCTACGTCTTTTGGAATGTATCCTGCTTCGTAGTATTTGTGAAGAGTCTTCAAGTTTTCTACATAACGAGGGATTGTGTAACGGTCAACGATCTTCGTAGTGTCACCTTTCAAGTCAACAACGAATGGAAGTCCATCAACAGCCACATAGTCGAAGTCATCTGAAGGTCCACCGTAGCTCTTGTTCATGGCAAATGGAACAACGTTTGGATCTTTTTCTTTAATGGCTTTCAAGACTGGTTCAAGAGAAGCATAGTCTTTGACGTTTGAGATGTCGATACCATATTTTTCAACAAGTGGTCCGTTGAAGGCAAAGTTTTGAGAAGATGCAACGTTGGCTGCTACTGGAACAGCATAGATCTTGCCATTTACAGTGTTCCCTTTGATGTATGCTGGGTCAAGTGCTTTGTAAAGGTCTTTCCCTTCTTTCTTGTACAATTCTGTCAAGTCAGCATAGGCACCTTTTTGAGCATTGATAACGTAGTTGTTGGCAAAGGCAATATCATAGTTTTCACCAGATGAGATGATAACGTTCATTTTTTGTGCGTAGTCACCCCAACCAAGATATTGGATATCCAATTTTGCGCCAACTTTCTTTTCAATGATCTTGTTGGCATTTTCTAACAAGGTATCCAAGTTATCTGGTTTGTCACCGATTTGGTACATCTTGATGATTGGTTTACCGTCTTCAGTTGTTGCTGATTTCTTGTTGTTACCTGTAAGGCTTCCACAAGCAGCAAGAGTAGCTCCAAGAGCAATGACACTAGCAGATGCTAACGCGTATTTTTTCCAATTTTTCATAAGAAAAATCTCCTTTATGTTATTTTCTTTTTAGACTAAGTTATGAGTTGAAAATCCTGTTGATTTTCAATGAACGATGTTATTCTTTCACACCACCGATGGTCAAGCCTTTTACAAAGTAGCGTTGGAAGAATGGATAGAGAATGGCAATTGGCACTGTTGCCACAACCACCATGGCCATACGTCCTGTTTCCCGTGGGATGGATTGTACAGCTCCTGCCAATTGGCCGGATACCCCGACATTTTTAGCGATGTAATCCATATTGTTTTGGATTTGCATCAAGAGGTATTGCAATGGGTAAAGGTTGTCACTCTTAATATAGAGAAGGGCGTTGAACCAGTCGTTCCAGAATCCTAAAGCGGTGAAGAGACTAATAGTCGCAATCCCTGGTAAAGAGAGTGGCAAGCAAATTTGGAAGAAAATCCGTGTTTCACTTGCTCCATCGATACGAGCAGATTCAAGAATGGCTTCTGGAATGGTCCGTTTAAAGAAAGTCCGCATCAAGATGATGTTGAATGGGCTAAGCAACATTGGGATGATCAAAGCCCCGATGGTATCACCCAATTGCAAGAGTTGAGTGGTAACAATATAGCCCGGTACCAACCCTGCACTAAAGAGCATACTAAGGAGTGAAAATACAGTAAAGAACTTGCGGTATTTAAAGGTACTCCGTGAGATAGCATAAGCATAGGTTGTTGTGATAAAGACATTACATGCTGTTCCCACAATAGTCACAAACAAGGTAATGAAGAGGGCTTGCAAGATTTTTTCTTTGAACTGTACCAAGAAAAGGTAACCATCAAATCCAAATTTTGCTGGCCAGAATTGGAATCCATGGACTGCCAAACTTTGTTCGTCTGTCAAAGAGATCATGACAACGAAGATGAAGGGAAGTACACAGGTCAATCCGACTAAGGTCAACAACAAGGTAAAGAAGAAGTTGCTCTTCTTACTGAAAGAATGGATCCCGACATTATCAATTTTTTCTTTTTGAATGGTTGATTTTTTCATACGATCCTCCTTTCTAGAAGAGAGCGGAATTCTTATCAATGCGGCGAGCAAAGATATTGGAGATCAAGACAAGGATCAGTCCGACAACCGATTGGTAAAGACCGGCTGCTGCTGTCATCCCGATATCCCCTGACTTGGTCAAACCGTTGTAGACATAAACATCAATAACATTGGTCACACTATAGAGCGCACCAGCATTATGCGGGATTTGGTAGAAGAGACCGAAGTCTGCGCGGAAGATATTTCCGACTGCAAGAATAGTCAAGACCGTAATCAAGGAAGACAACTGAGGAATGGTGATGTTGCGAATGCGTTGCCACTTAGACGCACCATCCACGGTCGCTGCTTCATAGTATGTTGGGTCAATTCCCATGATAGTTGCATAGTACATGACACTACTATAACCAAAGCCTTTCCAAATTCCTAAGAAGAGGAGAAGCGCTGGCCAGATCCACAATTCTGAATAGAAATTGATGGCCTTCATGCCAAGTGAAGTTAAGATGTGGTTGACCAATCCTTTGTCCACGTTCAGGAAGGCATCGGTGAAGAAGCTGATGATAACCCATGATAGGAAGTATGGGAAGAGCATGGAGGTTTGAAGCACCTTGACCACTCTTTTTGATCTCAACTCACTAAAGATGATGGCGATCCCAACGGAAACAATCAATCCTAAGAAGATAAATCCTAAGTTGTACAAGACCGTATTTCTTGTAATAATGTAGGCATCTTTGGAACTAAAGAGGAACTTGAAGTTGTCAAAACCAACCCATTTACTCTTCATGACACTGTCGATGAAGCCTTCTCCTGTAATATGATAGTCCTTAAATGCTACGATATTCCCAAAAACCGGAATATAGAAGAATAAGATTAACCACGCTGCACCAGGTAAGACCATTAAAAGAAAAATGAAATTTTCTCTCAGAGTCCTTACAAACTTTTTCATTTAACTCCCCCCTTTGAGCCTTGAGCGTGTTTTTGCTTTGGTAGCGTTTACAATACTTATTATAAGATAGCCATTTTCTATTTTCAAACTCCTAATTATAGAAAAAATTCTACAAATTTATGACATAGCTTTAAAATAGGAGTAGAAAAGGGCGATTGTAAACACAGCTCCTCTTCTACTCCTATCCACCATGGATAAGACATCTGTCATCCAACTTGGCATTTTTTACGTTGTATAAATAGTTGAGGCGGTCGCAATGGTATGCCACTGGTTAGCTGTTGTTGCTGCGAAATCCTTGTCTGCGTAGAAATCGTTGAATGGCAAAATCTCTACTTCTAGTTCATCGATACGTGAGATGGAACCAGCTAGATAGTCCTCCATACGGCTTTCTGCGCGCTTGATCCGTTGCAAAAGCCCACCCATACGGATGTCCACTGTATCCAAACCAAAGACCTTGTTTTCTTTCAACCATTGCTGGCTAAAGAGCTTGTTAAAGGTTTCAATCTGGCTTCTTAATTTTGGTAATTCTTCCCTAGCAATTTGTTGCAAGCTCTCTTTATCACCTGTTTGATAGGCTTGACGAATGCGTCGTCCCACATCAACCTTGCCACTTAAAATAGCATTCAACTGGGCTTGAGTTTCAAAAAGATAAGCATAGGCTCCAGCTTTTTCTTTAATGTCAGAAAGAGTCTCAGCTGCCTGGGCAAAGTGAGGCTTGTCCTGTTCAGGAGTCATGTGCTTATCAAGAATTGGGCAAAGAACATCCTGATAAAAGACATAGCGGTTGGGATTGATACCACTTAGATTTCCTGGTAGATCTGGTAAGAGGTTTGCAAGATCAAGCTGCATAAAGTCCTCAACCGATAAACCTGTATTGGTCTTGAAGTGAGCAGATAAACGCTCTAAATCATTTCGATAGCTGAGTTCTGCCCAGATTTGTAGACTTGGCAGAATAGAGAACTGAGCTGTTTCACCACCATTATCTCCCCAACCCGTCACAATGACTTCCTTGATCTGATTAGCACGGCAGGCTTTGTTAGCTTCGACAGCGATGAGACGACTGAAATGGTTGTGTGGTGTGAAACCAATCCACTTCCAAGCACCACCTGCAAAGGCAATATCCTGGCTAATCTTGTGGTGATTACCGAAGTTACGGTTGTATTTTTCTTCGCTATCCTGATAATAATCCCAGTAAACCAAGGTCACACGGTCTTTGAGACGGTCAAGATAAACACGAGTTTCTTCTGGAATTTCGACATCACGGTCGTACTGGCCATCTGCTGACATGATTTTGAAGAACATATCGCTCCACATCTGGCAGTGGAAACCATACTTGTCTGCAATATCCAGCACACGCTCCAAATGTTGACACATGAGGAGGCTACGGTCCACAACACCATTTAAGATGAGATAGCGTCCCAAACCAACCAAGTGGGCTTCGTCCATGCCGATATTGACCTTGCGTGTTTGGAGCTTAGACAAAGTCGCAAACATGCCGTCAATCAGGTCATAAACTTTTTCTTCACCGATAAGGAGAATGTCCTCTACATCGCGGAGTTGCTGGACTTCTTTGACACCCCACTTGACAAAAGCTGACAAGTGGGCCAAGGTCTGGATACATGGTACAAAGGTCATGTCAAACTGCTGGGCGTAGGCTTCAATTTCCTGTAATTCTTCAGCTGAATAAGCCCCGCGGAAATAACCAAAATAAGGTTGCCCTTCAATCTGATAGGTGTCTTCCATGTAGAGCTCAAAGGTTGAATAACCCATCAGAGCCAAGACTTCAATCATCTGCTTGGCTGATGCAACATTTAGAACTGCATTTCGCGAACAGTCCGCCATGTAGGCTAAATCTTCATAAGCCGCTTGTTCTTCAATCTCTACCTTATCACCTTCTACCAAATCTGTTGCGAGAACAGACAAGGCGCGATAGAGTTGGTGAGGTTTGCGATAAGTCAATTGATAGCTTCCGCCCTCACCCTTGATAGAAATAGAAGCTTGGTCAGACTGAGTGACTGCCACTTCTACATCTGGTAGAGAAATGTGATGTTTTAATGCTTCGATAGCTTGGGCTTGTTTGGGACTAAGTCCTGTAAAACTTACCATTGGTTTTCCTCCTGTAACCAGTTGACAAGGGCACCGTAGAGATTGGCATCTGCCTGATAGGTGCATGCTTGGATCACTGGCGCAATTGTATATTCTTCATATTTTTCCACAAAAGCGTCTACTGCTTTTTGCACCCCTTTGATAAACTCAGGATTTTGGCTAATAGAACCACCTAGGCTAATGACATCAGGGTCGATCAGGTACTGAATATTGAGTAGTCCTTGAGCTAGATTACGATTCATCCGCTCAATGGCTTCTTGGCAAAGGCTATTGCCGGCTGCAGCCTCTTGGTACACCTTGCGGCCATCCCAATCGGTTTGACCAGATTTTTCGATGACATAGCGAACCATGTTCCCTGTAGAAGCTAGTTGCGACCAGTTGTTAAGTTTTTCTGCTGGTTCGATGGTTGTCATGTAGCCAAACTCACCACCCAAACCATGGCGGCCACGGTGAAGCTTACCATTGATAATCATAGCCCCACCAATCCCTGTGCCAATGACAACACAGGCTGCATTTTCAATCTCAGGATGAGCCAGCAGTTCACTAAGTCCAACACAGTTGGCATCATTTTCTAGATGGACAGGGAGTTGGTGATGAGCAAGCGCTTCATACCATGAAAAACCATGGATGTAAGGAATGGCACTGATCCCCTCAATCACCCCGGTTTCTTGATTGACTGCACCTGGCACACTCATGGCAATCCCACGATAGTCCTGTTCTGACAAGCGTTGGTCTAACCAAGCCAATAAATCTTCTAGAGTTTCTGGAGTTGGGGTGCTGGTCTTATCTAAAATCTTTCCATCAGGAGTTAGACTAGCAAACTTAATGCCAGTCCCTCCGATATCAATGGTCGCAATGGTCATTGCTTTCACCTGCAAAAGGAGCGAATCAGCAGTTGGTTCTTACTTTTTCGCTCCTCCTTTCCTTTTATTGTTTCTTCAGCTGCAACCAGCTATACTTCTTCTTTTTTAATCCATTCTGTACGAATTTCTTGTGGTGCTAATAGTCCTGAATGGACTGGATATGGGCGTTCCAACAAGTCAAGAATGGTTTGTTGTTTGTCAGACACACGGACATTTTCTTGACTCATGTTGTAGTAACGAAGGACGTAGCCTTCTTCATTTTCAGCAACTTTAAAGGCTGTTGGGCAGACTTGTGGCAAGTTCAGTGCCGGATGGTTAAAGAGGCTACCCGTTGCTACAACGCTTCCCTCTTGTTTTGCAACTTGAAGAGCTGTAAATGGTACCTGGAAGGCTTTGGCACGACGGAAAGCTGAAAAACGATCCTGAGCTTGGTGGCATTCCACTGCATATTCCACCTCAAAGGCCCGCAAGCATTGTGCTTCTGGTGTTGGGAAATAGCCCCAGTCACCAAGTTCACCAGAAGCCCGGAGAAGTGTTACAGCTATCGTATCGTCTCCAAGGATTTCATATTCGTGTAATCCTTTGTTGGTTACTGTTACTCCTTTAACATCATCATACAAGCTGACGAAAGCTTGCTGGTGTTGGGGATTTTCAGGATTTTCCCAAGAAGCAGCCGGTTTATTTGGCCGTGTGACCACCTCATAAATGCTTTCCGAGTCGTTGCTTGGACGAGTGTTATGAGTTTTCACCAAGAGGCGGATACGGTGGTCTTTAGCAGTATTGGTAAAGCGAGTTTTAAAGCGAATTTGCGGATCATCCACAAAGACGGTCATCTCAGTTTCAAGAGAAATAGTTGTCAGCTCTTCTGAGCGTCTTGCCTGGCGGTTCATAAACTCGATAATGCCTCTTTGCTCCGCATCCAATTGTTCATCTGCGCTGACTGGAATGGTCAAGTCATGCTTGAGCAAGATTTTGGCATAGCGAGCATTGTTTTCCAAGACCTCATAAGCTGTTAAGTCCGCATAGATCGGCTCTGTCCCTTTTGGTTGGAAGTAGATATATTCATTTCCGATATCACCGCGGTCTTCGAAGCGAAGGAAATCCTCATAAGCCTCATTGGTCGTTTTATCATAAAGGGTCAAACCTTCATCGATACTAAGGGTTACAAATGGTGTATCGATCACCCCATTTTGGAACAGACCATCATGATGAGGTGCTTTACCTTCTAAGAGCTGGAAGGTCGTCCAAGACAAGGCTGCCAAATGAACCGGAACCGTCACGCGCACTTGACGTGCAATATAGGGTTGGCGGAATTTATCCTTAGGCAAGGTATAGCCAAAGCTTGCTCCCAAGTCTTCAATCTCTGCTTCTACAAGATGACCGTCTAAATCTTCTACATGATAGCCTGGCAAGGTCAAAGCGGCCATTTTCTTGAAGCCTTCTGTCGGATGCAACTCCTTAAATGGACAAACCGCTACATCGACGATCGTGCTGACGGTATCCACCTTATCATGCAAGCCTGTATTGATGACCGTAAAGAGATGCTCACTCTGGGCTTTTTGAGTTGCTAGTTTGCCCTTCCATTCGTTTAAAAGGTTGGTTTTGACAAAGTTTCCGACTTGGTTGACCTTGGCAAAACGAACTTCCATTTCGCGGTGAACATCATCCACGCTACATCCACAAATACTATCGTGTGGCGCATTTTGTAAGAGCGTCTTCCAGGCATAGGTCAACTGATCCTTGTGGTGATGTCCACCAGTGATGATGGTCAAAGGTTCCACCACTTGCTCGAGCAAGTTGCTGTTTTCTTGGAAGGCTTGCTTGAGATAAATCCGAGAAGAAGACGTATTTGCCAGTGTGTACCAACCATCGGTTTCCTGACTGGTCAACTCACCTGTAACTGTTGATAATTGTTCAGGAAGTGCACTTTCCACTGCTTGGACATATTCATCAAAGGAGCTATGAATAAATGTCACGTCAGGGAAAAGTTCGTTAGCTACGCGAATGGCTTCACTCAAGTTTCGTTGAACCGGTTGGTGGTCACAGCCGTTCATCATCAACCATTGGTTGGTTGAGGCATAGTCACGAACATCTGCCAATTTTTGTTTCCAGAAAGCCAAAGCTTCATCTTTATCCACTGGAATTTCGTTCCCGTTACTGTACCAGTTGGCAAAAAGAATACCGAGTACACGACTCCCATCCGCCCCTTGCCAGTACATTTCAGAAAATTGAGAGGTAAATTGCTCATCTCCAAGAACTTGGTTGTCAAATCCGATTGGTTTGACCCCACGCCCAAAGGCCGCTACGTGAATCCCTGATTTTTGAAGGATTTGAGGAGCCTGCCCCATATTTCCAAAGGTATCTGGGAAGTAACCAATTTGAGTAGATTTGCCCCATTTGGCACATTCTGCTTGTCCAATCAAGGTATTGCGAACATTGGCTTCACTGGAAATCAAGTAATCATCCTGCAAGATATAGAAAGGACCAATCTTGAGCTTGCCTTCGTCGATATAACGCTGCACCTTGTCGCGATTTTCAGGGCGAATTTCTAAATAGTCATCAAGGACAATGGTTTGCCCATCCAAGTGGAAGCTTTTGAATTCAGGATCATTTTCAAAAAGATCAAACAGATTGTCAAACAGTTCCACCAATTGCATGCGGTGGTTTTCAAAAGGTAGATACCACTCACGATCCCAGTGGCTGTGAGAGATGATATGTACAACAACATTTTCCATGAGTAAAACCTCATTCTAACTTAAATTTTTAATGTTTTAAATATAAACTTGTGATTCTAACAAGAATCAGTGAAGCTAAAGCGTGCTCCTTATACTCAATGAAAATCAAAGAGCAAACTAGGAAGCTAGCCGCAGGTTGCTCAAAGCACTGCTTTGAGGTTGTAGATAGAACTGACGAAGTCAGTAACATATATACGGCAAGGCGAAGCTGACGTGGTTTGAAGAGATTTTCAAAGAGTATTAGCGAATATCCAAGTAATCCAAGACTAATTCACAGAACATCATGTTGGCCCAAGAGAACCATTCACGCGAATATTTGGTTGGATCATCCACGTGGAAACTTTCGTGCATGACGCCCGTGCCTCCATCGCAAGCAACCAACTGGTCCAGCAAGAGTTTTTTCTCAGCTTTATCATTTGTTGTCAATCCTTGAATGGATAAAGCAATCGGCCAGATATAGCGATAAAAGGTATGAGAACTTCCGAGTCCACTTGCGTACTTCCCTTCATAGAAGTAAGGATTTTCAGGGCTCAAAATAGTCCGACGAGTGGCTTGGTAAACTTCGTCGTCAATCTCGCAGTAGCCCAGATAGGGAGCAGCCAACAAACTTGGTACGTTCGGATCATCCATGATGCTAGCATTTCCCAAACCGTCTACCTCAAAGGCATAGATTTTCTCGCCCTTGCTGTTAGTCGTGTAGGCGTAGTTTTCGATTCCTTCTTGAATCTCCGCTTGCAAGCGTTTGGCATCTGCAATGATGCTGTCACTATCGGCTAGATTCAATGCTGCGAAGATTTCTTGCACATAACCCAAGACAACCACTGCAAACATATTGGACGGGATTAAGTAGCTATACTGACAGCAGTCATCACTTGGACGGAAGGCTGACCAGGTCATCCCTGTCACAGCGAAATCTGGCCCAAAGCCGTCATTCACCAGCGTGTCTTCCTTACGATCTGTATCCCGAACAAAGCGATAAGGGGAATTCTTGTGGTCTTGTTCCACTGTCCAGAGATGAAGGATTTCCTTGGTCGCAGTGACAAAGGTTTCATCAAATTGGCTAGTCTCACCTGTTTCCTTCCACAGGAGATAAGCCAGTTGCAAGGGATAGCAAAGCGAATCCACTTCATACTTGCGCTCCCAAATCCAGCCATTCAAATCGGTATGGTCGGTCTCGTGGTGGCCTTTCCAGTTCTCCTCAATATTAAAAGAGTTAGCATAGGGATCCTTGAGGATCAAGGTCATCTGGCGTTTGACCAAACCAGCAATGGTTTGACGTAAACGAGGATCTCGTTTAGCCACATGAAGATAGGGTCTCAATTGAGCCGTTGAGTCACGCAACCACATAGCTGGGATGTCCCCTGTTAACACAAAGGTTGAACCGTCTTCTAAAATTTCAACTGTATTATCCAAAGTGTCTGTATAGCAACGTTCAAAGACATCCACCCACTCAGGGTACTCCTTAGCTCGCTCAGCCACTTGATCCAACCATTCTCGCACAATTTCTTTTGAATAGGTCATTTATTTTCCTCACACGTATCGATTCTTTCCTATTCAGTATAAAAGATTTCAAATGGGAAATACATACGCAAACTATAGCCCTTTTTCTACAAAATTTTCCATTTGATAAAAACGCTATCATATTTGACAACACTTTGATACAATGAAGGAAATACCACCGCGTGTTCCAAGAAAAACACAGATCATTTAAGGTTGATGAAGAAAAAGGAGACAAGATGCGCACACATTGCCAGACCATCGATACCCGTTGGGGAAGCGATAATCATCCTCACTATTCCCACGGAAACACCCTCCCTTATACAGGAGTCCCTTTTGGGATGAACTACTTCCTTCCTCAGACGACACACGAACAAGGGGCTTGGTTTTTCAACCCCAATCTCCCTATTTTTCAGGGATTTCGCCTCACCCACCAGCCTAGTCCTTGGATAGGAGACTACACTTGGTGCCTCATCACGCCCATCACGGGGGAAATTGCAAGTTCCGACCTCTTCCGTCGCCAAAGCAGTTATTCGATGAAAGAAGCTATTTTCCAGCCCCACTACCTCCGTATTTTTTCGGAACGTTATCAGATTCACAGTGAGCTGGTTCCAAGCCGCTACGGGGCTGTCATGCGCTTTCGAGCACCAGAAAAACTGACACTCTGCTTTCATGCAGCAAAGGAACTAGAGGACTTGACTCTGACAGACCAAACCTGCCACTTCCACATTCTGGATCAGGCCCATACCGCAGATACTTCCTACTCTTTCTATCTCCAGTGGCAATTTAGCCAGCCGATTGAGAACGTCACTCACATCGATCAAGATCTTTTTCTCACCTTTGCTAGCAAGGAAGTGACCGTCCAATTAGGAACTTCTTATCTGTCTCAAGACATGGCTCACAGCCATCTTCCCCACCTTTCCCTAGAGGAAGCTAAAAAAGAGGCAGCCGATCAATGGAATCAGCTGCTAAAACGAATTGAAGTAAAAGATGCCGGAGGGCGTGACCAAGCCTTTTTCGATCATTGCCTTTACCGACTCCTCCTTTTCCCTCAAACCTTTTATGAAACAGATACCGAGGAAAATGACTGGCACCTGGATGTCACTCATAATGAAATCAAACCAGGAAAAGCTTATACCAATATCGGATTTTGGGACCTCTTTCGGACCTCTTTTCCTCTCTTTAGCCTTGTCTACCCCGATTATTACCGTCACTTTCTCGAAGGATTTTTAAACACTTACCAGGATACTGGTTTTCTACCAAAATGGTTGGCCCCAGATGAACGAGGGATGATGCCAGGCACCCTCATCGATGGCGTCTTTGCGGATGCTGTCACTAAAGGGATCGCACCAGACCTACATGAAAACATGCTCACAGCTATGCTCCAGACGGCTCAAAAAACAGATCCCACTCAACATTTTGGTCGCCATGGCAATGAAAGCTACACGGCCCTTGGCTACCTCCCCGATGATTTTCACGAAAGTGTGAGCCATAGCCTAGATTATGCCTATAGTGATTTTTGCATTGCTACCGTTGCCAAGCAATTGGGTCAGACAGAAACAGCCACTCGGTATGCTGCTTCCAGCCTCTCCTACCGAACATTGTATGATGCCCAAACAGGCTTTATGAGAGCACGATCCACCAATGGAAACTTTAAAGAACCCTTCTCTCCTATCAGCTGGGGAGGAGATTATGCAGAATGCTCTGCCACCCAGGCTACTTTTGGAGCCTTACACGACCTCTCCGGTCTGATAGAGCTAATGGGCGGTAAAAAAGCCTTCACCCAACGACTGCTGGATCTGGCCAATCAAAAACCTCAATTTGATGTAAGAGGATATGGCTATGAAATCCACGAAATGAGTGAAATGGCCCAAGTCCCATTTGGGCAGATCGCCATCTCCAATCAACCCAGCTTTCACATTCCCTACCTCTTCCGTTACAGTCTTCATCCCGAATACACTAATCTCCTGATCCACCAGATCCGTTCCCAAGCTTTTCATCAAGATTTCCAAGCCTATCCAGGTGATGAGGACAATGGTAGCCTATCTGCTTGGTACATCTGGTCAGCCCTTGGACTCTATCCAACCTGTCCAGGAAAACCAATCTATGATCTGGGCCTCCCTCTCTTTAAAGAAGTCCTTCTCCATCTTCCCAAGCAAGAGCTCAAAATTTGCGCCAACTCACACACTGCAGGCGCCTATTTCATCCAAAAAGCCCTATTAGATGGCAAAGAGAAACAAGAGGTTTCCCATCAAGATCTCCTTGAAGCCCAATTGCTCCAGTTTGAGCTTTCTTGGCTCCCCCCACATGCATAAGAAAAGAGAGTGGGACAGAAATCGGTAATTCGTTAGAATTCGATTTCGTCGTCCCACCTCCGCACAGTTGAGTAGGGC
>NZ_JAHZPC010000030.1 GCF_019929185.1 Streptococcus parasanguinis
GCCCACTCAACCACTGCGTCTTGCTCGACAATCCAAAAACAATTAAGAGGCTAGGACTTTTGTCCCAGCCTCTTTTTTTCTGTTATTCATCTCCTACATGATAGTAGATCGAGCCTTGTTCCCCAAAACTAGCGATACCAACACCAGACCACATGCGGTTTTTAGAGGCATCTGATGTGTCCTTAAAGACGACTTGTCCTTGATCATCGACCTGATCACCAATGGTCACTCCTGCAGGAATATACTCCAACAAGAAGCCTCCATCACGACCACCATAAATGCCTTCTGATGCTGTTCCATAATCCGTCAAAGAAGCTCCATAGCCCTCTAACTCTTGTGAGACCAACCCTTTGTCGTTAAAGACCAGCTTGTTTCCCTTATCATCTTGCCAGACACCAGCAATACTGCTGTAGTCTCCATTGGCAATCGCTTCAAGATCCATTTTCTTCACTTCTTTTTTCTCTTCTTTTTTCTCTTCTTTTTTTTCTTTCTCCTTCACTTCCGAACTAGAAGCATCCGTCTTTTTGACTTCAGAAGAGGTCGTCGTTTGACTAGAGGAAGGGGTTGATTTTTTGCTCGCTCCCTGTTGCGAACAAGCCACCAACAGGACCACACTGAGAATACTCACAAGAATTGCACCAACTTTTTTCATTTAAAATTCCCCATACATTTTTTTAGTTTAAAGCCCTTTCATTGTAACGTATTTTCAAGCATTTGACAAGCTTCACTCCTCATTTTTAATCAAAAAGAGACCGGGATAATCAGTCCTAGTCTCTATTTTGATACAACTCTTAATGAGCCAGCATTTCCTGTGCCACTTCTAAACCAGATAAGTTCGAAGGATAATACGTTGGCCAATTTTCCAACTCATCATAAAGCGCCTCTTGACTCTTTCCTCCATGGAAAATGTGGAAGTGAGCTGCCTTTACCGGAGTAATTTCATGGTCACTAAATTGAACATATTTGAAGTCTCCCGCATCGCTCTCCTTGGCTTCAAAGAGATAACGAACACCACGATTCCCCTTCTTATAAGTCAAAATGTGCTTACCTACGTATTTATAAGTATATTTCTTAGAAGATCCTTTTTGATAAAACTCCATTGAATCCTTATCAATCTTAATCCGATCAATATCTGTTTGGTAACCCTTGGTATAATATTCCTTATACTCAGCGGCCGTCATGGTTGGATTTAATTTTGCCTTATAATCAAAGACCTGATCCAACGTTCCATCTTGCAAGTATGGATAAACCGATTTCCAATCACCCGCATAATTTGCTAAGCTACGATCCTTCACTTGACTATCCTCGAAATAGCCCTTTTGAACCGTCTTAGAATCTTCCTCATGTTCCGGTTGAATATCCTTACCATCTTGTGACGTTGTTTTCTCGAGCGCCTTCAGATTTTCCTTCATAACAGACACGTAGTTTTCGCCATCTTTCATTTCTTGATCCGTCAAACTTTCCAAAGGATTTAAGACAGCCAACTCAACACCAGCTTCAGAAGACAAGGTTTTCGCCAAGGACTTAGAAGCATTTTCCTCAAAGTAAATGACCTTGATCTCATTTTTCTTGATATACTCTGTCAATTCACGCAATCGTGCAGCAGAAGGCTCGCTATCAGGTGAAATCCCTGAAATGGCTACCTGGTTTAATCCATAATCTAAGGCCAAGTAACGGAAAGCCGCGTGTTGGGTCACGAAATTCTTTTGTTTCGCATCTTTCAAGCCATCCTGATAAGCTTGATCCAAGGCCTGTAATTTCTTTAGATAGGCTTGGGCATTTTTCTCAAACGTTTTTTTCTTATCTGGATAAGCTGCCACCAACTGATCACGAATCGACTCTACCATCTTCATGGCACGATGTGGAGAGAGCCAAAGGTGAGGATCATATTCATGATGGTGTTCTTCGCCCCCTTCGTGTTCATGTTCCTCTTCCAATCCAGGAAGCAAGACCATGCCCTTGGTGGCATCGATCACTTTGGTTTTCTTATCCTTCATGGATTTCAAAAGATTTGGAACCCACGTTTCCATGTTTTCATTCTCATAAACGAAAACATCCGAATCTTGAATCATAGCCCGCCCCTTAGCAGACAATTCATATTCATGAGGCTCTGATCCCGCTCCAATGAGCAGGTCTACCGTTCCTTCATCTCCGACAATATTTTTTGTAAAATCATAAACAGGATAGAAAGTGGTCATCACTTTTAATTTCCCATTTTGACTCTGACTTTTGCCACAAGCTGCCAAGACAAGGGTCAAAGCCACTAACAATAACCAACCAAATTTTTTAAAGTTCATATCTACTTCCTCAAACGTGATCCAAGATTCACAAGCAAGAACAAGGCCACAAATAAAAGCGTGATGCTGGCACTCGCCGGTGTATCTGCAATATAAGACAAAATCAACCCACTAAACATCCCGATAAAACCAATGATGACCGCAATCAGCATGACCCCACGGAAGTTCTTCCCTAATTTCAGGGCAATACTAGCCGGTAAGACCATGATGGTTGAAACCAATAACGATCCTGCTGCAGGAATCATTAAGGCGATAGCAACCCCCGTCACCACATTAAATAAGATAGACATGGTTCGGACCGGAAGCCCATCCACAAAGGCTGTATCTTCATCAAAGGTCAAAATATACATAGGACGCAAGAATAAGGCCGTCAGCACTAATACAACGAAAGCAATCACAAACAAGGCGATCACCTGTTCATCCGTAATGGTTAGGGTAGAACCAAACAAATACTGATCCAAGCTCATCGAGCTTTTCCCACCACCACGCATCAGTACTAAAGCTAGGGCAAGACCAGTGGACATTAAAATTGCCGTCCCGATCTCCATAAAGTCCTTAAATAAGGTCCGCAAATACTCAAGAAAGACCGCAGCAATAATGACAATGATCATAGTCGAGAGCGTCGGAGAGATCCCAAGAAAAAGTCCAAAAGCGACACCCGCAAGAGAGACGTGACTCAGCGTATCACTCATCAGACTCTGCCGTCTCAAAATCAAGAAAATCCCTAACACAGGAGAAAAAAGACTCATGGCAACCATAGCCAACAAGGCCCGCTGCATAAAATCATACTGGAATAAATCAAGCATGGTCACCCTCCCCTTCTGTATCATGGACGTTAAAACATCTCCAAGGAGAGCTTTGGTCACGAACCAAATGAATATTCCGATCCGCAAATTGGTTAACCTCTTCAGGATCATGCGTGATCATCAAAACAGATTTTTGATGGTGATGCGCACTGTGATGCATCAACTCATAAAAATCACTCTTTGTCGTCGCATCCATCCCTGTCGTCGGTTCATCTAAAACAAAGATATCCGGATCTGAAGCAAACATCCGAGCAATGACGGCCCGCTGTTTCTGACCACCAGACAAAGAACCAATCGCCCGATCCTTGAACTCCAGCATCCCAACAGATTCTAAACTCTTCAGAATATGTTTTTCATCGTGCTCATTCAACTTTCGAAACCAGCCTTTACGAGGATACCGACCTGACTTCACAAATTCATAGACCGTACTGGGGAACCCAGCATTAAAACTAGCAATCTGTTGCGGCAAATAAGCAATCCTTAACTTCTTTCCCTTTACATTTGTCTTTGAAATCTCAACTGTCCCGACCTTTGGCTGTAGAATGCCAAGACTAGCCTTAATCAAGGTTGACTTAGCAGCCCCATTCTCACCAGTCAGCGTAACAAACTCTCCACTATCTAAGTAGTAATTGATCCCTTCCAGAACCGGTTCTCGATCATAATAGAACGATAAATTTGAAACCGTAATATACCTCAAACTATAACTCCTCTTCCAATAAATCTAAAAACCGCGAAATAACCCCTTGCTCATTCTTAGTAAACTTCGACAAAACATCCTCATAAGTGTGAAGGGTATGCTGATGGTGGTGCTGATGCTCTAATGCAATCGGCTTACCAATCTCAGTTAAGCGATAATAGAGAACACGAGCATCATTCTCATCGCGATAAGTCTCTAACATCCCCTGGCTTAATAAAGGTTTCACAGCCTTCGTGATAGCCGCCTGACTAACATTCAATTTCTTTGCTAAGACAGAATTGGTTAGAGCTTCATCAGAAACCAGCATCAAAATATGTTCCTGAGTGTTGGTTAATGAAACACCACTTGTACAAGAACCAACTAAAATCTCATGCTGATTTTCTGATAACAATAAAATAGAATTTAAAAATCGATCGATTTTATTTGCAACTTCAGACAAAATTAACTCCTTCTAATTCATTAAATGAAACTTTACCGGTTAATTATATCACAAAAAAGAAAAAAAATAAACAAAAAAAGGAGTAAAACTCCTTCATAATCTATACCGGCGGCCGGGGTCGAACCGGCACGTCCTTGCGGACACTGGATTTTGAGTCCAGCGCGTCTGCCAATTCCGCCACGCCGGCATAAATTTAACTGGGGTAGCTGGATTCGAACCAACGCATGAGGGAGTCAAAGTCCCTTGCCTTACCGCTTGGCTATACCCCAATAATATTAATAAATAGGCGAGTGATGGGGATCGAACCCACGCATGCCAGAGCCACAATCTGGTGTGTTAACCACTTCACCACACCCGCCATAATTATTAACACGGGCAGTAGGAATTGAACCCACACTGAAGGTTTTGGAGACCTTAGTTCTACCTTTAAACTATGCCCGTAAAGGATGGAAGGGGAGGGATTCGAACCCCCGAACCCGAAGGAGCGGATTTACAGTCCGCCGCGTTTAGCCTCTTCGCTACCCTTCCTGATTATTGAATTGATGGCGCGAGACGGAATCGAACCGCCGACACATGGAGCTTCAATCCATTGCTCTACCAACTGAGCTACCGAGCCAAATTGCGGGAGCAGGATTTGAACCTACGACCTTCGGGTTATGAGCCCGACGAGCTACCGAGCTGCTCCATCCCGCGTTAATATTAAGGAGGATGTGGGATTCGAACCCACGCACGCTTTTACACGCCTGACGGTTTTCAAGACCGTTCCCTTCAGCCGGACTTGGGTAATCCTCCAAATATATAGTCCGTACGGGATTCGAACCCGTGTTACCGCCGTGAAAAGGCGGTGTCTTAACCCCTTGACCAACGGACCAT
>NZ_JAHZPC010000031.1 GCF_019929185.1 Streptococcus parasanguinis
TCAGCCAAAGAGAGTAAGAGCCTCGTATTCGAAATAGTCTTTATACCTAGCAGTATCCTGAGTACGGCGGGACACGAGAAATCCCGTCGGAATCTGGGAGGACCATCTCCCAACCCTAAATACTCTCTAGTGACCGATAGTGAACCAGTACCGTGAGGGAAAGGTGAAAAGCACCCCGGGAGGGGAGTGAAATAGAACCTGAAACCGTGTGCCTACAACAAGTTCGAGCCCGTTAATGGGTGAGAGCGTGCCTTTTGTAGAATGAACCGGCGAGTTACGATATGATGCGAGGTTAAGTTGAAGAGACGGAGCCGTAGGGAAACCGAGTCTGAATAGGGCGTCTTAGTATTATGTCGTAGACCCGAAACCATGTGACCTACCCATGAGCAGGTTGAAGGTGAGGTAAAACTCACTGGAGGACCGAACCAGGGCACGTTGAAAAGTGCTTGGATGACTTGTGGGTAGCGGAGAAATTCCAAACGAACTTGGAGATAGCTGGTTCTCTCCGAAATAGCTTTAGGGCTAGCGTCGACATTAAGATTCTTGGAGGTAGAGCACTGTTTGGGTGAGGGGTCCATCCCGGATTACCAATCTCAGATAAACTCCGAATGCCAATGAATTATGGTCGGCAGTCAGACTGCGAGTGCTAAGATCCGTAGTCGAAAGGGAAACAGCCCAGACCACCAGCTAAGGTCCCAAAATAATTGTTAAGTGGAAAAGGATGTGGGGTTGCACAGACAACTAGGATGTTAGCTTAGAAGCAGCTATTCATTCAAAGAGTGCGTAATAGCTCACTAGTCGAGTGACCCTGCGCCGAAAATGTACCGGGGCTAAAACAATTTACCGAAGCTGTGGATACCTTTATAGGTATGGTAGGAGAGCGTTCTATGTGTGGAGAAGGTGTACCGTGAGGAGCGCTGGAACGCATAGAAGTGAGAATGCCGGTATGAGTAGCGAAAGACAGGTGAGAATCCTGTCCACCGTAAGACTAAGGTTTCCAGGGGAAGGCTCGTCCGCCCTGGGTTAGTCGGGACCTAAGGAGAGACCGAAAGGTGTATCCGATGGACAACAGGTTGATATTCCTGTACTAGAGTATGTAGTGAAGGAGGGACGCAGTAGGCTAACTAAAGCGTGCGACTGGAAGTGCACGTCTAAGCAGTGAGGTGTGAATTGAGTTAAATGCTTAATTCTATAACATTGAGCTGTGATGGGGAGCGAAGTTTAGTAGCGAAGTTAGTGACGTCACACTGCCAAGAAAAGCTTCTAGCGTTAATCATACTCTACCCGTACCGCAAACCGACACAGGTAGTCGAGGCGAGTAGCCTCAGGTGAGCGAGAGAACTCTCGTTAAGGAACTCGGCAAAATGACCCCGTAACTTCGGGAGAAGGGGTGCTGGCTTAAAGTCAGCCGCAGTGAATAGGCCCAAGCAACTGTTTATCAAAAACACAGCTCTCTGCTAAATCGTAAGATGATGTATAGGGGGTGACGCCTGCCCGGTGCTGGAAGGTTAAGAGGAGTGCTTAGCGTAAGCGAAGGTATGAATTGAAGCCCCAGTAAACGGCGGCCGTAACTATAACGGTCCTAAGGTAGCGAAATTCCTTGTCGGGTAAGTTCCGACCCGCACGAAAGGCGTAATGATTTGGGCACTGTCTCAACGAGAGACTCGGTGAAATTTTAGTACCTGTGAAGATGCAGGTTACCCGCGACAGGACGGAAAGACCCCATGGAGCTTTACTGCAGTTTGATATTGAGTGTCTGTGCCACATGTACAGGATAGGTAGGAGCCATTGATATCGGGACGCCAGTTTCGATGGAGGCGTTGTTGGGATACTACCCTTGTGTTATGGCCACTCTAACCCGGTAGGTTCATCATCTACGGAGACAGTGTCTGACGGGCAGTTTGACTGGGGCGGTCGCCTCCTAAAAGGTAACGGAGGCGCCCAAAGGTTCCCTCAGAATGGTTGGAAATCATTCGCAGAGTGTAAAGGTATAAGGGAGCTTGACTGCGAGAGCTACAACTCGAGCAGGGACGAAAGTCGGGCTTAGTGATCCGGTGGTTCCGTATGGAAGGGCCATCGCTCAACGGATAAAAGCTACCCTGGGGATAACAGGCTTATCTCCCCCAAGAGTTCACATCGACGGGGAGGTTTGGCACCTCGATGTCGGCTCGTCGCATCCTGGGGCTGTAGTCGGTCCCAAGGGTTGGGCTGTTCGCCCATTAAAGCGGCACGCGAGCTGGGTTCAGAACGTCGTGAGACAGTTCGGTCCCTATCCGTCGCGGGCGTAGGAAATTTGAGAGGATCTGCTCCTAGTACGAGAGGACCAGAGTGGACTTACCGCTGGTGTACCAGTTGTCTCGCCAGAGGCATCGCTGGGTAGCTATGTAGGGAAGGGATAAACGCTGAAAGCATCTAAGTGTGAAACCCACCTCAAGATGAGATTTCCCATGATTTTATATCAGTAAGAGCCCTGAGAGAAGATCAGGTAGATAGGTTAGGAGTGGAAGTTGTGTGAGCAATGGAGCGGACTAATACTAATAGCTCGAGGACTTATCCAAAGAGTCAGAAGATATTGACAACGTAAGGTTAACTTGTTAGAATATAGATGTTCAATTTTGAATGTTTAATCATTCAGAGTTAAGTGACGATAGCCTAGGAGATACACCTGTACCCATGCCGAACACAGCAGTTAAGCCCTAGAACGCCGGAAGTAGTTGGGGGTTGCCCCCTGTGAGATAAGGTAGTCGCTTAGC
>NZ_JAHZPC010000033.1 GCF_019929185.1 Streptococcus parasanguinis
CTTCCCATGTCATTCTTCTATAATCTTTAAGTCCACATTGCAGTCCTACAACCCCGAAGAGTAAACTCTTCGGTTTGCCCTCCTGCCGTTTCGCTCGCCGCTACTCAGGCAATCGCTTTTGCTTTCTCTTCCTGCAGCTACTTAGATGTTTCAGTTCACTGCGTCTTCCTCTACCTATCCTTAACAGATAGGAGTACTAGCCATCAGCTAGTGGGTTCCCCCATTCGGACATCTCTGGATCGTCGCTTACTTACAGCTCCCCAAAGCATTTCGTCGTTTGTCACGTCCTTCTTCGGCTTCTAGTGCCAAGGCATCCACCGTGCGCCCTTATTAACTTAACCTTATTTTTGGTCTTTCGACCTAAACTCTTTAAATATTTACAGCGTTTCGGTTTATTTTCTTGTTACTATTTGATATAGATATTCAATTTTCAATGTTCAATCTTAACACTACTATAGTGTTAATGGAGCCTAGCGGGATCGAACCGCTGACCTCCTGCGTGCAAAGCAGGCGCTCTCCCAGCTGAGCTAAGGCCCCACAAGACCTCTCAAAACTAAACAAGACCAACGTACAGGTTCCTTTTCCTTAGAAAGGAGGTGATCCAGCCGCACCTTCCGATACGGCTACCTTGTTACGACTTCACCCCAATCATCTATCCCACCTTAGGCGGCTGGCTCCAAATGGTTACCTCACCGACTTCGGGTGTTACAAACTCTCGTGGTGTGACGGGCGGTGTGTACAAGGCCCGGGAACGTATTCACCGCGGCGTGCTGATCCGCGATTACTAGCGATTCCGACTTCATGTAGGCGAGTTGCAGCCTACAATCCGAACTGAGACTGGCTTTAAGAGATTAGCTTGCCGTCACCGACTCGCGACTCGTTGTACCAGCCATTGTAGCACGTGTGTAGCCCAGGTCATAAGGGGCATGATGATTTGACGTCATCCCCACCTTCCTCCGGTTTATTACCGGCAGTCTCGCTAGAGTGCCCAACTGAATGA
>NZ_JAHZPC010000034.1 GCF_019929185.1 Streptococcus parasanguinis
TTTATCTATCGCCTATTGTGAATCAGGAAATATCCTATCTCATTCTTTCACAAATACATTGGGAAAACTCCCTATCTTTAATCTTTTACCTGTTGGCACACGATAAGAGTCAGGAAAACATGGAGTAAAATATCCTATGTGCACTAAAAAAGAGGTTGACCCAACTTCAACCTCTTTTTTTATAATTCCTGTAATAAGTATTTAAAAAGTTCTAAATTCCCTTTTTCTTCATTAACCAAGTATTCTGGGTGCCACTGCAAGCCCATAATGCGATGACCATCTACAGCTTCAATGGCTTCGATGGTGTGATCGCGCGGATCAAAGGCGGTCGCACGGAAATTCGGTGCGAGATCCTTGATGCTTTGACGGTGCACGGAATTAATCCGACTGGCCTGTCCAAAAAGCTGCTCTACCACACTGCCTTTTTTAGTCTGGATAGAATGGGAAGTCCCAAACGGAAGTCCTTGCCAATGCCCTTCGATCTCTTGGTTGAGTGTTCCTCCAAAAGCCACATTGATCAACTGAACCCCACGGCAAATTCCTAGAACCGGTTTGTTTTGGCGTACTGCTTCCTTCAGTAGGGCAAGCTCAAATTGATCGCGTTTGATGTTGTAATCGTCGCTCTCGATAGTTTTTTCTTCACCATAAAGACTCGGGTCCACATTTTGGCCCCCACTCAAGATCAATTTATCAATGGTTTCAACATAATCCTTGACTAAGGAAATATCTCCCATCGGAATAACCATTGGAAGTCCGCCTGCTTGACGAATCCCTTCTGCAAACTGGCTGGAAACGGAGGAATGAAGGTTCTTCCCTTCCGGATCAACCGGACAGAGATTAGCGGATACTCCTACTATGGTTCTGCACATATTCATTCCTCCTTTATTATTTCATACATTCATCTTATCACCTATTAATGATCGTGTCTAATATGTATTTTTAAAGGAGAT
>NZ_JAHZPC010000035.1 GCF_019929185.1 Streptococcus parasanguinis
GTAGTTGGAGGTGTAGTTGGAGGTGTAGTTGGAGGTGTGTTTGGTGGAGTTAGGTAGTTTACGACTGTCCCCTTATCTACTACAAGGTTAGGTGCAGCCTTTAATTCGCTAGCAGATACAGTAATAACATCCGTTGATAGTTGGTATCCAGCTGGCGCTGTCAACTCCTTAATAACATAATCCTTAGCCTCAAAGCCTACAAAGCTTACAAGACCATTGGCATCTGAAGTTGCTGTCGCTTGACCTTCGCCATATGGGTTGGCAACTGGGGTCACACCATCTGCTTCAAAGAGTCCAAAGACAGCTCCTGCAAGGTCTTGACCGACTAGATTCACCTTATGCAATTGAATATTGTAAAGTTTCAACTCAGGTTTTTCAACAACTGGTGGTGTTGGTGGAATAGCAGTAAATGGTTTATTCACCACACTACCCTTATCAACTACCAAATCTGTCGCAGCAGTTAACTCTGCTGCAGAAACAGTGATTGAAACGTTTGAAAGTTG
>NZ_JAHZPC010000004.1 GCF_019929185.1 Streptococcus parasanguinis
ACAGCCCTACTCAACTGTGCGGAGGTGGGACGACGAAATCGAATTCTAACGAATTACCGATTTCTGTCCCACTCTCTGAATGTACATTTACTGATTATGCTTCTGACTTCTTTTCAGCCGTCTTGTGAACAGCTTTGATACTAATATTCCCATTACTGGTCATGACTGCTTTGAGTTGTTTCTCACTTGGATGTTCCAGGTAATAATCGGTAATAGCATCTTCGATATGGTCTTGGATGGTACGACGGAGTGGGCGGGCCCCCATTTTTGGATCGTAACCCAGATCGACCAATTTTTCTTTGACCTTCTCTGTCACATCCAGATGAATCTCATTTTGTGCGAGACGTTGATTGACCTCATCGAGCATGAGGGTAACGATTTGAAGAAGGTTTTCTTTTGATAGAGGTTGGAATTCAATGATGCCATCAAAACGGTTCATGAATTCAGGGCTAAAGAAGTTACCGAGTTCTCCAAGTACAGAGTTGGTTCGACCTTCGCGAGCAGCTCCAAAACCAACATTGGCCTCAGCTTTGCCGGTTCCAGCATTAGAGGTCATGATGATAATAGTATCTTTAAAGCTGACGGTACGACCTTGACCATCTGTCAAACGGCCATCATCCAAGACTTGCAAGAACATGTGCATGACATCTGGATGGGCTTTTTCCACTTCATCCAATAACACGAGGGAGTAAGGATTGCGACGTACCTTTTCTGTTAGTTGTCCGGCTTCATCGTAGCCAACATAGCCCGGAGGAGCTCCGACTAGTTTCGCTACGCTATGTTTTTCCATGTATTCGCTCATATCAAAGC
This sequence comes from Streptococcus parasanguinis, assembly GCF_019929185.1. Lineage (GTDB taxonomy): Bacteria > Bacillota > Bacilli > Lactobacillales > Streptococcaceae > Streptococcus > Streptococcus parasanguinis_O. The sequence goes on from NZ_JAHZPC010000004.1 coordinate 811, forward strand.
GGATCATATTGTCTGCAGAGCCAAAGAGCTCGATCGCCAATTGTTTAGACAATTCGGTCTTTCCGACACCGGTTGGTCCGACAAAGAGGAAGCTTCCGATTGGTCGATTTGGAGATCCTAGGCCGACACGATTGCGTCGAATGGCTTTCGCGATTTTATCTACTGCATCATCTTGACCGATCACATGAGCTTTCAAATCAGAAGCCAGATTGATCAATTGAGACTGTTCTTTTTCTTTCAAATCACCAACAGGAATATTGGTCTTTTGTTCAACGATGTGTTCAATAGTTTTTTCACTGATGACAGGGGTTTCCTGATCGGTGACATGTTGACCTTGCATTTCCTTGTATTTCGCGATTTGGTCGCGGAAGTAGGCTGCTTTTTCAAAGTCTTCTTCGCGCGTCGCTTGAGCTTTGAGGTTTTCCGCTTCAATCAAGCGCTGGTCGATCACTTTGGGATCCACGAAGTTTAGGGTCAGGTTCATCTTAGATCCCGCTTCATCCAACAAATCAATGGCCTTGTCTGGCAGGAAGCGATCTTGGATATAGCGGTTTGAAAGAATAGCTGCCGCTTCGATGGCCCCGTCTGTATAGTGGACGTGGTGGTAGTCTTCGTATTTTTTCTGGATACCCTTGAGGATGGTGATGGTTTCTTCAACCGTTGGTTCATCGACCTTAACGGGCTGCATCCGACGTTCCAAGGCCGCATCTTTTTCAATGATACGGTATTCATTGAGGGTAGTAGCCCCAACTAATTGGAGTTCTCCACGCGCCAAGGCTGGTTTGAGGATATTTCCAGCGTCCATATTGCCCTCACCAGCAGATCCTGCGCCAACAATTTCATGGATTTCGTCGATGAACAGAATAACATCTTCACGTTGACGAATTTCATCCATTAATTTTTGCATGCGTTCTTCGAATTGACCACGGATGCCTGTGCCCTGAACGAGGCTGACGACGTCTAGTCGGATGACTTCTTTTCCTTGCAATTTATGTGGAACGTCGCCATCGACGATTTTTTGAGCCAGGCCTTCCACTACGGCAGTTTTTCCGACCCCAGGCTCTCCAATCAGAACCGGATTGTTCTTGGTTCGACGGTTGAGGATTTCGATGACACGGATAATCTCCTCATCACGGCCAATGACAGGGTCAATATCCCCTTTGCGGGCAATCTCTGTGACATTGATGCCGAACTCTTCTAAAAGACCTTTTGGCTTTTGAGGGCGTGCTTGACGAGGGTCTTGACCACCACCACGGTTATTGTTTTGGCCGTAGCCGCCACCTCCATAACTGCCTCCGGATTGAGTTGGAGGGGTTTGAGGTTCTTGCGGACTTTGGAAGTTTCCAAGGTTATTGAAGAAATCTTCAAAAGGATCTCCAGTCAGTTGGCTCCGTTGGGTCATGCCTTTCAAGAAGCTGTTATTTGGGTCTGTTTTCATAATTTTATAGCAATTTTGACAGAGGTCTACTTGCTGCTGACGTCCATTTACATTTGTATATAAATGGATGGTTGATTCATTTATTTTACAATTTTGACAAAGCATATACATACCTCACAGTAGGTTTTTGATGGTTTCCCATCAAGAGACGAGCCTATTTTTAAAAGGTCAAAAATAGTCAAAGATTTATAGTTTCATTATATCAGTATTCTAGAAGTTTGCAAGAATTTACTACGGAATGTCGCTAAGGATTAAAGAAGAGAGCAAATCAATGGAAAAATGTGAATTTTTATTGGAAGAGCTTTCTCTTTTATGATAAAATAGGAGAGTAGAAAGTAAAGAGGAGAAATAAAATGGAATCACATTTAGTACGGATTATCAACCGTTTGGAGACGATGACAAAAGACGGTGGAAACTTGAAACGTAATTTTGAACGTGACGGTGTTGTTGTCGCTGAAGTAGCATACAACCACAATGAAGAAGAAGGTTCAACCTTTACACTTCGTGATGTTGAAGCGCGTGAAACCTATACATTTGATAGCATTGATTTAATTGCAATGGAAATTTATGAATTGCTTTACTAAGCAGCTGTGTGGATGAGTTTGGGGTGGTCTCAAGCTCATTTTTTGTCCATCTGGCTATAGTTTTCGTCTATAAGAAATTCTAATTAGGAACAGTTAGGTTTGAGAGTGGAAATCTGCTATAATAGAGAGGACTATTTTCATTACTTGACTAGAAAGAGAATTGATATGACGACACTCATTGATGGGAAGGCGCTCGCTACAAAATTACAGGGTGAGATTGCGAAGAAAACAGCACGATTAAAAGAAGAGACAGGGGTTGTGCCTGGTCTCGTTGTCATCGTGGTAGGAGATAATCCAGCCAGCAAAATCTATGTAAGAAATAAAGAGCGTTCTGCTATTGCGGCAGGCTTTCGGAGTGAAGTGAGACGACTTCCTGAAAGCATCAGCCAAGCTGAATTATTAGAAGTGATCGAACACTACAATCAAGATCCCCTTTGGCATGGGATTTTAGTGCAGTTGCCACTGCCTAAGCATATCGATGCGGATGCAGTCCTTTTAGCCATTGATCCGACAAAAGATGTGGATGGCTTTCATCCATTGAATATGGGACGCTTGTGGGCTGGAAATCCGATTATGGTGCCATCGACTCCCGCTGGTATCATGGAGATGTTCAAAGAGTACGGGATTGATCTAGAAGGGAAGCGAGCAGTCGTGATTGGTCGTTCCAATATCGTTGGAAAACCAATGGCGCAGTTGCTCCTCGCCAAAAATGCGACGGTAACCTTGACCCATTCCCGGACCCATCATCTGCCTAAAATTGCTAGAAGAGCAGATATCTTGGTTGTTGCGATCGGTCGTGCGAAATTTGTAACAGCAGACTTCGTGAAAGAAGGCGCCGTTGTTATTGACGTCGGAATGAATCGCGATGAGAATGGCAAATTGTGTGGGGATGTCGATTTTGACTCTGTTGCACCTTTGGCCAGTCATATTACCCCGGTACCAGGAGGGGTTGGGCCTATGACTGTCACCATGCTGATGGAGCAGACCTACGAAGCAGCTGTTCGTGCCTTAAAAAAATGAAAGAGTGAACAAGATGAAGTTTGTATTTGATTTAGATGGAACCCTGTCATTCGATGGTGTCACAATCGATGATGAAATCAAACAGGTCTTATTGAGGGCAGAAGAATTTGGCCATGAAGTTGCCTTTGCTTCTGCACGTTCTTATCGGGATTGCTTGGGGCTTTTAGGGGACCCATTGAGTCAGCAACTCGTGATTGGCTTAAATGGTGGATTGGCCTATCGTCAGGGACAATTAGTGTATGAGGAACAATTGGACAAGGATGTGTATCGAGAAGTCCTTGGCTTTTGTCGCCATTACAATCTACCATTTTTTGTGGATGATACCTTTGATTATAGCGGACAGATTTTGGAAAAGATTCCTTTTGTTGCTAATGTAGATCCCCTCAAGAAAGCCCAGTATCGTTCGTTAGAGGAGCTGACAGATCCGATTAAGGTCGTGATCTATATGGGTGGCCATGAGGAGCTCGTGGATGAGATCATCGAGCGGATCGAAAAGACAGATAAGGCCCATATCCGCTATCATGCGCATGAAAAATGCATCTATCTCAATCCAGCAAACACTCATAAAGCGACAACAGTCGAAGAACTCTGTGGAGAAAATTTCGTGGCTTTTGGTAATGATCAAAACGATATTGAGCTCTTTGAAAAAGCTATTTATGCAGTTCAAATTGGCGATTTTCCATCCCTTCGGCCTTACGCTGATGATCAATTAGTGGCCAAGCAAAATCATCCACAAGCTGTTGCTGCTAAGATCTTGCAAGTCTTTGCAGAATTTAGAGGAAAATAAAAGAAGGAGGGGGAGTCGTGGCTTCTCCTTTTTCGCTAGAAATGAGGAAGGTATGAAAAGAGTTCAGAAAGAAGAGATCCAGCGCGTCATTGTAAAGCGCCCAATGACGTCATATAAGGGAGATTTTGGTCGTCTGCTCCTGATTGGAGGAACCTATCCCTATGGGGGAGCTATCATTATGGCAGCGATCGCTGCGGTTCACAGTGGAGCGGGCTTGGTCACTGTTGCAACAGATCCTGACAATCTGACGGCCCTTCATAGCCATCTTCCTGAAGCCATGGGCTTTGATCTAGCGGATCATGAACTCCTTTGTGAGCAAGTGCAAAAAGCTAGCGTGATTTTAGTAGGGCCGGGCTTAAAGGAATCTAATGAAAACCAAGGAGTCTTACAAATGATTTTTGAGCAGGTCTCTAGGCATCAGGTTCTGATTTTAGATGGAGGTGCTATTAGTCTTTTTGCAACCTCTCAATTTGACTTGCCAGAAGCTCAGTTGGTCTTTACCCCTCATCAAAAAGAATGGGAAAAACTATCGGGACTTGATCTAGCAAGCCAGACAGAAGAGAGGAGCCAAAGAGCAGTACAGAACTTTCCTGAAGGGACTGTCATAGTAGAAAAGGGGCCTCACACGCGCATATGGTCAAGTGGGAAGGAAGAGGGCTATCAGCTAGATGTTGGTGGTCCCTACCAAGCAACAGGTGGCATGGGAGATACCTTGGCAGGGATGATCGCGGGGTTTGCAGGTCAATTTCCACAGGTTGGACTCTATGAGCGCGTGGCAGTCGCGACCTACCTTCATTCAGCGATTGCTGAAGACTTGAGCAAGGAGGCTTATGTGGTTCTACCGACAACCATCAGCCAAGAAATCCCAAAATGGATGAAGAAATGGAGTGACCAAGACCAGGTTGCCAGCACTGAAAATAGAAAATAGGTAAAAAAGATGAAGGAAAGCATTCGGAAAGCAAATCAGTATATCGATGAAAACAGGGAGAAGGTCAACCAGCAATATCGAGGAGCATTTCATTTGTTACCTCCAATCGGCTGGATGAACGATCCAAATGGCTTTGTTTATTTCCGTGGGGAATACCATTTGTTTTACCAATTCTATCCCTATGATAGTGTTTGGGGTCCCATGCATTGGGGGCATGCCAAATCAAAAGATCTTCTCCATTGGGAAGAACTGCCAGTAGCTTTAGCACCAAGTGAAAGCTATGATAAGGATGGTTGTTTCTCGGGTAGTGCTATCGTGGAAGATGACAAGCTCTATTTGCTGTATACGGGTCATGTAGACGATGAGGAAAAGCGCGAGGAGACTCAGTGTCTTGCGGTGTCGACAGACGGCATTACCTTTGAAAAGTTGCCTACTAATCCAGTGATCCATGCTCAACATATTGAGGGGATCGCAGATATTGCAGATTTTCGTGATCCTAAAGTATTTGAATACCAAGGAAGCTATTACGCTGTCGTTGCTTCTAAGACACCGGATGACAGAGGTCAAATTCTCCTATTTGCATCAAGTAATCTAGTAGATTGGACTTTTACATCAGTTCTTTTAAAAGGTGAAAAAGGGCAAGGAATTATGTGGGAGTGTCCTGATTTCTTCCCTTTAGATGGCAAATGGGTCTTGATCCTGTCTCCCATTGAAATGGAAAGGCAGCAAGAAAAATACTGGAACTTAAATTCGACGGTTGCCTTTATCGGTGACATGAATTGGGAAACGGGGGACTTTCGTGTCGATTCCTATGATGAAATGGATGGCGGTTTGGATTTCTATGCCCCTCAAACTTGTCAAGGACCAAATGGCGAACGATACATGGTTGCCTGGATGCAAATGTGGCACCGGTCTATCCCCAGTCATGATTTAGCTCATGGGTGGGCAGGTAGTATGACTCTTCCAAGAAAATTGTCCTTGAAAGACGGACGATTGGTTCAGGAGTTACCTGAGTCAGTGAAAGAACACTTTCTTGTAGAGCATGCGTCAGAAACCATTGTTCAGGGCAATCAAATCATTATCTCAGCTAGAGGGAAACAAACCTTGTTTGAGCTAGATACCAAACCGGGTCGCTCCTTTATCCTTGGTTATGGCGATGAAACTGATCCTGATAGTGTCTTGCAATTGGTTTATGACGCCTCTCAAAAACGATTTAGCTTAAGTCGAGACCAATTTGGGCACCCCATTTCTGGAAAAGAAAATCCAGCATTTCAATCGAGATGGATTCAGTTGGACGCTGAAAAAGATCATCATTTTTCGATCATTCGCGATACCAACTCAATTGAAGTATTCGTGGATGGTAAAACTCTCTCGATGACCTTTTATGAAACGACTGAGAATCCCGTCTATATTCTCACGGCAGATGAAGGGGTCGATTGGGTCGTAAAAACCTATCAAAAATAGGAAATCAATAGCCTCCTAAAGAATAAAAGACAAGTCTTGTGACTTGTCTTTTATTCTTTAAGAGAGGACAGAAGCGAGGAGCCCTCCGAGAATGAGGATGATAGCTCCGCTCAGTCGGTTGGCCATTTGGGCAAAAGCGATCATTTCCATACGATCAGATGCGGACAGAACAGCGATATTTCCGGTTCCTCCCATGGAGTTATTGATCATACCAGATCCGATAGCAGTCTCGACTGGATACAATCCAACCAGTTTTCCGATCAAAGCAGAAGCAAGCCCCATAGCTAGAACAGAGGTCAAGCTTAGGAGAATGAATTGCCAGGTCATCGCCTTAGCTAGAGTTGAAAGGTCAATCAAGGAAAGACCGATCCCAGCTAGGACTGCATGGGTGAGGTTGGTCATAATGACTTGGTTGAACATGACCACACAGTTTTCCAAAGGTTTTGGGACAGTATTGAAAGCTTTCAGGATAAAGACGATGATAATCATGAAGGCATAACTGTGGATTTTTGGAACAAAGGCATTGCAGATGACCCCGAGAAGAAAAATACTAAAGGCAAACATCATCCCAACTCCGATTTGGGTCGGATCAAGTGTGAGTTTTTCTTTCTTCAATTCATCTTTATTGATCGGAATCAAGACACCGTGACCATTGTAAGGACTATCTGCAAAGATTTTGACGATCAAAACAGCTCCAATGATGGCAAGGATATTACCAAGTGTGGTAGCGGGTGCCAATTGAGAGAAGATGGCTGCTTGGCTTCCATGGAGATTAGCAGCGTATATCTTTGAAAGAGGCAGGATTCCAGCTCCCATTCCTCCGACCATTTGTGGGAATGAAACATAGAGAATCGAATGTCCAAATCCTTGTCCCAAAAGGCTTCCAATGATCCCAACAGAGAGAGCCCCAATGACCATGGTGACCAAGGAAACAGGAATAAAGCGAGCGGAAGCTTTTACCAAGAGATTGCGATTCATCCCTAGAATAGCCCCACAAATCAAGGCTGCGATATAAAAATCCAGAAAGCCAAAGGAATCTCCCAAAAAGCCCTTGGTGGCTGTGATAATATTTGCTGGAATAACATGGAAGGTCGCTAGAAGAGTAGCTCCTAGTAAGGTGAAGACGGATCCTCCACCTAGGTAAGAATTCATGATTGGAAGTTTCTCACCGATAAAGTAGAGAAGGTGCCCCATGACGACCAAAAGGAGGGTTAGTCCAAGCATATTGAGTGGGAGTTTCCCCATAGCAATCGTCACCGCGAGAACGATGACGATGAATGCATATAGAGGGAGACTGACACCGGAAATGTTGATTTCATTCAATTTTTTCATGGTTGTTCAGTCAGCTCCTTATTAGTATTTTGGATACCATTTAAGGTCACGTACAGCTTTTGCCATATCTGTTTCTTTGGCTTGTGCAAGCCCTTGTTCTTGAGCTTTCTTGGCAACAGCTTCAGCCACCTTGATAGACACGTCAGCTACATATTGGAATGGTGGAAGGACTGGCGCACCTGGTTGACCTGGATTGACAATACCTGACAATGAGTGAGCTGCTGCCCCAATCATTTCATCTGTCAACAATTTGGCTTCAGATGCTAACATACCAAGACCAAGACCTGGGTAGATCAAAGCGTTATTGGCTTGACCGATTTCATAGTCCACACCTTTGTAGCTGATGGTTCCTGAAGGAACACCGGTAGCGACAAAGGCTTTACCGTCTGACCATTCGATGACTTGTTGGGCTGTTGCTTCCAATTTCTTGGTTGGGTTAGAAATTGGGAAGATAACTGGGCGTTCAGTGTTTTCACACATGGCTTCAACCACTTCTTTGGTGAAGGCACCTGGGTTTGTAGAAGTTCCGACCAAGATCGTTGGTTTTACTGTTTTGATCACTTCAAGAAGATTGGTCATATCGCCTTTACCTTCGAAGTCAGAACGTTTTTTAGCAAATGGTTTTTGAGCTGGCGTCAAATCTTCCATATCGTCAAACAAAAGACCTTGTTTATCGATCATGAAGAAACGTTTGTAAGCTTCTTCTGGAGAGAGTCCTTCGGCCACCATTTCAGCGTGAACACGGTCTGCAATACCAGCACCAGCAGAACCACCACCATAGCAAAGGTAAACTTGGTCTGTCAATTTTTCACCAGTGATATCCATCGCTCCAAAGATACCACCCAAGACAACGATCCCAGTTCCTTGAATATCATCGTTGAAAGTTGGGATTTCTTTCTTGTAACGGTTCAAGATATCAGCCGCATTTGAACGACCGAAGTCTTCCCAGTGAAGGTACAATTTAGGGAAAAGTTTTCCAGCTGTTTGAACGAATTGATCGATAAAGGCATCGTATTTTTCACCACGAACACGTTCATGACGGTTCCCCAGATACATTGGATTGTTCAACAATTCTTCACGGTTGGTACCAGCATCGATGACAAGAGGCATAACGCAAGCTGGATCAATTCCGGCTGCTGCAGTGTAGACCATGAGTTTTCCGACAGAGATATCAACCCCTTGGACACCCCAGTCACCGATACCAAGGATTCCTTCTGCGTCAGTTGCAACGATCAAGCGGATATCGCGATCGCCAGCTGCATTTTTCAATGTTTCTTCGATATTTTCTGGGTGGTTAATATCAAGGTAAGCGGCATATTGTGGGTTTACAAAGAGTTCAGAATATTGTTCAATGGTGTCTGCGATCACTGGATCATAGACGATTGGGTTGAACTCAACGATGTGTTGGTTGAAGAGGTAGTAGAAAAGAGTACGGTTTGTATTGAAAATTTCCATCAAGAAAAGACGTTTTTCAAGGTCTGATGGTTTGCGCAAGAAATGTTGGTAAGCTTGTTCAGCTTGTTCTTCGATGGTTTGAACATATGGAGGAAGAAGACCGATCAGGCCAAGTTCTTTACGTTCTTCCATTGTGAAAGCAGTTCCTTTATTTAAGAAAGGATTGTTTAAAATTTCATGTGATTTCATTGCGAAATACTCCTCATAAATAATTTATCTGTAAGATTTTTTCTCACGTAAGCCATTATAGTCTTCGGTAATTCTTATAGTCAACTTCCCTTGTCCTTATAAAAAAATTTTATAAGTAAGAGTTTTGTGTTAGAATGAAGGAAATGGAAATTGTAGAAATAGAGGGATAGAGATGAATATCCGAGACTTGGAATATTTTTATCAACTGTCGAAATTAAAGTCTTATACAGACGTGGCGCATTATTTTCAAGTGAGTCAACCGACTGTGACCTATGCCATCAAGCGTTTAGAGGACCACTATGCTTGTCAGTTGGTAGAAAAATCGTCTTCTAATCGTGTCTTGCACCTAACTCAGCCAGGGAAGGTTTTAGCCAATCACGCGCGAGAGGTTTTAATCGAAATCGAAAAGACGGAAAAAGCTGTTGAACGAAGTAAAAAGAATCTGTTGCGCATTGGACTACCGCCTTTGATCACTAGCGATATCATGAAAAAATTTGGGACGCATGATGAAGAACTTGAGATTTTTCGTCAATCGCAATTGGTGCAACTAGGTTCCAGGGATTTGATGCGATTATTGGTGCGTGGAGATTTAGATTTTAGTCTATTGGGAAGCTTAGAGCCCATTTCGCACGCGCATTTGACCAGTCAGCTTCTGTATAAAAAAGAATTTTTTGTGATTGTTTCAAAGGATCATCCACTAGCAGATCGCAAGGAAATTTCTTTTAAAGAGGTGTTAGAGGAGACCTTCATTCTGTTAGATGAGCATCATGTCCACATGACGGCTTTTAAACGCTTGAATGCTCGCTTTGATGATTTGGCCAAGTCTACTGTTGTCTTGACCGATTCCAACTTGGTCTTGAGTTTCATCGAAGAAAATTTGGGAATTGGTCTAATGACCGATCTGACTCTCTTTCCAGAATATCCAAATCTTGTCAAAATTCCGCTGGTTGAAGAGGAAAAAACAGTCTTCTATATTAGCTATGCCTATCCAAATGAAGGGGAACCCCAAGCACTTCTTAGCTCCTTTATTGAACGGTTAGAGAAGTGTGAAAAATAAGGAAGCTGGTGTCGAACAGACAAATAGAAAGTGTCTTGAATAAAATGAGGCTTGTAGAGAAAGGAAATTCATGATTTCGCTTTGTCTGCCAGCCTTTTTTGGTGTTTTTTGGTATAATTAAACTTGATCATATTCTGCAGAAAGGAGTTCCTATGTCCAACTATTTATCCGTATCAAGTTTGACCAAATATTTGAAATTAAAATTTGATAAGGATCCCTATTTGGAAAGGGTTTATCTGACAGGGCAGGTCTCCAATTTCCGAAAACGCCCCAACCACCAGTATTTTTCATTAAAGGATGAAAAAGCGGTTATTCAGGCGACGGTCTGGGCTGGGATTTATCGAAGCTTTGGTTTTGAGCTAGAAGAAGGCATGAAGATCAACGTCATCGGTCGTATTCAGCTCTATGAGCCAAGTGGGAGTTATTCCATTGTTATCGAAAAGGCTGAGCCAGATGGGGTAGGGGCCTTGGCCATCCAATTTGAGCAACTCAAGAAAAAGTTGACTGAAGAAGGGCTCTTTCAGGACCGGTGGAAGCAAGCTCTGCCACAATTTCCAAGAAAGATCGGGGTTATCACCAGTCAAAGTGGGGCCGTGATTCGCGATATTATCACAACGGTGAGCCGACGCTTCCCTGGTGTTGAGATTGTGCTCTACCCGACCAAGGTTCAGGGTGACGGCGCATCTAGTGAGGTGGTTGCTAATATTCAAAGGGCTAACCAACGGGATGATTTGGATGTCTTGATTATCGGTCGTGGGGGTGGTTCAATTGAAGATCTCTGGGCCTTTAATGAAGAAGCAGTGGTGCGAGCCATTTTTGAATCGCGGATTCCGATTATCTCCAGTGTTGGACATGAGACAGATACGACTCTAGCCGATTTTGTAGCAGACCGTCGAGCCGCTACTCCGACAGCCGCCGCTGAATTGGCCACTCCAGTAACGAAGTTGGATCTCTTGTCCCATTTACAAAAGCAGGAAAATCGTATGGCAACAGCTATGTACAATCGCTTGGCCTATAATCGTGAACGCTTGGCCAAATTAAGTCAATCGGTTATTTTTAGACAGCCTGAAAGACTCTATGATGGCTACCTGCAAAAGATTGACCAGTTGCAATTGCGCTTGAAACAAGGAATACGTGATGCTTATGGACAAGGGGCCAATCAGCTGCAAGGCCTGCGTCATCGCCTAGAGGCCATGTCTCCTTTGCATCGCATCGAGCGCTACCAAGACCGCCTGCTCCAAGATAAGAGAATCTTAACCAACCGAATGGAACAAGTCCTAAAAGAGCAAAAGATCAAGGTACAAGGCTTATCAGAAGCCCTCTTGATGCTCGATACCAGTCGGATTATTGCGCGTGGCTATGCCATGGTTAAGGAAGGGGATCAGGTACTAGATTCGGTTGCAAAAGTAACAGAAGGGGACCCGCTATCACTCATCATGAGAGATGGCCAGTTAGAAGTAGAGGTAAAACATGTCGAAAGAAAAGAAATTTGAAGAAAACTTAGCAGATTTGGAAGCTATCGTCCAAAAATTGGAGAGTGGTGATGTGGCTCTAGAAGAAGCCATCACAGAATTCCAAAAAGGAATGAAGTTGTCAAAAGAATTGCAAGATACCTTGGATCAAGCAGAGAAAACCTTGGTCAAGGTCATGCAAGCAGATGGTACTGAAGCGGATCTAGCATGAGACAAGAAGAAAAACGAAATAGAGTAGAGCAAGCAGTTCGCTCTTTTTATGAGGAAAAATCCGTTGCTCTCCATTTAGTGGAGTCGGTCCTTTATTCGATCCAGGCAGGTGGAAAACGACTGCGCCCCTTGCTCCTTCTAGAATTGTTAGAGGCCTTTGGGCAGGAATTGACAGAGGCTCACTTTCAAGTGGCAGGGGCTTTGGAGATGATCCATACAGGAAGCCTTATTCACGATGATCTGCCTGCCATGGACAATGATGATTACCGTCGGGGGCAATTGACCAATCATAAGAAATTCGGAGAAGACCTGGCGATTTTAGCGGGGGATGCGCTTTTTCTCGATCCTTTTGGGATGATAGCTGCGAGTGCCCTTCCTAATGCGGTCAAGGTCGCTTTGATTCTTGAATTGTCAGATGCTTCCGGTAGTCGTGGAATGGTAGCTGGCCAAGTCCTTGATATGGAAGGGGAGCACAAACAGCTCACACTAGCAGAGTTGCAGACCATCCATGCCAATAAGACAGGACGCCTCCTTGCCTATCCTTTCATCGCAGCAGGTTTGATTTTAGACTTGCAAGCAGACATTGGTTGGCTCTTAGAACAAATCGGGAAAAAATTAGGCCTGGCTTTTCAAGTGAGGGATGATATTTTGGATTTGGTCGCTGATTTTGAGGCTCTGGGCAAGACCCCTCAAAAGGACCTAGTAGCAGAAAAATCGACCTATCCAGCCCTGTTGGGATTGGAAGAATCAAAAGCTTTGCTGACAAGCGAATTAGATGCTTGCGAGGACTTGTTGGATCAGATTACAGCTGCTTGCGACTTTGATCCGCAAGCGATCAAGAAATTAATAGAAGGATTACGAATAGATGGCTAAGGAAAGAGTGGATGTATTAGCCTATAAACAAGGCCTATTTGATACCCGCGAACAAGCCAAAAGAGGGGTGATGGCAGGTCTTGTCGTTGCCGTTATCAATGGTGAGCGCTTCGATAAACCGGGTGAAAAAATCGATGAAGCAACCGAGTTGAAATTAAAGGGCGAAAAGCTCAAATATGTCAGCCGGGGCGGTCTTAAATTAGAAAAAGCCCTGAACCAATTTGGTTTGTCTGTAGAGGGTAAAATTGCGATTGATATTGGGGCTTCTACAGGTGGCTTTACCGATGTCATGCTGCAAAATGGAGCCAGCCAGGTCTTTTCAGTGGATGTCGGGACCAATCAGTTGGCCTGGAAATTGCGCAATGATCCTCGAGTGGTCTCGATGGAACAGTTCAATTTCCGCTATGCCGAGCCAGATGATTTTGAAGCGACACCGAGCTTTGCGAGTATCGACGTCAGCTTTATTTCCTTGGACTTGATTCTGCCAGCCCTTCACCGGATTTTGGCAGATAATGGACAAGTCGTGGCCTTGGTGAAACCTCAGTTTGAGGCAGGACGCGAACAGATCGGGAAAAATGGGATCATTAAGGATCCTAAGATTCATTTAGCCGTTCTTGAAAAGGTCGCTACATTTGCAGGGACACATGGCTTTGCGGTAATGGGAGTGGATTATTCCCCTATCCAAGGAGGCCATGGCAACATCGAATTTTTGATGTATCTAGAAAAAAAAGAAGAGAAAACAAAGCCAACTACAGAGCAGCTGGAGGCTGTTGTGGAGCTGGCACACAAGGAATTTAAACATGAAGAGTAAGAATATCAGATTAGAAAAAATTCGCCGCTTCATTCGCGATCATGAAGTGGGGACGCAAGAAGAGATCGTCGAACATTTGAAAGAAGAAGGCATCTCAGCAACCCAAGCGACAGTGTCACGGGATATCAAAGAATTGGGCATCGTAAAACGCCCTCTGAAAGACATGACATATGTCTATGAATTGCCACGTAAGCATCACCAAGGGATCGGGATGATCGAAAGCAATATTTTATCTCATCGTCGCATGGGAGAATATGTCAATTTTACCATGGTTCCAGGGACTGCTCCTTTAGTCAAACGTCGCTTGCGGGAGATTTATAAGGAGCATATCTTTAGTATTGTTGCAGATGATGATACGATCTTGTTGATTGCTTATTCCGCACCAGAAGCAGAGAATATCCTCAAATCAATCTTTGGGTGGTAAGAGCCTATGCTATTAGAAATTTCGATTAAGAACTTTGCCATTATCGAAGAGATTTCCTTAAATTTTGAAAAGGGAATGACGGTACTGACAGGGGAAACAGGTGCAGGGAAATCCATCATTATCGATGCCATGAACATGATGCTGGGAAGCCGCGCAACGACCGATGTCATTCGACACGGAGCCCCAAAAGCAGAAATCGAAGGGCTCTTCACCGTTGAGAGCAATCGCCACTTGACGACTCTCTTTGAAGAGCAAGGGCTAGAGTGGACTGATGAATTGATCATTCGCCGAGAGATCTTGCAAAATGGACGAAGTGTCAGCCGGATCAATGGTCAGATGGTGAATTTGTCTGTCTTAAAGGCAGTCGGCCAACACTTGGTGGATATCCATGGCCAGCATGATCAGGAAGAACTGATGCGGCCCCAATTGCATATCGCTATGCTGGATGAATTTGGGGATGCAGCCTTTTTCCAAACTAAAGATGCTTATCGTCAGACCTTCGAAGACTACAAACGCCTGCGCAAACAAGTGGTGGAACTCCAGCGCAACCAGCAGGAAAACAAGGCTCGTATCGAGATGTTGGAGTTTCAAATCGCAGAGATTGAGGCAGCTGCCTTGGAAGTGGATGAGGACCTGCGTCTGGAGCAAGAACGCCAACGCCTGCTTAATCACAAGATGATTGCTGATACCCTAACCAATGCCTATACCATGCTGGATGCAGAAGAGTTTTCGAGCCTCTCCAATGTGCGCTCAGCCATGAATGATCTGGAAAGCATCGAAGAATATGATCCCAGCTACAAAGAGCTCTCAAGCCAGTTATCAGAAACCTTTTATGCCCTTGAGGATATTACCAAGCGCTTAGAAGATGTGGTCGATGGTCTAGAGTTTGATGGCAATCGCCTCATGCAGGTGGAATCACGTTTAGATTTGATCCACTCCATCACGCGCAAGTATGGTGGCCAAGTCAAGGACGTCTTAGAATACCTGGCGCAAATCACCAAAGAATATAGCCTCCTCACTGGAAGTGACCTCTCGTCTGAGGACTTGGAAAAAGAACTCAAACGTTTGGAAAAAAGTTTGGTCACCTTGGCTCAAGATTTGAGTGATCAGCGGCATGCCCTGGCCCAAGCTTTGGAAAATGAAATCCAGCAAGAATTGGCAGATCTCTACATGGACAAGGCGCGTTTTCAAGTACGTTTTAGCAAGGCTAAGTTTAATCGTGAGGGAAATGAAGCTGTCGAATTTTACATTTCGACCAACCCAGGTGAGGATTTTAAACCCCTTGTCAAGGTAGCATCCGGCGGAGAATTGTCACGCTTGATGTTGGCCATTAAGTCTGCTTTTTCTCGAAAAGAAGGAAAAACCAGTATCGTCTTTGACGAGGTGGATACAGGGGTCTCTGGGCGCGTGGCCCAAGCGATTGCAGCGAAAATTCATAAGATTGGTCAAAATGGCCAAGTGCTTGCCATTTCTCACCTGCCTCAAGTCATCGCTGCAGCAGATTATCAATTCTATATTGAGAAAATCAGTGATGAACACTCAACTGTCTCTACTGTGCGTTTGCTCAATAGAGAAGAACGAATCGAAGAAATTGCCAAGATGCTGGCAGGAGAGGATCTAACGGAAGCTGCCCGTCAACAAGCAGAGCAACTTCTCAAGCGTTAAGAGAAAGAAGGTTTGAAATAATGTCAAGATACTTTGTAGTCGGAGATATTCACGGAAAAGCACAAATGCTAGAAGAGCTCATGACAGAGTGGGATGGAAAAGCCCAATTGGTCTTTTTAGGGGATTTGATAGATCGAGGCGAAAACAGCAAACGATCGATTGAAATCGTAAAAGACTACGTAGACCATCACGGAGCTGTTTGCCTTTCCGGGAATCACGAGTACATGTTTTTAGCCTGGTTGGACAATCCAGAAGAGCGTTATGACCACTACCGAAGAAATGGTGGCGATACGACCATCAACTCTCTGTTAGGCCGGCCACTCGATGCTCCTGTAGATGGGATTGCGGATGCGCAAGCAGTAGAAAACGCCGTTCCTGACTTGGTGGCTTTCATCCGTAGTTTGCCTTTTGACTACGAGACAGAGACCTATTATTTTGTCCACGCTGGTGTGGATCTAACCCTTGAAAATTGGCGAGAAACCAGTGATTACCAAAAGGTCTGGATCCGAAAACCATTCCATGAAGCGGAGAATCATACAGGCAAATGGATCGTCTTTGGCCATACACCGGTCTATGGACTGCTCAATGAGCCAGTCGGCACCGAAAATCTTTGGATTTCAGATCAGAAGATGGGTGTCGATGGGGGTGCTGTCTTTGGTGGAGTCCTCCATGGATTGCTCTTGGATGATCAAGGCATTGTCCATGACCATGTCCTTCACAATACAGGTTTTTCTGCCGCAGACGATTGAGGAGGCAGGAATGGATATCTTTCACTGCAAAACCCTGTGTTTTTTGATATAATGAAAGCAGAACATTCTTAGGAAGAGTATAGAAATATATGGCAAATATTAAAATAGTTACAGACTCATCTATTACAATTGAGCCTGAAGTGGTTGAAGAATATGGCATCACCATTGTGCCACTTTCTGTTATGGTGGATGGAGTCCTTTATTCCGACAGTGAGTTGGGCGAAGGGGACTTCTTGCGCTTAATGCAGTCTAGCAAAAATCTTCCAAAGACCAGCCAACCACCCGTTGGAGTCTTTGCGGAGGTGTATGAAAAGTTAGCAGCAGACGGAGCTCATATCGTTTCGATTCATATGTCTCATGCCTTGTCAGGAACCGTAGAGGCAGCTCGCCAAGGGGCAACCTTGTCAGGGGCAGAAGTAACTGTGATTGATAGTGGCTTTACAGACCAAGCCATGAAGTTCCAAGTGGTTGAAGCAGCTAAGTTGGCTAAAGAAGGAGCAGATCTAGACACCGTTTTAGCTCGTATTGAAGAAGTCAAAGAAAAGACAGAGTTGTATATCGGCGTATCTACCTTGGAAAATCTAGTTAAAGGTGGTCGGATTGGCCGTGTTACCGGACTTTTGAGCTCGCTTCTTAACATCCGTGTGGTGATGCAAATGAAGGACCATCAGTTGGAACCAATCGTCAAGGGACGTGGAAACAAGACCTTTAAGAAATGGTTGGATGAATTGGTAGAGAAACTTTCCCATAGTAAGGTGGCTGAGATCGGGATTTCTTACGCAGGGGCACCAGAGTGGGCCAATGAAATGAAGGCTCAGTTGCAATCGTTCGTTGAAAATGCTATCCCAGTTCTCGAAACTGGATCGATTATTCAAACCCATACAGGTGAGAATGCATTTGCAGTTTTGGTGCGCTACGAATAAGCTGAATAAATGTTTGAAAAAACAGGTTTAGTACTTGACCTAAAGGCTTTTTTTAGATATTATAGTACTGTTAAGGCGTAAAGCCTAAAAAAATTTGGAGGATTTGTTAAATGGCTAACAAACAAGATTTGATCGCAAAAGTGGCAGAAGCTACAGAATTGACTAAAAAAGATTCAGCAGCAGCTGTTGATGCTGTATTCGCAGCAGTTTCAGAATACCTTTCAAAAGGTGAAAAAGTTCAATTGATCGGTTTCGGTAACTTCGAAGTTCGTGAACGTGCAGCTCGTAAAGGTCGCAACCCACAAACTGGTAAAGAAATCAAAATCGCAGCTTCTAAAGTTCCAGCATTCAAAGCTGGTAAAGCTCTTAAAGAAGCAGTTAAATAATTGCATTTTGAAAAGCCATCCTAGATTTCTAGGATGGTTTTTTTGTTGGACAGCTCTATAGGATAAGGGTATAATAGGAAAAAAGAAGGAGAGAGAAAAGACCATGCGATTCATTTTAGGCCTCTTTGCCTTGTTGTTTATCCGACCTATTTTGTATCTATTGAAAGGGCTGTGGTTCGTACTGGAATTTTGCTTTATGATCCTCGTGGTTAAGATGATCCTAGGAACCGTACGCTGGATGACCAGTTGGATCGGCTGAGAGTAGTGAGAGAGATTTATTAAATTTTACCTTGCATAGTAGAATTAAGTTTGATGCTTAATTCTTTTTTTATAAAAAATTTCACTAAATAATAATTAATTTCAAAAAATACTTTTTTTTTTTAGCAACCATAGTATAATACTGTGGAGCATGAAATTAAATTAGGAAAGGGAGCAATTAAGAAAAGTTTATAGTGGTTGTCTGTATTACTATATGTAATTTGGAAAAGTTCAAATTAATACTTGTATATGTAGGATATTCTGGTAACCATGTAGGACATATATTATATAATCAATAGAATTTTGTTAGTTCTAAATGTATAAAATAGGAGAAAAGTAAGATGAAAACAAAAACTTTGGCACTTTTTAGCGGAATTGTAGGTTTAGTTGGTGGTATTTTACTATTAGTTGGGCCATTCTTTATTCTTGGTACTGCAGCTGCTACAGCTAGTTCAGATGCAACTGCTGGATCAATTCTTTTATTAAATGCTTTGAAAATTGCAAATCTAGTATTAGGAATTATTGCAATTGTTTATTACAAGGGTGATGAGCGAGTGGGTGTTGCTCCTTCAGTGCTACTGATTGTAGGTGGATCTGTTGCGATTATCCCATTCTTAGGATGGATTGGTGGTATCATCGTATTGATTGGTGGTTCATTATTCCTCGGTTCTCTTAAAAAATTTAAAACTAATTAATTAGTTTCATTTTTAAGATAAAAAGTCGTATTTAGATACGTGAATCAATGTCCACTGGACATAACCTCGCTTTTCCGTTTTCAAGCTCGTGAAAAAAATGTCCACTGGACATTTTTTTTAATTAAAAGCATTCTAAATAGTGATTTATTTTGAAACATGCTATAATAGGGGTAACGAATCGATTAAATCAAATTGGAAAGGGGGGATCATAGTGAACACATTGCATCGTCATGAAGAAGAGCGCGTGGAAGAAGTTTTGCAAAGTTTGCGTGCTAAGGGCATTCGGATTACCGATACTCGCAGAGCAGTTCTTTCCTATTTAGTGGCGAGTCATGAACATCCAAGCGCTGAGAAGATCTATCGCGATTTATTGCCTCAGTTTCCAAGCATGAGTCTAGCAACTGTCTACAACAATATCAAGGTTTTAATTGATGAGGGGGTTGTCTCTGAGATCAAGGTTCGCAATGATACCACGACCTATTTTGATTTCATGGGGCATGACCATTTGAATGTGGTGTGTGAAAAATGTGGTCGTATCGCAGATGTGGATATCGAAGTCCCAGATCTTCGTGAAGAAGCAGCCAGTCAAAGTGGCTACCAGATCACCAAAACCCAGATGACGGTCTATGGCATTTGCCCCGACTGTCAGAAAAATTAATGTGAGAGAAACCAGAGCCGTCAGGCTCTTTTTTGATGCAATGAGAATATACCTATATTTTAACTAGGAGAAAAATAGGGAAAATCATGATATAATATACTTTCACGATCAAACAAAAGGAGAACGAGATGAAAAAGCTAGAGAATTTTTCTTGGAAAATGTGGCACGTTTATACCTTGATTGCTGTGGCTGTATTTTTTATTGGTAGCCTTTGTTCATTCTTTTACGTAAAAGATGCAGACTATATTGTTCATGAGCGAAATTATATTTATGTTGGAAAAGGGCAACGGTTGACGAACTATGAAAAAGTAAAGGGACTAGATACAGGATTCCCAATTTTAGCTCTTTCATTAAAAAATACAGATGAAGATGGTTATGATGATCAAATTGCTGTCGGACATAACTATATAGCCTTTCAAGATTCTAAGCTGGGTAATGTTAATCAAAATGAAAAAGATTCGGAAGAATATTTTAAAATTCGTTATTATCTGATTGGAGAAGAAAAAGGAGAGGGGCATACCATTGATGTCTTTAAAATTATTCAGAAACTGGGTTATAAAACGATTTATGGAAACATGGAGTCAACCATGTACTCTGATGGGAAGGACGAGTATGTCAGGGTGAAAGTGACAGATAAGGAATCCATCTATTTTAATCTTAGGACGCAAAAGGAGAGTAAAAAACGTCCGAAGAAAACGATACAATATGGTTATAAAGGCATCTATAGGGCCCTGTCTAATCCAGATTTCATTACGAAGAACTTCGATGAAGAGGAAAGCAACACGAAAATTTCTTGGCCATGGGTTCACTATAAACAGCCAAAGAAGAAAATGACTACCACAAACGATAGTAGTTATTCAACTTCAGACAGTAGTGAAGAAAAACCTGAAGATAGCAAACTTCTTTCAATATTAAAAAAATATGGATTTCTCCTTGTTTTAGAAGAAGACAGAAATTTATCTAGTAGCCAGTCATTAGTGTCGAAGCTATTTCCGGATGCAACTCACTTTGTTTGGTTTATTGATGATGACTATACAAGGGATGGTCATAACGAATATATCCACAATATTGAGGAATTAATCCAAGTAGTTGATGAAGAGAAAGTTGAGAAAGTATATGGAAATGAAGAATGAAAAACTAAAAAGCTGTCTCGTTCTAGTTGGCTTTTTGGCTCTTATCAGTATTTGTTTTTATAGAAATTTGGAAACAAACATCAAAGGACTCTATAAAAGCAATCATTATCCAGGTGAGATAAAGATCACCAGTCTTTCCCTATCTACTCAAGATAAATTGGGAATAGATGTCAATTATGTTTATTCTGAGAAGGTCAATGGAAAAGTCATTTCTATTCCATTAAAGAGACGAATGAAGGTTGAACAATTTGTTATTCCATATTATCCTTATTTGGGTAAAGAAGGTCGTTATGGAATGACTGGGGATTCGATTGGAATGTATGCTGAGGAGTATAGTGTATATGGTCCAATTCTTGAAAAAGCACTCGAGCTCAATCCTGACAGTAAGAAATTGGAACAGGAAATTCAAAATAAAATCAATCAAAACTCTACGTTAAAAGGCTCTAAAATCACTTTGAAATTTACAACTTTCAGTCAATTATCAAATTATTATAGAGTTAGATGGCTCGGTGAATATGAGAAAGAATCAATGAAGAAGAATCGTACCGTACTTGGAGGCTGGTATCAATTTCCAGTAGAGGATGCATTAGAATATAATGCCTTGTATGTTCAAATTTCGCTACCAAAAGGTGTCGATAAAGAAAGTATACATCTGAAGGATGAGTTGAATACACTTTTACAAAAAACGAGCTTACCAAATGGGATTTATGCTCTTGATACCTCAACTGAACTACCCACAGCTCGAGCTATGATTTTTAATGGAAAGGTTAAAGAAAGGGATTAAACATGTCAGAAATACAAAAGGATACTGGACTTAGTCTAGCTTGGGAACTTGGATTGTATATTTTCCTAATTTTTTCATTTCTAGCTTTGCCATTTTACAATGATCTAGCTATTTCAAATCCAAATAATTCACAAATTTTTCTCTTTCTGGACAATAACCCTGTGTTTGGGGGTGAAGCGTTTGAGGATCTTGTAAATTTTTATTTTATCATTTTACTTTTACTATTAGTAACCTTACCTATCCTTGCTTTTTTCATTCATAATTTCTTTGAAAAAAAGGGATACCCATTTTTAGCTAGTTTACAGTCTTTGTTGATTCATGTATCTTGTGTAGTAATGTTCGTTTATGCGGTGTTTTCTTTGTCAGTTCAGAAAGATCACTATAGCTTTAGCTCAGGTTTCTATGTCTGCTTACTCATTTATTTGTTTCATATTTATAGCAACTTACGTGATATAAAAAAGATGATTGAATATCGAAATTCTGCTACCAAAACAGCTAATGAGGCAGAAATCTTATCAAAAGAATAGTTCTATATTGTGAATGTTTGTTGAAGACAAAAAGAAGCAAGCTATTTTCAAACCAGAGCCGTCAGGCTCTTTTTTGTATGGTAAAACCACACTAGGATAGTGAAGGAAAAATAGGAGAAATCATGATATAATATACTTTTGAAATCAAACAATAGGAGAACGAGATGAAGAAGCTGGAGAATTTTTCTTGGAAAATATGGCATATTCTTTCCCTAGTTGCCGTGACCGTTCTAATGGTTGGCGGTATTTGGAGCTTCCTTTACCTAAAAGAAGCAGTACATGTTGTGAGTGATAGAAATTATGATTATGTTGGTAGAGGACAACGGTTATTGGAAAATCGAATCATTAGTGAAGAGGCCACCGGAATTCCAATATTGGCTTATAGTTTTAAGAAAGAAGATAGAAAAAACAACCCATATATTTATGCTGTCGGATCCCAATATATAGCCCTTCAAGATTCTAAACTATTCAGTGGCGAAGATAAGAAAAAAGATGCAAATGAATATTTTAGAATTCGGTATTATGAATTGGGCCAAGAGAAAGGAGAAGGTCATACCATTGATGTTTTAAAACTCGTTCAAAAAATGGGTTACGACTCGATTGAAGGAAACATGAGAGGTAGCATGTTTACAGATGGAAAAGATGAGTACGTAGCTTTCAATGTTACAAAAAATGATCTCCTATTTGTGAATCTGAACAAGGGAGAAATAGCAAAGACAGATCCAAAAATGATTGTTGATTATGGTTATAGTGGATTTTATCAAATATTGCCTGCACCCAAATTTGAGACAAAAAAATACAGTCTGGATAGAAATAAAATAGATGTAGGAGGATGTTGGATAGGTTATGAATATGATGATGAAGATGAAAAAGTAGAAACTTCTTCAAGTTCTACGGAGAGATTAGATCGCAATGGTGTGAAGGTGAAGGATAGTAAACTCTTAACCCAACTAAAAAAATATCGCCGTCTCCTGATTCTAAAAAATAACCTCACTATGGAGGAGGATAAAACTATCATCAAGAGTTTGTTTCCTGATGCAGATCATTTTCGTTGGTCTATTGACGCTTCTTATACAAAGAGTGGGCAGAAAGAAATCGTTCGGAATGCTGAAGAATTTAAAAAGGTTATAAAGGAGGAAAGAGTTGAAGAAGAGTTGGAACGTGAATTTGAAGAAACATTTCAAGAAGGGCCAGACGACGATTAGTGATCGGTCAAAAGCCGTTCTAGTGGTTGTCTGCTTCCTACTATTTCTAGGATTCTATTTTTATAGAAATTTAGAATCTAACCTAAAAGGTTTCTATGATAGTAGAAGTTTCCGAGGAGATATACAGATTACAGGTTTCTCTTGGACTCGTCCCAATGCCGGTCCGGATGTGAATTTTATCTATTCTGAAACGATTGAAGGGAAAAAAGTTTCCATTCCTTTGAAAAAATCAGTCAGATTTAAACACTTGGTGATGCCTTATTCTAATAAGATTGATTTAGCTGAAAACCTAGGAATAGAAAATACCTATGATGATTTTGATAGAGCCTATTTGCCTATTATAGAGAAGGGATTTGAATTCAGTACTGAGCGAATCGAGCTTGAAGCAGAATTAGATAAAAAAATTAACGAGTATAGTGCTTTTAGCGGCTCTTGGATTGAAATAAGCTTATCCCCCGTTAAGAAACGAGGTAACAATTATTTCAGTTTGATGGAGCAATATGAGAATGGCATTCCTAATTCTGAGATAAAAATTCTAGGAGGATGGTATGATGTCTCGTATAGTAGTTTTATCGAATCAGGAGACATCTATGTTAAAATTATCTCTCCTGAAAATATAAGTCGATTTAAAGAATCAGGTAATGATTTTAAATCAGTTTTGAAGCATTACTTGGCAATTAGGTCTCTACCAGATGGGTGGTATGGCCTGTTCGATGATGGTAAACAAGTATCTGAGACTGTTGAAATTCGCAATGGAAAGGTTAGGGGGTGAAAGGAGACATGGTAAAAGGAAAAATAAAATTTAATCATCAGTTATTGCATCAGCTTGGCTTATTTACGGCCTATGTATTGACCCTATTGATGTCACCGTTTTATACATATCAAAAAATAGGGGAAAATGATTCGGCACAGTTTACGATTTTCCTAGGTGAACGTTCTCTATACAATGCCAAAGAGTTCGAAGGCCTCATCCATTCTTATTTCACGACGTCACTTATTATTCTTTTTGTCCTACCAGTACTTGCTATTTTTGTAAAATATCTCCTAAATAAAATAGGCTATTCTTTGTTAGCCCACCTTCAATCACTGTTAATTTTTGTAGCCTGTAGCATCATTTTAATCTTTACCATGTTTTCTATGACTGTTCAAATAGACCTCCTGCGGTTGGATTGGGGATTTTACTTGTGTCAGTCCTTCTATTGGATTTTTATCCTAAGAGAGTGGTGGAATATCAGTGGAATCGTTTATAGACGAAATCATCCTTCAGATGATGAAAGAGCAAAAGAGAAGGAGCAACCGGCAGAATAAAAAGGTCTCTACTGGCGAATCTTTTAGTCTAAGTAATGCAATCTATTTTTAAACTAGAGCCGTTAGGCTCTTTTTTGTGAGAAATTGCACTTTTCTATGGTCGCCACTAGATTTTTTACTGAAAATCTAGTAGAATAAAATAGATAAACGGGGGAAACCTCGGAGAATAAAAAGGAGATCCATCTAATGGTAAAATTGGTTTTTGCTCGCCACGGTGAGTCTGAATGGAACAAAGCTAACCTTTTCACTGGTTGGGCTGATGTTGATTTGTCTGAAAAAGGTACACAACAAGCGATCGACGCTGGTAAATTGATCAAAGAAGCTGGTATCGAATTTGACCAAGCATACACTTCAGTATTGAAACGTGCGATCAAAACAACAAACCTTGCGCTTGAAGCTTCTGACCAATTGTGGGTTCCAGTTGAAAAATCATGGCGCTTGAACGAACGTCACTACGGTGGTTTGACTGGTAAAAACAAAGCAGAAGCTGCTGAACAATTTGGTGATGAACAAGTTCACATCTGGCGTCGTTCATACGATGTATTGCCTCCTGCAATGGACCGTGATGATGAACACTCAGCACACACTGACCGTCGTTACGCTTCACTTGATGACTCAGTAATTCCAGATGCTGAAAACTTGAAAGTTACTTTGGAACGTGCCCTTCCATTCTGGGAAGATAAAATCGCTCCAGCTCTTAAAGATGGTAAAAACGTATTCGTAGGAGCACACGGTAACTCAATCCGTGCTCTTGTTAAACACATCAAACAATTGTCAGACGACGAAATCATGGATGTGGAAATCCCTAACTTCCCACCATTGGTATTCGAATTTGACGAAAAATTGAACGTTGTAAAAGAATACTATCTTGGAAAGTAAGATAGCGTGATTCGTTATCAATCATAGAAAGCTGACTTCGGTCAGCTTTTTTGTTCATCGCAAACCTAGCCGCTTTTGGGTTTTCAGGGTCTCCTAAAAATGTTATAATAGAGTGTTACTAAATTGGGTTCCATTAGCCCTGAAAGGAAAAGAAACATGACAAAATCATTCTACATCACAACCCCTATCTATTACCCATCTGGTAAATTGCATATTGGTTCAGCATACACAACGATCGCCTGTGACGTCTTGGCGCGTTACAAACGTATGATGAACTACGATGTTTTCTACCTGACTGGTCTTGATGAGCACGGTCAAAAGATCCAGCAGAAAGCAGAAGAAGCTGGGATAACGCCGCAAGCTTATGTAGATGGGATGGCTGTTGGAGTGAAAGAACTCTGGCAATTACTCGATATCTCATATGATAAATTCATCCGTACGACAGACGATTACCATGAAAAAGTGGTGGCCCAGGTCTTTGAACGCTTGCTGGCTCAAGACGACATCTACCTTGGTGAATACTCTGGTTGGTATTCAGTATCTGATGAAGAGTTCTTTACAGAAAGCCAATTGGCTGAGGTCTACCGTGATGAGAATGGCAAGGTCATCGGTGGGGTAGCCCCATCAGGCCACGAAGTAGAATGGGTTTCTGAAGAATCTTATTTCCTTCGTCTCAGCAAATACCAAGACCGTTTGGTTGAGTTTTTCAAATCCCAACCAGACTTCATCACGCCAGATGGTCGTCTTAATGAAATGTTGAAAAACTTCATCGAGCCAGGTTTGGAAGACTTGGCGGTATCTCGGACCACCTTTACCTGGGGTGTGCCAGTCCCATCTAATCCAAAACACGTGGTCTATGTATGGATCGATGCCCTTCTTAACTATGTGACCGCTCTTGGTTACGGTCAAGAAGATCATGAAAACTTTGACAAATTCTGGAACGGAACCGTCTTCCACATGGTTGGAAAAGACATCCTTCGTTTCCACTCCATCTACTGGCCAATCCTTCTCATGATGTTGGATGTTAAATTGCCAGAACGTTTGATTGCCCATGGTTGGTTTGTCATGAAAGACGGCAAGATGTCTAAGTCTAAAGGAAATGTCATCTACCCAGAAATGTTGGTGGAACGCTTCGGCTTGGATCCACTCCGTTACTACCTCATGCGTAGTCTTCCAGTTGGTTCTGATGGTACCTTTACCCCAGAAGACTACGTAGCCCGCATCAACTATGAATTGGCTAATGACCTTGGAAACCTCCTTAACCGGACGGTAGCCATGATCAATAAATACTTTGGTGGTCAAATTCCAGCTTATGTCGAAAATGTCACAGCATTTGATGCAGATTTGGCCAAGGTGGTTGAAGAAAACATCGCTGAATACCACAAGCAAATGAACGCGGTTGATTACCCACGCGCTTTAGAAGCCGTATGGAACATCATCTCTCGTACCAACAAGTACATCGATGAGACTGCTCCTTGGGTCCTCGCTAAAGAAGATGGTGACAAGGAACAATTGGCAGCAGTGATGGCTCACTTGGCAGCTAGCCTTCGTGTTGTGGCTCACTTGATCCAACCATTCATGATGAACACCTCAAATGCCATCATGGAACAACTTGGCTTGGACTTGGACTTCGATCTTGAAAACTTGACCTTAGCAGGATTCCCTGAAAATATCACAGTAGTTGCCAAAGGAACTCCAATCTTCCCACGTCTCGACATGGAAGAAGAAATTGCCTACATTCAATCTCAAATGACTGCTGGTAAACCACAAGAAAAAGAATGGATTCCAGAAGAAGTGGAACTCAAGTCTGAAAAAGATGAGATCAAGTTTGAAGAATTTGACAAGGTTGAAATCCGTGTAGCAGAAGTCAAAGAAGTGGAACGCGTCGAAGGCTCAGACAAATTGCTTCGCTTCCGTCTTGACGCTGGTGACGGCGAAGACCGTCAAATCCTTTCTGGTATCGCGAAATTCTATCCAAATGAACAAGAATTGGTCGGCAAGAAACTCCAAATCGTAGCCAACCTTAAACCACGTAAGATGATGAAGAAATATGTCAGCCAAGGCATGATTCTTTCCGCAGAATACGGAGATCAATTAACAGTCTTAACTGTTGATCCATCTGTACCAAATGGAAGTATCATCGGCTAAACGATAGATATAGATGAAAAGCACTCCTGCGGGAGTGCTTTTCTTATGACAATACATGTCCCTATTCATCTGGCCGGTATTCCAGGATATCTCCCGGCTGGCAGTCGAGTTCTTTGCAGATGGCTTCAAGGGTAGTGAAGCGGATAGCTTTGGCCTTGCCGGTCTTGAGGATGGAGAGGTTGGCTGTCGTAATGCCGATTTTGTCGGCTAGTTCATTGGATTTCATCTTTCGCTTGGCCAGCATGACATCTAGATTGACGATAATCATGGTCCCCTCCTTAAATAGTTAGCTCATTTTCTTCTGCGATCTCAATCCCTCTCTCTAAAATCTTGCCAAGGACCCAGACAATTGGGACGGCAAGGAGAAGTCCCGTGTTAAAGGTCAATCGGAAGGTGAAGGGAAGGAGATAAGCATTGCCACTGGTTTCAAGTGTGCCAGACATAAAGGACAAGACCAAGAGAATCTTCCAAGCTCGGTTGCAAAGATCAATGTTGGAGTGAGAAAAGATCTTTTCTTGGTAAAGATTTTGGAGGAAGGTGCGAATGGTGATCAGAAGAAAAATATAGATAGCGCTTGAGGCTAGTGGGAAGAGCAACTGCCAGAGGGGTTGCGGATGTTTGGGGAAGAGCTGGATACCATTTACATCAAAGGACAAGCGTCCAGTTTGAACGATCTCCTTAAACACTCCCATCCGGGAAAGCAGGTGGATGACCAGTGCTACCAAGGTCATAAAGCCACAGAAGTAAATGAAAGCCGTTAAGACTTCAATGACATCTTTTAAGGTTTTTGAGTTTTTCATCGCAAGCCTCCTTGAAGTTAATTTATTTTTCACTTATAGTATACTCCTTATAAAAAATAAGTCAATAAAAAAGTATCGAAAAACGATAAAAAAATAATGATAAACAAAATATTGTTTTTGCAAAACAGGTATTCTGTGCTACAACTGGTCAGTTTAAACTTAGGAAACCACTACATAGAGGGAAATTTTACTATACTTTCGATTTAGGGTATACTAGTGTAAAGATCTTATTCCATGGAGGTAGTAAAATGAATCTAAAATGGAAGAAAAAATACCTAGGGCCGATTTTGGGACTGGTCGGAGCAGCTGTTCTGATCGGTGGGGTCTATCTCTACTCTAGTTCCAACATCCAACCAGACCATCAAAAGGAATTTAACCAGACCAGCAAGAAGGTCACCAAGCCAAAAGAAAAAGCCATTGACTTGAGTGGCGATTATGTCTCCAATGAACGGGACGAAGCCAAAATCGAGAAAAAAGGCAAGGCCTGGAAGATCGATTACCAAACGGCTGATGGCAAGGTAGCTGCTGAATTTAGCACGGATTGGAAGGTCGAAGGGTCTAACAAGGTTTCGAAAGGCAAGATGAAAAAGTCCGATGGCAATACCGATTTTACAGTCACTGTTCGCGTCTTCAAATATAAGACGGATAAGAAGCCTTTGATTACGGTCACCATGTCTGATAAAAATCCCGACCACGAGATGGTCTTTGCCAACCGGGAGGATTTTTTCAAATCGACAGATCCAAATGATGTTGTCCTTGATGGCAATCTTTCACCGTTTGAAGGTGCTTATTCCAATGATACTTATGAAAAGGAAATCGCTGATTCCGGCTTTAAACTTTATGGCTATACTCCAGAAGAGTATTACCAAAACAAGACAAACGCCTTTCCAAGCATTGTAAATGGGGAGACCGGCTGGACTTTCTGGAGCGGAGGCACTCGGGCAAGTTACCTGCTCAATAAAGAAAAAGAGCCTAAGAAACGAAAAGGCTATTATGAAGTTTATTTCACTGGAGCCAATGCGACTGCGATCCAAGGGCAAGAGCAAATCTTGTACTTGATCCCAGCAGGTGTGACAGGTCCTGATGGAGTGGCTTCGCAAGAGCGTCGGATTCTCTTTGGGGATGTGGCCTTTCGTGATTACCATCTAGAGTGGTGGAAAGCTTACCCGCAACCGAAAAAAGAGAAAGACTTAGATATTGCGGCCATTAACGGAGGTGACTTCTCAAGCTTAGCTGGAACCTGGCGCAATGGCAAAGGAGCTGAGATCGTCATCCAAGCAGATGGAAAAGTCAAGGGCCAAGGTAGCCTCAAGGCCGTTGCGGACTCTGATAAGAAGAGTAAGATACCTTATGTTGAGATGAAGATGGGTGAGACTGGTGCTGCGATTGGACTTCTGAAAATCGGTTTCCAAAATCCAGATGGAGACCAGTCTGATACCAGCAAGCCACGTCTAGTGGTCACTCAATCTGCAGGCAACTACCCGGCTGATCAATATTTCTACCGTCAATAAAAGAGAGTGGGACAGAAATCGGTCATTCGTTAGAATTCGATTTCGTCGTCCCACCTCCGCACAGTTGACTAGGGCTGTAAAAGCTGATGAAATCAGCGTAGTAGAGCCCACTCAACCACTGCGTCTTGCTCGACAATCCAAAGACAATTGAGAGACTAGGACTTTTGTCCCAGCCTCTTTTTTTCTGCAGGGAAAGGTCGTGGAGGCTAGTAAAAGGTTAGTCCCTAGCATTAAAAGGAAAAAAATGTAAAAAAGGCTTGACAAAGCAAACAAATAGCAGTATTATTAACTAGTTAATTAACCGATTAATAAACTGGTTAACAAAAAATAAAAAAGAGGTGAAGGATGAAAAGGAGAAAAATGAAGGTGCTGGGACTCTTGTTCCTCGGTTTCTTTCTGCTTGCAGCTTGTGCTAGTCAAGGAAATGCAGGCAAGCCCCCTTCTAGAAAAGGTCTCAAAATTGTCACGAGTTTTTATCCCATCTATGCTCTGGTTAAGGAAATCTCTGGGGATCAAAATGACATCTGGATGGTTCAGTCCGGTGCAGGGATCCATGATTACGAGCCCTCAACCAAGGAAGTGGCCCAAATCTATGATGCGGATGTATTTGTCTATCATTCTCAGACCCTGGAATCATGGGCTGGTCGCTTAGATCCTAATCTACAAGGTTCCAAGTTACAGGTGATCGAAGGGAGTCAAGGAATGACCCTTGATAATGTGGCTGGATTAGAGGATGTTGAGGCTGGTCAGGGAAAAGAAGCCAAGCAACTGTATGACCCGCATACCTGGTTGGACCCTGCGAAAATTGCAGAGGAAGGAAAGATTATCGCCCAGCGCTTGGGAGGGATCGATCCAAAGAACAAGGAGCTCTATCAGGCCAATGCCCAAAAGCTTGAAAAGCGCTGTGAGGAACTAGTAGCTCGCTACCAGCCTGTCTTTGACAAGGCCAAGCAAAAGACTTTTGTGACCCAGCATACGGCCTTTTCTTATCTGGCCAAACGCTTTGGTCTCAAGCAGTTGGGGATTGCAGGGATTTCCCCTGAGCAAGAACCAACCGCCCGGCAATTGGCGGAGATCCAGCAGTTTGTCAAAGATTATCAGGTGAAAACGATCTTCGTAGAGAAGCACACGTCGTCAAAGGTGGCAGATAGTATCGCCAAGGCAACAGGGGCGCGTGTCAAGGTCTTGGATCCACTGGAAGCTGATCCGCAAAACGATAAGGATCTATTAGCAAATTTAGAAGAAAATATGGCGAGTTTAGCCAAGGAATTAGAGGAGTAAATCAAGGATGAAGAAAAAGGGAACGATTGGAATTGTAGCAACTTTGGGAATAGGGCTATGTGCCTATGCGCTCAGTCAGCAACCACAAGCTAAGGAAGAGAAAAAGAATCAGATTCAGTATCTACAGGCAGAAAAGAAAGCGTCATCGACTGCCTCCAGCAAAAAGGAAGACAGCATCGAAGCAGTCAATGCCAAGGAAAAGACTCAGGCGGAGCAGATTGTCATCAAAATTACGGATGAAGGCTTTGTCACTTCTCATGGGGATCATTTTCATTACTATAGTGGTAAGGTCCCATTTGATGCCATCTTTAGTGAGGAGTTGATTTTGCGAGATCCAACCTATCAGCTCCAAGAAGCTGATATTGTCAGCAAGGTCAAGGATGGCTATATCATTAAACGCGCTGGTAAATACTATCTCTACTTAAAGGATGCTCAGCATACGGTCAATGTGCGCTCGATCGAAGAGATCGCTCAACAACAAAAAGGAGGCACTAAAGAAGAAGGGGAAACGGGATCAGTACAGGCAAGCTCCTCGCACAAGGCAGGCAAGACCCGTGACTTCCGTCAACCTAGTCAAGCGTTGAAAGAAGGCAAGACCCTTGAGATGCTGACGACTAAAAACCATACAGCTGGTGGCTATCGTACGGACGATGGTTATGTCTTTAGCCCTGGAGATGTCATTTCAGATACAGGGGACGGCTTTATTGTGCCCCATGGTAGCCATTTCCATTATATTCCAAAGAGTGCCTTATCTGCTGGCGAGTTAGCAGCAGCCCTTTCGGCCTTAGGTGGTCAAGCTGGCCATCAGGCTCTAGCTGGAGCAAGCACAGAACAAGGGCAAGGAACTCCAGATCAAGCCTCTCCAAGCCTTGGGAAGCAAGCGAACAACCAGCCGTCAGCTAGTCCAACCCATACACAGACGACACCAGTGCCGTCTAATCCTGGAAACTCGAAACCGACTTCAACGCTCAGCAATCTGATGGAAGAATTGCAGAAAACACCTCTGTCTTCTCGTCATGTGGAGTCTGATGGTTCTGTCTTTGATCCAAGTAAGATTACCAAGTGGACCGATCAAGGAATTGTCTACCCTCACGGGGATCATTTCCACTTTATCCCTTACAGCTCCCTATCTCCTTTAGAGCGTGAGCTGGCACGGCAATTCCAACTGCTTCGGGCCCAAGGTGCTACTACACCTGCTGAAATAAGTCCAAACCGGCCTTCAAGTCCAAGTACAAAACCAATTGACCATGATCACGAGCATGAACATGGGGACAGACATGATCACGAGCACGAAGAGGAGCACGATCATGGTTTCCATGCAGACATGGTCATCAGTAAGGACGAGGACGGTTACATGGTCGCTCATGGCAACCACGCTCATTATTTCTATAAAAAGGACCTCTCTCCTCAAGAGATTGCAGCAGCAGAGGCAACTCTGGCAGGTAAGAAAGAAGAGGACAAGGGACAGCCACTGACAGATGATGTCGCCAGCTATTCTCGCGATGCCTCAGATGAGGAAAAGATCCAGTACATCAGCAAGACCTACGGCGTCCCTCGTGAGGCCATTAAGATTTCCAATGGTTTCTTTGTCTTTAACAATCCAGACCAAGAATACGATCCGACCCACATCCACCCTTATGCCGTTCGGAAGGAACATGTCCGGATTCCGCTTGAAACTGGAAATCCTGAACTAGACTTTATCAATGAACTCTATGCAACAGCCCTTCGCTCGGGGATTTCTCCTTATAGCCTCCAGATTGAAAATGGTCAGTTTGTCATCCCGCATGGCGATCATAACCACTACATCAAGGTGCGCTCAGCAGGTCTAGCAGACTACTTAGCCCATCGTCTTCCTACCATTCAATCGCCTTACAAAAAAGGAGACTTGGATAAAAAAGCAGTAGAGGACAGGGTCAACCAACTTTTAGCAGAAAGCCGGACTCTTTATGCTTCTGATCCATTGCAGCAACGGCGGATTGAGCTTATTTTGGGCCACTTCTTAGAAAATGTCAAGAGTTTCCCAAGCAACTCGACGGAAGGCTACCTAGCCAGTCTTAACCAGGTTGATGAGCAATACATTCATGCGACTCAAGCGATCAAACCAAAAGAAGAGACAGCCCTCGATCGTCGATACCAGGAATTGCTGGAACAAGTGCGCTTGCTAGACACAGAAGCCTTCCAACTGAAGAAGGAAGGGTTGGTCTCACAACTGCAGGAAGCCTATGCTGCCAAGGACAGCAAGCGTTTAGAGCAGGAAGGGAAGCTATTAGAAGCTGTTCAGGAGATGCAAGATCGGACGGGTGTGACATCGGTCGACTATCTCAAGTACTTCTATCAAAGCTTGAGCGATGCGCGCTTGACACCAGAACTGCGCACCAAGGCGGCAGATCTAGCTTTGAAACTCTATCGGGCCCAAGCCTTTGAAGAGGCCTGGGATGCTAAGGCTCACTTTATGGAACTCTACCAAACCAAGCAGGCAATTGACCAGCTCTTCTCTCAAGAAAAAGGCCAAACCTATCCTATTGAAAAAACAGTTTTGGATCAAAAAGGAAGTCAGGCTCCATCTTATAACTTAGCGGTCTATGATTTCCTCAAGGGCTTATATGGAGAGTTGGACAAGGCGACAGAATCCCGTCAACGAACCAGCATCCTGACAGCCCTCTCAGAGCAAATCCAGTCGCTCTTGCCACAAGTCGAAGACCAGGCCAAACGAACTGCCTTTGAAGCAAGTTTGGCTCAGCTTGGAAATGAGACGGATCCAGACAAGGCTATTGCAAGTGGACAAGCTCTGTTACGCGAAATCAGTGACACCATTGAAAAGCAAAAACAAAAGCAAACAGAAGAGCCTCAGATTGGGGATGTCGCCCTTTATCAACAACTCTATAACCAATTGATGACGCTTCACCAACAATTGCAGGAAAAGGGTGCTAGTGATGCTGTATTTGATCGCTTAGAAGCTCTCTTTGACCAATTGGCTAATCCAAAGAGTGACAAGGCAGCCTTACTACAGGTTATCCAAGCCTTTCAGGCAGAGTTAGCAGCAATGCCATCTGCAAGCGAAGCGGGGAAACCAGCTAGCACGGTCGAAACGCCTGTCACTGCAGAGACTCCAGTGGAAACAGAAGCAGCAGCTTCAGAAGGAAGCAAGCCTGCCACAACTGAGACAGAAACTGAGCCTGCAAGCCCGGCTTCCATAGAAGAAGGCACGTCAGATGCACCAGCTTCTCAGGACCAATAGAAAATAGAAAATCATCTGAAAGACATTTCAGATGATTTTTGCGTTCTAGTAAATAGAAGAGGTGGTTTCTTTTTTCAGTTGTTGAGTCTCATTCCTTGTGCTCAAGAAGCAGTTGTGAGGAGGACTCGACTGCTTTTTTTCGCTTGAAAAATGCAGTCATTTGAACCAGAATGCGGGGAACCGTCTGCCATTTTTTCCAAGCTTGGACACGGGTATCGAGGAGTTGCTTGGCTAGACGTTCCAGCATTTCCCTTTCTGTAGGATCTAGGTCTTGAGCATTTTGAAAGATCTCTTTGATCTTGGAGAAATTTTTCAAGTTCCTCAAATCATTGATTGAAGTGATACCTGCGTCCAGAAAAATGCCAAAAAAGGTATCAAAGAACTTCTTGCGCTCATCCGCCGATGTTTCGCGAACCCACTGCTTCAGGGTCTCGTCGGTTTGCTGGCTGTCAGGACTGGTTTGATCCAGGGTCACAAATTTATCCTTCTCAATCATCCAAGTAAAAGCGTCATGCTGGACAAAGCCACCAAAAGCTCGGCTTTTGACAATCGTAGCAGGCTCAGGGACTTCTAGCATCATGCCGACGATGGATCCTTGGGGGACAAAGCGAAGAATATTTGGGGACGTCCGCTGGTAGCCTTCGGTCTCGATAATGGCCCTGTTGAGGCCAGGAGCATCGTAGCTGTAGATGGCATCGACTCGTTCAAATAAGGAATCCGGCAGGTAAGTGCAGGCATAGGTTGCGAGATTGCCCCCTTTGGAGTGACCCGCTACTAAGAAGCGCCCTTTAGGAAATTCCTTCATGATGTTTTGCAGGTAGCTGGCTGCGCGTCTCTGAGCTGGGACATGGTCCATATAGGTCATGTGGAAGTCTTCCTTCCAGCCGATCAAGGTATCATCCGTCCCTCTGAAGACGACTAAATAAACATCCATGGTAAGACGATAGGTCATAGCCGCAAACTGCTTCTGAACATCGGGGTCATATTCGTTGACATAGTTGAGGAGTTTGATGTTTTTAAAACGCTTTGAACTAGCTAAGTCATCGACTAATTGCAGGTGTTGGTCTGTCACGATGAAATCGGTGGTCCGGTCGATAAGTTCTGCTGCATCAGATAAGCGGACTTCAATATTGGTCGTATCCCCTTGGGGCACGATCCGATCAAAAGGAAGATAGGTCAGCTCTGTCAGTGCCAGGACATCCAGTTCATTGAAAGGACGGTCGTATATGGAATCGTAGGTCACTTCTTTTAGGTAATCAAAAATAGTTGACATCTGTGCCTCCCGTGTCTTATTTCTTTCAGTATAGCACAAAAATGGATGGAGAAAAAGCGCCCTCCATCAAGAAAGTAGGTGTGAGATCTTCTATCCCTCTGAAACAGCCTTTTTCTCTGCTTCTTAATCTGTTATAATAGGAAGAAGAAAAAAAGAAGGAAAGAAAGCCATGCATAAAATTCTCTTAGTCGAAGATGATAATATTATCCGCCAACAGGTCAAACAATTATTGGAACAATGGGGCTATGAAGTGGTCGCAGTCGAGGATTTTATGGATGTCCTCGGGATCTTTGTCGAAACCGACCCCCACTTGATCCTTATGGATATTGGACTGCCTCTCTACAATGGGTACCACTGGTGCCAGGAGATTCGCAAGGTTTCAAAGGTTCCGATCATGTTTCTTTCCTCACGGGATCAAGCCATGGATATTGTCATGGCCATCAATATGGGTGGAGACGATTTTGTCACCAAGCCTTTTGATCAAAATGTGCTCCTTGCCAAAGTCCAAGGGCTCTTGCGCCGCTCCTACGAATTTGGCACAGATCAAAATCTGCTGGAGCATCGGGGAGCCATCCTCAATCTCAAGTCCACGGACTTGGTGTATGAAGGGGAAGTCATCAAGTTGACCAAGAATGAATTTCAGATCCTGCGCGTCCTGTTTGAGCATGCGGGCAGTATCGTGGCGCGCGATGATATGATGAAAGAGCTCTGGAATAGCGACTTCTTTATTGATGATAATACCTTGTCTGTCAATGTGGCCCGCCTTCGCAAGAAATTAGAAGAGGCTGGCTTGTCAAACTTCATCGAAACCAAGAAAGGCATCGGTTACGGGTTGGTCCATGAATAAATTTGGAAACATCTTTTGGCAGTATGTGGTATCCCGCAGGCGCCTGCTCTATCTAGTGGTCATCTTTTTGATGGTCGATTTGGTCTTTGCCTTTCTCTTTCCAGAGACGGGGACGGTTTTTATCTATGCGACTCTGATGCTAGGATTTTTTACCATCTGTATCTTGATCTGGGATTTCGCTATGACCTTTCAGGAGTACCGCAAAGCTCTGCTGTATGAGGAAATAGAGCTTGCCTCACCACTGGAACATCTCCTTTATGAAAAATATACAGAAGAACAGCAGGCGCGCCTGGAGCAAGGCAAAGTAGCCCAGGCCAAGTTCAATGACCTGATGGATTACTACACCCTCTGGGTTCACCAGATTAAGACGCCCATTGCAGCTAGCCACCTCTTGGTCCAAGATGTCGAGACACCTATTGTCAAGCAGCAGATGGAGCAGGAGCTTTTCAAGATTGACTCCTATGCCAATCTGGTTCTGCAGTACCTGCGACTGGAGAGTTTTCATGACGATCTGGTCTTAAAGCGCGTGTCGCTAGAGGACTTGGTCAAAGAAGTGGTCCGCAAATATGCCCTCTTTTTTATCCAAAAGAACTTGACAGTGAACCTGCATGATTTGGATGTCGCCGTCATTACCGATCGCAAGTGGCTTTTGGTCATCATCGAGCAACTCTTGTCCAATAGCCTCAAGTACACCAGTACAGGTGGAATTGAGATCTATTTCAAAGACCAGACCCTCTATATAAAAGACAGCGGGATTGGAATCAAAAATAGCGATGTCCTCCGCGTATTTGAGCGGGGCTTCTCTGGTTACAATGGCCACATGACCCAGCAATCCTCAGGGCTGGGGCTCTATCTGTCTAAGAAAATTGCAGAGCAATTGGGCCACAAGATTAGTCTCCACTCAGAGGTTGGCCAAGGCACAACCGTCGCTATTCGCTTTGAAGAGAAGAAGTTGGTCATGGATTAGTTTTTTTCCATCTTACAAAAATGTAAGAAATAAACGGTAAAATGAAAGGTTAGGTTATGGTAGCCGCCTTTTATTTTTTATACAATAGTCTCATCAAATGAAGGAGGTCAAGAAAATGAAACTCTTGAAATGGATGAAACAACCCAAAAAGATTAAGAAACCAAATGAGCAAACCGATCTGGAAAAGACGGAATTTGGTCTCCAAGTCCTGCAACAAACCCAAGAATTTTTCTTGATCTACTAGAAAAAGGAGAAAAGTATGTCATTGCTAGACGTTCAACACATCAAAAAAATCTACAAAACCCGCTTTCAAGGGACGCAGGTCGAAGCCCTAAAGGATATTCACTTCACTGTTGAAAAAGGGGAGTACGTTGCCATCATGGGGGAATCAGGATCCGGGAAATCGACCCTTCTCAATATCCTAGCTATGCTGGACCAGCCGACGGAAGGCCGGGTCTACCTCAATAGCACCGACACCTCGACCATCAAAAACAAGGATGCCTCCAGTTTCCGTCGGGAAAAACTAGGCTTTGTCTTTCAAGACTTCAACCTGCTGGATACCTTGTCCGTCAAGGACAATATCCTCCTGCCTCTAGTCCTCTCACGCAGACCGGTCAAGGAAATGATGAGCAAGGTCGATAGCGTGAGTCGGGAGTTGGGCATTCACCAACTCCTTGAGAAATATCCCTACGAAATTTCTGGTGGGCAAAAGCAACGGGTGGCTGTAGCACGGGCCATCATCACATCTCCAGAAATTCTCCTTGCTGATGAGCCAACAGGGGCGCTGGATTCCAAGTCTTCGGCTGCTCTTCTAGATGTCTTTGAAGATATCAATAGCATGGGACAAACCATCCTCATGGTGACCCACTCAACCGCAGCGGCAGCTCGGGCCAAGCGCGTGCTCTTTATCAAGGACGGGATTCTCTACAATCAGATCTTCCGTGGGGAAAAGACAGAGCGCCAGATGTTCCAAGAAATCTCGGATACCCTGACAGTCATGGCAAGTGAGGTGGAGTAGATGTTTCGATTAACCACTAAACTAGCTTGCTCTAATCTCATCAAGAACCGCAAGCTCTATTATCCCTTTGCGATTGCGGTCATTCTCGCAGTGACCATCGCCTACCTCTTTGACTCCCTGACCTTTAATCCTCACATTCATGAGCTTCGAGGGGGAGATCCCATGATATTTACCCTGGTCTTGGGACTGTTCGTGGTCAATGCTGCGGGAGCTATCATCGTGCTCTATGCCAATAGCTTCGTCATGAAAAATCGCTCCAAGGAGCTGGGGATCTACAGCATGCTAGGCCTTGAAAAACGCCATCTCATCAGCATGATCTTCAAGGAACTCTTGCTTTTTGGCTTTCTAACCATCTCAGCCGGTGTCTTGATTGGAGCCCTTTTTGACAAGCTGATCTTTGCCTTTCTCTTGAAACTCATGAAGATGAAGGTCCAGCTAGTGTCCACCTTCCAACCTGGGATTGTGGTCTTAGTTTTTGTCACCTTTGGTCTCATCTTTGCCCTTTTGGTTCTTCTCAACGCTTGGCGGATTCTTCGTTTGAATGCTCTGCAACTGACACGTGAGAAAGCGAGTGGTGAAAAGAAAGCTCGCTTCTTGTGGCCCCAAACCATCCTGGGCTTAGCCTCTCTCGGTTTTGGCTACTACCTGGCTTTGTCTGTCAAAGACCCCATGTCTGCGATTTTGATCTTCTTTCTAGCCGTTATCCTGGTCATGATCGGGACCTACCTGCTCTTTAATGCGGGGATCACCGTCTTCTTGCACCTGCTTAAGAAAAAGAAGGGGTATTATTACCAACCTAACAACATGATCTCGGTCTCTAACCTCATCTATCGTATGAAGAAAAATGCAGTGGGGCTTGCGACTATTGCCATCCTCTCGACCATGGTGCTGGTGACCATCTCTGCAGCCACTAACATCTATGTCGGTAGCGAAATGGTCAAGAAAATCATGGCGCCTCATGATTTCTCTGTCCAAGGAAAAGGGGTAGACCTGGAGCTAATCAATCAGAAATTTGATGAATTTGCGTCTGAACATCATCTTGAGATCAAAAATCGTGACCTGATGACCTATGCCAACTTTGGGGTCAAATCACAAAAGGGCACGGATTTCACCGTCTATCAAGCTGATGAACGCAAGGTCATTCCTAAAACCGTCTTTCTGGTCTTTGATGCAGCTAGTTATGAACAAATGACAGGAGAAAAGGTTGATCTGACCGGCAACCAAGTCATCCTCTTTGCTCATAACAAGGCTCTTAAGGGGCAAAAGCAGTTCACTATCAATGGCCAAGACTTCCAAGTCAAGGAAGAAGTGACCAAGGATTTTATCACCGATCACGTGCCCAATCAGTTTAACATGCTGACGGAGGATTTCAACTACCTAATCGTACCTGACCTCTCAGCCTTTATCGCCCAGTTTCCAAATCTGGCCATCTATACCAATATCTATGGTGGTTTCAATGTCAATGTCGATGAAGATCAGCAACTCAAGCTAGCAGCTAGCTATGACAAGATGATCGATGAATTGAGCAGCCAACAGGCCCAAGGAACATTTGTCTATGGGGGGAACCGTGCCAATGATGTGGCAGGGTTGAATAGCCTCTTTGGTGGTATCTTCTTTATCGGTATTTTCTTGTCATTGATCTTTATGGTCGGAACGGTCATCGTCATCTACTACAAGCAAATCTCAGAAGGCTATGAAGACCGTGATCGCTTCGTCATCCTCCAACAGGTGGGGCTTGATGAACACGAGGTCAAACGGACCATCAACCGTCAAGTGCGGACCGTCTTCTTCCTCCCTCTCATCTTTGCCTTTATCCACCTGGCCTTTGCCTACCATATGATCCGCCTCATTCTCAAAGTCCTCGGTGTCATCAATAGTGGCCAAGTCCTCGTCGTAACCCTCAGCGTTTGTGGTGTCTTTCTCGTCACCTACCTGATCGTCTTTTGGATCACCTCTCGGAGCTACCGTAAGATTGTGCAGATTTAAGAAAAGAAACTCAAATTAAATTAGAAACTTTCCTTAGGTGAGTACGGACGTCAGCGAACTTCGAAGAAGTTCCATGACTAATTATTGAGCCTAAGGTCTCAATAATTCCGAGTGCCTGAAACATAATTATTTCAGGCACTTTTCTCACAGCGGAAAGTTTCAATATACTCTAATAATAATCAGATATTATTTGGATATTTTTGCACAATAATCCAGCATAGGTTATTCAAAGAAAAGAATTGTCAATTTTTTTAGCTTGCTCATAGCGGGCTTTTTTGTACGAAAACCGAATGCGATTGTTTTTGTTTTTCAAAGGGATACACAAAAAAGACTGAACCCGTAGAGTTCAGTCTTTGTTCACTTTCTATTAAAGTGATGTAAGGAAAGTCAATCCCCCTAGGATGACACCTGCCGAATTCGGAATGATCAAAATCCAGTCTTTTTTAGGTTCCTTTGTCCAACCATAAATGACCCAGATCAAGCAAGAAATAGCAGCTGACAAGGGTTGGAAAGGTTGGGCCTTATTTCCCTGTAAATTAGCAATAATTTGTGGGATGTAGGCAATGAAAACGATAATCCCAATAAAGGCACCGATCGAGCCAACGATTTTGTTGATTTTTTGTTTATTCATAAAATTTTACCTCTGTGTATCAGAATAGCATAAGTAGGAAGAAAATGCAAATAATTTGCATGCTATGCAAGATGAAAATGATTACATTCGCACAAAATTAGACAATGTGTCAAAAAAATGGCAACTAGAGAGAAGACTCTCTCGAAAAGAAATCCATCTTCCTGCAAAATCACAAGATTGTGACACTTTACAGTTCGGTAACATTTGAAAAAAAGACTTGAATTTGTAAAGGACAAAAGGTAGAATAGTGCATACTTTAAAAAAAGAAAAGGAAATGGTAGTTTCAAAATGAATGAAAAACAAATGAAAATTCTTGGTTGGGTTGCGACCTTTATGTCTGTTATGATGTATGTGTCTTACTTCCCACAAATCATGGATAACCTCGCAGGTCACAAAGGGAACTTTATTCAACCGCTTGTCGCAGCCATCAATTGTAGTCTTTGGGTCTATTATGGACTCTTTAAAAAAGAACGCGATATCCCACTTGCTGCAGCTAATGCACCAGGGATCATCTTTGGTTTGATCACAGCCGTCACAGCCTTGTAATTAATTAAAAAAGCTGGACAAAAGTCTGGCTTCTTTTTTTATGACTTCACTCATTTCCATGGTATAATGGGAGGACTATTCATAGAGAAGATCAAAAGGAGACACGAGTGGATCAAAAACATCACTGTCAAGTCCTATGGGCGAAAAATAAATACCTGGTACTCAGTCGTTCCAGTAATCTCTACAAGGAAATCCGGGAGTACCTCAAGCAAGACCAGGTAGAGGTCAGCCACGTCGAGGGCCTGATCCAGCAAGCGCTGGCCTTGCCAGAAAATCGTGGCCAGGTCTCCAATGCCTTTCAGCATATCTGGGGCTATTTCAAAAAGCAGGCGACTGCAGAGGAAAAGGCGGACTTTATGCTGCTACTTGAGAAATACCAGCATGGCCAAGCCCAGCAAGAAGATCTGATCAAGGGAATCCAGACGCTATTGGAGCGCTACCCCAATCGCTACTTACAAGACTCGACGCTACTAGGAGCTCAATAGATGAGACTCTGGCACCAAGACTTGATTCCCAAACTCCCTCGTCCCCAGCTCCTAGGCCAACACCGGGAATGCTGCGCCCTTCGAGGCAATGGCTGGGGCAAGAAGCACGCGACGGTCAACTATGTCTTTGACTACTCGCCCTATCGCCTCTACGCCTATCACCGCCTGATCATGGAGGAGATGACCGCTCGTGGCTACAAGGTTAGCCCAGAGTGGTGGGAGCCAACCTACCGAGGCAAGACCTGCCCAGCTTATTCAGAACTGGAAGAGGAAGGCTTGCCCACCCCTATCTATCCTGAACACCAGGCTACTTACCTACAAGAATGCTTAGATAACCTAGCAGAAAAAGGGATTTATATAGATTAAGAAAGAACGGACCAGACCAGGTTCGTTTTTTTGCGCGAAAAACCAACAAAATGCTTTGAAAGCGTTAATTTCTTTCTCAAACATGCTATAATAATAGGAGATATCACGGAGGAAATTATGACTGAAGCACTTATAAAGTCTAAACATCGTGTTCAAAAACATGGTGAAGTTTTTACGCCAGCATGGATGGTTCAGAAAATGCTAGATACTCCTGGTGTAAAAGAGGCGTGTGAAAATATTTATTCTACCTTTTTAGAACCTTCAGCTGGGGATGGGAATTTTCTGGAAGCTATTCTAGAGAGAAAACTTTCAGCTGTGACTATTTATTATAATAAGCGGAATTGGAAAACAAAGTCCCTATTTGCCTTATCTTCAATATATGGTATCGAGTTTCTAGAAGATAACCTGGAAGTAGCTCGCTCTCGAATGTTTTTGCATTATTTGGATTGGTATGAAGACTCTTTTGGTGAGAGATTGGGTAGCAATACTGATGTCTATAAATCTGCTCATTACCTAATCAAAAAGAATATTGTAAGAGGAAATACTTTGACAAAGCGACACCCTGATTCAAATGAACTTATTATGTTTAGTGAGTGGAAGCGAGTAAAAGGATATCCTAGTCTTGTTGAAGAAAAACGATTTGCTTTTGCTGAACTTTTTGGTGAGAATATTGATGGTGAGGATAGGGTTGTTGAGGGGCAATTAAGCCTCTTTGAAGAGTTAGATGAAGACTTGAGGGTTGGCAATACGAAGAAAGTAGTTATTCAAAAAGTATATACATTGGGAGATTAAAGAATTATGGCATCGAATTTTGATTTTTTAAAAGTGAACACAGAAACAGCAGTACTTTTTTCAACTGTCAATGAGGCTGAGAATAACTACTCACAAAAAGATTATGAAGGGGTGTTGATAAGAGTTCGTAAAGTTGCAGAAAATACAGCAATCCTATTTGCTAATTATTCAGATATTGAATTACCATCATATTCAACTTTTCATGAGAAGTTACAAAAAATCAAAGATAATATTAAAAATAAGGAAATTGTGGATGCTTTCTTTGAGATTAAACGGTATGGAAATAATTCAGCTCATGAACTTAATCCTAAAGAGGCAACTCGAGAGAATGCATTAAAATCATTGGAACAGATTTATATGATTTTAGTTTGGTTTGTGACTAAGTGTGTTAATGATCAAATTAAAATTTCTTTGTATGACAATTACTTAGAACCTAAAGCTCAAGAACGTTATACAACAGCTGAACGTAAGTTTATCTATGTTCAGACTGTAAATAACGAGAATGGGCAACTTGCTGCTTATGAAGGTGCTCAAAAGGTCGGGGAAGGAACAGTATCCTCAGACGATATTGAAGCTGATTGGACTGCAAATAGTGAGTTTTTACGTAAAATAGCACCAAAAAGGATTAAGCAATATATGACAACCGCTGGTCTTCATTTTGATCTTGGTTGGGTTGAACTAGCTTATAAAAAATCTACAAAAACTTGGTTTCGTGATCATGACGTCCATGAAGTTTTAAAGCGGTCAGGAATTAAACACCCTAAAGAATTAGCAGGTAATGAGTGGTTTAAGACTGATTTAGAGACAGCTAAGGAAGCTATTAAGGCTGTCAAAGATGGACGGTCATTTATTAGTGATGTACCGGCTGAATATATAGCAGATAAATCGGAGATTATTCTTAGACCCGAACAAAATGCTGCCGTGGAACAAACTCAAAAAACTTTTAAGAAAAAAGACCGTATGCTTTGGAATGCCAAAATGCGTTTTGGTAAAACCTTAACCTCATTGGAGCTTATAAAACAAGAAGGCTTTAAACGTGTTCTAATCATGACACATAGACCAGTAGTCCGTGATTCATGGTTTGAGGACTACAAAAAAATGGAAATGGCAGAAGCGGGGTATTTGTATGGATCAGTTGATAAAGGGGAGAAACTGACAACCCTGAAATCTGGTGATAAACCATTTATATATTTTGCATCCATTCAGTATCTTCGTTATAATGGCGCTCAAGCCAATCTCCCTTTATTTTCGGATGTAGACTGGGATTTAATCATCATTGACGAAGCACATGAGGGAACACAGACTGAACTTAGCGATACTGTTATGAAATCTTTGGTAAAAGAAGGTCATACCAAGATTCTAGAATTATCTGGTACACCTTTTAATCTTCTTGATCAATTTGCACCTGAACAAGTCTATACTTGGGACTATGTCATGGAACAACAAGCTAAACTGAAATGGGATTTGGAAAATCCTGAACTTCCTAACCCTTATGAGCAGCTTCCAGAGGTAAAAATGTATATCTTTGAGATGAAGCATAAGGAAAAATTTACCGATGAAAATAAAGCCTTCAATTTTCGTGAATTTTTCAGAGTGGATGATAAGGGTGAATTAGTTTATAAAGCCGATGTCCGACGTTTTTTGGATAATATCACTAACCCAAATAGTGACACTAACTATCCATTTTCAACAAGAGAATATCGTGATGAACTCCGTCATACTCTTTGGATCATGCCGGGAGTTAGGGAAGCTAATGCTTTTGAAGAGCTTTTAAAGGAACACCCAGTGTTTGGGATGGA
The DNA here is from genome assembly GCF_019929185.1 of Streptococcus parasanguinis. Taxonomy (GTDB): domain Bacteria; phylum Bacillota; class Bacilli; order Lactobacillales; family Streptococcaceae; genus Streptococcus; species Streptococcus parasanguinis_O. The sequence continues at coordinate 45,713 of NZ_JAHZPC010000004.1, forward strand.
CTACAATATTGTTAATGTTGTACGAAACGATAAGAGTGATAATATCTTAGATACTTCAGGAGATGATCTTTCGAAGGTACGTCAAGCGATTACAGACGATCCTTCACAAACAAAAACAATCACTTTGACAGTCCGTAGGTTGACAACAGGGGTCAATGTTCCTGAATGGACAGCAGTGATGTTCCTTTCTAATACTAGCAGCTCTACGAATTACCTACAGGCTGCATTTCGTGCACAAACACCATTCTCTCATGAAAAGATTGGGATGAAGAAACGTTGTTATATTTTTGATTTTGCTCCAGATCGTGCTTTAACAGTAATGGCTGAAACAGCTCAAATAAACTCTGGTGTTGGGAAGAAAAATACAAATCAGCAAAAACAGGCGATGGCAAATTTGCTTAACTTTTTGCCTATTTTAGGTAAAGGTGATAATGGCATGGAACCATTTAATGTTGACCGTATGTTGACGAAAATCAAAAAGGTTTATGCTGAAAAAGCAGTACGCTCAGGTTTTGAAGATGACAGTCTCTACAATGATAATCTCTTAACACTAACTGCTGATGATGCAGAACGTTTCAATAAACTAAATGCTATCGTTGGTAAAACGCAAAAACAAAAAACTCCTACTAAAGTAACAATTAACGATAGTGGTTTGACTGATGAAGAATATGATCAGGCAGAAAAAGCTAAGAAAAAGAAACTTCGTGAGCGTAGTCAAGAGGAAAAAGAAGCGATAAAGAAACTCAAAGAGGCTCGTAAACAACAAAAAACGATGATTTCTATCTTACGAGGAGTTTCTATTCGTATTCCAATGATGATCTACGGAATGGATGTCGATTTAAGTAAAGATATTACTATCGAAGACTTTATCAAAGAAGTTGATGACGAATCTTGGAAAGAATTTATGCCTGCTGGATTCACAAAGGGGATGTTCAAAGATATAACCAAGTATTATGATGCAGAGGTCTTTATTGAAGCAGGTCGAATCATTCGTCAACGAGCTAAATCTTTTGATAGTCTTGATTTTATTGAACGTGCCGAAGAAATTGCGACCTTATTTGGTAGCTTCAAGAATCCCGATAAAGAAACTGTTTTGACACCATGGCGAGTGGTAAATATGCAAATTGCAAAAGGTATTGGTGGACTTAATTTCTATGACGATAACTTTGAGTCAATGACTGATGGTGCTACACCAAATCTACATTGGGTAGACACAGATGTTACTGATAGTGTCTATCATCCAGAGACTAAAATCATTGATATCAATGCTAAGACAGGGCTTTATCCTTTACATGCTGCCATGAGTCTCTATTATCAATATGTACAAAATAATGATGATAATCGATTTGATGCCGACAGTGTCTATCGTGGAATCTTAGAAAACAATATCTATGCCATTGCAAAAACACCAATGGCTAAGACTATTACAGTGAGAACTTTAACAGGCTATAAAAAATATAAGACCAATATAGCCTATATTGAAAACTTCTCAGATATATTAAAATCAAGTATTGACGAAGGTAAAAAACAAGTAGAGGAGGCCTTTGATAAAGTGAAATTTGATGTTGTGATTGGAAATCCGCCGTATCAGGAAACTTTAGAGGGAACGAGTGATCGTCCTATTTATAATTATTTCATGGATTTATCTTATGAGATAGCAGGTAAATCTATTCTTATTACGCCTGCTCGATTCCTATTTAATGCAGGAAAAACACCTAAAGCATGGAATAGAAAAATGTTATCAGATGATCATTTGAAAGTAGTTTACTATGAACAAGATTCTTCGCAAGTATTTCCTAATACAGATATAAAAGGTGGTATAGTAATAACTTATTATGACTGTAAGGAATATTTTGGTGCTATAGAGGTATTTACTGCTCATGAAGAATTAAATCAAATACTTCAGAAAGTTGTAATAAAACCAGATTTTGAAAGTCTTAGTAAAATAATTTATTCTTCAGATAGTTATAGACTGACTGAAAAGATGCATAAAGATGTTCCAACTGCAAAAGGTCGTTTGAGCAATGGACACGAATTTGATGTTACAACTAATATTTTTGAGAAATTGCCTGATGTTTTTATTAATAACAATGACAGTCAGGTAGGAGACTTTGTTAAAATTATTGGACGAGAAAATAATGATAGAGTTTATAAATGGGTTGATAGAAGATATATAAATGGTCCTTTAAACTTTAAAAAGTATAAAGTTATTTTGCCTAAGTCTAACGGTAGTGGGATTTTAGGAGAGGTTTTGTCATCACCAATAATTGGCGATCCTTTAACTGGCCATACTCAGACTTTCTTATCTATAGGTTCTTTTGGCGCTAAGTCAGAGGCAAAAGCATGCATTAAGTATATAAAGACTAAGTTTGCGAGGACCTTACTTGGTATCTTAAAAATTACTCAGCACAATCCGGCTGAAAAATGGAATTATGTACCACTTCAGAATTTTTCGGATAATTCAGACATTGATTGGTCGAAATCTATATCTGAGATAGATCAGCAATTGTATAAAAAGTATGGGTTGAGTGATGAAGAAATTACTTTTATTGAAGAAAAAGTGAAAGAAATGATTTAGGGCTTAGGATTAAGAGATGATAGAGGAAACTGCTAAGAAAACTATTGGGAAAATGCTTTCTAAATTTGTTCCGAAAATTTTTGAAGGTATTAATGAAAAATATAAAATATCCAAATTACAGCAAGATATTGACTTGAGAGTTATTTTTCAAGAATATCTTGAATATTCATATACAAAATACATTACTGTAAAAACGTTACTTTATAAAAATGAGGGGAAAAATCTTTATGACTTTTATGAGCCCCAAGTTGTAAAATCATCTGATGCTAGTATTGATTTAACAAATACAGATTTTCTTTTTAATAAGTGTAAAAGGATAATTATAACTGGAACTGGTGGGATAGGGAAATCAATGCTCATGAAACATATCTTTATTAATCAAATCAGTAATGAAAGTAGTATACCAATTTTTATTGAACTTAAATCAATGAATAATATTAACATTGAAGATTTTGAAATTAAAGATTTTATTTATGGTGAAATGAATCGACATCACTTCAAACTAAGTAGGGACCTCTTTTATAGAAGCTTAGAGTTTGGGATTTATACCATTATATTTGATGGCGTAGATGAGATAAATTTATTATTTAGAGAAACTATAATTGGTTCTCTGAAAAAATTTATAGACATTTACAATAATAATCGTTACGTACTTAGTTCAAGACCTTCAGAGGAGTATATCGGTTGGAATGATTTTATCGAATATAGTGTTCAGCCACTGAATAAAAAACAAGCCTTATCTTTAATTGGCCGTTTGGATTATGATTCTATTACAAAAAAACAATTTTCTAAAGAGTTAAATGATAGGCTATATGATAATCACGAATCTTTTGCATCTATCCCTTTACTCTTAACTATTATGTTGATGACTTATGAGTCAGGTGCTTCGATTCCAAATAATCTTACAGACTTTTATACCCAAGCGTTTTATACACTTTATCATAAACACGATGCTTCAAAGTCTGGGTATAAGCGCGAGCTAAGAGCGGACTTATCTCCTGAAACTTTCAAAGAAATATTATCTTATTTAGCTATGAAGACTTTTATGAAAAAACAAGTTAATTTCTCATCTGAGAATGTTTATAAAATTTTTGAGTCATATAAGAATAAATATTTCAAGAAATTTGAAGATGATGCATTTATTTTTGATGCTATTTCTAATATTTGTATGCTTGTTCAAGATGGAGAATTTAGGTTTACTCATCGTTCGTTCCAAGAGTATTTTGCTGGAATTGGAGTAAGTAAATTAGACGATAATAAACAGAAAATGATATTACAAGCTTGGCTTGATAATGATTATAATAATATTAATTATAACAGGACCTTTATTATGACATTATTGACAGTGCAACAAGAAAGAACCTATCTTAATTTATTTGTTCCTATAATTGAAAATCTGAAAAATAACTTTCAAGAATTAAATACTTTAGATGATAAGATAAACTTTTGTTTCAAAACTTTTAATTTAAATCCGAAACTAGGAATCACGTTTAGTTTAAAAGAAAAGTTTGAACCATTCTTTCAGATGTTTTTCATATTGTTAGAAAACATAGGAATTCCTTTGACTGACATTGACGATAGAACTTTTGATGATGATATTATAAAGGGGATGATTGAATATCCAGCTATTGAGGCTAAGTTTGAAGATTTAGCTGATTCAGAAAAAGAGTTATTGAGAAGTTGGTTAGATTCGTGGTTAATAAGACGTTATGATTATGCTATAAAATGGGCAGATGAAGTGCTTAAACAATCTATAACTAATAAAACTACGATTGATTCTTTAATAGATGAACTGTAAAAATTGTTTTTGATTGTTCATAGACTAGGTTGGAAATATTTGAATATCAGATATTAATCTGAGTGTTGTACAGACTATATCCTGAAAGGAAAAGAAATGTTACTTTTTTCTACAATTTTAAAGATAGATAAGTCGTTGACTAAAGATGATTTTTTGAATTTAGTGATTGAATGGAATCAAGGAAGTCCACATGAAAATAATGTTATACCCAATTTGAATTGGGATGGATCCTACAATCAAAAATTTGGTGATGAAACAATCTCTCTCGAATTTAAAGAATACAGAAATGAGGAAATCATAGCTGTAAGATACGTAAAAGAATTAGATGATGGAATCATTTGGAAAACAGATTATATCATGAACTTTAGAGACAATAAAATGTCAATCATGCTGGATCGTAGTTTTACTGAAGATGCTATTGGTGTTGACCCTTCATTTACAACTCCATTATTTATTAAATTATTGATTGAAAAAGGTTATGTTGTAAATGACAATGACCTTCCTGTAGTTAGGGATCCTCATATGATTGACTGTGAAAATCTCAATGTTTTGACTGCAGTCATAAATGAAACAAAGACTTATGATTTGCCTATAGTTTATGTATCAAAAACATTTTCAAATAAGATTCCTATTGACATCAATAAATTGGCTTATGCTCTTAAAGGAGTAGCGCATATCTTTGTACAAAGTGATCTTAGAACAAACACATTAATTCGTGAGCAATGTGATAATGCTAATGAATACAATGGTGCAATTGGTATATATTACCAATCTGATTTAATGAAACACAAGAGGTTTCTAAATTACGAATATTTTGATCCAACTATAACTAGACAAAACATTGTAAAAGACATTATTAATTTTACAAATCAGCAAAGCATTGATCCGCTGTATACATGGAATGGAGTACTAACTTCGTTACTTCGAGATCGTTTTGAAAGTCAAAAATCTAAACGTACGAAAGCTGAGAGAACCAAAGAGGAGACCGAAGAACTCTTAGATAGTTTTAGTAATGATTTTGATGTGTTAACGGAAGAAAATGGCCGTTTGCGTAGTAGTATTTCTGATTTGGAACAAGAGCTAGCTTATTATAGAGATATTTTCAATAATAAAGAAGTTAGTGATAGTAGTTTTATATCAAGTGGATCTGAGAAGGAATTCTTTCAAGGTGAGAAAAAGGAATTTGTTTTGTCAGTTTTGAGTGATTCCTTACAGAATATCCAAGATGGAACTCGTAAAAAACATATCATTCAAGATATTATCCAACAGAATGACAGTGAAGATATTCTTAATCACAAGAGAGATAAGATTAAACGTCTATTGACAAACTATAGCGGATTGAATAAAAAGTTGAATCAAGAATTGAAACAACTGGGATTCACCATTACAGAGGATGGAAAACATTATAAATTAACGTATTTTGATGATAATCGCTATACTATTACTATGGCAAAGACACCAAGTGATGGGCGAGCTGGAAAAAATAATGTTTCAGAAATCAACAAAAAGTTGTTTTGATAACAAACAATATACAAAGTTTATATCATAATAAATATGCTTCAGAATATTTTATCAAATATATTAAACCATAAAAATTAGGATTAATTTTTTATCACAAGATAAGTTTCTTAGATAAATAAGGAGAAATAATGAAAAATATTTTATGGCCTAATATTTTTATGACGGTTATTGCGACATTAATCTCAACATTTTTGATTTCATTTATTCTAACTCCTATTCGAAAAAAATTTTTTCAATTAATTAAGACTACAAAAATTGAGAATATTCAAATTCGCAATGCAGTAAGTAGAGGAGTAAATAGTTCGGATAATTCAATTATTAGGGATTATTTTGAAGTATCTACTCTGTTTTCAACTGATAAGGATCTAAATATCAATCAGATTAAATTAAAAAATGTAGAAGTAATATTTGATTATTTTGTTGATGAGTTAAGCTTTCAACATGGCTTAAATCCCGACAGACAAATATTTAGTATTTTTGCGATAAATAATGGGAATAAAAGCATTGAAATAGATGGGTTTATGTTGAAATATGTTAAAGGATGGTGGTTTGAAAATCGATACGAAGAGATATCTTCAGAAGAAATACCGTATATAAAAATTAAACCTAGAGAAATTAAACGTATTATAATGGTAAAAGTTTCTAAAGAGCAAATTTTAAAACATTTTGATCTTGTCAGTGAAAATCAGGCTTTATTACTTCAATTGTTTGACAAAAATAGTAAGAAGTTGATTTCTTATCCCGCACCTTTCGATAAAGAAAATAAGAAGTTTCTTACTAGGCCGATGGGAGCAGCAGGCGTCGATAGTAATAATGAAAAGAATGTATTTAATATTTCAGAGCCCTATCAAAAAATGTACACTTTACAAACCAAAAATCATATTAGTAAAGAAAATCCAATATTGAGTTTTTTCATCTCGCTTGATCAGACTGCTAGTTTAAAATTTGACCTTGAAATTTATCAGAATAATAAGCTGGTGAAGTTTAAGAGGAAAGATCAGAGGACTCAATATGTTCATGTTTTTAGACCAAATTATCATTTATATGCGCTTGACCCAACAGGGCTTCATGGAAATGTCTATAAGTTATTAGATGAAAAATCAATCGAAGTTCTTGAGTATGAAGAGGTTGAACAGTATTATCCCAATATTTTGTATAAAGGAAAATGTGATGAGAAAGACAATAGTTGAAAATATTGATCTGATTGCTTTCCATCCAGGTCAATATATTGGAGAGCTAATTGAAGATTATCAGATGATCCAGAATGAATTTGCAGAGAAATTGGGAGAATCTCCAAAAATGATCAGTAAATTAGTGAATGGTGAGGAGTCGATTAGTAATGATCTTGCTCAGAAGTTAGAGAAGCTTACTAATATTTCGATGAAAACTTGGCTTAATTTACAAGCTTCCTTTGATAGGAAAGTGGCAGAGGGTGCAGTACCTTGAGATTGATTATTATAGAGAGCTATTACTTCGTTTCGTAATGGTCTTGTAGTCACTTTCCCAATTTTTTTCGAATTATAGAAGTAGAGGGACCTTCCCTCTATTTTTTATCGAAAAGGAGCAGGGATGCAAAAGAGACACGCGCATGTATCGCCGACCTTGGACATCATGGCCAAGAAGATTTTTAGTTTACCAGAGGTGACGACAGCATTTATTCGAGATATTTTAGAGCTGGATGTGGCGGACGCTCAGATTGTGGAGGGAAGCCAGCCCCACAGCATGGCCTATGAGGAGGATGACTTGTTCTCCACTGCGGTGGATGTGAGAGCCAAGCTCCATGATGGAACCGAGGTGATCATCGAGATCCAGATTCGCAAGCAGCAGTATTTCTTGAATCGGTTCCATTACTATTTGGCCAATCAGCTGGTGGAGAATGTGCAAAAACTGCGCCAGCAAGGCCAGACTCATAAGATGTACGAGCAGATGGAGCCCGTCTATGGAATTGCCATTTTGGAGAAGTCGCTCTTACTAGACGAAGAGGCCGCCATCAACAAATACTGGCTGACCAATAGCCGGTCCGGGAAGCAACTCAAGGCCTATTATAAAAATGGCAAGCACCAAAATCTTCTGCAGGTTGCCTTTTTAGAGCTAGACAAGTATAATAAAGATGAGAACCTGACAGATGCAGGCAGACAATGGTTGGAGTTTTTTGGGAATCTTCCCTTTACAAAAGCTCCCAGTCAGGCTGTGGCTCATGCAGATTCATTACTAGATTCATCTAGCTGGACCAAGGAGGAGAAGACCATGATAGACGAGCGTATTCGGATTCAAGAAAATTATGATATGACCCTGGAGACAGCGATTGATGAAGCGCGAGAAGAAGGTTTAGTACAAGGGCTGGAACAAGGCTTAGAAAAAGGCTTGGAACAAGGTCGTAAACAGTTGGTATGCGAGATGGTCTCACGAGGGATGACGGCTGAGCTTATCTCGGAGATGACGGGTTTGTCCATTGAAGAGATCAAATCTATGTTAGCGTAAAATCTAGCTGGACCAAGGAGGAGAGGACCATGATAGACGAGCGGATTCGTATTCAAGAAAATTATGATATGACCCTGGAGACGGCGATTGATGAAGCGCGTGAAGAAGGTCTGGAACAAGGTCGTAAACAGTTGGTATGCGAGATGGTCTCACGAGGAATGTCGCCTGATCTTATATCGGAGATGACGGGCTTAACCATTGAAGAAATTGAGACTCTTCTTTCCTGAGTCGTTAACGGAGGCATCGCCTCTTTTCTTTTTTGAAAAAACTTGAAAATTTTCCCATTTTTTCAATCCGCCTTTCTAGAATTGTGGTAGAATAGAGTCAACAAAGAGCTATCCTCACCAACAGTGTGATCGATACTAGAAAAGAGGATTCTGATGACAAGAAAAATTGGTATTATTGGTTTGGGGCATGTGGGTGCGACCTTGGCCCACAGCATGATTTTGAAACACACCTGTGATCACTTGGTCTTGATTGATACCAATGAGAAAAAGGTCAAGGCAGATGCCTTGGATTTCTGTGATACAGTTGCCAATACGGGGTATCCGGTTCATATCACGGTCAATGACTACGCGGCTTTAAAAGATGCGGATGTTGTGGTATCGACTCTTGGAAATATCGAGTTGCAGGCTAATAACACAGATGACCGTTTTGCGGAGCTTCCTTTTACTAGCAAGCAAGTAGTGCAAGTAGCGCGTGATTTGAAGGCTTCTGGCTTTAGTGGGGTCTTATTGGTAGTGACCAATCCGGTCGATGCAGTCACTCAACTCTATCAACAATATACCGACCTTCCAAAAGAGCAGGTGATTGGGACAGGAACCTTGCTGGATACAGCTCGGATGAAGCGCGCAGTCGCCGATCGTTTGCAGGTTTCTCCTGCTAGTGTATCAGGCTATAACCTTGGTGAGCATGGAAATTCCCAATTTGTTGCTTGGAGCCAGGTCCGTGTCAAAGGACACGCCATTACCGATCTCTTCTCTCAAGAAGAGCTGGACGCCATTAACTACGAGTCCTTGCGTGGTGGTCACACGGTTTTCTTTGGTAAATTCTATACCAACTTTGGGATTGCAGCAGCAGCCCAACGCTTAGTAGAAGCTGTGATCAATGATAGCCACGAGGAAATGCCGGTCTCTAACTATCGTCCAGAATATGGAACCTATCTTGGCTATCCAGCGATTGTAGGTCGAAAAGGAATTATTGAACGATTGGACTTGCATTTGACAGAAGAAGAAAAAGAAAAATTACTCCATTCAGCCGAAACCATCAAGGAAAACACAAAAAAAGGACTGGAGCATGCATAAAAGAGAGGAGGCTGGGACAAAAGTCCTAGCCTCTCAATTGTCTTAGCCCTTGCTTAGTGAATGTAATAAAGCTTAGTAAATTCCAAGTTGTAATTCTTGACATTACATCTAAGGTATGTATAATATTACTTGTAATAAATAATCTTACAACAGAAAGAGGAAACAGCTATGAAAAACATTTTATTTATCGTCGGATCCCTTCGTCAAGGATCTTTCAACCATCAAATGGCCCAGAAAGCAGAAAGCCTTCTTGAAGGAAAAGCAACGGTGACTTACTTGGACTACAAGGACATCCCAATGATGAACCAAGATTTGGAAACGCCAACCTTGCCAGCTGTGCAAGCAGCACGTGATGCGGTCCTTGCTGCGGATGCCATCTGGATCTTCTCACCAGTCTACAACTTTGCCATTCCAGGTGTAGTGAAAAACCTGATCGACTGGCTTAGCCGTGCCCTTGACCTGTCAGAAACTCGTGGTCCATCTGCCCTCCAAGACAAGATCGTAACCGTCTCTTCAGTCGCTAATGCAGGACACGAGCCAATGTTTGCGGCTTACCAAGCCCTCTTACCATTCGTTCGTACTCAAGTAGTGGGAGACTTCACAGGAACAACTGTTAACCCAGAAGCCTGGGCAACAGGTGAATTAGTCTTGACAGATGAAGCAATCGCAGGATTAGAAAAACAAGCACAAGCCTTATTAGAAGCATAAGAAAAGCATAAAAAAAGTTGAGACAGAAGTCTCAGCTTTTTTTAAATACTAAACAATTGTCCGAAGAAGTAAGTCACACCCATGGTGAGAAGGCCAATGATCAGGTTGCGAAGCATGGCTGGCTTGGTTGGTGCTTTTCCTAGTTTCGCACTGGTATAGCCAGTGAAGATCAAGGATAGTCCAACAACGAAGACTGTCACTGGAATGCGATAGTTAACTGGAAAGAGAATGATAGAGAGCATTGGAGGAAGGGAACCAATAGAAAAAGCAAGGAAGCTAGATGCAGCTGCATGCCAAGGATTGGTAAATTCTTCGTATTCAATGCCGTATTTCTCTTCGACCAAGGCTTTGAGGGGGTGTTTCAGAAAGGCCCGCTCTGTCAGAATTTTTGCTGAAGTTTCACATTCTCCATTTTCAAGATAAGCATGGTAGAGAGAGTCTCTAGCTAACTTTGGATCACGATCTAATAAGGCTTGTTCGCGGTTCACAGCAGCTTCTTCCGTGTCTTTTTGTGTGGAAACAGAAACATACTCACCACCCGCCATCGAAAAGGCACCTGCCAGAATCGCCGACAAGCCAGATAGGAAAATGATCCAGATGTTTGGTGTGGCACTGGCCACCCCAATCACCACCCCAGCAATAGAAATAATCCCATCATTGGCCCCGAGAACCGCGGCTCTCAAGATATTCAATCGATCGCTAAATGATTCATCTACTCCATGTTTCATTTCAGTCATACAATGTCTCCTTTATCTTATTTAGAATGATTATAAATAAAATACAAAAAGAAAGCAAGGATTTTAACTCAAATGATAAAAGTTCGACAATTTAATGAAATTTAAGTTATAATCTTTGGCATTGCAAGCAAAAAGAAAGAATAGGTCATACGCCTATTCTAGCAAGATTTATTTAGCAGAAGTGATTTTACCTTTGAGGATCCTGATGGTATTCTAACGCGAGTGCGGAAAGGATAACAAAAAAACAGCAAATTGCTGTTTTCTGATGAGAAAAATTAATTCGTATCTTGTTCTTTCCCCACAACCCAAAATAAGAGAAGCAGTTGGAAGATGCCTAAGGCAAATAAGACCATAAAACCGTTGCGGCTTCCTTTAGCAGTGGCTTGGGTGAAGTCCATCTTTTGATTAGCTTGGCTCATGGCAACGATCAGCGAAGCTAGGGTTGTTCCGACAGCGCCTGCAAATTGTTGCAAGGTGTTAAAAATCGCGTTCGCATCAGGTTGCTCTTCCAGAGAGAGTTGTTTTTGTCCGTTGGTCATGATATTGCCAAAGGCAAGCCCCATACCGGTCATGAAGATCATGTAAAAGACAAGAATCAAGACATTTGATAACTTCAAGCCAAAGAGTGTGAAGAAGAAATGAGCCAGAAGGATCAAAACAGCTCCAAGGAGAATTGGTCTGCGGGCGCCTAGTTTATCTAGAATGAGACCGGAGAAAGGAGCAAAGCCAGCTCCGATGATGGCTCCTGGAAGCAGCATCAAAGCTGCAAGTGTGGTGTTAGAGTGGTTGACCAACTGGATATAATTGGGCAAGAGGAAACTCATGGCCAGAGAGCCTAATTGGAAGGTGAAAAAGGCAAGAACATGGCCAGTGAGGAGATGGTTCTTTAAGATGGCAAGGTTTATAATGGGAGTTTCCAACTGATTGGAGCGCCAGACTAAGAGAACCAGTCCCAAGAACCCAATCACTAGCCAACCAAGGACAGAAAAACTAAAGAAAGCATGGTCAGAAAGACCGTGAATCCCTAAAATCAAGCCTAAAAATGAAGCAATAATGGCGAGGAGGCTCATGATATCAAGCGTTTCTCGCTTGACTTTACTGATTTGTTCAATGGAGCGAAGTCCTGCAACTAGTGAGGCCAGAAGGATCGGGAATTGAACTAAAAAGATGGACCGCCAGCCGAAGCTAGCTGTTAAGAGTCCCCCGACAGTAGGCCCAATAGCGGGTGCAATGGCTGTAATCAAGGTCCCCACTCCCATCATGAGACCGATCTTACGTTTTGGGACTTGTTCTAAAATGATATTAAACATCAGAGGAAGGGCAAAACCAACCCCCATTCCTTGGACCAATCGCCCCAGGACCACAAAGCCAAAATTTGGAGCTAAGAAGTCGATAAGAACACCTAAAACAGATAGGAGATTTCCAACTAAAAAGATGGACTTCATTTTAAAGGAACGCTTGAGATAAGCAGATAAGGGGACCACACAGGCAACCACTAGAAGATAGATGGTCGTAACCCACTGGACGGTTGCGGTATTGATCTCAAATTCCTTCATCAATATTGGAAAGGTGATGTTCATGGCAGTTTCTCCAGCCACCCCGCAAAAGGACAGGATCCCTGTCGCAAAGATCGCGAACAAGACCTTGGCTGAAATTTTTTCTTGTGACATAGACGTCTGATTCCTCCTAAATCTTCCTATAATGTTGTAAAAATGGTCTGAAAATCCATCGTAGCGATCTCATTTCCCGTCAAATCCAATTGCTATGAGTATAGCAGGACCAACGTTAACCTGATTCATCGTTTTGTTAGCTAACAAATAGTATAGAGGAAATGAAGACCCCTGTCAAAGAGTTTTTCAAAAATTATGAAAATTTTAAAAGTATTCTCAAAAGATGATGCTTCTCCAAATGAAAGGGATTGCTCACCACTATGATATAATAAGATGAAAGCAAGCAATGTGAACACACCAATAGGGGGCGCCATGACCAAGTATTTAGTCCAGAAGTTTTTCTGGTTACGAGAAAAAAGTTTGATTCAAATATCCCAGAAAACCCTGGTTTCCTTATTTCCTTTTTTCTTATTTTCAGGAATCATTCGAGTGATTGCCTTATCGGTCTTTTCTGATCGAGGCTATATCCATCAGCTCTTTTCGATGGATAGTTGGTTGCCATGGGATCAAGCTATCAGCCAGGTTCTTATTAATTTTTCCAACTTTCTAGGAGGTCTAGCAGGGCCTTTAGCAACCTACTTCGCTGGGAAATATACAGCTGGGCACTATGGTAGAAGTACAGGAACAGCCGGCGTGACTGCTCTTTTGGTCAGCTTGATTGTAGGGTCTCAGGAATTGTTGGTGGGACCACTCAATGATGGGCAACTGACAAGAATTAACTTACCTGCGACGACCAATATCCTCTTAGCCATTGTTTTAGGCTATCTAATCGGACAGATCTTTCGACTATCCAAGGCTAGTGACGACCAGATTGTGGACAAAGACTTTATTTATCAGCCCAAGACTGTGCGTCCCATTTTCTTGTCCTTGGTTCTAGGGGTTAGCTTGAATATTCTCCTCCTTCTTGGCAATCAGTACCGTATTTTTCAAATAATCGGTCAATTCTTTAGTTCTCTGACTAAAAGCAGTCATCATCTCCTGTCCACCTTTGTCATGGGACTCTTCAGTGGCTTATCAGCTTTGGTCGGCAACAGTCAGGCTTTTGCCCTAAACTCAATTGCGGATGACAGTTTTGCTTTAGAAAATCTGAATTACGCTGTGACCCATCATACAACGACGGGGATTCCTCATCTATATACTTTAACCAATTTGTACCGCAGTTTTGGTCTGGTGGCCGGTGTTGGTGCTGTCCTAGCACTTTTGGTAGCGATCTTACTGGTCTCCAACAGTCGAAAGGACAAGAAAGTTAGTCTCCTCAGTATTTTTCCAGGCCTCTTTAATAACGGTGCCCCCTTCATGGTAGGGATTCCGGTCCTGCTCAATCTTCTATATGTGATTCCCTTCTTATTGATCCCCTTGGTCAATATGGCCATCGCTGCTGTGGCTTTGTGCCTTAAGCTTATGCCAGCAGCCGTCTATCCAGTGCCAGATGGGACTCCTAGCCTTCTCTATGCTTTCATTGGAACGGGAGGAAGTCTGAGAGCCTTAGCTGTGAGTATCCTTTGTTTTGCGATAGACGTGCTCCTTTATCTACCATTTGTCCGCATGGGAAATCGTATTCGAAAAGATCTAAAAGTGAAAGGAGAAAGCGATGAAAGTCTCTAAAAAAACAGCCATCGTCCTCACTTTGGTCTGTCTTTTCTTGATCGGTTTAGCCATTCCTTCTTATAGCTGGACTCGAACCAATGTTTCAAAAATCGAGAAATTTTATAATTCCAAACTGTCGCCCATCATTATGATTCCAGGAAGCTCAGCAACAGAGAACCGCTTTGATGGCTTGGTGACCAAGCTCAACCAAGGCCGCCAAGGCACCAAGCACAGTCTTCTCAAGCTCAAGGTATGGAATGATGGGAATATCACCTATAGCGGTAGTATTGATGCCAAGGACAATGAACCAGTGATTGTGGTTGGTTTTGAAAACAACAAAGATGGCTATAGCAATATTAAAAAGCAGGCTAAACTATTCAATCAAGCCTTTGAAGCCCTTCAAGAAAAATACAATTTTAATAATTTCAAGGGCTTGGGTCATTCTAACGGGGGCTTGATTTATACAGCCTTTATCGAAAATTATCTAGAAGATTATGATGTGGATCTAAAGACCCTCATGACCATCGGAACTCCCTATAATTTCACGGAAACCAATATTCAAAACAAATCTGAGATGTTAGCCGATTTTATCAAGGGGAAAAAAGCCATCCCTAATACGCTTTATATGTATTCAGTAGCAGGAACCATCACCTATGATTCCGATGAGTTGGTCCCAGATGCCAGTGTTTCTGCTGGGAAATATATCTACCAAAACCAAGCTGCTAGTTATACGGAGATCACAGTGACGGGGGAAGATGCCCAGCACTCGGACCTTCCAACCAATGATGAGGTGGTTGCCTTGGTGAAAGAGCATATTGAAAGTCAAACGGATCGTAGAACCAAACCAAATAAAGAAAACTAAGTGTGAAGAAGGGATTCCTTCCTCATACTTTTTTTAGTATAATAAAGATCAGTATGAAAACACGGGAGACTAAAGGAGATCAGATGAAAAGAAAACAATGGGTGCAGTTAGGGTTAGTGGCTTCGAGTATGGTCATGTTAACAGGATGTTACCAAAGATACCAGCGCCAGTCCAGTCCTAAAAAAGAGGTTGCAACGAGCCAGACAGCAGCTAAAAAACAAGCGAAAAAAGCAGATAACAAACAATTATACCAGTCTGTTTTTTCAGACTACCAAAAGATTTTTGCCACTTCAAAAGATTTAGATGCTATTTCCAAATTGAATGATGCATTAGCCAAAGAAGATCGGATGATCAATAGCTGGGTGATCGAGACCGTGATCAATCAGCCAGATGCCGTTCGCTATGCCTTTAAGGACTTAAATAACGATGGGGTAGATGAGATGATCATCGCCAATCAGCAGACCGATGGAAGCTACTTTGTGACAGGAGTTTATTACCTCAAGGACCAAAAACCGACTCTGCTAGCTGAAGGTTTCGTAGCTGGACACGGTGGAGCGCGCAATGCGACGACCCTCTATCAGGGAGGAGAAGTCTTAGAAGTCAGCTGGATGTCAGGAACTGGCCGTGGGGTAGCTGTGCTTTCACGGATAGAAAAGACGCCTCAAGCTGCGACCAAAGTCCAGGAAGAAGAAGTCCAAGTACCTGGTTCAGATCTGAATAGCCTCTTTGGAAAATCGGATGAGAATAAACTGGATCTCAAGGCTTTTGACTGGCAAACTTTTGACAGCGCACCATCAGCGGGAAATAGCCAAAGCCAGGAGAAAACGCCTTGGAATGCTGAAAAATCAGCAAAATTAGCAGAATTTATGAAGACCTGGGGCGAAAAGATGGGGCAACCCAACTACCAAAAAGGCATTGCTGGCGGTGATGTAGGACCAGACAACCTCTATACTCTAGGGGACAATAGCAAGATGGATGCTATTTATACAGATACTGGCCAAGGAAATGCAAAATACCGCATTGTAGAACGATATAGCAATTGGGACAAGTATCCAGATGTGCATAGTTATTTCTTTGCCATTACGGATACGGGGGAAGCCATCGTCTTTCATTCCCCAACGACCAATGGTGGAAAGATGTACCTAAAACCAACAGACAACAAGGAACTTCAAGAAGAATTTACGCAACTGCTTCATCAATAAAAAAAAGAAAAACCAGAAAACGACTGTTCTTCTGGTTTTGTTTATTTAATATATGAATAAAAATACAAAATAAACGATATTTTTTAGGATAGAAAATATGTTAAAAACTAGTGATAGTTAACAGTGTAATTGCATTTGGAAACGGAAAATATTTGACAAGTAAAGGAAAATCATTTAAAATATATTCATTCTTTATTTATAGGAGAAAAAATATGAAAAAACTTCTTACAGCCGGTGTGGCTCTCTTGTCAGTTGCAACCTTAGCAGCATGTTCTGGTAAAACTGCTTCAGACTCATCAAGCAAAGATGCAAAGGCTTCTTCTAGCAAAGTAGAAAAATCATCTACTTCAAAAAGCAAATCAAGCAGTTCATCAAAAACATCAAAATCAGCAACCTCTTCTGTTGAAATTCCAGAAATTGTCTTGTTGACTGATGAAGAAATTGATAATGCCAAAACACTTGGTGATATGAAAACCATTTATGGAAAAATGATTGACAACTACACAAAATATGTCAAAGAGATTGGGGATAAGATGCCCGAGTCTGGTAAAGATGCCTATAATCAGCAAGTAGCTCCTGGGATCCAATCTATGGAAACTGCAAGAAAAACATTTAACGATACACTTTCAGCTGCAGGTTCTGATGATACAGTTGTTCCTGAACAAGCTCGTAGTCAATTCGCACAACAATTGAAAAATGCTCGCGATATTGCCCAAAAAGCTCTTGAAGGTGCTTATCAATCAATTGCACCATTGCTCTCTTCATCAGCCGAATAATTCATAAATGAAAATGAGAGTGGGACAGAAATCGGTAATTCGTTAGAATTCGATTTCGTCGTCCCACCTCTGCACAGTTGAGTAGGGCTGTAAAAGCTGATGAAATCAGCGTAGTAGAGCCCACTCAACCACTGCGTCTTGTTCGACAATCCAAAAACAATTAAGAGGTTAGGACTTTTGTCCTAGCCTGTTTTTTCGCTTTCTTACAAAAATGTAAGAAATAAAGGGGAAAATGTAAGGTTAGGTTATGGTGAAAGCGCTTCAGTTTTAGTACAATAGACTTGTAAAA
The DNA here is from genome assembly GCF_019929185.1 of Streptococcus parasanguinis. Taxonomy (GTDB): domain Bacteria; phylum Bacillota; class Bacilli; order Lactobacillales; family Streptococcaceae; genus Streptococcus; species Streptococcus parasanguinis_O. The sequence continues at coordinate 63,226 of NZ_JAHZPC010000004.1, forward strand.
ATGGATTGAAGCTTTTATCGAGCTAGAAAGGAACGGACCATGACCCTACTAGATGTTCAACATATCAAAAAAATCTACAAAACGCGCTTTCAAGGAACGCAAGTCGAAGCCTTAAAGGATATTCACTTCACTGTGGAAAAGGGTGAATACGTCGCCATCATGGGGGAATCAGGATCCGGGAAATCGACCCTCCTCAATATCCTAGCCATGCTGGACCAGCCGACCGAAGGACGGGTCTACCTCAACGGTACCGATACTTCAACTATCAAGAACAAGGATGCCTCGAGCTTCCGTCGGGAAAAACTAGGCTTTGTCTTTCAAGACTTCAACCTGCTGGATACCTTGTCTGTCAAGGACAATATCCTCTTACCTTTGGTCCTTTCTCGCAGGCCCGTCAAGGAAATGATGAGTAAAGTCGATAGCGTGAGTCGGGAGTTGGGTATTCACCAGCTTCTTGAGAAATATCCTTACGAAATATCTGGCGGGCAAAAACAACGGGTGGCTGTAGCGCGTGCCATCATCACCTCACCTGAAATTCTCCTTGCTGATGAGCCAACAGGGGCGCTGGATTCCAAGTCTTCGGCTGCGTTGCTCGATGTCTTTGAAGATATTAATACAATGGGCCAAACCATCCTCATGGTGACCCACTCAACTGCAGCGGCTGCTCGGGCCAAGCGCGTGCTCTTTATCAAAGACGGAATTCTCTACAACCAGATCTTCCGCGGGGAAAAAACAGAACGTCAGATGTTCCAAGAAATCTCGGATACCTTGACGGTCATGGCGAGTAAGGAGGATCGTGATGTTTAAATTAACAAGTAAATTAGCTCTTTCCAACCTCAAACAAAATCGTAAGCTCTATTACCCTTTTGCTATAGCTATCATTTTAACGACTATGATCCTCTATAGCTTTATCGCCCTGGCAACGACCCCTCATTTAGAAGCTTCTTACGGAGGACGAACGGCAAGAGCTGTCCTTGGTTTTGGTTGTTTCATCGTCCAGCTGGTCGTCGTCATTTTAGTGGCTTATGCCAATGGCTATGTTATGAAAAATCGTTCCAAAGAACTGGGCTTGTACAGTGTTTTGGGGATGGAGAAGAAGCACCTCCTCGTCATGACCTTATGGGAATTGCTTATCTTCTATATCCTCACAGTTGGAGTAGGACTGGGCTTGGGGCTCTTGTTTGATCCCTTGATTTTTGCCCTCCTCTTAAAATGTATGGGGCTTCCAGTCGTCATTCAATCGACCTTCCAGATAGGGGCTGTTCTTAACACTTTATTTGGGCTAGCCTTAGCTTTTGCCCTCATTCTCTTGTTAAATTCTTTCCGTCTCTTGCGCTACAGTTCCCTCCACCTCATGCAACAGAAAAAGGCAGGAGAGAAGAAAGGACGCTTCTTGCTGGTCCAAACTCTTTTAGGACTAGGACTCTTAGGAATTGCTTTCTATTTAGCGCTAACAGCAGAGCGTCCAGTTGCGGCTGTCCAAAGATTCTTTATTGCCGTTATCTTGGTCATTCTTGCGACTTATCTCTTATTCAACGCAGGCACCATTACCTTTTTAAGATTTCTCAAAGGTCGGAAATCCTACTATTACAAGCCAGAGAATTTTATATCCGTCTCCAACTTAATAGCACGGATGCGAAAAAATGCAGCGGGCCTTGCGACCATTAGTATTCTTTCCACCATGGTCTTGGTCACCTTAACAGGGTCGCTGAATCTCTTTATTGGAGGGCAGAATTACCTAGATACTATGTACCCTTCGGACTACAATATTAGTGTGGGGCATATGACTTCAGAAGCTGAAACAGAACCGGTTATTGAGGAGGTTCAAGCACAAATTAAGAAAGTGGCCGATGCGACACATCTATCAGATTATCAAGTGAATCAGACAACATACTGGTCGGCTGAAATTCGAAAGATTGATGGAAAGGTCTTAGAGGTTTATGACCAGTCCGATCAAGAAACTGGTCAGGAATTGAAGACAGAAGGAGTAGTCTACTTTTTTGATCAGGCAACTTATGAGCAACTGACGGGTCAAAAAGTTGAGCTTGGGGAAAATGAAATCCTAGCCTATGGGTATCAGTATCCTGGAAGACTAGACTCGCAATTAGAAATCAATGGAAAGAGCTTCGCGATTAAGCAAAAACTAGACTCCAATTTTATCCAAGGGAAACTCCCTCAAGCCGACCTGTTTCAACACCAAATGGGCTTGTATCTTGTCCTCCCTGACTTGAACCAACTGGGATTAAAAATTGATAAAAATTTGGAATTCTCTATTAGTGCTAAAAATAAAGAAAACCAAGATTTTATAGCTGGAATGGCCAAAGAGCTTTATTCGACAGACAAAATGAGTCAATATGGTGGGACTTTGTTTGGTGGGGTTGATCGATACAGCATGGAGAAGGAGTGGCGTGAATCAGCAGGGACAATCCTCTTTATTGGTGTTTTCCTATCTGTGATCTTTCTATTGGCTACGGTTCTCGTGATTTACTACAAACAGATTTCAGAAGGCTATGAGGACCGGGAAAATTTTGTGATCTTGCAACAAGTAGGATTGGACCAAAAGCAAACCGGCACCACCATACGCAAACAGATTCTCACCGTCTTTTTCCTTCCATTATTCTTCTCCTTCCTCTACCTAGGAGTGGCCTATAAGATGATTGCAAAAATCGTTGCTCTCTTAGGAGCGAACAATGCGGGCTTGGTCCTTCAAACAACCTTAGCCATCTGCGCTGTCTTTTTCATCTCTTATATCCTCGTCTTTCTACTGACGTCTAGAAGTTATCGGAAAATTGTCGTGAGGTAGCGCTGAGTCTATAAAAGATTGAGAAATGAAAAATCCAATAAATAAACAAACTGTTTTTTACATAGGACAAGCCAAGTGTTGCGGAAAGAATTATAATAATGTATGTTATTAAGCTTATTTAAATAGATACCGAAACTTTCCGCCGTGAGAAAAGTGATAGAAATACTAGTATTTCTATCACTCGGGAGTTTTGGAACCTTAGGTCCAAAACTAAGTTATGGAACTTCGAAGAAGTTCGCTAACGTCCGTACTCACCTAAGGAAAGTTTCAAGGATAGGTTTTTCCTTAATCAAAAACACCGAGGATTTGATCCTCGGTGTTTTTATCGTGATTATTTCACGTGTTTTGCAAGTTCTTCTTGCGCTTTTTTGTTTGATTCTTCTTTTTCTTTCAACCAATTCTTATAAGCTTTTTCGTAGTCAGCCGTTGTGACTGTCTTGTCTTGCACTTTTTGGTATTTGAAGAAGCTTGTTTCACCTTTAATACCAATTGCAGAATTTGCTGCTGAGAATGGCGTCACCTTGGTGATAGATGGAACTCCACCCTTAGAGTAGATTGGAAGAACAATGGCGTTTTCTGTCAACCAAGCTTGGGCAGCAGCGTATTTTTCATAACGTGCATTGGTATCCAATTTTTCAGCATTGGCAGCATCCAACAATTCTTTGTATTGGTTCAAACCAATTTTTTCGATGAGCGCTTGGTCTTTCTTAGGATCAAGTCCCATACCAGTCAAGGTTGAACCATCTGTTGGGTTCAAGATATCCAAGTAAGTAGATGGGTCTTGGAAGTCAGGTCCCCAACCAGTGATATCCATATCAAAGTCTTTTTGCTCTGGTGATTGGGCAAAGTAAGTAGCGTTGTCTGCATCGTCTGTAGACAATTTTTGTACATCGATTACGACATTGTCTTTACCAAGAGCTGCTTCGATTGAGCTCTTCATAGAGTCTGCTTGTTGGACAAGAGCATTAGAAGATTGGTCTACGACATAGTCGATATGGATTGGGAATTGAACACCTTGTGATTGCAATTCAGCCTTCGCTTTTTCAAGTTCCGCTTTGGCTTTGTCCGCATTATGCAAGCTATCTTGAGCATCTGCGAAGCTAACACCTTTCCACTCATCTCCTGTTGCGGCAAGTTTTTCTTCAACGAGAGTACCGAAGTCTTTCCCGTCTGCTTGCACAAATGTCGGTGGAACTAGAAGGGTACGAAGAGTTTTTGATGCTCCGTCTTTCCCGTTAACTTGAGCGCTGTAGGAAGTTCTGTCTAAAGCAAAGTTCAAAGCTTGACGGAAGTTTTTGTTTTGAAGGGCTGTCTTCGTGTTGTTCTTTTGCTCATCAGATGTCTTCTTGGTATGGCCGTAATTTTGACGGTTGACGTTGAAGTAAGCGTAGTAAACAGTAGAATCTTGTGGGGTATAAACGATGTTATCCTTGAATTTCTTCTCAATCGTACTGTAGGTTGAGCTTGTTGGGAAGAGACGAGCAGTAGATAGGTTACCATCTGAGAAGTTACGAGCAAGATAGTCTTGGTCTGATCCATCGAAGTAAGTCAATTTAACCGTATCGATGTGAACATTTTTCTTGTCGTAGTATTCAGGGTTCTTTTCCAACTCGATTTGTGATTTTGAAGTGAAGGACTTCAAAATGTAGGCCCCGTTGTAGAGGATCCCATTTGGTTTCACGCTACCGAAATCTTTACCAGCTGATTCCAAGAATTTTTCATTAACTGGCATCATGGTAGCAGTCGTCAATTTAGAATTCCAGAAAGATTCAGGTTGGTTCAAAGTATATTGAAGAGTATGATCATCAACAGCTTTTACCCCAACGGTTGAGAAGTCTTTGGTTTTCCCATTTACATAGTCATCCAAACCTTTGACTGAGTTTTGAACCAAGTAAAGTGCATCAGATTTTTTATCGGCTACATATTTCAGAGATGTCACGAAATCTTTTGCAGTGACGTCAGCGTATTCATTTCCTTCTGAATCATACCACTTCGCGTCTTTTCGAAGCTTGTAGGTATAAGTCAGACCGTCTTTTGAAACAGACCAGTCCTCAGCAAGAGCAGGCACTAGGTTACCGTATTGGTCGTTTTCAAACAAACCATCGACCAAGTTGGTAGTAATGTCGCTTGTAGTTGAACGATTTGAAGTCAAATAGTTCAAGGAATCAGGGTCTGTACCATACACGTAGTTGTAGGTTGTTCCCTTTGACGCATTAGAAGATGAGCCACATGCAGCAAGGAAAAGCGTTGAAGCAGCGGCAACACCTGCTAAAAGAGCAAGCTTCGATTTTTTCATATTCGTGTCTCCTTTTGAATAATTTTAATTATTATACTCCAATCAATCTATAAAATAAAGTGTTTTTTGAACTTTTTTTGTATATTTACACACCAGTATACAGTGAAAGCCTTGATTTTAAAGGATTTTTAAGGAATAAAATTTTTTTTAAAAAATTACTATTATGCTTTACATACTAGTTGAGAAAGAGTATACTGTTAGTGAAAAGACTAGTATGTAAAACAAACTAGTAAAGAATGTGAAGAAAGAGGTGAGAAGGATGAAAGAGTCCCAATTACTAAAGGGAGTCTTGGAGGGCTGTGTGCTGGAGATTATTTCCAAAAAGGCCATCTATGGCTATGAATTGATCCAAAGTCTCAAAGAGATGGGATTTGATAAGATTGTCGCCGGGACCATTTATCCCCTGCTTCAAAAATTAGAAAAACAAGGGGTTATTCATGGGGAAATGAGGCCGTCTCCAGATGGTCCTGATCGCAAGTATTTTTCACTCAGTGATGCTGGAAGAGAGCGCTTAGAGGAATTTTGGGACCAGTGGCAGGAGTTAGTCACAAAAGTAGAACGTATCAAGAGGGAGGGAGAAGAATGGTAGAAAGTTATACAGAAAAAATGTCGGATGAATTGATTCATCTAGACAAAGAGGATCAAGCCTATGTGAAAAAAATGGTGGCCTATATTGGGGCCAAGTCCTATTTTTATGATGATGAAGCGCTCGGTGAACAACTCTACAATATGGTTTGCGACCTGAAAGTTGCTGAGAAAGAAGGCATTCGAGCAGTGGATTATTTTGGAAAGGATCCACGGGCGATGGTGGATCAAGTTCTTTCAGACTTGCCTAAACGTTCTTTAGGATCTTATGTGGGACTCGTCTTCCTACTTGGAGTGATCTTAGTTGGCATGCGTTATTTAATGGATTTTACCTGGATGACACCACTGAAAATCGAACCCTTGACCTATGTTGTCATTCTCCTCAATTTCTTGGTGTTCAGCCAGTTCATCACGTGGCTTTGGTCCAAACAGAGCTATGGTGAAATGAAGTGGTCTTGGGCTATGTTTATCAGTGTGATCAGCCTGATGGTATTTCTGAACATCGTACGACTATGTTCGATCTATTTTGGCCACATTGGGGGTCTCTTCTTATCAGATGGTTGGGCGATTGTTCTCGCTGTCCTAGTCCTACTTGGGTTTACGGTCATGGCTTTTAGAAGCAGGAGTCGTTTGATGTCGAGTCTACTAGTCCTGGGCCTGACTTTCTTAGTTACAGGATGCTGGATTCGCCTTGTGAATCAGGAAACTGCTCATTTAATAGGCTGGTTACTTCCTCTCATGGGACTAGTCCTGACCCTTATTGTATTTTGTCTCCAAAGAAAGAAGGAAGAAGCATGAAATCAGCAATGTATTTTGAAGAAACGCAGGCCTTGATGCAAACCTTTAGCCAAGAGGACCAAGTTTATTTCCAAGATCTCTGGGATTATTTCAATTTTGCAGGTTTTTTATATGAGGAGAAAGCCTTAAGAGAGCAGGTCTATAATTTAGCGGTAGATTTTTCACAAGCAAGCGGAGATGGCCTCACGGCAAAGGATTTTTTTGGCCTTGATCCGAAGGGAATGGCAGACCAAATCATCGAAAATATGCCCAAAGAATCGACTCGCTCTGTTCTAAAATATGGGGCTATCTTTTCAGGTATTGTGATTTTTTATCGCCTCTTAAGTGATTTTGCTTCCCAAGCGGTCCTTGTGCTCAAGCCGCTAGTCGATTTAACCGACATCATTTTGGGACTCCTAACTGTTGGGATCATCTTCTATCTCCTTCGTCGTCTCATTTTTGCGGAGGAAAAAACGAAAAAAGCAATTTATGTAGCATTTGTTCTAGTTCTAGGATTCTATTTTGTCGGTGAAATAGTGGGAGTCCGCTTCTTGCCAGCTCTTGCTTGGTTTGTAGTCCCTAGTCCTTGGGATACTCTTCTCATGACAGGGGCTAGCGGGGCTCTCATTCTTTGGCAATGGAAAGAAGAGTTTGGACGAGCTTTCATCTTTCCTATCGTCGCCTTTTTAGGGGTTGGATTCTTACATCGCTGGACCTTGGCACAAGGAGTTCAGAATCTTGGTATGACAGTTCTTCTGCCCACAGTGATCATCGTCTTTGGGCTGGTTATTTATTATTGGTTTACGATTCGTGCTTTGAAAAAGAATAGGACGGAAAGTGATAAATAGAAAGAAAAGGGGGGCTGGGACTAAAGTCCTAGCCTCTCAATTGTTTTTGGATTGTCGAGCAAGACGCAGTGGTTGAGTGCTCAAAGCACTGCTTTGAGGTGGTAGATAGGACTTGCTAAGCAAGTTTCCTAAGTAGTTGTTCGCTTTTCAAGTTCCAAAGATGCCCTACTCAACTGTGCGGAGGTGGGACGACGAAATCGAATTCTAAGGAATTACCGATTTCTGTCCCACTCTCTTTCTTGTCCAAGTATGATAGAATAAACTCATTAGATGGGAGAATAGATATGAATTTATTTCGAAAAAAGTCTTTGGGACAGGTTCACCCAGGGTTAAACCGCCATTTACGTTTATGGGATTTGATTATTTTAGGAATTGGTGCCATGGTGGGGACGGGGATCTTCACGATTACGGGAACCGCAGCAGCGAATTTAGCTGGTCCAGCCCTCATCATTTCGATTGTGATTGCGGCTTTTTGCGTCGGCTTATCTGCCCTCTTCTTTGCTGAGTTTGCGTCTCGCATCCCTTCAACTGGTGGGGCCTATAGTTACCTCTATGCCATCTTTGGAGAGTTTCCAGCCTGGATTGCAGGTTGGTTGACTGTGATGGAATTTATGACAGCTGTATCAGGGGTGGCTTCAGGTTGGGCTGCGTATTTCAAGGGCTTGTTGGCCAATCTTGGCTGGAGCCTGCCGACAGCTTTAAACGGGACTTTTGATCCAGCTAAGGGAACTTATGTGGATCTCTTGCCTATTTTGGTTATGGTCCTCGTCACAGCCTTAGTCCTTATGAATGCAAAAGCGGTTTTACGCTTTAATTCCTTGCTGGTCTTACTCAAGTTCTCCGCTCTTGCCTTGTTTATTCTTGTCGGGATTTTTCACCTAAATCCTGGCAACTGGGCAAACTTTGCTCCGTATGGATTTGGCGAAATCTATGGTGGTCAGACAGGGATTATGGCTGGAGCTTCGCTTATGTTCTTTGCCTTTCTTGGTTTTGAGTCCATTTCAATGGCGGTCGACGAAATCAAGGAACCACAAAAGAACGTCCCTCGCGGCATTGTCCTCAGTCTCTTGATCACAACCATTCTTTATATCTTGGTCACCCTGGTTTTGACCGGTATGGTTCCTTTTAAGAACTTAAATGTAGAAGACGCGGTTGCCTTTGCCCTTCGTCAGGTCGGAGCTGGTTGGGCTGGAAATTATGTATCCTTAGTGGCTATTTTGACCTTGATTACCGTCTGCATTTCCATGACCTTTGCCCTTTCACGGATGATTTACAGTTTGGCGCGGGATGGTCTCTTACCAAAAGCTATGAAACAGCTCGATCCAAAAACCAGAATTCCAAAAAATGCAACACTAGTAGCTGGATCGATGGCTGCCATTGCTGGTGGAGTCTTTCCACTAGCCAGTATCGCTTCCTTCTTAAACATCTGTACCTTGGCTTACCTGGTTATGTTGGCCCTTGCCCTCTTGAAATTGCGTAAGGAACACGGGGCCCCTGGACCTGGTGAATTTAAAACGCCCTTGGTTCCGGTCTTGCCAATCCTATCGATTGTGGTCTGTCTGTCCTTTATGACCCAGTATTCCCTATCGACCTGGCTGGCCTTCGGAGTTGCTCTCCTGATCGGGGTTGGAATTTATTTCGGTTATGGGTATCGCCATTCAGAAGAAAATCAATAAAACATAAAAGCTAGAGTAGAAGAACTCTGGCTTTTTGTATAGGGAAAGCTCTTTTTTTGATATAATAAAGGGAGAAAGTTAACTAGATAACAAAGGAGAAAAACATGACATTTGAAGAGATTTTACCAGGCTTAAAGGCTAAGAAAAAATATGTACGTACAGGCTGGGGTGGAGCAGAAAACTACGTCCAACTTTTTGATACCATTGAGCAAGATGGGGTGGCTCTGGAAGTGACACCTTATTTCCTCATCAATGTGTCTGGTGAAGGCGAAGGTTTCTCCATGTGGAGTCCAACCCCTTGTGATGTCTTAGCGACAGATTGGGTGGAAGTCCATGACTAAAAGGGTCTTGATTACAGGCGTGAGTTCCGGGATTGGTCTGGCTCAAGCTCGTCTCTTTCTAGAAAAGGGCTACCAGGTCTATGGCGTGGACCAGGGAGCGGATCCGCAGTTGTCGGGTGCTTTCCATTTCTTGCAGAGGGACTTAACTCTGGATTTGACGCCGATTTTTGACTGGTGTCCTGAGGTAGAGGTCTTGTGCAATACAGCAGGAGTTTTGGATGATTACAAACCGCTTCTGGAGCAAAGCGCTCAGGAGATTCAGGAGATCTTTGAGATCAACTATGTGACTCCGGTGGAGCTGACGCGGCATTATCTGACTCAAATGTTGAAGAAGAAGCAAGGGATCATTATCAATATGTGCTCCATTGCTTCTAGCCTGGCAGGAGGAGGCGGTCACGCTTATACCTCGTCCAAGCATGCTCTAGCGGGCTTTACCAAGCAGTTGGCGCTGGATTATGCAGAAGTTGGCATTCAGGTCTTTGGCATCGCGCCGGGAGCTGTCAAAACAGGCATGACCGCAGCAGATTTTGAGCCAGGTGGCCTAGCAGACTGGGTAGCCAGTGAGACGCCCATCAAGCGCTGGATTGAACCAGAGGAAGTAGCAGAAGTCAGTCTCTTTTTGGCTAACGGGAAGGCGTCTGCCATGCAAGGGCAAATCCTGACCATTGATGGTGGATGGAGTTTGAAGTAGGGAAATGAAAAAGCAGGAGCTAAAATCTTACTAAGAAATGTAATTGTTTTTTCCTTAAAAACACAGGGATAATAACAATTATGAAGATAACTGAGGGTAAGTTCAGAAGAACTTTTTGAATGGGCTCTACCTGAAACCTTAAGAGATTGTTTTAGAAGAAACGAATAGTACAATTGATTTGCTAAGTTATTGTGGAATGAAGGTGAAATCATGATTAAATTAGTAAATGTTACTAAATGTTTTAGTGATGGATCGAATGTCAGATACATTTTCAAAAATTGTAATTTTGAATTTAAAAAAGGTAGCACGACTGCAATAGTTGGCCGTTCTGGATTAGGAAAAACTACTCTTGTTAAATTAATATTAGGGATTACCAGTTTAAATGAGGGGGATATCTTAGTCTGTGGTAGTTCCATTTTAGATATGAAAAATTTGAGTAAGGTAAGGCGTAGGAATATTGGCTGTGTCTTCCAAAACTTTAATTTGATTTCAGGTTTCACGGTGAAAGAGAATATTCTACTTCCAAGATATTTTTTTGAAAATGGAGAGAATAACATTAACGAAATTTGTAACACTCTAGGTCTTTCAAAGGAAATGTTAAGCAAGAGTATTGATAAGATTAGTGGAGGTGAAAAACAAAGAGTTGCCTTGGCAAGAGCTCTTATTAATAATCCAGAAATATTGATAGCAGATGAACCTACTGGTAATTTAGACGCTGCTAACGAACAAAATATAATAGAATTGTTGAAGCGGATCAATGAGGAGTTAGGTATCACGATTATAACAGTAACTCATAGTGATAAGGTGGCCAATAGTATGCAGTCTATTTGCACAGTTGTTGATGGCAAAATTGAGTACGTAAGGAGATGATAAAATGAATCATTCCATATTATTCATTGCTAAAAGAGATTTAGAAGTTAACAAACGAAGATATAGATTAGTTCGACTGTCAATAGCGATCTCTGTTTTGCTAATTGTTTTAGTGATGCTCATTTCTAATTCTTTCTATAATAAAATGATTAATGAAATGACTGTAGCAAATAAAAATGTTGTTACTGTTGCCTTTGGTAATAAAGAAAATTCTCTGAATTATAATGCTTTGCCTTTATTTTCTAATGAAGATATTGATCGAGTAAAAAAAATAGATGAAGTAAAAAATATTACTGGTGTAAAACTATTATTTACGGATGATATCAAATTCCAAAATGGTAAGACATCGGTTTCCAATACTATCCATTGTCTAGAAGAAAAGTATTTAAAAAACCTGAATATTAGAATTGCTGAAGGGAAATTTCCAGAGAAGGACAATGAAATATTAATCGGAGATTCCGTACACAAGGCTACATCAATGAATGTCGGAGATACGGTGACTATTAAGATTGATAATCATTATGAAAAGTTTGTAATTTCTGGCATTATAGACAAGCAAGAAGCGCAGTTATTTTCTACCTTGCCAACAGAAATAAATCAAATGATGGCAATCAATGTAAAAAGTAGTAGCGTTTCATCAAATAAGTATTACTATCTGAATGCTACTGTAAAAAATGGAACCGATTTAAATGAAGTAGCAAATAAGATAGAAAAGAATGTTTTAAAAAATGAAAATTTAAAACAATCTTTATCAGGAACAGGATTAGATGTTGTTGTAGCAACACAACAGGATGTTATCAATATGCTATCCAGATGGTTTTCCTACATCGACCTTTTTATCCTCTTAATCATAGTTCTTATCTCTATTGTAGCGATTATTAATATCATCAATATTCTTGCCATTACCATTCAGGAGAATCATAAACAGATCGCAACTTTTAAAATCATCGGTGCATCTGATCGACAGATAAAAAGAATATATTTATTTGAAAGCTTCATGATGGGAGTACGAGGTACAAGCGCGGGATTGGTGATAGGAATTGCTATTTCTTATTTGATCATCTTTTTGAGTGGATTGCCACTAGATATTGAACTTAGCAGATTGTTGTTCCCGGTATTAATAGGGATACTTACTTCAGTTTTTGCAGGATTATTGGTATCTAGAAAAATTACTAAAATTGATATTGAAAAAGTATTAAATCAATAGAGAAGAAATGATTAGGGTCAATAAGAGATGGTGTTGCAAAAAGAATAGCTATACTGGTTTCACTATCGACTGAGCTTTGAATGAAAGTAGGAGGATTTGATGGAAATCAAAAATCACTTTGGTGTCTACGGAGTCTGTCTTCAAGAGGGGAAACTACTCTGCATTGAAAAAACAAGAGGCCCTTATCAGCATCGTTTTGATCTACCGGGTGGTAGCCAGGAACTAGGGGAGGGACTGACCGAAACACTCAAGCGAGAAGTTCTGGAAGAGACGGGCTATACGATTAGCAGATACGCTAATCCTAGGATGTATGACGTGATGGTTCAAGAAGAAGGGAAAGACTTCGCAGTGCATCATATCATGGCCTTTTATGATATCGTACTCGATTTCGAGAGCTCTCAACAATCCCTTCCTCAGGAGGTTCTTGATGGAAGCAATGATTCAGCCAATGCCATTTGGTTGAATGTGGAAGAAATTACTGCAGACAATGCTTCTCCCTTAGTATTGAAGGTAAAGGCAGAGTTAGAAGGATTTCCAGAATTAGAACTGATAAGCTATAGAAATTGGAAGGTAAAATAGAGGGAGAATGGAACTATTTAAAACATGGAAGAAATATATGGTTCTCTATGGTCTTAAATCTCAAATTGGAACTGTTTATCGAAACAGTGATAGGACAACGAGCTTTTATGATATTGGGAATTTTCTATACCTAGCAGGGGAGTTGGATCCCAGATTTTGGGAAGACTTTGTTAGGCAATATGGTTTAGATTATAAGATTATTATTTCAGAAGACACTAAGTGGCAAGATTTTCTGCATCGGCAAGTGGGGTTAATTTCTTTTACTCGCTATTCTTTTAAGGATAAGGCAAATTTTCAAGTTGAATTTCTAAATGATCTAGTTACTCATTTAGAGGAAGGTTACAATATTGTACCTATTGACAATCGTATTTATAACTATCTTTCTGAGGAAGAATGGTCACAAGATTTACAGGGGGATTTTGAGTCCTACCAGGATTTTGCTTTAAAAGGTGGATTTGGCTTTGTTATTCTTAAAAATAATGAACTGATTGCTGGGATTTCCTCAGGGTTAGTTTACCACGGAGCAGTTGAAGTGGAAGTTGCAACTAGACCAGACAAACAAGGAAAGGGATTTGCTAAAAAACTTGGTGCTGCAATGATTCTAGAGGCTTTAAATAGAGAAATGTTCCCACTTTGGGATGCTCATAACGAGGCTTCTAAAAAAGTAGCAGAATTTTTAGGATACGAATTAGTTGAACCTTATGAAGCTTTTGAACTAGAGGAAAGTGTCGTATAATGATATCTAATATTGTATCTTTTAAGACGAGGGGAATCGCTATGCAAAATCAACTGGCTCTTAGTGGCGAAAGAATTGTTGAAAAAATTTACCCACAACTATTTCATCATGTTGGTATGATTCGTGGCGAATATTTGGTGAGGGAGATCAGTCAAAATATACTGCTAAAAAGTTGTCAGCAATTTGTAAAAGATTATCTAGACACTATTTGCCATTTGTACCCAGATGAAGAAGTCTGGTATCGCTTTTCAGAGTTAACAAATGCAGAAGCAAATAGTCTAGATGGGACAAAAGTGTATTTCGATGAACGCCACCCATTGTTTGGATATAGAGGGACTAGGCGTTTACTGGCGTGTTTGGATGAATTTCATGCTGAAGCAAATGTTGTTACAGAAGTTTATCAAATCAATCCCAATTTGTCTGTTATTTTTCCTTTTGTCAATGATGCCGACCAATTAAGACAAGCTATTAGAGTGTTGCGCCAGCATGGTTTTACTGGAAAAGTTGGAACAATGATTGAATTACCGTCAGCTTATTTTGACTTGGACAGGATACTGGAAGCTGGTATTTCAAAGATTGTAGTGGGAATGAATGATTTGACTTCTTTTGTTTTTGCGACTGTGAGGAACAGTCAATGGCATGATATGGAAAGTCCCATTATGTTAGAAATGCTGAGACAGATGCAGGATAAAGCAAGGACGAAAAAGATAGATTTCGCCGTAGCAGGATATCTGAATGCTTTTTTCATACAAAAAATGAATCAAATGGATATCAAGTGCATTATCCATTATAGTTCTATTCCAGAGATGTTTAATTTAGAGATTGACCATCGAGACCATCTCAAACGCATAAAAGAAGAAAGTAAAAAATTACAAAGGAGCAACAAATGACACCTCAAGAAATGTGGAATGCCTACAAGCAAATCAACCCCTCTATCGGAGATGAGATAGATGCCTGGGCTTTTGGAGTGGACCCAGACCTTTTAGCGGAACTGGTCTTTAAAGGCGAAAAAACAGCAACTGCCTCAGCTTACGATCTTTACGCAGTAGAGGACGAACCCCTTCCCCAAGAAGGAACCTTTGATGTTGTTTTAGACAGTAAGGATCAAGCTGTCTGCATTGTCGAAATTACAAAGGTTTCTGTTCAGCCTTTCCATCAAGTGTCAGCTGACCATGCCTACAAGGAAGGTGAAGGAGACAAATCTCTAGCTTATTGGCGTCAGGTTCATGAAGACTTTTTCAAAGACTGCTTTGGAGAAGCAGGTCTGACGTTTACACCTGACAGCAAGGTTGTTTTAGAAGAATTTCGCAAGGTTTATCCATTATAAAACACGCTCTCCATTTAGAAAATCAGAAAAGAGAATAACTGTTTTCTATCAAACAATACCTAGTGATTGTGTCAAGCTAAAAATACTGCCCAGTTCTTAGAACTATTAAAAGATTTTTTAAGACTTTCCGCTGTGAGAAAAGCGCTTGAAACCTAGAGCTTCAAGCGCTCGGGAGTTTTGAAACTTTAGGTTCAAAACTAAATCATGGAACTTCGTAGAAGTTCGCTGATGTCCGTACTCACCTAAGAAAAGTCTCAACGAAGATTTGATCTTAGTCTGACTCTCCTTTTTGGAGAGTTTTTTGATCTGGGTCTTATTTTCCAAAAGGGCTAAAAAATGGTATAATGTAAGCGATATTGTACAGAAAAGAGAAATGTTATGCCAAATTATGCCATTATTTTAGCGGCGGGGAAAGGTACCCGTATGAAGTCAGATTTGCCTAAGGTTCTTCACAAGGTTGCTGGGATCTCTATGTTGGAGCATGTCTTCCGTAGTGTTGGAGCCATCTCACCTGAGAAGACTGTAACGGTTGTGGGCCACAAGGCGGAATTGGTGGAGCAAGTCTTAGCGGGACAAACAGAGTTTGTTAAGCAAACAGAGCAATTAGGAACTGGTCATGCGGTCATGATGGCAGAGCCAGTCTTGGAAGGTCTTGAAGGCCATACTCTTGTCATTGCAGGGGATACTCCTTTGATTACGGGTGAAAGCCTCAAACACTTGATTGACTTTCATATCAACCACAAAAATGTGGCAACCATTTTGACAGCCGAAGCAGCTAATCCATTTGGCTATGGTCGGATTGTCCGCAATGACAATGCGGAAGTGCTTCGAATCGTCGAGCAAAAAGATGCGACAGATTTTGAAAAGCAAATCAAGGAAATCAATACAGGAACTTATGTCTTTGACAATGCACGCCTCTTTGAAGCTTTGAAAAATATAAACACTAACAATGCCCAAGGTGAATACTATATCACGGATGTCATCGGTATTTTCCGTGAAGCTGGTGAAAAAGTTGGGGCTTATACGCTCAAAGACTTTGATGAAAGTCTCGGGGTTAACGACCGCGTTGCCCTTGCAACAGCAGAAGGCATCATGCGTCGTCGCATTAACCAAGCCCACATGGTCAATGGGGTGAGCTTTGTCAATCCGGATGCGGCCTATATCGATGTCGATGTTGAGATCGCACCAGAAGTGCAAATCGAAGCCAATGTTACCTTAAAAGGACACACAAAAATTGGGGCTGAAACAGTCTTAACCAATGGAACCTATATTGTGGACAGTGAAATTGGGGCAGCTGCTGTCATCACTAACTCTATGATTGAAGAGAGCACGGTAGCTGATGGCGTGACGGTAGGACCATACGCTCATATTCGTCCAGGATCTAGCCTCGCCAAAGATGTCCATATTGGAAACTTTGTTGAAGTCAAAGGTTCGTCTATTGGCGAAAATACCAAAGCGGGTCATTTGACCTACATCGGCAACTGCCAAGTCGGCAGCAACGTCAACTTTGGGGCAGGAACTATCACTGTGAATTATGATGGCCAACACAAGTTTAAAACGACGATTGGAAACAATGTCTTTGTCGGATCCAATTCGACGATTATTGCGCCAGTTGAATTAGGCGACAATTCCTTAGTCGGTGCTGGATCAACCATTACCAAGGATGTACCAGCTGATGCGATTGCGATTGGTCGTGGCCGTCAAGTGAATAAAGAAGAGTATGCCCTTCGCTTGCCACACCATCCTAAAAATAAATAGGAGATTCTCATGCAATTTGAAGAAAAAACCATTGAGCGCAAGGAGATTTATCAGGGACCGATTTTCCAAGTGGTCACTGATCAAGTAGAACTACCCGCTGGAAAAGGCCAAGCGCAGCGTGATTTAATCTTCCATAATGGAGCAGTAGCGGTTTTGCCGATCACAGAAGATGGGAAAACGATCTTGGTCAAGCAGTACCGTAAGGCGATTGAAAGGACCTCGGTGGAGATTCCAGCAGGGAAGTTAGAAAAGGGAGAAAACGCAGACCCTAAAGCGGCTGCTCTGCGCGAATTGGAAGAAGAAATTGGCTACACAGCTGATCTAGAGTTGTTGTATGATTTTTATTCAGCCATTGGATTTTGTAATGAGCGGATCAAACTTTATGGTGCGACCAACTTGAAAAAGGTGGAAAATCCACGTCCACAAGATGCGGATGAGACCTTAGAGTTATTAGAAGTGACTTTGAAGGAAGCCAAAGATTTAATCCAAACTGGCGAAGTCTGTGATGCCAAGACCATCATGGCGATCCAATATTGGGACTTAATCAATAAATAGAGGAGGATCTGATGGGAAAACCTTTATTAACCGATGAAATGATTGAACGAGCAAGGCGAGGTGAGGACATCACCGGTCCTAAAATGGTCGATGCGGAAGAGACGAAAATTATTCGGACAGACCACAGAGGATTTGGCTATGAACGTCCTATGAGAGAGAGTCGTAGGGAACGTCCACAAGAGCGTTATTCTCAGGATACTGTGCAGATCCAAGTGGAGCCCACAGTGACCAAGAGTCGTCGCATTGAAGAACGCAAACAAAGTGTGGTCCAATCCAAACTCAATAAGATTTTGTTCTGGATCATTGTGCTCCTCATTGCCTTGATTATTGCTATTTGGCGTTTATAAGGTCGTCACAAGGAGAGAAATGACATGAAAATTGGAATTATCGCAGCCATGCCCCAGGAGTTGAAGATCTTGGTTGAAGCCCTTGAAAATGGGGAAAAGCATCTGCGTCTTGGAAAAGTCTACTATACAGGATCTATTGGACGCCATGAGGTCGTTTTGGTTGAAAGTGGTATCGGAAAAGTCATGTCTGCTATGAGTGTAGCAGTCTTGGCCAATGATTTTAAGGTGGAAGCCATTATCAATACGGGTTCTGCAGGTGCCGTTGCACCGGGAATGGCCGTTGGGGATATCGTCCTTGCGGACAAATTGGCCTATCATGATGTGGATGTGACAGCCTTTGGTTATAAGTATGGTCAAATGGCAGGTCAACCACTTTACTTTGAATCCAGTCGCTATTTCGTATCAGAAATGAAAAAAGTTCTGGAAGAAGAAGCTGCAACCACACATGTAGGCTTGATTACAACAGGAGATAGCTTTATCGCGAGTGAAGAAAAAGTCGCAGCAATTCGGGAGCATTTCCCAGAAGTCTTGGCCGTTGAGATGGAAGGGGCAGCTATTGCCCAAGCCGCTCATGCAGCTGGACGTCCCTTTATGGTTATTCGAGCTATGAGTGATACGGCAGATCACGCAGCCAATATTTCTTTTGATGAATTTATCGTAGAGGCTGGCGAACGCTCTGCTCAAACCCTGATTACCTTCTTGAAGAGATTGGTGTAGAAAAAATATAGGGAGATGGACCATGTATCGTGAATCGTATTTTGATGGAGGTCTATTTTCATATATTGGCCATGTTTTATTAGCAACCTTCATTACAGTATTGACTTTTGGGATTTGTGCTCCTTGGGGCGTGTGCATTATGTATAACTGGAAGGTCAAGCATACCGTGATTGATGGTCGTCGTCAGTACTTTGACGGCACGGCTATGCAGTTATTTGGAAATTGGATCAAATGGTGGTTCTTTACCATCATTACATTTGGGATCTATGTGTTCTGGTTAAATATCAAGGTCACTCAATGGATTACCAAGCATACTCATTTTATAGACTAATTGAAAAGGACTCGTCTACGGACTAGTCCTTTTTTGAAGCCGAATCTTTCAGAAATAGGGAACTTTCATGCTATAATAAAGACTAGTAATGTAAAGGAGAGAATATGGTTTTATCAAAGAAACGGGCACGTCATGTGATTGAAGAAATTATCGCCCTCTTTCCAGATGCTAAGCCAAGTCTGGATTTTCGTAATCATTTTGAATTGTTAGTAGCGGTTATGCTCTCAGCTCAGACGACAGACGCGGCTGTTAACAAAGCGACACCAGGTTTGTTTGCGGCTTTTCCAACCCCGCAAGCCATGGCAGCAGCCAGTGAATCCGATATCGCCAAGCATATTTCTAAATTAGGCCTCTATCGAAATAAGGCCAAATTTCTAAAAAAATGTGCCCAACAATTGCTGGATAACTTTGATGGGCAAGTACCTCAGACTCGTGAAGAGTTAGAAAGTCTAGCAGGAGTAGGACGCAAGACTGCAAATGTGGTCATGAGTGTAGGATTTGGCATTCCAGCTTTTGCTGTCGATACCCATGTGGAGCGAATCTGCAAGCACCATGATATCGTCAAGAAATCAGCAACACCATTGGAAGTTGAAAAGCGGGTCATGGATGTTCTGCCAAAGAGCGAATGGCTGGCTGCCCATCAAGCCATGATTTACTTTGGACGGGCTATCTGCCATCCTAAAAATCCTGAATGTGACCAGTACCCACAACTCTATCATTTTGATTAGGAATCAGTTCCTCTGCTCGAAAGAGCAGAGGTTCTTTTTTAGGCTAAACGTATATTTATTAAAAGGATTGAAAGATTCGGTTTTGCAAATCTGTGGTGGTAGGTGCCTAGACTCGCCTATCCGGCTTCTTTGAGATCGATTTCAAGATGCTTTTTCTTTATATCTTATTATATTCATTCAGAAATAACGAACTTTTTTTAAATAAATTTGGTTTTTTGTAAGAAATAGTGTATAATGGTAGAAAATCTAACATAAGGAGATAGTGATGAAAGCAAAAAAACTGTTAGCTCTTGCAGGAGTTTCTGTTGCAGGTGCCTTTCTCTTAGCAGCATGTGGCGGTGGTAGTAGCAATCAAGCAACCTACTCATTCGTCTATTCAGCGGATCCAAATACCTTGGATTACATCGCTGCAACTCGTACAACGACTTCAGATGTCACAAGTAACCTTGTAGATGGTCTTCTTGAAAACGACCGATACGGAAACTTTGTGCCAAGTCTAGCAGAAGATTGGACTGTCTCTGAAGATGGATTAACCTATACTTACAAACTTCGTAAGGATGCCAAATGGTATACGAGTGAAGGGGAAGAATATGGTGCTGTAACGGCTCAAGACTTTGTTACAGGGATCAAACACGCGGTTGAGTCTAAATCAGAAGGTCTCTTCTTGATTCAAAATTCGATCAAAGGTTTGGATGCCTACGTAAAAGGGGAAACCAAAGACTTTAACACAGTTGGAGTCAAAGCCTTAGACGACCACACCATCCAATATACTTTAGTTCGTCCAGAAAGCTTCTGGAACTCAAAAACAACCTCAGGTGTTCTTTTCCCAGTCAATGCGGATTTCTTGAAATCTCAAGGAAAAGATTTTGGTTCTTTGAAACCCAGCAGCATCTTATACAATGGTCCATATTACTTGAAATCTTTGACTTCGAAATCTGAGATTGAATTGGTCAAGAACAAAGACTATTACGATGCGAAAAATGTTCATATCGACAATGTCAAATTGACCTTTAACGATGGATCAAACCCAGATTCTATCATTAAGAACTTTGAAAAAGGTCAATATTCCTTTGCATCTGTTATGCCAAACAGCTCGACGTATAAGAGTGTCAAGAAAAACTTTGGCGACAACATTGTCTACGGTTTGCAATTGGGAACATCCTACTATCTTGGATTCAACTTGGACCGTCAAAAGTATGACCACACTGCCAAAACTACGGATGAACAAAAAGCTTCTACCAAGAAAGCAATCCTGAACAAGGACTTCCGTCAAGCGGTGAACTTTGGTTTTGACCGCAAATCATATGCGGCACAAGTATCTGGATCTGATGCGGCTGAAAATACCCTTCGTAGCACTTTGGTGCCACCAACTTATGTCCAAGTCAATGGAGAAGATTTTGGTAAGGTCGTTGAAAAACAATTGGTTACCTATGGGGATCAATGGAAGGGTGTGAGCCTGGACGATGGTCAAACGAGCCTTTACAGCCCAGAAAAAGCCAAAGCTTCCTTTGCAAAAGCCAAAGCTGAATTGCAAAAACAAGGCGTTCAATTCCCAATTCATTTGGACTACATTGTTAGCCAAGTGGACAACAGCATGGTCCAACAAGCTAGCTCCTTCAAACAATCTGTAGAGTCAGCGCTTGGTGCAGACAATGTCGTTGTGGACCTTCAAAAGGTATCGGATGATGATTTCCAAAATATCACCTACTTCAGCGATACAGCGGCTGCGAGAGATTACGATATCTCAGGCGGTGGTTGGGCTCCTGACTACCAAGACCCATCGACTTACCTCGAAAGTATCAGCCCAGTAAATGGTTCTGTCTTCTACTATCTTGGTATTGATGCAGGTTCAAATAATCCAGCCATTGCAACAGTTGGTTTGGATCAATACGCTAACATGTTGAAAGACGCCGATGCTGAACTGTTGGATCAAGGAAAACGCTATGAAAAATATGCAGCAGCGCAAGCATGGTTGACAGATAGCTCGATTACGCTTCCAACTGTTTCAAATGGTGGTTCTCCAATGCTTCAACGGACCGTACCATACAGCCGTGCTGCTTCATGGGTTGGTACAAAAGGAACAGGAACCTTCTACAAATACCTTGAAATGTCTAAAGATGTTGTCACAACAAAAGACTTTAACAAGGCCAAAGAAGAATGGTTGAAGAAAAAAGCAGAATCCAATAAAAAAGCTCAAGAAGATCTCAAAGATCACATTGAGAAGAAAAAATAAAAAAATCAATCATTGGTCTATCAATGAAGATAAAAAAGTCGGAGCCGTCATGTAAGGGCTCCGGTTTTTTTATGTCTTGAAAGTCAGTCTGTCTCATTCTTTAAGATGAAAGATAAATAAATCACCTGCTATTGAACTGTACTCAAAAAAATAGATTTTTGGGTATGGCTCATAGACGGGTGATGATCATTCTATTCACTAAATCTTAAAAAATAGCCATCTGGATCTAAAACTGCAAATTCATGAGGATAGATATACTGTTCACCAACACGAAATTTTCTTTTGTTATACCCTATGCTTTTTAGTGAAGGCGTTTCCTGTTTTAATTTAAATAAACTATAAAAAATGATATAATACATGTGAGTCAACCACTTTAAGGAGAACAATCCTGATGAAAAACAAAATAATATTAAGCTCTGTAACGCTTCTATCTGCATTTATACTAGCAGCATGCGGAAATAGAGAAAAGAAAACAAACGAAACTACAGCAGCACCAACAACTGAAGTCACTAAAGAAACTACGGATGCACCAACGACAACAACTCAAACAACAACTCCTGGGTCTTCTTCTGGGGCAAAAGAAATATCCCTTGCAGATACTCAACGTATCGGAAATGAAAAATATGGTTATATCAATATCCCTAAAGATTGGGTCGTACGCACTACTCGAAGTAGCAAAGCGCTCGAATATTTATCACCAGACAAAAACAATGCGTTAATAATGGATTCAAACACTAAAGATACTGTTAAACTTGGCCCCAACGAAACCTTTGACGCAGAGTTACTTGCGAACCGTTTATATAGCTCATTCGGAAAACACAAAAATCGAACTAGTATAGAAGGTGTAAAAGCTATATTTGCCGGTGGGGACGCTTTCTTAATAAAAGTAACAGTTAAAGATGGGAGTACTTTATACGTATGGGTATTCCAAAAAGGAGATAAAGTATACACAATCATAATCCAAGGTTCAGAAGATATGATTAAATCCTTAAGACCTGTTCTCGAGCAATCTTGGGGCCTAGATCCGAATACTCCGGGGAAATAATCCTTAAAAAACTAAAAGAGACTAATCAATGTGATTAGTCTCTTTCTTTTTTTGTTTCTTTTTCTACTCTAGTGATCTATTTTCTTATTCACTAAATCTTAAAAAATAGCCATCTGGATCTAAAACTGCAAATTCATGAGGATAAATATAATGGTCGTCAACACGAAATTTTCTTTTGGTCAATGGGCGATGAATAGGATAGTTAGACTCGATTACTTTTTGATAGAGTCTAGGGACATCTTTTATGCCGAAGGAGATATTAACTCCACGACCAAAGGGGTAGGTCAGTTCAGCTAGTTCCTCCTTACTCCCCTCCTCTATCATTAGCTGGCACTCTTCAAGAGAAAGAAAGAGGAAGTTCTCTTCTGGTCGCCCGTATTCGATGGTGAAACCCAGTAAATCACAGTAGAAGGAACGGGACTGTTCTATATTCGATACCATAAACTCGGGAATTACTGCATTGTAGTTCATAAAGAAAATCCTTATAATTTAATCTCCAAGACAATGGGTGTGTGGTCTTGGCGTGCGCCTGAGTCAATCATGTCTGACTTGGTAACCTTGTCTGCTACACGGTTACTTGTGAGCCAATAGTCGATTCTCCAGCCTGTATTGTTGATTTTTGAGGTTTTACTGCGTTGTGCCCACCAAGTGTAACGCTCCGGCACATCACCGTGAAGGTGGCGGAAGGTATCTGTAAAGCCTGTTGCCAGAAGGTTGGTAAAGCCTGCACGTTCTTCATCTGTGAAACCTGGTGAACGACGGTTGCTGGCTGGATTAGCAAGGTCGATTTCCTTGTGGGCCACGTTGTAGTCACCTGTAGCAAGGACAGGTTTTTGCTTATCAAGTTCAGCCAAGTACTCCGCATATTTGACATCCCAGACTTGACGTTCTGCTAAACGTTTGAGGCCATCACCGGCATTAGGAGTATAGACTTGTGTTACAAAGAAGCCATCAAATTCCAGAGTAATGATCCGGCCTTCCAAATCCATGGTCGAAGGAGCTCCAATTTCAGGGAAAGTCACAACGGGAGTAAGCTCTTTTTTATAGAGGAACATGGTTCCAGCATAGCCTTTGCGAGCTGGTTCTTGAGAAGAGCGCCAGGTATTTTCGTAGCCAGGAAAGAGTTCCTCAAGAATTTCGAGGTGTTTTTTAGTAGGTCCTTTGGCGGATAACTTGGTTTCTTGAATGGCAATGATATCTGCATCCTCAGCGACCAAGGTTTGAAGGACTTCTTGAGAGAGTTTAGCGCGTGCTGAATCGCTGGTCAATGCAGCATTAAGCGAGTCGATATTCCATGAAATGAGTTTCATTGTGTTTCCTTTTCTTGACATGATAGATAACTTTATTATAACAAAAAATATATTTTTTTCTGATTAGAATGCCTTGAATTCTCTCCTGAAATACATTATAATAGCTTGAATTCATTTGGAGAAAGGGAGTTCATTATGAAATTTTACTCTTATGATTATGTATTGAGTCAGATCAGTCAGCAAAATTGGGTGACCATTGGGATCTCTGGTTTGCTCATTCTACTGACTGGTTTTTTTGCGGTGAAAGCCTATCGGGATAAGCAAGATAGCAAATTCCGTGAATTATCCATTATCTCGATTTTGACTCTGGTTGCAGTGGTCTTGATCGGCATCAGCAGTTTCCAAAATAGCCAAAGTAATAATGACCAATTTCAACGGTCTCTGCATTTTATTGAGGTCATCTCAAAGGAGTTGGATGTCAAAAAAGAAGACGTCTATGTCAATACTTCAGCAGCCACAGATGGGGCGATCCTGAAGGTTGGAGAGGTTTATTACCGAGCTATCGCAGGATCTGACCCAGATAGCTACCTATTAGAAAAGATGGATCTGTATAAAACAGACGTGGAACTTGTGGAGGTGAACAAATGATAGTAAATTTTTTAAACATCTTGATTAAATTAGCTTTGGGCTTGATTTCCTTGGTATTTGTCATCAATGTGACCGGGAAAGGAAACTTAGCACCAAATTCTGCAGTAGACCAGATACAGAACTTTGTTCTTGGGGGCATTATTGGTGGGGTCATCTACAATAGCTCCATTACCATTCTTCAATACATTGTGATTCTCTTAATGTGGACTATTTTGATCTTGCTCTTAAAATGGCTCAATACCAATGTTCGTTTTATGAAGCACTTGATTGATGGAAAACCAACTGTCATCATTAAAAATGGGAAACTGGATCCGGAAGCGTGTCGTTCCAAAGGACTTTTTGCTTCAGATGTTGCTTTGAAACTACGTGGACAAGGGATTTTTCAATTAAAAGATGTGAAGCGCGCTGTTATTGAACAAAATGGTCAATTGATCGTTGTCCGTGCGGGGGATGAGAATCCTAAATACCCGATTATTACGGATGGAGTGATTCAGCTTGAAATTTTGGAAACAATTGGAAAAAGTGAAGAGTGGTTGTTGGCTGAATTGGAAAAAGAAGGCTATGATAATGTTTTGGATATTTTCATTGCGGAGTATGACAAAGGAAAAATCAATGTTGTGACCTATTAAAAGAAGAGATTGGACGAGCCTGTCCAATCTTTTTTCTTTATAAAATTCCAGGAAAGGCCTCTTCCTTTTCTTGAGATACTCTGGGAAAAATAGTAAAATGGAAGGTAAGTGTTCATTAGAAAAGAAGGATAGAAAATTTCATGAAGAAGAAAATACGGAAGTTTGAGAATCATTCGATTACACGCAGACTCTACCTGCTGTTTAGTTTGATTTGCCTTCTTTTTTTGGTGCTGATTGCCCGACTTGGCTATATGCAGATCACTCACCAAGCCTACTATACGGATAAATTGGCAAAAGCTACGAAAAAGACGGTCAAACAAGGAAGTGTGCGAGGGCAAATCTATGATGCTTCTGGTAAGCCCTTGGTGGAAAATGTGGGAAAACAAGTCCTGACCTTTACGCGCGATCGTAAAATGACGGCACAAGAAATGCGAGAGACAGCTGGGAAACTCCTGCAGTATGTCGACGTAGAAAATCCTCAAGTGACCGAACGGCAAGAAGTGGATTACTATCTAGCCAATACCAAAGTCTACCAAGAGGTCGTGGAACACCTGCCTGAGAAAAAGAAATTTGATACCGATGGCAACCGCCTGCCGGAAGCCAAGATTTATCAAGCGGCAGTGGATAGTATCGACCCTTCAAAACTCGGCTATACAGATGATGAGAAAAAGATTATTTATCTCTATAGCCAGATGAATGCGGTAGAGAATTTTGCGACGGGAATCATTACGACGCAGGCACTAGGAGCGGAACAGATTGCGACCATCGCTGCGGACAGTCAGGGCCTTCCGGGAATTGCCATCACGACTAGCTGGGACCGCAAGGTTTTGGACACTCCTTTAGCTTCTATTATTGGAAACGTATCGACCGAGCAGGCGGGGCTTCCAGCAGAAGAGGTTGAGGACTATGTCAAAAAAGGTTATGCTCTCAATGACCGGGTTGGTACGTCTTATCTCGAAAAGGAATACGAAAACGTCCTTCAAGGCAAACGCAGTGAAAAAGAAATTCTCCTAGATAAAAATGGCAACATGGAGAAAGTCGTCGACGTTTCAAAAGGGGCCAAAGGAGAAAACCTCAAGCTCTCGATTGATTTGGATTTCCAAAAAGGGGTGGAGGATATTCTTCGCTCTGCCTTTAGCGCAGAGTTGCAAGCTGGAAATGCGACCTACTCCGAAGGTGTCTATGCTGTAGCACTGGAGCCTGATACTGGGAAGGTCCTTGCCATGGCAGGGATTAAACACCAGGCTGGTAGTCAAGATCTATCAGCAGATGCGTTGGGAACAGTCACCAACGTCTTCGTTCCAGGATCCGTGGTCAAAGGAGCAACCTTGACTTCTGGATGGGAAAATGGAGCCATTTCTGGGAATCAGGTGCTGACCGATCAGCCGATTGTTTTTGCAGGATCAGCTCCTATCAATTCTTGGTTTACCCAATACGGTAGTCGTTCCATCAATGCGATAGAAGCTTTGGAATACTCCTCTAATACCTATATGGTCCAAATTGCCCTTAAGATGATGGGGCAGCCTTACACTCCAAACATGACCTTACAAGTGGATCAGGTTGAACCTGCTATGAAAAAACTGCGCTCTACTTTTGCGGAATATGGTCTTGGAACGTCAACGGGGATTGACCTTCCCAATGAATCGACCGGTTTTATTCCAAAAGACTACACAGTCGGTAATTATTTGACCAATGCCTTTGGCCAGTTTGACAACTATACACCGATGCAATTGGCCCAGTATGCGGCAACCGTTGCAAATGATGGGAAGAGGGTGAGTCCTCATGTCGTCGAAGGTATCTATGACAATAATGATCAAGGGGGGCTTGGTCAGTTGAAAAAAGCGATCGAAACCAAGGAGCTCAATCAGGTCCATATCTCTGCTGAGGACATGGCTTTGATAAAGCAAGGATTCTACCAGGTTGCCAATGGTACGAGTGGGTTGACGACAGGGAAAACCGTCGGTCAAGGTGCTAGTGTCTCTATTAGTGCCAAGACCGGTACGGCCGAAACCACAGTCGATGGAGGCAAACAAGCCATTAATACCAATGTGGTGGCTTATGCACCGTCAAACAATCCAAAGATTGCTGTAGCAGTGGTCTTTCCACATAATACCAATCTACAAGCGACGGTCAGTCATTCCATTACGCGTGACATTATTAACTTATACAATCAGAAACACCCCATGAATTAGAGAGGAAACTATGCTTTATCCAGCACCTATTGCAAAATTAATTGACAGCTATTCGAAGTTGCCAGGAATTGGGATCAAAACAGCGACTCGTCTGGCTTTTTACACCATTGGTATGTCAGATGATGATGTCAATGAATTTGCCAAGAACTTACTGAATGCCAAGCGTGAGCTAGGGTATTGCAGTATTTGTGGCAATTTAACCGATGAAGAAACCTGCGAGATTTGTCGAGATGAAACGCGGGATCCATCCCTCATTCTGGTTGTAGAAGATAGCCGGGATGTATCTGCTATGGAAAATATTCAGGAATACCACGGTCGCTATCATGTCTTGCATGGCTTGATCTCGCCCATGAATGGCGTGGGACCCGATGATATCAATCTCAAGAGTTTGATCAGTCGCTTGATGGATGGAACAGTTACAGAGGTCATTGTTGCGACCAATGCGACGGCAGACGGGGAAGCGACATCTATGTATATCTCGCGTGTGCTCAAGCCAGCAGGGATCAAAGTGACACGTTTGGCACGGGGACTAGCAGTTGGAGCCGATATCGAGTATGCGGACGAAGTGACCTTGCTTCGCGCGATTGAAAATCGGACAGAATTATAAGAGAAGTTCTTTCGAAAGGGCTATCATTGTGGTATACTATCAAGTAAGAAATCAAGGGAACAATTAGGGAGAAACTATGAGTAAACAAGACTTAATCCTGTTGTATGGTGGACGTAGTGCAGAGCGTGAAGTGTCTGTTCTTTCAGCAGAAAGCGTGATGCGCGCGATTGATTACCAAGCATTTTCGGTTCAAACCTACTTTATTACGCAGTCAGGAGACTTCATCCAGACGGAAGCTTTTGAAGAGAAACCAGCGGATGATGAGAAATTGATGACCAATGAGACAGTGGACTGGTCAAAAAAAGTGGCTCCATCTGCGATTTACAAGGAAGGAGCAGTGGTCTTTCCAGTTCTTCATGGACCGATGGGAGAAGATGGCTCTATTCAAGGATTCTTAGAAGTCTTGAAAATGCCTTATGTCGGCTGTGGTATCCTAGCTTCCAGTGTGGCCATGGACAAGATTACCACCAAACGGGTCTTGGAGTCTGCAGGGATTCCACAAGTTCCTTATGTAGCTGTAGTGGAAGGCGATGACGTGGAAGAGAAAATTGCTACAATTGAAGCGACTCTCTCGTATCCAGTCTTTACCAAGCCATCCAATATGGGTTCAAGTGTAGGGATTTCAAAATCTGAAAACCAAACAGAGCTTCGGGCTGCTCTCGAATTGGCCTTCAAATACGATAGCCGTGTCTTAGTAGAACAAGGGGTTAATGCGCGTGAGATCGAAGTTGGACTACTTGGAAACTATGATGTGAAGAGCACCTTGCCAGGTGAAGTTGTGAAAGATGTGGCCTTCTATGATTATGATGCCAAATACATCGACAACAAAATTACCATGGCGATTCCAGCTCAATTGGACCCTGAGGTTGTGAAAACTATGCGGACCAACGCAAAAAAAGCCTTTCGTGCGATCGGTGGTCTAGGTTTAGCGCGTTGTGATTTCTTCTATACCGATAAAGGAGAGATCTTCTTAAACGAACTCAATACCATGCCAGGATTTACCCAATGGTCTATGTATCCCTTGCTTTGGGACAATATGGGACTCAACTATACAGATTTGATCACCAAGTTAGTAGAGCTTGGAAAAGAAGTCTTCCAAAAACACGAAGCGCATTTGTTGTAAGAAAAGAGAGAGTGGGACAGAAATCGGTAATTCGTTAGAATTCGATTTCGTCGTCCCACCTCCGCACAGTTGAGTAGGGCATCTTTGAAACTTGAAAAGCGAACAACTACTTAGGAAACTTGCTTAGCAAGTCCTATCTACCACCTCAAAGCAGTGCTTTGAGCACTCAACCACTGCGTCTTGCTCGACAATCCAAAAACAATCAAGAGGCTAGGACTTCTGTCCCAGCCACTTTTTTTGTGGTCTAGAATATGGTATAATGAGAAGAATTTGATAGGAGCGTCCAAATTTTTGAAGACGCTACGGAGAACTGAGGAGTCGGATATGAATCTCACATTACATGAAGTTGCTCATCTAGTACATGCAAAAAATGATATCAGCCAATTTGAAGATGTGGCCCTCGTCAAGCCTGAATTTGACAGCCGTTTGATTGGGCCTGGAGATCTGTTTGTTCCTTTAAAGGGAGCGCGTGATGGTCATGACTTTATTGAGACTGCTTTTGAAAATGGAGCTGTAGCCACTTTTTCAGAGAAAGTGGTAGAAGGCCACCCTTATATTTTGGTGGAAGATGTATTGAGCGCTTTTCAAACACTAGCTGCAGCCTATCTTCAAAAGACAAAAGTGGATGTTTTTGCAGTGACGGGGTCAAATGGTAAAACCACCACAAAAGATATGTTGGCACAGCTTTTGTCCACCACCTACCTGACCTATAAAACACAAGGAAACTATAACAACGAAATTGGTCTTCCTTATACGGTTTTGCATATGCCAGAAGGGACAGACAAACTAGTCCTCGAAATGGGGCAAGACCACCTAGGAGATATCCATCTCTTGTCAGAACTGGCGCATCCAAAAGCTGCTATTGTCACCTTGATTGGAGAAGCCCATTTGGAATTCTTTAAAGATCGAAGTGAGATCGCAAAAGGAAAACTCCAGATTGCGGATGGCATGCCAGAAGGTGGCCTTCTGGTGGTTCCAGCTGATCCGATCGTGAATGCCTACCTCCCTGAAAAACAAAAATTGGTTCGCTTTGGGCCAGACGAGGAGATTTTTATTACTGAGTTAATCGAGCGAAAGGATAGCTTAACTTTCCGAGCTAATTTCTTAGAAGAAGCGATTGATCTTCCGGTAACAGGAAAATACAATGCGACCAATGCCATGATTGCAGCTTATGTTGCTTTGAAAGAAGGAGTGAGTGAAGCTGCAATTCGTGATAGTTTTGAAACCTTGCAATTGACGCGCAACCGGACAGAATGGAAAAAGGCCAGTAATGGAGCAGATATCTTATCCGATGTCTACAATGCCAATCCGACGGCTATGCGCCTAATCTTAGAAACTTTCTCGACTATTCCTGCTAATCCAAATGGTCGAAAATTAGCCGTCCTGGCAGATATGAAAGAACTAGGGGAGCAATCTATTGATCTACACAACCAAATGATTCTCAGTCTCTCGCCAGATGTCTTGGATACGGTTATTTTCTACGGCCAAGACATTGCGGGATTGGCTCAGTTAGCGAGCCAGATGTTCCCACTCGGACATGTCTATTATTTCAAGAAGACAGCTGAGGAAGACCAGTTTGAGGATATGGTCAAACAAGTCAAGGAAAGCTTGAAAGAGCAAGACCAAATCCTTATCAAGGGAAGCAATTCCATGAATCTAGCCAAATTAGTAGAGGAATTGGAGAATGGTAAGTAATAATGTACTGAAGGACATTCAGCGCTTGATTTCAATCACCAATACAGGCTTAGCCTTCTCAAAAGATCCATTTGATCAAGAGCGCTACCAGGATATTCGTGAAATTTTACAGGATCTTGTGAGAGAAATGACTGATCTGAATTCACAAGAATTATCGGATTTGTTTCGACCGACAAACTATTATGACACCCCCTTAATTGATGTTAGCGCTTGGATTGTCAAAGATAGAAAACTTTGTCTGGTGAAAGGTCAGGGAGAAGAGACCTGGGCCTTGCCGGGTGGTTTTGGTGAGGTTGGCTATTCTCCTAAAGAAAATATTTTAAAGGAAATCCAAGAAGAAACGGGCTATGTAGCACGTGTCAATCGCTTGTTGGCAGTATTTGATACCAATCGCTACCAATTGCAAAGCCGCCAATATGTGAAATTGGTATTTGAATGTGAATTGCTGGATGGAAGTTTTCAACAGAATCAGGAAATTTCCGATCTTGCATTTTTTGAGAGAGAGAAGATACCTGCTCTTTCTACCAAGCGCAATACAGAAGAACAATTGAATTTCCTTTGGGAGGTTTATGATGGGAAACGAGATTTGTATTGTGATTAAAAACGATCTATAAATTAAAGGGATATAAACATGACACTTTGGGATTTATTATTTACGAACCAAAAATCAGCCCCGCCTGAGTTTGGACTCTGGTACTTTTTCCTACCAGCTTCCTTGTTGGTGGTTGGCTACTTTTCTATCAAATATGCGCAGTCAAAAAGCTACCAACGCTTTTGGTACTGGGCACAATTGATTCAAGTCTTGACCATCAATGCTTGGTATATTCTCGCCCACATGCCTTTGACGGATAATTTGCCTTTTTATCATTGTCGCTTGGCCATGCTTGCAATACTCTTTGCTCCGAGAGGAACCTATATCAAGCAATATTTTGCCTTGTTGGGAGTTCTAGGATCCATTGCGGCCTTGGTTTATCCAGCCTTTGACCCCTTCCCATTCCCCCATATTACCGTGCTCAATCTGATTTTTAGTCACTGGGCCTTGTTTGCCAATAGTTTGATTTACCTGCAAGATTTTTATCAGTCGGAAAAACAAGACAGCTTACGAATTGTTAAGATCACTTTTGGAATGAATGCAGTCATCTTTTTGGTCAACCTCTTGACCAGAGGAGATTACGGCTTCTTAAAGCGTCCACCAATCATTGGAGACCACGGTGCTCTTTTGAACTACCTCTTGGTCAGCATCGTGATGGTGGCTGGTATTTGCTTGGTCAATCAACGCTATAAATACAAATACAAGATGGTAGAAGAGAATATAGTTTCGCGTTCAGAATAAAAAGAGCAGATAAGGGAAAGAAATCATGACACTTTGGGACTTATTTTTCACCAGTCAACCAACGGCCCCTCCTCAATTGGGGGTCTGGTATTTCTTATTGCCGACTTCATTGGTGGTAGTGGGAGTTCTGTCCATTCGATTTGCTCACTCTAAAGGCTACCAAAACTTTTGGTATTGGGGGCAGTTGATCCAGTTGCTGATTATCAACGCTTGGTATCTAGCTGCTCGCTTGCCTCTTTCAGAGAGTCTTCCCTTCTATCATAGCCGGATGGCCATGTGGATTATTCTCTTAGCTCCTAAGGGCAGCTTCAAGCAATGTTTTGCACTTGTGGGAGTCTTTGGCTCCATTATGGCCTTGGTTCATCCCGTTTTTTATCCCTACCCTTTTCCTCACGTATCCTCGATCAACAATGTCTTTGGTCACTGGGCTCTCCTGGCCAACTGCCTAATCTATCTGGTTCAATCCTACCAGGTGGAAGAAAGGGCTGTTTGGAAGATCTGTCAGATGACGTTTGGGGTCAATGCCATTATTCAGCTCGCGAATCTCGCAACAGGTGGAAACTACGGCTTTATGCGTCGTCCTCCTGTCATAGGTGACCATGGCCTTGTGCTCAACTATTTCATCGTGACAGTCCTAATGACGGGGACACTGATCCTCATCAATACTATCGTTCAGTACAGTAAGAAAAGAAGAATACCTGAATCTGTTTAAATAAGGAGTCTTTATGCATCATTTTTTCACTACAGAATCAACAGCACCACCAGCAATCTCAGCACTTTGGTATAGTGTGATGGTCTTGTTAATTGTGACAGCGATCATGATGTCACTTCGCTATTATCAGAATGAGCAATTTCGCAAATGCTTTCAATACTTACAAGGCTTCCAGTTAATTTGCTTGTATCTTTGGTATTTTGCCTACCACATTCCTTGGTCCAACAGTTTACCTTTTTATCATTGTCGCTTGGCCATGTTTGCGGTCTTGTTTTTGCCAGACAAATGGAAAAGCAAACAGTTCTTTGCCTTGATGGGAGTGAGTGGAGCTATCTTTGCTTTGGGCTATCCAGTCTTTGACCCCTACACTTTCCCTCATATTACGAGCTTTTCTTTCCTCCTCGGACATTACTGTCTCCTGATCAATTCCTTGATTTATCTCTTGAGATGGTATGATCGAAACCTCTTAAAAAATAGGCAGATTGTTCTCTATACCTTTGCCTTAGATTTATTCCTGGTTGGAGTCAATCAATTGACGGGAGGTAATTATGGTTTGATGGCCCGCCCTCCGATTATGAGAGGGGATAAAGTCTGGCTCAACTACCTGGTTGTATCTAGTATTTTAGCCCTTGCTTTATTACTCTTTAATCAGATCTTCAGTCGCAGAAGTGAGCGGGTGAAAGTGAGAAAATAACCAGTATAAAGGTTGGGGCATCTCTGTCTCAACCCTGTTTTATATCAAAGGAGAATATATGAAGCGTTTCTTGCTAATGATCTCCCTCGTTTGGAGTTTGTTTTGTACAATAACGACAGCACATGCGGATGAAGAAGTTCGCTATTCGATTGAATCCTATGTAGGACACCTCCAATTGCAGGAAGATAGCCAGGCAACATTTACACAAGAGATCACCTATCAGTTTCAGACAGGCTATCATGGTCAATATGTGACTCTAGGAAGCGCAGATCCTCTTCCAAAAGGGTTTAAGATTCATCGTAATCCTGAGGTGGAAGCCTATGTGGATGGGGAAAAACGAGAGATTCGTGTAGAGGAAACAGACCTGGAAGATGGCCGTCAA
Source organism: Streptococcus parasanguinis (assembly GCF_019929185.1). Lineage (GTDB taxonomy): Bacteria > Bacillota > Bacilli > Lactobacillales > Streptococcaceae > Streptococcus > Streptococcus parasanguinis_O. The sequence continues at coordinate 96,941 of NZ_JAHZPC010000004.1, forward strand.
TTAAAAATATACAATGCCCGTATCGTCGGTGGCACGGTCAAGATCAAAGTGAAATGGAAGATTGATCATCTCTTGACTTTCTACAAGGATATTGCAGAATTGAATTGGTTTCCTATTTCAGATGGAGATGAAAAAGTCGCGAAATTAGATTTTTATGTGGATGGCTTGGATGCCAAGCAGGGAAAACTGTATGCCCATACTGGTTACTTTAATCCACCAGCCCAAGTCGAACGGACTGAAACTGGTTATCATATTTGGGCAAAAGATTTTCCTAAAAATGGAAAGCTCGAACTGCATGGCTATTGGCCAATGACAGAGGCCCTGCGTCGAGACCAAGCAAATGAGATTAACAAGGGAAATGGAAAAGAGAAATTTCTCAAAAAAGAAAAATCCATTGAACAAAAAACATTCTTTTATCGGACCCTTCTACTCAAGGTTGTTCCAATTGTAGCGATTCTTTTATTTATCCTAGCTTTCATTCCATGGATCCGGTATTTTATCAGTACCAGAACTCGTCGAATTTCAAAAGGAGTACGATTATACGAACCACCACAGAATTTACCTCCTCTTGTCCCAGCTAAGGCACTATATCAACTTGATTTTGAACGGATGGTGATGTCTAGAGAGAAGGGGCAACTAAAATTTAATCATCTCATTCAGGCAACCATGTTAGATCTTATTGATCGAGGAAATCTTCGGTTGACTAGGGATGAAAATGGGGAAACCTTGACTTGTCTCCATTATGAAGGCTTGGCTGATTTTGAATTAAAGTTTATTGAAATGATTTTTGATCAAGAATCTGCAATTAATATCAGTGAGGTATTCTCAAAGTATAAAATTGATAAAGTAGCCCTAAAAAAAGACTTTCGAGCTGCTAAATCAGACACCCAACGAGACCGTATTCGAAAGATCGGAAATGAAGTTCAATCCCTTTTAAAAAAGGATGCCCAGCAATTGTCAAAAGGTGTCGATAAGGAGATTGCGAAATTAGGATTGCCCTCTTATTTTAGAGACTTATCTGAGAAAGAAGAAGCTTTTTCAAAAACAGGCTGTGCCTTACATTTTTGGCTCTTACTGATCTTATTTGTGAGCATGTGTTTCTTATCTTTTGGATTTGGTTCACACCTATCTTCCTTCTATTTTTGGTTCATTTTACTTTTGGTTTTGTTATTCATTCCATTTTATATTCTTGTGAAAATTCGCGAAGAACATCTCCAATCCTTAGAGAACTTGGATGCACAATTCCAATGGATGGCCTTTCGAAATATGATCGAAAGTATTCCAAATTTCAACCAAGCAGAACTTGAGAGTGTCATCCTATGGAATCGTATCCTAGTCTATGCAACTATGTATGGTCAAGCTAAAAAAGTGAGTCAGGTACTCAAAAATCATCAGATTTCCTTACCATATGAGAATTGGGATGCTGTTGTTTGGATAACGACCTCTTCAAATTCCTTCCTAGACGGCTCTACCTTGATGAGTTATGCAGATGATTCCTATAGCGTTTCAAGCTTCTCTACTAACTCCTCAGATGGCAGTGGCGGTTTTGACGGCGGTGGCTTTTCTGATGGTGGCGGTGGCGGAGGATTTGGAGCCTTCTAACAGTCATGATAAGAGGACTAGAATCGACGGATTTTGGTCTTTCTTTTTGCTCTCAAAGAAGAATCATCGTTGAAAAAAGTGCCTATTTTCGCTATAATAGGACAGATAGAGAAATTGAGGAGAAATCCGATGTAGAGATGAATTTGTAAATTTATCAGAAAATAAAAAGAGAAAGAATTAGGAATATGAACGTACAAGAAGAGATTAAAAAACGCCGTACCTTTGCCATTATCTCCCACCCGGATGCTGGTAAAACGACGATTACAGAGCAGTTGCTCTACTTTGGGGGAGAGATTCGGGAAGCCGGTACCGTAAAAGGGAAGAAAACAGGAAACTTTGCTAAATCTGACTGGATGGATATTGAGAAACAACGTGGGATTTCGGTAACCTCATCTGTTATGCAGTTCGACTATGATGGCAAACGGGTCAATATCCTTGATACGCCAGGGCACGAGGACTTCTCAGAAGATACTTATCGGACCTTGATGGCGGTGGATGCTGCCGTCATGGTGGTAGACTCTGCCAAAGGGATTGAGGCTCAAACCAAGAAATTGTTTGAGGTTGTGAAACACCGTGGCATTCCCGTCTTTACCTTTATGAATAAGCTAGACCGGGACGGTCGTGAGCCACTGGATCTCTTACAAGAATTGGAAGAAGTCTTAGGTATCGCCAGTTACCCAATGAACTGGCCGATCGGGATGGGGAAAGCCTTTGAGGGACTCTATGATCTTTATAACCAACGTTTGGAACTCTACAAAGGGGATGAACGTTTTGCGAGTCTAGAAGACGGAGACAAGCTCTTTGCCAACAACCCCTTCTATGAGCAAGTAAAAGATGATATCGAACTCTTGCAAGAAGCTGGAAATGAATTTTCAGAAGAAGCCATCCTTGCGGGTGAATTGACTCCCGTCTTCTTCGGCTCAGCCTTAACCAATTTTGGAGTACAGACTTTCTTGGAAACCTTCCTCAAGTTTGCCCCGGAGCCACACGGCCACAAGAAGACAGATGGAGAACTTGTCGATCCTTATGACAAGGATTTCTCAGGCTTTGTCTTTAAAATCCAAGCCAATATGGATCCTCGTCACCGCGACCGGATCGCCTTTGTGCGGATCGTATCTGGCGAATTTGAGCGTGGGATGAGCGTCAACCTGCCTCGTACTGGTAAGGGTGCTAAGTTATCTAACGTAACTCAATTTATGGCCGAAAGCCGTGAAAATGTCAGCAATGCTGTAGCAGGAGACATCATCGGGGTTTACGATACCGGTACTTATCAGGTTGGAGATACTTTGACAGTGGGCAAAAACAAGTTTGAATTTGAACCCCTGCCAACCTTTACGCCTGAAATCTTCATGAAAGTGTCAGCTAAGAACGTCATGAAGCAAAAATCCTTCCACAAAGGGATTGAGCAATTGGTGCAAGAAGGAGCTATTCAGCTCTATACCAATTACCAAACAGGTGAATACATGCTTGGTGCTGTTGGTCAACTTCAGTTTGAAGTCTTTAAGCACCGGATGGAAAATGAATACAATGCCGAAGTGGTCATGAGCCCAATGGGTAAAAAGACCGTTCGCTGGATCAAACCAGAAGACTTAGATGAGCGCATGTCTTCAAGCCGAAATATCTTGGCGAAGGACCGCTTTGACCAACCAGTCTTCCTCTTTGAAAATGACTTTGCCCTCCGCTGGTTTGCGGATAAGTATCCAGATGTTGAGCTGGAAGAAAAGATGGGATAAGGAACGATTCAAAACCGATCCATAACAATAGAATAAGAAAACGGATAAGATCCGTTTTCGCTTTTAAAGGAGAAATAATGGGATTATTAAGTGGTTTGATGGGCAATGCCTCTCAAAAGAATGTTGATAAAGTAGAAAGAGATCTGGAAGATATCTTGGTGCCGGGAGAGCAAGTCACACTTGCTTTTAGCTTGATTCGTGATTTAATCGTCTTTACAGAGTTTCGTTTGATCTTGGTGGATAAGCAAGGAGTAACAGGGAAGAAAACATCCTACAAATCCCTTCCTTATCGCTCCATCTCTCGATTTTCAGTAGAAACTTCCGGTCTTTTTGATTTGGATGCCGAATTAAAAATCTGGGTTTCTTCAGCAGTGGAACCTTCAGAAGTTTTACAATTCAAGAGTGACAACAGTGTCATCGAAATTCAGCAAGCATTAGCCAGTGCGGTCTTTAAATAAAATAATCATTTTGATAGAGAACAGTTGAGAAAGGAGACGGAATGTTTATCGATAAACAATTGGGTCAAGATCGGAAATGGATCAATATCGACTCGGATTTGATTGCTGAAAATTCATATCTTTATAAAAAATACGATATTGACAAAGAAACTATTGAGTACGCGATGGATAAGAACGAACGTGCCCATATGGATTACAATCGAGAAAACGGAACGATCACCTTTATCTACAATGTATTGGATTTAGAAAAGGACAAGGAATACTACGAAACCATCCCCATGACCTTTATCGTTCAAGATACGCGACTCGTGACCATCAGTAATCAGGACAATGCCTATATCATTGAACAAATGGTTCGCTATTTGGAAAGCCATGGGGAGCTGTCGATCTATAAGTTGCTTTTTGCAGGTCTTGAAATGATCAGTAATGCTTATTATCCGATTATTGATCGCTTAGATAAGCACAAAGATGAACTCAATCGTTTGCTTCGAAAGACAACGACGACCAAGAATCTTTATGCCCTGTCTGACCTTGAGACCGGTATGGTGTATCTGGTCGCGGCAGCCAAGCAAAATCGGATGTTGCTAGAACATATCAAAGCGCATGCCATTTATCGCAGGATGAATGATGTTGAAAAAGAGCAGTTTGATGATGCCATGATCGAAGCGCGTCAGTTGGTTCGATGACTGAGTTGATTTCGAATGTCTTACAGCAGTTGTCTGGATCATACAACAATATCCTAAACAACAACTTGAATGATAACTTGACAACCCTAACCATCTTTGAAGCCTTGTTGGCGGTCTTAGCCGTTATCACAGGTTTCTTTGGAATGAATATCCCTCTTCCGATGACAGAGGATCCCAATGCTTGGATCTATGTATCCCTATGTAGCTTTATATTATGGCTCATTTTGGCAAAGGTCATGCGGTGGATTGTGAAAAAAAGATAAAAAAAAGAGGCTTGGAGAAATCCGAGCCTCTTCGTATCTAGAATAATCTGAGAAATAGGAACCATCTAGACACCTGCCCTCCTCTCCAAAGAAGGGGCAGTGTGAATAGTTCATCGACTGTACAAAATCTTCTTGGAAATAGTAGGAGTAGATTTAATAGTACTGAGTGGTTCTAAATAAATCAGAACTTAGAATAAATCGTTGAATCAGATAAAATGATCCTATTTCTTTATACAGAAATATTTTAGATACTAACTGTATTATACATATTTATTTGTAAAAACGCAAGATAAGAGTTACCAAAAAATAAAAGTTTTCCGATTTTTTTATACTCCAATGATGAAGTATAGTAGATGGTCGCAAGAAGAAAAGCAGTCCTGGCTTTGCTTTGCGTCACTTTTATGATTTAGAGCTATCAAGGATGTTTTCCTAAAAAATAAAATTAGTCTCCTTTGACTATCATTTGTCTCTTCATTGTGTTATACTAGATAAGTTGCAAACTTGTATGAGAGAAATGGTGGGAGGCGGAGCAGATGGAAGGATTCTGTTCGAAAGAAGACTCCCGCAAGTAGGATCTTGTGGCCTATTTGTTTGAAAAACGATACTAGCCAACAACATCCGTTAGGACGCAAAACATTTTTCTCTAAAGAAATTGTAGTCTTAAACAGACGGACTAGTTTTTCTTTAGATGAGTCTTGCGACAGGTGACCGGGAAGGTGACTTCCTATGCAATCAGTGCGTTTTCGCATTGAAAGAAGTGTGATAAAGTGGCTTCGCACCACTTTTTAGAAAGAAGAAAGAATTGAAATTCAATGAATTTAACTTATCTGCTGCATTATTAGCAGAAATCGAAAAAGCTGGCTTTGTAGAAGCAAGCCCTATCCAAGAACAAACCATTCCTTTGGCCCTTGAAGGAAAAGATGTCATTGGTCAAGCGCAAACAGGGACCGGTAAAACAGCTGCTTTCGGTCTTCCAACTTTGGAGAAGATTGATGTCGATAACACAGTAATCCAAGCCCTTGTTATTGCCCCGACGCGTGAGTTGGCGGTTCAAAGTCAGGAAGAACTCTTCCGTTTTGGACGCAGCAAGGGTGTTAAAGTCCGCTCTGTCTATGGTGGATCAAGCATTGAAAAGCAAATCAAAGCCTTGAAGTCAGGTGCTCATATCGTTGTGGGAACCCCTGGACGATTGCTAGATTTGATCAAGCGCAAGGCCTTGAAACTCGATCATATTGAAACCTTGATCTTGGATGAAGCAGATGAAATGCTCAACATGGGCTTTTTGGAAGATATCGAAGCTATCATTAGCCGTGTGCCAGAAACACGTCAAACCTTGCTCTTTTCAGCAACGATGCCAGAAGCGATCAAACGCATTGGTGTTCAGTTTATGAAAGAGCCCGAACACGTTAAGATTGCGGCTAAAGAATTGACCACCGACTTGGTCGATCAATACTATATTCGTGTCAAAGAAGGCGAAAAGTTTGATACCATGACTCGATTGATGGATGTCGAGCAACCGGAGCTTGCCATTGTCTTTGGTCGGACTAAACGCCGGGTCGATGAATTGACGCGTGGCTTGAAGATCCGTGGTTTCCGAGCAGAAGGGATTCACGGAGATTTGGATCAAAACAAACGTCTTCGTGTACTTCGTGACTTTAAAAATGGGAACTTGGACGTTTTGGTGGCAACGGACGTTGCGGCACGTGGTTTGGACATTTCAGGTGTGACCCATGTCTACAACTACGATATTCCACAAGATCCAGAAAGCTATGTTCACCGGATCGGACGGACAGGTCGTGCTGGGAAAACAGGGCAATCCATTACCTTTGTTTCGCCAAATGAAATGGGCTATTTGCAAATCATTGAGAACTTGACCAAAAAGCGGATGAAGGGAATGAAACCTGCAACAGCAGAAGAAGCCTTCCAAGCGAAAAAACAAGTAGCGCTGAAGAAAATTGAGCGAGACTTTGAGGATGAAAAAATCCGAACTAACTTTGAGAAGTTTGGTAAGGATGCTCGCAAATTGGCTGCAGAATTTACTCCTGAAGAATTGGCTATGTATATTTTGAGCTTGACCGTTCAAGATCCAGACAGCCTTCCAGAAGTTGAAATTGCGCGTGAAAAACCATTGCCATTTAAACCATCCGGTGGTGGCTTTGGTGGAAAAGGCAAAAGTGGCCGTGGAAATGGCCGTCGTGGAGACCAACGTCGTGACCGCAATCGCAGAGATGACCGTGAAGGTGGACGCCGTGATTTCAAACGCAAGTCCAATAAAAATAGCCGAGACTTTGAAGGCAAAGGCAACAAACGTCCTCATCGTACTTCCAATGAAAAGAAAAATGGATTTGTTATCCGCAACAAAGGGGATAAATAAGCCCTAAGAACGGTCTAGCAATAGGCCGTTTTTTTAATGAAAATCAAAAATACAAGGGTTAACCAGCTGTTAACCCTTGTATATTTATAAGGAGACCTAAATGATAACTGACTCTTTTAGAAAAAATGTATCATGATAAGGAGCATCCAAAAAAGTCAGACAACAGAAAGAATGAATTCCTAAAACGGAATATTTCTGTTAACATATTAAGTCTACAATTATTTCCAAGCCTTGTCAAGGATTTTTTCTTATTTTTTTAAAATTTTTGACTAGAAAAATAAAAATTGACAATCTCTTCTAAAAGGTTATAATGAATATAATAACCATACTAATTATAAAGAGGTGTCGCCCATGGTGATTGCATTAAAAAATGATGATCTAGAAGTACAATTTAAGACATTTGGAGGGGAATTGAGCTCCATTCGAAGTAAAGAAGGCATAGAATATCTCTGGCAAGGGGATCCAGAGTATTGGTCAGGACAAGCGCCCGTTCTGTTTCCGATATGCGGGAGCGTCCGTAATGGCCAAGTGCAGTATCATCTAAAAGATGGCGTGAAGACAGGCCAGCTTCCAAGACACGGTCTTATTCGGAAGAGAGAGTTTGAACTCAAAGAACAAACAGACCATTGTCTTGTCTTTGAAATTACCTCTAACGACGAAAGCTTGCAAAATTATCCCTACCATTTTCGAGTGGAAATAGCTTATGAATTGAAAGGGAAAGAGATCACCATCACCTATCGCGTGCAAAATCTAGAGTCAGATCAAGTCATGTCTTATTTCATTGGAGGGCATCCAGCCTTTCGTTGTCCCCTTTTAGCGGATGAAGACTATGAAGACTACGAGTTGATTTTTGAAAAAGAAGAAAACTGTAGCGTTCCTCTCTTGTTCACAGAAACCGGCTTGGTTGATCGCCTGCAGCGGACACCATTTTTAGACCATAGTCGTAGCCTACCTTTGCGCCATGAACTGTTTGAAAAAGATGCTATTATTTTAGATCAATTAGCTTCTAAATCTGTGCAGCTCCTCTCGAAAAAATCCGGTAAAGGTTTGAAATTTGACTTTGCAGATTTTGAGAATCTCGTCCTTTGGTCTACCAATAACAAGGGTCCTTTCATTGCCTTGGAGCCTTGGACGGGTATTTCCACATCTGCAGAAGAGGGCGATTTCTTCGAAGATAAAAAAGGTGTGATCCAGTTGGCTCCCCAAGAGACACGGAGTCACCAGTACCGTATCACCATTTTGTAAATGAAAAACCGTTGGACTATGGAGTCCGACGGTTCTTTTTGATATAGTTTAGCTTTGCTTGGCGCGATTTCTTTTTAAAGAGAGCCTCGGCAGACATCGCAGAGGGTTTATCAGGATAGGATTCTTGGTAAAGAAGTTTAACGGGGAGGCGAGCCCGTGTGTATTTGGCGCCTTTTCCAGCATTGTGAGTCTTTAGGCGTTTTTCGACATCCGTGGTGTAGCCAGTGTAGAGGGAGCCATCCGCACACTCTAGGACATACATGTAAGCCTTAGTTTCCATAGTAGATCTCATGAATCTCGTCTGTATAGCTGCCATCTTCATTGTGGATAAAGAGGGGAGGCAGAATTTTTAAACCATCCAGTGAGCCATCCTTGATCGCCTCAATCAATAACATATTCGCCTCTTTGGTCACTTTGGGATAGACAAACTGGATCCGCTTGGGTGCAAGATTGTATCGTTTCATAGTTTCGATGATATCTAAAAAGCGATCTGGACGATGGACCATCGCTAAGCGACCATTTGATTTGAGAACCCGCTGAGCCACATGGCAAATCTCATCTAAATTGGTGGTAATCTCATGCCGAGCTAAGAGGTAGTGTTCACTCTCATTGAGATTGGAATGCTCATCCACCTTGAAATAAGGAGGATTGCAGAGGATGATATCCACCTTACTCCCCTTGATATGTTGAGGCAAATGCTTGAGGTCATCAGTGATCATAGACATTTGCTGGTTCAAGCCATTGAGGGCAATGGAGCGGGTAGCCATATCCGCCAAACGTTCCTGAATCTCAACACCAATGATCTGGGCCTCTGTCCGAGTGCTTGCAAAGAGTCCCACAGCCCCATTTCCAGCGCAGAGATCTACGATCAAGCCCCGCTTGGGCAATTTTGGAAAGCGTGAGAGGAGGACGCTATCCACGGAGTAACTAAAGACTTCCCGATTTTGTATGATTTTCACATCACTTGAAAAGAGTTGATTGACGCGCTCACCGTCTTTTAATTCGATATCTGTCATGGCTCTATTATAGCATGAAAAGAAGCTTGGGAAAAGATGATAATTTTCAATATATTAAAATGATATATTTTTATAAAAACGCTTTCTTTTCTTGTTTAAATATGTTACTATATATTAAAAAAATGGGAGGTTTTGTAAATGAACAAAACGAAAAAATGGTTTGGCTTGGGGGTAACATTGCTTTCAGCAAGTATACTAGTAGCCTGTGGAAATTCTAGTAGTAAGTCTGATGATACTTCAAAAGAAGCTAAAACAGAGAAAAAGGCATCTACGGAGAAGAGTAGTGAAAAGAAATCAACCTATGCTATTGGTGATAAGATTGTTTTTGATAAACAAGCTGAGTACACTATTACAAATGTTGAATGGACTGATGAACGGAATGATTTTGATAAAACAAATCCCGATAAAGTATTAAAAGTGACCTATAATGTGAAAAATCTATCAGATAGTGATCTAGCAGTTGGGGTTGACATTGATCTATTTGTTGGTGGAAATAAAATGGAGACTTATCCTAATACAAATACAATGGGGTCAATTTCACCGGGTCGATCAATGGAAGGTGCTGTACAACATTTTGGTGTAAAAGGGGATGGCAAATTAGAACTGGAAATAAAACCATTTGCTGCATTTAATGAAAAACCTGCGATTGTTGCTTTTGATGCACCGTAAAAAAAGTTGAGAGTAAAACTCTCAACTTTTTTTAATCAAATTCATATTTTTGGAGAATCGTTGTGAGGATAAAGACTCCTGTAAAGACGGCCATCAATGCTAGATAAACCGGGAAAGTAGTGGCTGTAAGGAGGGAAATTTCGATCAAGTTTTTCAACACGACCGCAGATGCGTAGAATCCTACAACAGAGAAGAAGATGAGGAGGGCCCGCCAGATATTTAGTGGCAGGCAAGCACGGATAACGGATAGGAAACCGATGGATCCAAGTAAGTAGTAGGATACAGTAGACATATCGGCTGCAGACCAACCATGGCTTGCTCCCCAAAGGCGAATAAACAAGACACTAAAGACGACCATCAAGGCGCTTGGTAAGGCTAACAGAAGGGAACGTCTTAAGAAGTGTTTTTCAACCGGTTTGATATTGCGTTCAAAGGTCAACACAAATGGTGGGAATCCTTCGACGAATTGGTCAATTAAGGTGATTTGAATAGGGATGAATGGAAAAATCAGCAAATAATTGACGTTGAAGAAAAGGGCACTGGCGATACAGATAATAGCCAAGAGGAAGGAATAGATCGTTTTGATGAAGAAAATCGGAGCGATTCGTCCAATGTTATTGACCACACGACGGCCTTCAAAAAGAATTTCTGGAACATCATTAAAGTCAGAGTTCAAAAGAACAATATTTGCAATTTGACGGGTTGCAGGATCTCCTTCAGCCATTACGATGGAGCAGTCTGCTTCACGAAGAGCGAGGATATCATTGACCCCGTCTCCAGTCATAGCTGTCGTTCGACCAGCTGCTTTCAAGGTTTGGATGAGCAGTTTTTTCTGGTGAGGAGACACGCGCCCAAAGATAGCTGTTTCTTCTGCTTGATCCACTAATTGATCATCAGAAATTTTTGAACAATCGACGTAGTTCTCATAGTTTTTGAAGCCCGCTTGTTGAGCAATATAAGAGACTGTTACAGGGTTGTCACCAGAGATGATCTTAAGATCCACGCCTTCAGAGCGCAAATACTCAAGAGTATCTGAAGCCCCTTCACGAATGGGGTCTGTAATCTCAATAACCGCAATCCCTTCAAGATTTTCAGGCAATTTCAATTCCTGCATGCTGATCAGTTCTGAACTGTGGGCCAAGACGAGCACGCGCGATCCACGAGCTTGTGCTTCGACGACAGCAGCGGGATTTTCTTTAAGGAGCATTTCAGGAGCACCGAGAAAGACGGTTCCAAGGTTGGATAGGTGCATGGCTCCCCATTTCCGATCACTTGAGAAAGGAATAATGTTTTCCGCAGTATAAGCATGCTCCAACTCCCCATAAGCCTTGCGAATAGCTTGAGCAGTAGGATTGGTGTCCTCGCTATATTGCATGTAAGCAGAGAGGATGACCTGGATCGTCTGTTCCGAAAAATGATCAGATAAGCTATGGAGAGCTTCGACTGTCATCTTCCCTTGAGTGATGGTGCCGGTCTTATCAAGACACAAGGTATCCACACGGGCCAGGGTTTCTACTGAGTACATTTCTTGGACAAGAACCTTGCGCATGCCGAGTTTAATAACCGCTGTCAAGAGAGACGTAACCGTCAGTAGGGCAATTCCTTTTGGCAACATTCCCAGGAGAGCTGTGGAAGAATTCACGACAGCATCCTTGATTGGCAGCATCTTGATCAACAATGCTTCAAAGAAGAGGGCAAGGCCAAATGGGATGATAATTTTACCAGTGAAGCTTGAAATTTTCGCTAAGTTATAAAGAATACGCGAATTGATCGGCTTCAAGGTTTTTGCTTCCATCATCAGTTTGTTGGCATAGTTGTTTGCTCCAACTCGCTTGACACGGGCATAGACTTGACCACTGGCAATATAACTACCAGAAAGCAGTTCATCACCAACTTCTTTTAAGACCAGATCACTCTCACCAGTCAGCATAGCCTCATTGGCTTCTGCAATACCAGACATGACTTCGGCATCACTAGGGATCTGCTCACCCGAAGATAAGAGCATTAAATCACCTAGAACAAGCTTTTCTGGTGGAATCGCATCTTTTTCCCCGTCACGAATGACAGTCACTAGCTCACGACTCATGAGGTTGAGCTTATCAATCATCCGCTTGGCGCGCATCTCGGTCATGATCCCTGTAATGGCATTGAAGCAAATGACTGCAAAAAAGATCATATTGCTCCAGGCCTGTACAGCAGCCAAGGCCACAGCAATCACAAAGTTTAAGGTATTAAACAAGGTGAAGACGTTGCGCTTGATGATTTGCCAGGTGCTGGTACTGGTATTCGTTGTAAAATCATTGGTTTGTCCGCGATCCATTTTCTTGCGAACTTCACTGAGGGATAACCCCTTTAATTCATTCGTTTCCATAGACAATATGATATCATTTTTTTGCGAAAAAGACTATCTAGAATCGGTCCGCTGAGACATTTTTTATCTAAAAAAAGTTTGCGGTCAAAATCAGGATACGGTATAATGAGAAAGAAGGTTCAATATGATTAACTATCATGTTGAGAGACGAATGAAATGGATTTGAGGAACAACTATGTTTTACACCTACTTACGAGGCCTTGTTGCCTTTATTCTTTGGGTTTTAAATGGGAATGCCCATTACCATCATAAGGACAATATTCCAGATCGGGAAGAGAACTACATATTGGTATCGCCTCACCGGACCTGGTGGGATCCAGTCTATATGGCCTTTGCGACCAAGCCAAAGCAGTTTATCTTTATGGCGAAAAAAGAACTCTTCACCAATCGTATTTTTGGCTGGTGGATTCGTATGTGTGGGGCTTTTCCGATCGACCGTGAAAATCCGGCAGCAGAAGCCATTAAGTATCCTGTCAATATGCTGAAAAAGAGCAACCGTTCTTTGATTATGTTTCCAAGTGGAAGCCGTCATTCTCAAGATGTCAAAGGCGGTGTTGCCATCATTGCCAAAATGGCGAAGGTTCGTATCATGCCAGTGACATATACTGGTCCAAGAGACTTGAAAGGGTTGGCAACGGGTGAACGCATTGATATGAACTTTGGACATCCAATTGATATTTCGGATATTAAAAAGATGAATGACGAAGGAGTGGCAGAAGTTGCCCGCCGTATCCAAGAGGAGTTTGATCGCTTGGATGCGGAAGCACAAGCGATCAACACCCCAACAAAACCGTTTATCTTGATTCGTTTGTTAAAAATTCTTTTGCTTCCCCTTGTCTTAGTCGTGGGCATCTTGACCTTGCTCTTTAGTTACCTGGCCAGCTTTGTATGGGATCCGGACAAACATCGGAAAAACAAGTAAAAAAACTGAGAGTTTCTCTCAGTTTTTTTTTATTTTTACGAATAATAAAAGTGAGAGGAGGTTTCTTATGGAGGATATCATCGAAAAAATCAAAGAATATAAGCTCTTTTTAGCTCTTACTGCTATTGGACTCTTACTTGGAGGGTATTTTCTTTTTCATCGACCTCAGTCAAGTGCATCCACCATACCGGATCTTTATCAGTCTTCTAGTTCAACTTCGAGCAAAGAAAAGGTGCAGACCACTAGTTCCAAAGAAGAAAAGACGACGACTTCAGTGTCTGATGCACCCGAGATCATTACGGTCGATGTCAAAGGAGCCGTCAAACAACCAGGGGTCTATGAGTTGCGCTCCAATAGCAGAGTCCACGATGCCATTTATAAGGCAGGCGGGATGACAGCAGATGCCAATAGACAATCGGTCAACTTGGCGCAAAAACTCACCGATGAAGCGGTGATCTATGTTGCTAAAGAAGGAGAGGATGTTCCAGTACTTGGAAGTTCAGAAAGTCCTGCAACTTCGTCAGCGCCAGCAGAAAAAACAGGCAAGGTCCATTTAAATCGAGCGACCGAGTCAGATCTCCAGACAGTATCAGGCATTGGCCAGAAACGTGCCCAGGACATTATCGCCTATCGCGAAGCAAATGGTCCTTTTCGATCAGTGGATGATCTGAAGAATGTTTCAGGAATCGGAGAGAAAACACTGGAGAAACTAAGAGATGCTTTCACGGTGGATTAAAGACCTTCCTTTTTCGCTTGTCCATCTCGCCTTTGTGCTCCTATGGCTGTATTTTAGTATCTATCAACCATCTTGGCTTTCGATCAGCGGTCTAGTAGTAGTGGGAGTTTTAGCGGTTCATCACTATAAAGGGGAGCGCTCAAGTTTGCTAGGGCTTGCTTTAGCAACCCTTTGTTTTGCGGCCTTCTTTGTCTTTCAGCGACTACAGGATCATCCAGTACAAGCAGAAAGTCAGCTGCCACCCCACTTACGCCTGATTCCAGATAGCATCAAGATCAATGGGGACGCCCTGTCTTTTCGTGCTAAAAATCAGGGTAGGACCTACCAAGTCTTTTATACTTTAAAATCAGAAAAAGAAAAACAACAGTGGCAAAGTCAAACTCATTTGTTGGAGTTGACGTATAAAGGTGCTATAGAAGAGCCAGAAGGGCAGCGAAATTTTAGAGGATTTGACTACCGGTCTTATTTGCAAACACAGGGGATTCACTATCAAATAAAAATTGAGGCGATCCAATCCGCGCTTCCTATACAGACTTGGAATGTTTTCGATAGCCTATCTCAATGGAGGCGCCAAGCCATTGTTTGGAGTAAAGAGCACTTTCCGCAGCCAATGAACCAGTATATGACCGGCCTTCTTTTTGGCTATTTAGATACGGATTTTGAAGAGATGGACCAGCTTTACACGAGTTTAGGAATCATCCATTTATTCGCCTTATCTGGGATGCAGGTCGGCTTTTTCATCAATGGGATCCGGAAAGCTCTCTTACGTCTAGGAATCTTGCAAGAAACAGTCGATATCTGGATGGTTCCAATCTCTTTGGTCTATGCTGGGTTGACCGGTTTTTCAGTTTCAGTGGTTCGCAGTCTCTTGCAGAAGATCCTCTCTCAAAAGGGGATCCGAGGGATGGAGAATATGGCGATGACCTTGATGCTCTTAATGCTACTTGTGCCCAAGTTTCTCCTGACAGCCGGAGGAGTTTTGAGTTGTGCCTACGCCTTTATTTTGACCTTGGTAGATACCAGTTCTTATTCAGGACTTAAAAAGCTACTAGTGGAAAGTTTCTGGATTAGCCTGGGGATTTTGCCCCTTTTGACCTATTACTTTAGCGTCTTTCAACCCTGGTCACTCCCTTTAACCTTCCTCTTTTCTTTCTTATTTGACCTTGTCCTTCTTCCAGGTTTAACGGTGCTATTTATCTTATCGATTCTAAAGCCCCTTACAATTTTTAACAGTTTCTTTCTTCTCATAGAGGAGTGTATTCGTTGGATTTCAAAGCTTACGTCTTTACCTCTGGTATTTGGTCAGCCGACGGGACCAGCTCTGATTGCTCTATTCCTTCTTTTAGGGATCTTGTATGATCTTCGAAAGAAAAAGAACTTTCGTTTTCTGTTAATCGGTATGATTCTACTCATCTTTTGTTGGACCAAGCACCCTTTAGAAAATGAGATTACCATGGTGGATATCGGTCAAGGAGATAGTATCTTTTTACGCGATTGGAAAGGAAGAACCATATTGATTGATGTCGGAGGACGCGTCACTTTTAAAAGTGGAGAAAAGTGGCAAGAGCGCAGTCAGTCTGCCAATGCGGATCAAACCCTGATTCCTTATCTCAAGAGTCGAGGTGTTGGAAAACTCGATGCGCTGGTCTTGACTCATACAGACCAGGATCATATGGGCGATATGGTGGAGGTTGCCAAACAAATCCCGGTTAAAAAAGTGTATGTCAGTCCAGGCAGTCTCACCAATTCTCAATTTCGAGAGAAATTGAAACTGCTTCATAGTCCGATTAAAGTAGTCCAGAGAGGGGATCAACTTCCTATTTTTGATGATCATCTAGAAGTCTTATCCCCTGATGAAGTGGGGGATGGTAAAAATGATGATTCGATTGTCCTTTATGGACAGTTCTTTCAGAAACGATTTTTGTTCACGGGTGATTTGGAAGAAGCTGGAGAGAAAAAACTATTGAAAAACGATCCACAATTACAAGTAGATGTCTTGAAAGTAGGCCACCACGGTTCTAAAGGTTCCTCTAGTGATGTGTTTTTAGATCAGTTACATCCTCAGTTGGCCTTGATCTCTGTTGGAAAGAAAAATCGCTACCAACATCCCCATAAAGAATTGCTCGATCGTCTAGAGGAACGTTCTATTTCTTATCTTCGTACCGATGAAAGGGGAGCAATTCGCTTGATTGGGTGGGACCATTGGAGGGTAGAAACGGTCCGCTAGAGACGAGGAGAGGTTTGCTTTCTATGCTGAAAATTGCTATTATAGAAAGTGAAATCAATGTAAAGGTAGAATCGTATGAACGCATTTAAGCAATTTTGGATACAGTATGCAGATTTTTCAAGTAAGACCAGTCGGGCGCATTTTTGGCTAGCTTTTTTCTGGAATTCCCTGATTTCTTTGCCTCTTTGGGTTTTTTACATCGTGACCTCTTTATCCCATCAAAATGCTCAAGAAACGCTCAATTTTTCAACTGTTCATTCTAAGACAGGTTTATGGGCGCTCGCTTTCTTAGCATTCTTTTACTTCCTCATTTTAGTACCCAGTCAAGCCATTTGTGTACGTCGCTTGCGGGATGCGGGAATCCATTGGTCTTGGATCTTTTTGAACCTTGGTCCGGTTCTGCTCTATTTGTTGACGGGACTAGATATTTTCCTATTTCTCTGGGTGATTACAGTTATTTCTCTCTTGATTCTCATGATGCTTCCAGGGAAAAACACCTTCCCACAACCAGTAGAGACTCCTATGGGAGTGGCTTCTGAACCACAGGTCACAGCGCCAGGTGGGAGCTTTGGCGGCAACTCGTTTGAGCAAATCCCTAATTTTGTAGCAGCACCTGATTTATCTGATGAAAAACCACCATTGGAACAAAGAATGGCTGCTGAACACGAAATCCACTAGACTGATAGAGATAAGAGAGTTTCATGCAAGCAATTACCGACACTAGACATCTGACGGTTCAAACTCTGCCTCCTATTCTTGTCTTGACGGGTGAGGATGTAGGTCAATTTGAATGGTTAAAAAAAGACATTTTTAAAAAAATAGGCTATGATCCCTCAGATTTGAATTATTCTTATTTTGATATGAAGGAAGCCTCCTATGCTGAGGTCGAGCTGGATTTGGTCAGTCTTCCTTTTTTTGCAGATGAAAAAATCGTGATTTTGGACCACTTATTGGATCTAACCACTGCCAAAAAACGCAATTTAACAGATGAAGATCTGAAGCAATTTGAAAACTATCTGGAAAATCCTTCTGAATCGACCCGTTTGGTGATATTTGCAGAAGGAAAATTAGATAGTAAGCGTCGCTTGGTCAAACTTCTAAAACGGGATGCCCAGATCATTGAAGCAACAACACCTAAAGAGCAAGATTTAAAGCGTTATTTTTCTAGTCAGGCCCAAGAATTGGGCTTACACTTTGTGGGCGATTCCTTGGACCAGCTACTCTTAAAATCTGGCTATGATTTTGGAGAGTTACAGAAGAATCTCGCTCTATTGCAGGCTTATAAAGAAGATGGTCAGATTACCCTCCAAGATATCGAGGAGGTTGTTCCAAAGTCCTTGCAAGATAATATTTTTGATCTGACACAGATGATTCTCAAACGCCAAATCGATCAAGCCCGGAATTTGGTTAAGGATCTCCGCTTACAAGGAGAAGATGAAATAAAATTAATCGCTATTTTGTTGGGTCAATTCCGAATGTTTTCTCAAGTTAAAATTTTCTCAGAAGAAGGCCAAACTGAAAGCCAAATTGTAGCGAACTTGTCGGACTTGTCAGGACGCAAGGTCAATCCATATCAGGTGAAGTTTGCCTTGCGGGATAGCCGCAAGCTTTCCCTGTCCTTTTTGAAGCAGGCCATGATGACCTTCATCGAGACGGATTATGCAATTAAAAGTGGAACGTATGATAAAGACTACTTATTTGATGTGGCACTTTTAAAAGTGGCAAATAGCGTCTAAACATGAAAGAAATTGCAAGCAGATTAGTTGAATAATTTAGCTGTTTACGTTATTATCAAATCAGTAATAAAGAAAAGAGGACCATAAAATGGCTATCATTTTACCAGAATTACCATATGCTTATGATGCATTGGAACCTTATATCGATGAAGAAACCATGCATTTGCACCATGATAAACACCATCAAACATATGTAAACAATGTGAATGCAGCTCTTGAAAAACATCCTGAAATTGGAGAAGACCTTGAAAGCTTGTTAGCTAATGTTGAATCCATTCCAGCTGACATTCGCCAAGCTGTGATCAACAATGGTGGTGGTCATTTGAACCACGCTCTTTTCTGGGAATTGATGACTCCAGAACAAACAGCTCCTTCAGCAGAACTTGCTGCAGCTATTGATGCCACATTTGGTTCATTTGAAGACTTCAAAGCAGCCTTCACAGCAGCAGCAACGACACGTTTTGGTTCTGGCTGGGCATGGTTGGTTGTCAACAAAGAGGGTAAACTTGAAGTCACTTCAACAGCAAACCAAGATACACCAATCTCTGAAGGAAAAACACCAATCCTTGGTTTGGATGTTTGGGAACATGCCTACTACGTGAAATACCGTAACGTACGTCCTGACTATATCAAAGCTTTCTTCTCAGTGATCAACTGGAATAAAGTGAATGACTTGTTTGCGGCAGCAAAATAATAAAATAAAGGAATCTATAAGAGCGACAATTGCCTCTTATAGATTTTTTTGTTTGTATCCGGAAAATCGGAGTATAATTTCTTGCGTTTGGACAGGAAAATGATACACTAGTAGGAGTGTGTCTTACTTATCAAAAGCCCAGTTTGAAGGGCCTAGGCAAGGAAAAGATGACCGTTAAAATGAAAACTGAAACATGCAGGGAGAAATGAAATGACTAGTATTACCATTACCAAAGGAGCAGTTGAGACGCCTATCTATTTACGGATGTTGAATCGTCATGGCTTAATTGCAGGAGCAACAGGGACAGGGAAAACAGTTACCCTCAAGGTCCTCACAGAAAAATTAAGCAAAGAGGGCATTCCGGTCTTTCTAGCTGATATCAAGGGAGATTTATCTGGTTTAGCCAAAGCGGGACAATGGACTCCAAAACTGGAAGAACGCTACAAACTGCTTGGTCTCACAGATCCGTTTGAGCCGCAAGCCTTCCCTGTTCGATTGTGGGATGTCTTTGGCCAAGCTGGTCATCCTGTTCGTGCGACTGTCGAAGGAATGGGGTCATTGCTTCTTTCTCGTCTGCTTGATTTGAATGAAACTCAATCAGGAATTCTTGCAATTGTCTTTAAAGTGGCTCAAGAGAAAGATTGGCCCTTGATTGATTTGAAGGACCTACAAAGCCTTTTAAAGGAAGTCTATGAACACAGCTCGGACTATTCTGCCCAATATGGTAATATCACCAAACAATCTGTCGGAGCCATCCAAAGAAGCCTCTTGGTTCTTGAAGAAGAAGGAGCGGATCAGTTTTTCGGAGAGCCTGCACTTGATTTAAATGACTTTATGCAACTCGATGCATCAGGGCGTGGGTATATCAATATTCTTTCGGCTACAAAGCTCTTTCATTCACCAAAATTGTATTCAACCTTTTTAATTTGGATGTTGTCTCGTCTCTTTGAAACACTTCCCGAGGTTGGGGATCCCGAAAAGCCAAAACTGGTTTTCTTCTTTGATGAAGCCCATCTCCTCTTTAAGGATGCAAGCAAGCTCTTTCTTGAGAAGGTCGAGCAAGTCGTGCGCCTGATTCGTTCTAAGGGTGTAGGGATTTACTTTATTACCCAAAATCCTCAAGATCTACCAGAATCTGTTTTGGCACAGCTTGGAAATCGTGTACAACATGCTCTTCGAGCTTATACACCAAAAGAAATGAAGGCCATCAAGGTGGCTGCCCAAAGTTTTCGTCCGAATCCAGACTTTGATACAGAAACAGTGATCACAGAATTAGGGACAGGGGAAGCCTTGGTTTCTTTCCTAAATGAGAAGGGGCAACCTAGTGTTGTTGAGCGTGCTTATATTCTCTCTCCTCAATCAAGTTTTGACCTCTTAAATGAAAGTGAACAATTAGCCTTAATCACGACATCGCCTTTCCATCAAAAGTATGCGACGACGATTGATCGGGAATCTGCCTATGAAAAATTAGCAGCTAAAGCAAGCAAGGAAGCACAAGAAAAAGAGCAAAAAGAAGCAGAAAAGGAAGAGGCTGCAGCAGATAAGGCAGCTCAAAAACGTAGTCCGGGTCGTCCAAGAAAATCTAGTCTTGAAAAGGCAAAAGATTCCTTCTTGAGTTCCTTATTCCGGACGATTGCGCGTGAGATCGCTAAGCTAATTATGGGCTCCTTTAAACGGAAATAACCCTTTTATGAAAAGAAAAAAACTTTTTAAAAAGAAACCGTTTTCTCTTTCTGATAATTCTTGTTATTTTCAGTAGAATCTTTTATAATTAATCTCGTATGAAAAAATATTTTAATCTACGCTCGATCATGATTGCGGTCAGTATTTTATTGTGCTTAGTGGGAACAAGCGCACTGGGCTACTTGCATCTTACGCAACCAACAGCATCAGCAATTGAAAAAAAATCAAAGAAAACAAAAGAAGCAAAAGAACAAGATATCGAAAAGTCTACCCCTGAGACGAAAAAACCGCGTGTCAAATCTCCTGAAGCTAAGCAAGCAGTAGTAGATGCAGACATGGAAACGATGAGCGCTTATGGCCTTGTCTATGATTATGCTAATAAAGGTTTGGTAGAGGTTGTCCAGGATTTCCTAGCGGAAAGTGGAATTGATCCGTCACAAGTTGCCTTCACGTATCGCAATGCCATTACTGGAGAGCAATTTGCCATGAATGATCTTCAACCAATGACGGCAGGTAGTACCTATAAGCTACCCTTGAACATGTTGGTGGTGGATGAAGTCGCAAAGGGTAAACTCAATTTAACAGATCGATTTGATATTACCAATACCTACTATGAATATGTAGGGGAGCATGACAATTACGTTGCTGCCTTTGATGGAGCTATGTCTATTCCTGATATGCAGCGCTATTCATTGGTTTACTCTGAAAATACCCCAGCCTATGCTTTGGCAGATCGTTTAGGGGGGATGGAGCAAGCGCGCAAGTTATTCAGTCGTTATGGTCAATCCCGTTCACCAGAAGTCAAAACCTTTAGCGAAGATAATAAAACGACAACGGATTATTACATCCATGTCTTGGAATATCTTTGGAATCATCAAGAAAAATATGCAGATTTACTAGAACTGATCGGGGAGTCTTTCCCAGGTGAGTACTATAAAAAATTCTTGCCAGATTTGGTGATTCAACAAAAACCAGGATATGTTGCTGAAGCACTTAATGTGGATGCGATTGTCCGTGAATCGACTCCTTATTTGGTTGCCATTTACACTGCAGGACTTGGAGGTACGACTCCAGAAAGTTCTGAAATCAGTGGCGTTGGTCTTTATCAATTGGGACAATTGGCTTATGTTATCAATGAATGGCATCGTGTCAATATGAATGAATAATCGACAAAAGGTCTGAGTTTTGCTCAGACCTTTTCTTTTAACAAAGTATCATGAAAATGACTTGGTGTTTCGAATTACTTTTCTGTTCTAAAGAGACTTCTTTCCCTTTTCTATAAAAAGTATGTTATACTACTAATAGTAATAAGAGGAAGTATAGACATGATTACAAAGGAAGATTACCAGTTGCTCCGCTCGCATCCAGCCTTTTCTGCGCTACCAGTGGAGCTATTTGATAAATTAGCTGTTGAAATTCATGCCAGGGATATCCCTAAAGGACAAATTTTATTTTATGCAGGAGATAGGCGGGAGCGCATTTTTCTTCTGGCAAAAGGCTTTGCTCGTATTGAGCAATTCGATTCGTCTGACCAATTCTCCTATATGGATTATATTAAGAAGGGGGCTCTGTTCCCTTATGGTGGGATGTTCCAGGATGAGCGTTACCACTATACAGCTAGTGCGGTGACGGATTTGCGTTGTTTCGTGATTCCCGTCAACCTCTATGAATTATATGCCCAAGAGAGTAAGGAGCAGTTGCTCTTTATTATGAGAAAGCTCTCCTCCATCCTAGAATTTCAAGAGTTGCGCTTGCGCAATGTCGTGACAGCTAGTGCCAGTGAGCGCGTGATTCAATCCTTAGCCATTCTGTGCAAGGACTATGAAGGTCTAGGAAATCAGCTTCCATTTCCAATTAGTATGAAGGAAATGGCCAAATTAGCAGCCACAACTAGAGAAACCGTCAATCAAGTTTTAAAGAAACTCATTGATTCTCATAAGATCCAGTATGAGAGAAAACAACTAACTTTTCTAGATAC
Source organism: Streptococcus parasanguinis (assembly GCF_019929185.1). Classification (GTDB taxonomy): domain Bacteria; phylum Bacillota; class Bacilli; order Lactobacillales; family Streptococcaceae; genus Streptococcus; species Streptococcus parasanguinis_O. The sequence continues at coordinate 119,334 of NZ_JAHZPC010000004.1, forward strand.
AGCCTACTTTTTAAAAAGTTTTGAAGAGATCAACTAATTCGTTGATCTTTTTTTATTTTTTACAAAAAAATATATATTCATAAAAATAATATAAAAGGCAAAATATGCAAAGAAAACGCTTCATATTAACTAAAAAATAGGAAGGATTCAAAAAAACGCCAAATTATTTGCATTCAAAAAGTAGAATCCTTTGTGAAAGCGGTACCAATAAAGAATATAATAACAATTGTAATAAGCTTGTGAACAAGCTCAAAGAAAAAAGGAGGATGACAGATGTCAACTAAACCAATTCATGTTTTCTCAGAAATTGGAAAACTGAAAAAAGTAATGTTGCACCGTCCAGGTAAAGAGTTGGAAAACTTGATGCCTGACTATCTAGAGCGTCTTCTTTTTGATGATATTCCATTCTTGGAAGATGCACAAAAAGAACACGACAATTTTGCTCAAGCGCTTCGTAACGAAGGAATCGAAGTACTTTATCTTGAAAAATTGGCAGCTGAGTCATTGACTACTCCAGAAATTCGCGAACAATTCATCGAAGAATATCTTGATGAAGCAAACATTCGTGGACGCCAAACTAAAAACGCTATTCGCGAAATCCTTCGTGGTATTGAAGACAACCAAGAATTGGTTGAAAAAACAATGGCTGGTTTCCAAAAAGCTGAGCTTCCAGAAATTCCAGAAGCTGACAAAGGCTTGACAGACCTTGTTGAATCTGACTACCCATTTGCGATTGATCCAATGCCAAACTTGTACTTCACACGTGACCCATTTGCTACAATTGGGAATGCAGTATCATTGAACCACATGTATGCTGATACACGTAACCGTGAAACTTTGTATGGTAAATACATCTTCAAATATCACCCAGTATATGGTGGTAATGTAGAATTGGTATACAACCGTGAAGAAGATACTCGTATCGAAGGTGGGGACGAATTGGTCCTTTCTAAAGATGTCTTGGCAGTTGGTATCTCACAACGTACAGATGCTGCATCAATTGAAAAATTGTTGGTAAACATCTTCAAGAAAAACGTTGGCTTCAAGAAAGTATTGGCCTTCGAATTTGCAAACAACCGTAAATTCATGCACTTGGATACAGTATTCACAATGGTGGACTACGATAAATTCACAATCCACCCAGAAATTCAAGGCAACCTTCGCGTCTTCTCTGTAACATATGAAAATGAAGCATTGAAGATTGTTGAAGAAAAAGGTGATTTGGCTGAATTGCTTGCTGAAAACCTTGGTGTTGAAAAAGTTACATTGATTCCTTGTGGTGATGGTAATGTGGTTGCAGCTGCTCGTGAACAATGGAACGACGGTTCTAATACTCTTACAATCGCACCTGGTGTGGTAGTTGTATACGATCGTAACACAGTTACAAACAAGAAATTAGAAGAATACGGACTTCGTTTGATTAAGATCCGCGGAAGTGAATTGGTTCGCGGTCGTGGTGGACCTCGTTGTATGTCAATGCCATTTGAACGTGAAGAAATCTAATAGAGAAGACCGGGAGCTGGTCTATAGAGATCAGCTCTTCCTTCTGACTGATCAATACTAGAAAGAAAATAGGAGACGAATAGAATGACAAATTCAGTGTTCCAAGGACGTAGCTTCTTGGCAGAAAAAGACTTTACACGCGCAGAGTTAGAATACCTCATCGGACTTTCAGCTCACTTGAAAGACCTTAAAAAACGCAACATTGAACACCACTATCTTGCTGGTAAAAACATTGCGCTTTTGTTTGAAAAAACTTCAACTCGTACTCGTGCTGCCTTCACAACAGCAGCTATCGACCTTGGTGCTCACCCAGAATACCTAGGTGCAAACGACATCCAACTTGGTAAAAAAGAATCTACAGAAGATACTGCTAAAGTTCTTGGACGTATGTTTGACGGTATTGAATTCCGTGGTTTCAGCCAACGTATGGTTGAAGAATTGGCTGAATTCTCAGGTGTTCCAGTATGGAATGGTTTGACTGACGAATGGCACCCAACTCAAATGCTTGCAGACTACTTGACAGTTCAAGAAAACTTTGGACGTTTGGAAGGTTTGACACTTGTATACTGTGGTGATGGACGTAACAACGTTGCGAACAGCCTTCTTGTAACAGGTGCTATCCTTGGAGTGAACGTACACATCTTCTCACCAAAAGAACTCTTCCCAGAAAAAGAAATCGTTGAATTGGCAGAAGGATTTGCAAAAGAAAGTGGCGCTCATATCTTGATCACTGAAGATGCTGACGAAGCAGTGAAAGGTGCAGACGTACTTTACACTGACGTTTGGGTATCAATGGGTGAAGAAGACAAATTTGCAGAACGTGTTGCCCTTTTGAAACCTTACCAAGTAAATATGGATTTGATTAAGAAAGCTGATAACGAAGACTTGATCTTCTTGCACTGCTTACCAGCCTTCCACGATACAAATACTGTTTACGGTAAAGATGTTGCTGAAAAATTCGGCGTAGAAGAAATGGAAGTTACTGACGAAGTGTTCCGCAGCAAATATGCTCGTCACTTTGACCAAGCTGAAAACCGTATGCACACCATCAAAGCGGTTATGGCAGCTACTCTTGGTAACTTGTACATTCCAAAAGTTTAAGACTTTATAACCAGATACCAACAGCTATAGGGGCTGGACTGCTAGCTTTAGTCCTGCCCCTATTTTTTATAGAAAGGGAAAATTAATGTCAAGAAAAATCGTCGTTGCTTTGGGAGGAAATGCTATTCTCTCATCTGATCCTTCTGCGCAAGCTCAACAAGAAGCACTTGTAGAAACAGCTAAACACTTAGTTAAATTAATCAAAAATGGAGATGAGTTGATCATTACTCACGGAAATGGTCCTCAAGTAGGAAACCTCTTGCTCCAACATTTGGCAGCAAATTCTGAAAAGAACCCAGCATTCCCACTTGATTCATTAGTTGCTATGACCGAAGGAAGCATTGGCTACTGGCTTCAAAACGCTCTTCAAAATGCTCTTCTTGAAGAAGGAATTGAAAAAGATGTGGCTTCTGTTGTAACACAAGTCGTTGTTGATAAGAATGACCCAGCTTTTGTCAACCTCAGTAAACCAATCGGTCCATTCTACTCAGAAGAAGAAGCAAAAGCAGAAGCTGAAAAATCAGGAGCAACTTTCAAAGAAGATGCTGGTCGTGGCTGGCGTAAAGTTGTGGCTTCACCAAAACCAGTGGATATCAAAGAAATCAATACCATTCGTACTTTGTTGAACGAAGGTCAAGTCGTTGTAGCTGCCGGTGGTGGTGGTATCCCAGTTGTGAAAGAAGCAGATGGTAGCTTATCAGGTGTTGAAGCTGTCATCGATAAAGACTTTGCATCTCAACGTTTGGCTGAATTAGTAGAAGCAGACCTCTTCATCGTCTTGACTGGTGTCGATTATGTCTTTGTAAACTATAACAAACCAGACCAAGCAAAATTGGAACATGTTAATGTGGCTCAATTGGAAGAATATATCAAACAAGACCAATTTGCACCAGGAAGCATGCTTCCTAAGGTAGAAGCTGCCATTGCCTTCGTCAATGGTCGTCCAGAAGGAAAAGCAGTCATTACGTCCCTTGAAAACCTTGGAGCTTTAATTGAGTCTGAAAGTGGAACAATCATCCAAAAAGACTAATAAAAAATTAGGAAAAAACTAGTATTTTAAAGCTTATTGTGATAGAATAAGTCTATAGGTAAGCGTTTTACAAGATGCTCTTGTAAAATATCACTCACACTTTGTTGCGTTAGGAGGAAGACAAATGAGTGAAAAAACGAAAAAAGGATTTAAGATGCCTTCATCTTTTTCCGTATTGTTAATTATCATTGCCATTATGGCAGTGTTAACTTGGATCATTCCAGCTGGTCAATACAAGGTTGATAAAGCTGGTGCCATCATCGCAGGTAGTTATGAATCTGTGAAACAAAATCCTCAAGGGATTTGGGATGTCTTGATGGCTCCGATCAATGCCATGCTTGGTAAAGCACCAACTAGTGCAGCGATTGACGTAGCCTTCTTCATCTTGATGGTCGGTGGTTTCCTTGGAGTTGTGAACGAAACAGGTACCCTTGATGTAGGGATTGCTTCTATCGTTCGTAAATACAAAGGCCGCGAAAAAATGTTGATCTTGATCTTGATGCCATTGTTTGCCCTTGGTGGGACAACTTATGGTATGGGTGAAGAAACCATGGCCTTCTATCCACTTCTTGTACCTGTTATGATGTCCGTTGGTTTTGACAGCTTAACAGGGGTAGCCATTATCCTTTTAGGATCACAAATCGGATGTTTGGCGTCAACATTGAACCCATTTGCAACAGTTATAGCTTCTGACACTGCAGGTATCTCAAGTGCCTCAGGTCTCTTGCTCCGTGTAATCTTCTGGATTGTCTTGACAGCCCTTAGCACATACTATGTTTATCGTTATGCAGACAAGGTTCAAAAAGACCCAACCAAATCTCTCACCTATGCAACTCGTGAAGAAGATTTGAAACACTTCAACGTTGATAGTGGCGAAGAAATTCCTTCACAAATGAACAAGAAACAAAAACGTGTCTTGCTCGTCTTCATTTCAACATTCGTTATCATGGTTGCTGGATTTATCCCATTCAAAGATTTGGGTATTACATTCTTTGAAAACTTTAACGAATCTCTCCATAAAGTTCCAGTGCTTGGCCAATTGATCGGTAACACAGATGCTCTTGGTACATGGTACTTCCCTCAAACAGCTATGCTCTTTGCCTTTATGGGAATCCTTGTTGGTATCATTTATGGCTTGAAAGAAGATAAAATCATTTCATCCTTTATGAATGGTGCAGCTGACCTCTTGAGTGTTGCTCTTATCGTAGCGGTAGCACGTGGTATCCAAGTCATCATGAACGACGGTATGATCACTGCGACAATTCTTCACTGGGGTGAAGAAGGACTTAAAGGTCTTTCATCTCAATTGTTCATTGTCTTGACTTACATTTTCTACTTGCCAATGTCATTCTTGATCCCATCATCATCTGGTCTTGCCAGCGCAACAATGGGTATCATGGCACCTCTTGGTAAATTCGTCAATGTACCAGGTAGCTTGATTGTCACAGCTTACCAATCTGCATCTGGTGTCTTGAACTTAATCGCACCAACTTCAGGTATCGTAATGGGGGCTCTTGCTCTTGGACGTATTGACTTGAGTGCATGGTGGAAATTCATGGGTAAATTGGTCGTAGCGATTGTTGTGATCACCATTGCCCTTCTTCTACTAGGAACAATGGTTCCATTCTTGCAATAGCATAAAGTAGGTGTTTCATGAAAAATAGAATAAAGGACGATGTGAAAGAGCAGTTTTTAAACTCGCTTCAAACCATCATTTCTTACCCTTCTGTATTAAATGAAGGGGAAAATGGAACACCGTTTGGACAAGCTATCCAAGATGTCCTAGAAAAAACCTTAGAGCTTGCTCGAGAATTAGGTCTTCAAACTTATATAGATCCTGAAGGATACTATGGATATGCAGAGATCGGTCAGGGGGAAGAACTCCTGGCCGTTCTTTGTCACTTGGATGTTGTTCCAGCCGGTGATCTAAAAGATTGGCAAACGCCACCTTTTGAAGCGACTATTGTCGGTGATTATCTAGTAGGTCGTGGTGTGCAGGATGATAAGGGACCGTCTCTTGCTGCCCTCTATGCAGTCAAGAGTTTGCTGGATGATGGCATCCAGTTTACCAAACGAATCCGCTTTATCTTTGGGACGGATGAAGAAACCTTGTGGCGCTGTATGAACCGCTACAACAAAATCGAAGAACAAGCAGATCTTGGATTTGCACCGGATTCCTCTTTCCCATTAACCTATGCTGAAAAAGGCTTATTACAAGTGAAATTGCATGGTCCAGGTTGGGATGATCTTCCCTTACAGGCTGGTCAGGCCCTCAATGTTGTTCCAGACAAGGCGACCTATGCTGGTCATCGTTTGGAAGAGTTGCTTCCTGTTTTGGATCAAAGTGGGGTTCAGTATAGCCAAACAGAAAATTCTGTAACGGTTTTGGGTGTTTCCAAGCACTCTAAAGATGCAGCTGAAGGAGTGAATGCCATTGTCGGTTTAGCGGAAAGTTTATCCCTCATTCAACCCCATCCAGCCTTGCTCTTTATCGCAGATGCTGTTGGTGAAGACGCGACAGGAGCAGCTCTCTTCGGTGAAATCAAAGATGAACCAAGTGGAGATCTTTCCTTCAATCTTGCGACCCTTGTGATCGATCAAGAACAATCGGAAATCGGAATTGATATTCGGATCCCCGTCTTAGCAGACAAGGACGCCTTGGTAGCTCGTTTGCAAGAAATTGCAGCTAGTTATCAGTTGGAATATGAAGAGTTTGATTATCTGGCTCCTTTATATGTTCCTTTGGATAGTCCTTTAGTCAGCTCTTTGATGGCCGTTTATCAGGAAGAAACTGGGGATAAGACGCCAGCTATGTCTTCTGGTGGTGCGACATTTGCGCGGACCATGGAAAATTGTGTTGCCTTTGGGGCTCTTTTCCCAGGTGCAGAACAGACCGAGCACCAAGCCAATGAACGAGCAAAAATTGACGATCTCTATGCTGCGATGGAAATCTATCGAGAAGCCATTCAACGCTTAGCCACCATATAAAAAAGTTTGGAAACTTGGTTTCCAAACTTTCATAACGAAGACAAAGTTATACTAAAAACTTTCCTTAGGTGAGTACGGACGTCAGCGAACTTCTACGAAGTTCCAAGACTAAATCAAGATACTAAGGGCGTCTGTGGATAAAGTCAAAATAGGAAGTTTGACGCGGAATCTTTCGATTCTAGGAGAACTTATCTTTTTGACACAATCCGCAGCCCGTGTTCAATTTGTATTGAGCCCCCTCGCTCTTTAATTTCTGGGCTCAGGCTAAAACAGTTTCCCAAACTGTTTTACTCTCAATAATTCCGAGTGCCTGAAACAAAATTGTTTCAGGCACTTTTCTCACGGCGGAAAGTTTCAGTGTTTTCTTCATTCATTCAAAAAATTAGAACACATTTTAATTTTTTTGCAGAATCGCTCACCTTATTTTAAGATAGTTTGTCTACATTTTAAAAAGTTTGGAAACTTGGTTTCCAAACTTTTTATTTACTAAAGAAGAAGGGTGGGGTGAATTCTTTTAATTTTTCAAAACAATCCAAAGCTCCTTGGTTGTCTTCGCAGATGACCAAACAGACATCGTCTCCACAGATGGTGGCTACAATTTCTTGGAGTTCCAATGCGTCTAGGATCGCTCCAAAGGATTGGGCCAGACCTGGAAGAGTTTTTACAACGACCTGGTTTTGAACCGGTCGCAACATGACTAAGGCATCTTCCATATACATCCGCAGGCGCTTTTCCCAACGGGAAGGAGCGATGGTGTTCATGGCATAGTAGGAACTATCCCCCTCGTTAATTTTCACCAGATTCAAGGATTTGACATCCCGTGAAAGGGTGGACTGGGTAACGAGAACACCATTGGCTTCTAAGGCTTCTTGAAGTTCTTGTTGGGTATGAATCCTACGCTCAGAAATGATCGAGCGGATCAAGCGGTGGCGGCTTTCAATTTTATTCATGAGAGACTCCTTTACTTGATGAACATGGCATCCCCAAAGCTGAAGAAACGGTAGCGTTCTTGAATCGCATGGTGGTATGCTTCGAGGGTTAATTCACGGCCAGCAAAGGCAGAAACCAACATGACCAGAGTTGATTTTGGAAGGTGGAAGTTAGTTGAAAAGGCATCGACGACTTTCCATTCGTAACCTGGTTTGATAAAGATATTGGTCCAGCCGGAATCGGCTTGGATATCACCATCAAATTTGTTTCCAATCGTTTCAAGAGTTCGAATAGAAGTCGTTCCGACGGCTACGATGCGTTTTCCTGCAGCTTTTACCTGACGAAGGGTAGCAGCAGCCTCTTCAGAAAGTTGGTAAAATTCAGAGTGCATCTCATGGTCTTCAAGATTGTCCACAGATACTGGACGGAAGGTTCCCAGGCCCACATGAAGGGTCAAATAGACCAGGTGAACCCCTTTTGCTTCAATTTTCTGGAGCAATTCTTGGGTGAAATGAAGACCTGCCGTCGGAGCTGCAGCAGAACCATTTTCTTTGGCGTAAACGGTTTGGTAGCGCTCGCGGTCAGCCAGTTTTTCATGGATATAGGGAGGAAGTGGCATTTCACCAAGGCTTTCCAAAACTTCTAAAAAGATCCCTTGGTAGTGGAAGCGAACGATACGGCCTCCGTGCTCTAATTCTTCCTCAACGGTTGCGGTCAATCGACCATCTCCGAAGCTGACTGTGGCCCCTAACTTTAAGCGTTTTGCAGGTTTTGCCAAGACTTCCCAACAGTCATCTTGAGTATTTTTAAGGAGAAGGAATTCGACGTGACCACCTGTTTCTGGTTTGACCCCATGAAGGCGGGCTGGTAGAACGCGCGTATTGTTCATGACAAGAGCATCTCCTGGCTCCAATTCATCCAAAATTGCATCAAAATGACGGTCTTGGAATTGCCCTGTTTTTCGATCGAGGATCAAGAGTTTAGAGGCATCTCGTTTTTCAAGAGGGGTTTGAGCAATCAGTTCTTCAGGCAAATCAAAGTCAAAGTCGTTGGTATTCATTTGCGCTCCTTTTATAATAAATTTGTGAGTAGATAGATGGTAGTCCCGACCGCTAAGAGCATCAGGCAGATTCCCATCAAAAAGATCAGGACCTTGAGAATCTTTCTCTGATGAATCAAGAAAGATAAGAGAAAGACAAGGAGTCCGATCAAAAAAATGATGAATAATAGTGATACAATCATACCTTTCATTATATCACGAATCGACTTGAAAATGAAAAAAAATGCCAGAAAAAGATAGCGGTTTCACTTGACAAAAATTGGTCTATACCATATAATAAAAGCATAAAGAAATAGGAGGTCTATCCAATGAACATTATTGAAGTAAAGGACCAAATTGAAGGTGGAAAAGTTGCCTTTGATATATTAAAAGAAACCTTAAAGGAAGGTGCTCAAACCTTAGGTCTTGCGACTGGAAGCAGTCCCCTTGAGTTTTATAAACAAATTCGTGAAAGTGATTTGGATCTGTCTAATCTAATCAGTGTGAACTTAGATGAATACGTAGGGTTGACGGGAGATGATCCTCAATCTTATCGTTATTTCATGGAGAAAAATCTCTTTGATGCCAAGCCGTTCAAAGAAAGCTATCTCCCATCAGGTGTAGAAGAATCTGCCGATCAAGAAGTGATCCGTTATAACAAAATCCTCGAAGACCATCCAGTAGACCTTCAAATCTTAGGGATTGGACGCAATGGGCATATCGGTTTTAATGAGCCGGGCACTTCCTTTGATAGTCAGACCCACTTAGTTCAGTTGGATGTCTCTACGATTGAAGCCAATTCTCGTTTCTTTGATAAGATCGAAGATGTACCAACCCAAGCCATCTCGATGGGGATTGCCAATATCTTAGCTGCGAAATCAATTGTCTTGTTTGCCTATGGGGAATCGAAAGCCCAAGCGATCAAAGGTACGGTAGAGGGTGAAAGGACAGAAAAAGTGCCAGCTAGTGCCCTTCAAGGACATCCAAATGTGACCATTATTGCGGATAAGGAAGCCTTGAGCTTGTTAAGTCGATAAAAAACAGGACCTATCGCCGATTTATTCGGGCCAGATAGGTTTTTTTCTGCTTCAAAATATGGTACAATACAAGTAATTATCTGCTGTGATTAGCTCTTTTCATCTACTGGGAGACAAGAGGAAAGGGCATGAGGGCTAGAAGCTTATTTTAGCCTCCAGCTGATTAGTCTGTTTTAAAGGAAAAGTTTATGATAAAAAAATATTTGATCCATATTTGCCTCCTTCTGAGTCTCTTATGCCAGCCAATTCTAGCGAGTGCGGATGAATTGGTGGATATGGCGCAAAAGATGTATCCAAATGACAATGTCCAAGCCATTAACCGTCCGCATTCTTCGCTTATTATTGACGGAAATACGGGCAATGTTCTTTGGAAAGACAATATCGATGAAGTCAGAGATCCGGCCAGCATGAGTAAGCTCATGACGCTCTATCTCTTGTTTGAAGATATGGCAAATGGCAAGATCAGTAAGGATACAGTGATCAAGGCGACCGCTTCAGACCAAGCGATCGGAAAGATCTATGAGATCTCCAACAATAATATTGTTGCTGGGGTGGACTATACAATTCCTGAGTTGATTACCATGACAGTGGTTCCATCCTCAAATGTATCGACCCTTATGTTGGCCAATCTCATGTCCAACAATGATCCAGATGCCTTTATCGAGCGCATGAATGCCAAAGCTAAGGAATTAGGGATGACCAACACGGTCTGGAATAACCCGAGTGGGGCGGCCATCTCCACCTTGCAAGGCTACTATCAGGTAAACAATTATCCAAATGATGCGGCTAACCAGACAACTGCGCGTGATTTAGGGATTTTGGTCTATCATTTTATCAATCAATACCCAGATATTTTAAACTATACCAATCAAGCCCAAGTCACGGTCAAAAAAGGAACTCCGTATGAGGAAACCTTTGATACCTACAATTATTCATTGCCAGGAGCCAAGTATGCCTTGAAAGGTGTGGATGGTTTAAAAACTGGTTCAAGTCCTCGTGGAGCTTTCAACTATATCGCGACCATCAAACGGGGCAATCAGCGCTTAATTGCTGTCATTATGGGCGTAGGAGATTGGGCAGACCAAGATGGGGAATATTACCGCCATCCGTTTGGCAATGCTTTGATCGAAAAAGCTTATAAAGATTTTGGCTATAAAAAATTGTTAGATGCGGGTGTCCAGAAGATTGACGGCAAGACCTATACACTCGAAAAACCCTTCTATGCAACGGTTAAAAAAGGTGCTAAAGAACCGACCCTTGCGGTAAAAGATGGCTATCTGACAGTAGATAATGATCTCTACACCTTGTCTGAAGGTATCCGAGATGATATGAAGGTGGAAGAAGGAGCCAAGCCAGAGCTTGTCAAAGAAACAGCAAGTGGGAAAAAGACAACGGCTAAGCACAGTAAATGGCTTTCGCTGGATCACTTCCTGATTTTGATTCCGATTCTCATTATTGTCATCATTCTCTCGATTGAAAAACAAAGTCGTGAGAGACGCAAAAAAGAGGCTCAAAAGCGCTATAATAAAGAATAAAATAAAACCTAACTGATTGTCAGTTGGGTTTTGTCATTGTCCCATTCCGATATTTTTAGAAAGGATTCATATGAAAAAATTCCGAAATTCTTATGCGGCTTATATGCTGCTCTATAGTTTTTATTTTATGTCCACCTCTCTCTTTACGACCCTCATTTCCGTCTATTTGATGGGAAAGCACTATAGTGCAACTCAAGTGTCGACCTTGGTATCGATTGCCTTTTTCTTATCCATGGTAGCCCAACCCTTCTTTGGTTATATCAATGAGCGATTTGGAATCGTAAAAATGACGACCCTCAGTCTAAGTGTGATCATTGGTGGTGTCTTCGGTTTTCTTTGGGCCCCCAATCTCTTTTGGCTGACTGTTTTTTACGGGATTGTTCTAGTCTGTTTGAATGGGACAGCTCCCATGATGGAAGTATTTGCAACGCAAAGTCCATACGCTTTTGGGAAGATTCGCGTTTGGGGAACCATTGGCTACTCGGTCGGTGTTCAAATAGCCGGCTGGGTCTATCATCAGTTTAGCCCCCAAGCTGTCTATTATACGGTTTTGATCACCATTGTATTGAGTCTCTTCTGCCTAAGTGCGGTTCGAATGAAGAAAAAAGAGACAGTCGTAGAAAAGGAAAAACATCCTGTCTCTATTCGTCCTCTTCTTCATAATGGACCTTATCTCTTCTTTATCATTTTGATTGGCTTGGCTTCAGGGGTTGGAAATATTGGTCATACCTATATTCCTGAGTTGCTCATGGATAGTGGTCTACCAGTCCATATTGCCTCTACGGTTGTAGCTATCTCCGTCGTAGTGGAAGCCCCCTTGATCTTTTTCTCTGATCGATTCATGGACCACTGGCCTTTACGGGTTTTGATCGCTCTTCCAATCGGGATTATTTTTGCTCAATATGCTGTCTACGCTCTTCCAAGTCCTGTCTTCTTAAAAGTGCTTTTGACTCTTTTAGCCAAGCATACAACAGGGATGGTTTTGATTATGGTCTCCTTACGGTTTATTGCCCAACAGGTGAATGGCAAAGACTTGGTTCTTGCCATGGCCATTGTCCAAGGAGCTCGTTATTTAGGAACCATTCTTTTACAACCCTTCGCAGCCCTCTGTATTGAAAGAGGTGGTTACCAAGTCATGAGTTTCTTTTTAGCAGGGGTTGTAGGGATCGTCTTTTTACTGAGCTTTGCCTTAAAAATGCCCCAAGGGAAGGCTCACGGCCTTTTTGGTGGCAAAGTAGACTAATGAAATTGTTACAATTGTATGACTAATCATCGAGGAGTTGGACAGAAACACTGATCTCATAGTGTTTTGTCCAACTTTTTTGCTATTATTAAGAACTAGTGATTAATTTGACAATCAAAGTATTCGATGATAGAATGAGGTAAAATAAATATAAAGGAGACCATTTTATGAAAAAAATGATCTTATCGACAGCTGCTCTTTTGACGATTGTTTCCCTAGCTGCTTGTTCAAACAAACAAGACACAAAGAAGGAAACTTCAAATAGTCAATCAACTACTAAAGTGACGAGCAAATCTGCCAACACTTCGAAAAGTAAGGATACTTCAACAGATTCAGAAGATACGTCATCTTCTAGCCTCTTAACAGATGCTGAAATCAGTAAAGCAAAAACTGTTGGGGACTTCAAAAAGTTGTTTGCAAAATTAATGGATCAATCTGTTTCACTTACCGAAGAAGCAGGTACTTCTGTGACAGGTTCTGCAAAAGAGCAATACGATGCAACTGTTAGCGCCTTGAAGCAAGAATTGGAAAACCAAAAAGATATTTTTAATGAAGGCTTGAAAAGCATCGGTTCAGATAGCACAGTCGTTCCTAAAGAAGACCGTGAAGCTTTGATCGAAAGCTTGAAAGATGCTCGAGAAGAGTTGGAAAGTACTCGTAAAGAAATGAAAGATATGCAGAAAGAATTGAGTAAATCTCCTGTTGCAGATGACGACAGTGATGATTCAGATTCAGATTCTGAAGAATAAAAGGAAGAAAAGGTTGGAATTTCCAGCCTTTTTCTTATTTTTTTTCGAATGATATAGATGAGGAGGTGGGCCTATGTTTATTGCCATGGATAACAATCAAAAGCGGTGGAACTGTATGGAAGAGATCCCAGCTGTGACAGAAGGGCCCTTCTATTGCTTAGCTTGTCATAGTCCAGTGCGTCTAAAAAATGGCTCGGTTCTAAGGGCTCATTTTGCTCATGTAGAATTACAGCATTGTCCCTATCATCACGAAGCGGAGAGTTTTGAACATCTGGAATTGAAAGCCAGTCTTTATGACTGGGCCTCTAAGGAGTCTAATACAGAAGTAGAAAGTTATTTAGCAGATTTTCAACAAATTGCCGATCTTTTGGTAGTAGACAAGAACTTAGCTTTGGAAGTGCAGTGTAGCTCCCTATCTTTAGAACGTTTGAAGGAGAGAAGCGATGCTTATCGATCCCATGGTTACCAGGTCTATTGGTTACTTGGTAAAAAGTTGTGGCTCAAGGAAAGACTGACAAAGCTACAGGCTGGTTTTCTTTATTTTAGTCAGAATCGCGGGTTCCATCTTTGGGAATTGGATCTTGAAAAGAAAGAAGTGCGTTTGCAATACCTCATCCATGAGGATTTGAGAGGGCGATTGCATTATCAAACAGAAGTTTTCCCTTTTGGCCAAAGGTCTTTACTGGAAGTCTTACGGACCCCTTATCTTTCACAACCCATGCGGCAAATGGCAGTCGAGCTCGATCGTACATTTTTAACGTATATCCAGCAGCAACTCTTTTATCGTCACCCAAAGTGGCTGAAGCTTCAGGAAGAACTCTATTTGCAGGGAAACCATCTGATGGAACTGGGGCTGGATTTCTTTTATCCTCTTTGTCGTCCGATCCTTTCACAGAACTTGCTTCAAATTGAAGAGGATGTAGAAGATTACTACCAGCAGTTTATGACCTATTATCAGTCGCAAGGGATCCAACCTGTTCAGATCCTTTATCCCCCACGTTTTTATGCTCAGCAGAAAAGCTAACTTTCTAAGATAGAAATCCTCCCGAAATGTTCATTTTTATGCTAAAATAGAACCATTGGAGGATTAATCGAAATGGTAAAACAACGTAATGAAATTGATGAAAAATACCAATGGGATTTGTCGACTATTTTTGCGACAGATCAAGCTTGGGAAGAAGAAGCAGCTAGCTTAGCTGCAGATATTAAAGCAGCAAGCCACTATGCTGGTCATTTGTTGGATTCAGCGCAAACACTGTTGGATACAACCAATGCATATTTAGAATTGAGCCGTCGTTTAGAAAAGGTCTACGTCTATGCCCATATGAAAAATGACCAAGACACACGAGTGGCTAAATACCAAGAGTACCAATCAAAAGGGATGTCTCTTTATAGCTTGTTAGGTGAAACCTTTGCCTTCTATGAGCCTGAATTCATGGCCATTACGGATGAGCAATACAAAGCCTTTGTGAGTGAGGTTCCAGCCTTAGAACAATATGGTCATTATTTTGATCGTTTGCTAGAGAAAAAAGAACATGTCTTGTCTCAAAAAGAAGAGGAATTACTTGCAGGAGCTGGTGAGATCTTTGCGGCTGGTGGTGAAACCTTTGAAATCTTGGACAATGCAGATATTGTTTTCCCAACTGTACATGATGACAAGGGCGAAGAAGTTCAATTAACCCATGGAAACTATATTTCTTTGGTAGAATCAAAAGATCGTGCCGTTCGTAAAGAAGCTTACGAAGGTCTCTACAAGGTCTATGGACAGTACCAACATACCTATGCTAAAACCTTGCAAACCAATGTGAAAGTTCATAACTTTAATGCTAAAGTTCGCAAATTCTCTTCTGCCCGTGAAGCGGCCCTTTCTGAAAACTTTGTACCAGAAAGTGTTTATGATAGCTTGGTAGCAGCTGTGAACAAACATTTGCCACTCTTGCAACGCTATGTGCAATTGCGTTCAAAAATTCTTGGAATCTCAGACTTGAAGATGTACGATATGTATACGCCATTATCCGATACAGACTACAAGTTTACCTATGAAGAATCGTTGGCCAAAGCAGAAGAAGTCTTGGCTGTTTTGGGTGAGGACTACCTTTCTCGTGTGAAACGTGCCTTTAGCGAACGGTGGATTGATGTGCATGTCAACCAAGGAAAACGCTCAGGTGCTTATTCAGGTGGTTCTTATGATACCAATGCCTTCATGTTGTTGAACTGGCAAGATACATTGGATAATCTCTTCACCTTGGTCCATGAAACTGGTCACAGTATGCATTCTAGCTATACCCGTGAAACCCAGCCTTATGTCTATGGGGACTATTCCATCTTCCTTGCCGAAATCGCCTCTACAACCAATGAAAATATCCTGACCGAACGTCTGTTAGAAGAAGTAGAAGACGATGCAACTCGCTTTGCTATTTTGAATCACTTCTTGGATGGCTTCCGTGGAACCGTCTTCCGTCAAACCCAGTTTGCCGAATTTGAGCATGCCATTCATAAAGCAGACCAAGAAGGTACCGTTTTGACTAGTGAGTTCTTGAATAACCTTTATGCAGAGCTCAATGAAAAATACTATGGTCTTTCAAAAGAAGACAATCCTGAGATCCAATATGAATGGGCTCGGATTCCTCACTTCTACTATAACTACTATGTCTTCCAATATTCAACAGGTTTTGCAGCAGCTTCGGCTTTAGCTGAAAAGATTGTTCATGGAACCCAGGAAGATCGTGATAAATATATCGACTACTTGAAGGCTGGAAACTCTGATTATCCACTCAACGTCATCCGTAAAGCAGGTGTGGATATGGAAAAAGAAGACTACTTGGACGCAGCCTTTGCGGTCTTTGAACGTCGGTTGAATGAATTTGAAGCCCTAGTAGAAAAATTAGGACTCGCATAAGATGGTAGAGTCTTATAGTAAAAATGCCAACCACAATATGCGCCGGCCAGTCGTTAAAGATGAGATCGTTGATTTTATGCGCACGCGTCAAAAACCGGTAGCAGGCGCCTTGAAGGAGTTAGAAGCATTCGCCCGCAAGGAAAATATTCCGATTATTCCGCATGAAACGGTAGCTTACTTTAGACTACTCCTGCAAGCCCTACAACCAAAGAAAATCCTTGAAATTGGAACAGCAATCGGGTTTTCAGCCCTCTTAATGGCTGAAAATGCCCCCAACGCACAGATAACGACCATTGATCGGAATGAAGAGATGATTGGCTTTGCTAAGGAAAATCTGGCTAAATACGATCAGAGAAAGCAAATCACCTTGCTTGAAGGAGATGCAGTAGATGTCTTGCAGGATTTGACAGAGACCTATGACTTTGTCTTTATGGACTCTGCTAAGTCTAAGTACATCGTCTTTTTACCACGAATTCTCGAACTCTTAGAGGTTGGGGGAGTCGTGGTATTGGATGATATTTTCCAGGGAGGAGATGTTGCCAAGGACATCATGGAAGTGCGTCGTGGGCAACGAACCATTTACCGGGGGCTTCAGAATCTCTTTCATGCGACTCTCAATCATCCGGATTTGACTGCTAGTTTGGTGCCGCTTGGAGATGGTATTTTGATGATTCGGAAAAATACAGAGACGGTAACCTTGCCAGATCCTAGCTCTTTTTAGGTAAATTTAAGGTATTCTCTCTAATTTGTGGTAAAATAGAAGAAGTTTAAAAAGGAACGGAGAATAATTTTCATGAAGAAAAAACTTGTAGCGGGTGCTGTGACCTTGCTATCAGTCGTAACACTAGCAGCATGTGCCAATGGCACAAACAAAGATATCGTGACCATGAAAGGGGACACGATTACAGTTTCTGATTTCTATGATGAAATCAAAACTAACCAAGGTGCTCAACAAGTTCTTTTCCAAATGACCATCAATAAAGTCTTTGAAAAAGAATATGGATCAAAAGTTTCTGATAAAGAAGTCGATAAAGAATTGGCTAAACAAAAGAAACAATTAGGTAACCAATTCGATGCATACTTGGCGCAACAAGGCTTGACGGAAGAAACAGCGAAGAAACAAATCCGTAGCAATATGTTGTTGGAATATGCAGTCAACCAAGCTGCTAAGAAAGATATCAAAGAGTCTGACTACAAGGCGGCTTTTGAATCTTACACACCAGAAGTAACAGCACAAATTATCAAGTTAGATTCAGAAGATAAAGCAAAAGAAGTGTTGGAAGCTGCTAAAGCGGAAGGTGCAGACTTTGCCCAAATCGCCAAAGACAATTCAACAGATACTGCTACAAAAGACAAAGGTGGCGAAGTTAAGTTCGATTCAGGAACAGCAAATATTCCATCTCAAGTCAAAGAAGCTGCCTTTAAATTGGATGAAAATGGGATTTCAGATGTGATCACAGTTTCAGCAGGTCAAAACTATTCTGCTAGCTACTATATTGTCAAGTTGAATAAGAAGACAGAAAAAGGTTCTGACTGGAAGAAATACGAAAAACGTTTGAAAGAGATCATTGTTGACGGTCGTAAGCAAGATACCAATTTCATCCGTAGCGTTATTGCAAAAGCGATGACCAATGCCAATATCAAGGTCAAAGATGATGCTTTCAAATCAACATTTAACCAATATTTGCAAAATATCGGTGTTCAAACGAGCGATAGCAGTTCATCATCTAAAAAATAGTTGACGGTTCCTTTTGGAACTTGTATAATGAAATAGTTGAGAATAAATCATTGTTACTCGGAATCAGAGAAGTGGCGGGGGTGCGAGCCATGGAAGAGAAATGATTTTGCTACTCGGCTGAGACAATTGCATATAAAATGAAGAATGACAAGTTCATTGAATGAAGGTGGTACCGCGGTTTTTCGCCCTTCGTTTAGTGGCTTGTCTTTTGTTTATGGGTAGTTGTCTGGAGCTTTTTAAAGGAGATCAAAAGATGCGAACCTATCAAGTGAAACAAAAATTTCGATTGGGTGGCGAGCGGTTCGATATCAAAGATGAGTTGGGAAATGTTGAATACCAGGTTGAGGGATCTTTTCTTAAGATTCCCAAGACTTTTACCATCTATGATAAGAATGGACAAGAAGTGAGCCACATTACTAAAAAAACAATCAGCTTTCTTCCCAAGTTTGTGGTTGAGTTGAAGGATGGGGACCGCTTTTTTATCCATAAAAAGCTGACGCTCTTCAGGGATAAGTACGATATCGAAGATTTGGGACTTCGGGTACAAGGAAATATCTGGGACCTAGAATTCAAATTATTCGATGATCGGGATCAAATCGTCGCTGAGATTAGCAAGGAACTCTTTCATCTAACCTCTACCTACCAAGTATCGGTGTATGAGGATGAATACGCTGATTTAGTCATCTCACTTTGTGTCGCTATCGATTATGTCGAAATGTTAGAAGCTAGCGCAAATTAATCTTAGAAAAATTAGGAGACAAATATGAAACAATTATCTAGTGCACAAGTCCGCCAAATGTGGCTTGATTTCTGGGCAAGCAAAGGCCACTCTGTAGAACCATCTGTTAGCTTGGTTCCAGTAAACGATCCAACCCTTTTGTGGATCAACTCAGGGGTTGCCACTCTTAAGAAATACTTCGATGGAACCATCAAACCTGAAAATCCACGGATTACCAATGCTCAAAAAGCCATCCGTACCAATGATATCGAAAACGTAGGAAAGACTGCTCGTCACCATACCATGTTTGAAATGTTGGGGAACTTCTCAATCGGAGATTACTTCCGTGATGAAGCCATTACGTGGGCTTATGAACTTTTGACAAGCGCTGAATGGTTTGACTTCCCCAAAGACAAACTTTACATGACTTATTACCCTGACGACAAGGATTCATACAACCGTTGGATCGCTGTTGGGGTAGATCCAAGTCACTTGATCCCAATCGAAGACAACTTCTGGGAAATCGGTGCAGGGCCTTCTGGACCAGATACAGAAATCTTCTTTGACCGTGGAGAAGCCTTTGACCCTGAAAATATCGGTCTTCGTCTGCTTGCAGAAGATATCGAAAACGACCGTTACATCGAAATCTGGAACATTGTCTTGTCACAATTTAACGCAGACCCTGCTGTTCCTCGTAGCGAATACAAGGAATTGCCACACAAGAACATTGATACGGGCGCTGGTTTGGAACGTTTGGTAGCCGTTATTCAAGGAGCGAAGACCAACTTTGAAACAGACCTCTTCATGCCGATCATCCGTGAAGTTGAAAAGATGTCTGGTAAAACCTACGATCCAGATGGCGATAACATGAGCTTCAAGGTGATTGCTGACCACATCCGTTCGCTTTCATTTGCGATTGGTGATGGGGCTCTTCCAGGTAATGAAGGACGCGGTTACGTTCTTCGTCGTCTCCTCCGTCGTGCTTCCATGCATGGTCAAAAATTAGGGATTGAAGGAACCTTCTTGTATAAATTGGTTCCAACCGTTGGGAAGATCATGGAAAGCTACTACCCAGAAGTACTTGAAAAACAAGACTTCATCGAGAAAATTATCAAGAGTGAAGAAGAATCATTTGCTCGTACCTTGAACTCCGGACAACACTTTGCCCAAACTATCGTTGAAGACTTGAAAGCAAAAGGTCAAACAGTGATTGCTGGTCAAGATGTCTTCAAACTTTATGATACATATGGATTCCCCGTAGAATTGACAGAAGAAATCGCTGAAGAAGCTGGAATGACAGTCGATCGTGAAGGTTTTGAAGCAGCCATGAAGGAACAACAAGAACGGGCGCGTGCATCGGCTGTCAAAGGTGGATCTATGGGGATGCAAAATGAAACCCTTCAAAACATTACAGTTGAAAGTAGCTTCAACTACAATGCTAGTCAATTGCCTTCTAAGTTGGTGGCTATCGTAGCGGACAATGCAGAAGTAGAGGCTGTATCAGAAGGGACTGCATCATTGATCTTTGCAGAAACTCCATTCTACGCTGAAATGGGTGGACAAGTTGCGGACCATGGTCAAATCTTGGATGCTGCAGGAAACGTCGTAGCGACAGTGACAGATGTTCAAAAAGCACCAAATGGACAACCACTTCATACTGTTGAAGTTCTTGCTCCTCTTGCCTTGAACCAAGAATACACCTTGGCGATCGATACCAATCGTCGTCATCGTGTTATGAAGAACCACACTGCAACTCACTTGCTCCATGCGGCTCTTCACAATATCCTTGGTAACCATGCAACCCAAGCAGGATCTCTTAACGAAGTAGAATTCCTTCGCTTTGACTTCACTCACTTCCAAGCCGTAACTCCTGAAGAATTGCGCGCTATTGAACAACAAGTCAATGAAAAGATTTGGGAAGCGATCGCAGTCGAAACGATTGAAACAGATATCGATACTGCTAAAGAAATGGGAGCCATGGCCCTCTTTGGTGAGAAATACGGTAAGGAAGTCCGTGTTGTAACGATCGGTGACTACTCTGTTGAGCTCTGTGGTGGTACTCACGTAGGCAATACTTCTGAAATTGGTCTCTTCAAGATTGTCAAAGAAGAAGGAATCGGATCAGGAACTCGTCGTATCTTAGCAGTAACTGGTAAGGAAGCCTTCGAAGCATACCGTGAACAAGAAGACGCACTGAAAGCAGTCGCAGCAACCTTGAAAGCACCTCAACTCAAAGAAGTCCCTCACAAGGTGGAAGGTCTTCAAGAACAACTCCGTCAATTGCAAAAAGAAAATGCAGAATTGAAGGAAAAAGCGGCAGCAGCGGCAGCAGGCGATGTCTTCAAGAATGTTCAAGAAGCAAACGGTCACCGTTACATTGCCAGCCAAGTTTCTGTATCAGATGCAGGTGCCCTTCGTACCTTTGCCGATAACTGGAAACAAAAAGATTACTCGGATGTGCTTGTTCTTGTCGCAGCCATCGGTGACAAGGTCAATGTCCTTGTAGCCAGCAAGACAAAAGAAGTACACGCAGGTAATGTGATCAAAGAATTGGCTCCAATCGTCGATGGACGTGGTGGTGGGAAACCAGACATGGCCATGGCAGGAGGAAGCAACCAAGCGAAAATCCAAGAATTGTTGGATGCCGTAGCAGGTAAATTGTAATAATCGGAGAGGTTGGATGTTTGTCCAACCTCTTTTTTCAAAAAAAAGCAGATCCAATTAGAAAATGATTACAACAAAAAAACCTTTCCGTCTGGAAAGGTTTCAGATTGAAGATAAAGTCTTCTAAAAAACTTTCCTTAGGTGAGTACGGACGTCAGCGAACTTCAAAGAAGTTCCATGACTAATTCTTGAGACTAAGGTCTCAAGAATTCCGAGAGAGGCTGGGACAAAAGTCCTAGCCTCTCAATTATTTTTGGATTGTAGAGCAAGACGCAGTGGTTGAGTGGGCTCTACTATGCTGATTTCATCAGCTTTTACAGCCCTACTCAACTGTGCGGAGGTGGGACGACGAAATCGAATTCTAACGAATTACCGATTTCTGTCCCACTCTCACTTTTCTCACGGCGGAAATTTTCAGTATCTATTTAAATGTTTCTGAAAATTAGATGTCAATTATATTTTTTCAGGAATACTTTAATTCTTATTTTTACGGTCTTTACAAGTCCTAAGCGATCATTCTCAAAAAATATGTACAAAAAAACCTTTCCGTCTGGAAAGGTTTTTCTTCTTATAAACCGTAGTTATAATCGTCATCCTGCATGGCTTCTACTTCACCGAGAAGGTAACCATTTCCGACTTGAGAGAAGAAGTCGTGGTTAGAGGTACCGGTTGAGATTCCGTTCATGACGATTGGGTTAACGTCATCTGCTGAGTCTGGGAAAAGCGGATCTTGTCCCAAGTTCATGAGGGCTTTATTGGCGTTGTAGCGAAGGAAGGTCTTGACTTCCTCAGTCCAGCCCACACCGTCATAGAGGCTCTCTGTGTAGCCTTCTTCGTTTTCATAGAGGGTGTAGAGAAGATCATACATCCACTCTTTGAGTTTTTCTTGTTCTTCTTCTGGTAATTCGTTAAATCCAAGTTGGAACTTGTAGCCGATATAGGTTCCGTGAACTGATTCGTCACGAATGATCAACTTGATGATTTCAGCTACGTTGGCCAATTTGTTGTTTCCAAGATAGTAGAGAGGTGTGAAGAAACCAGAGTAGAAGAGGAAGGTTTCAAGGAAAACGCTGGCGACTTTCTTTTCAAGAGGGGTCCCATTGAGATAGATTTCGTTGATGATTTCTGCCTTCTTTTGAAGGAAAGGATTGGTGTTGGTCCATTCGAAAATCTCTTCGATTTCTGACTTAGTATTCAAAGTAGAAAAGATAGAAGAGTATGACTTAGCATGGACAGATTCCATAAATTGGATGTTGTTAAAGACAGCTTCTTCATGGGGAGTACGAATATCCGCACGAAGAGCCTGAACACCTGTTTCAGATTGCATGGTATCTAGAAGAGTTAATCCCCCAAAGACTTTACCAACTAGGTCTTTTTCTTTATTCGACAACTTTCTCCAGTCATCCAAGTCGTTTGACAAAGGGATACGTGTATCCAACCAGAATTGCTCTGTCAGTTTTTCCCAGGTCGATTTATCGATGACATCTTCGATCGCATTCCAGTTAATGGCTTTGTAGTATGTTTCCATTTGCATCACTTTCTTTTTCTATTCATTCAATCGTTACTATTCTACCATAAATTGATAGAATACCGCACAAAAAGTCGGCGAACCGACTTTTGATAGCTATCTAGGATAGCGGATTAGATGACACAGCTTTCACATTGGTTGGCGCCAACTTCTCCACCATCATCTGTAAAGGTACGGACGTAGTAGATAGACTTGATACCCTTGTTAAAGGCGTAGTTTCGAAGGATAGACAAGTCACGAGTGGTTTGTTTGTTTTCAGTTTTCCATTCGTAAAGACCCTTTGGAATATCGCTGCGCATAAAGAGAGTCAGTGAAAGACCTTGGTCTACATGCTCGGTTGCAGCAGCATAGACATCGATGACTTTTCTCATATCCATGTCGTAGGCAGAAGTGTAGTAAGGAATCGTTTCCGTTGACAATCCTGCTGCAGGGTAGTAGATCTTACCGATTTTCTTCTCTTGACGTTCTTCAATCCGTTGTGTAATTGGGTGGATAGAAGCAGATACGTCATTGATGTAGCTGATAGATCCATTTGGTGCGACAGCCAAGCGGTTTTGGTGGTAAAGACCATCTGCTTGAACTTTAGCACGCAGTTCTGCCCAATCCTCTGCACTTGGGATAAAGATATCTTTAAAGAGTTCTTTGACGCGATCAGATTTTGGTACAAATTCTCCAGTCGTGTACTTATCAAAGTAAGTACCGTTGGCATAGTCTGATTTTTCGAAGTTGTGGAAGGTAACACCACGTTCGCGCGCAATGTTATTTGATTCTACGAGAGTCCAGTAGTTCATGAGCATGAAGTAGATACTTGTGAACTCAACAGACTCAGGTGATCCGTATTCAATCAATTGTTGCGCAAGGTAGCTGTGAAGTCCCATAGCTCCAAGTCCGAACGAATGCGCCAGTTTATTTCCGTGGTCAATAGTTGGAACGGCTACGATATGAGAGCTATCTGTAACGAAGGTCAAAGCACGAACCATGGCACGAATCGAACGACCAAAATCAGGTGAAGTCATCATGTTAACTACGTTGGTTGAACCAAGGTTACATGAGACGTCTGTTCCCATTTGGACAAATTCTTGGGCATCGTTGATCAAGCTTGGTTCTTGAACCTGGAGGATCTCTGAACACAAGTTACTCATGATGATTTTTCCATCAACAGGGTTTGCCCGGTTAGCAGTATCAATGTTGACTACATATGGATAGCCAGATTCTTGTTGCAATTTAGAAATTTCAGTTTCTAAATCACGTGCCTTAATTTTTGTCTTGCGGATATTTGGATTAGCAACCAACTCATCGTATTTTTCAGTGATGTCGATGTAGTTAAATGGTACTCCGTATTCACGTTCCACAGAGTATGGGCTGAAGAGGTACATTTCTTCATTTTTACGAGCCAATTCATAGAATTTGTCTGGCACGACTACCCCAAGTGAGAGAGTCTTCACCCGAACTTTTTCATCAGCATTTTCTTTCTTAGTAGAAAGAAAGGCAATGATGTCTGGGTGGAAGACGTTGAGGTAAACCACCCCAGCCCCTTGGCGTTGTCCCAATTGGTTAGAGTAAGAGAAGCTATCTTCAAAGAGTTTCATAACAGGTACGACCCCAGAAGCGGCTCCTTCATACCCTTTGATTGGTGCTCCAGCTTCACGAAGGTTGCTGAGGGAAATCCCAACCCCACCACCGATACGTGAAAGTTGAAGGGCAGAGTTGATGGAACGTCCGATCGCATTCATATCATCAGTTACTTGGATCAAGAAACATGAAACCAATTCTCCACGGCGGGCACGACCAGCATTTAAGAAAGAAGGAGTAGCTGGTTGGTAGCGTTGGTGGATAATTTCGTTTGCGATGTCTCGTGCGATAGCTTCATTTCCATCTGCAAAATAGAGAGCATTGAAGAAGACACGGTCTTCCATGCTTTCAAGATAGTATTCTCCATCATTTGTTTTCAAAGCGTATTGGTTATAGAATTTGTAGGCCGCCATGAAGGACTTGAATTGGAAGTTTTGGTCTTTGATAAATTGGGCCAATTCCTCTAAAAATTCAGGACGGTATTTCTCGATAAAAGCTCTCTCAATGTAATTGTGCTCGAGAAGGTACTGAATCTTGTCTGTAATCGAGTCAAAGGCTTTAGTATTTGGTACAACATTTTCTTTAAAGAACGCATCCAAAGCTTCTTTATCTTTATGAAGCATGATTTGGCCGTTTACTGGACGGTTGATTTCATTGTTAAGACGAAAATACGTCACATCTTCAAGAGATTTTAATCCCATAATAATCCTTTTCTAGTTCAAAAAATGAAGAGGAGAAGTCCTCTCTTTCCAAGTAAAAAGTCTAGTGTTAGGTTGCTAACGCTAGACCCTATTTAAGCAAAATACTGTGTTTATTATGAAAGTTTCTTCAACTTAGCTGGTTGAAAACCAGAAAATACTTCATCCGGTGTTTGAATAACTGGAGCAGCATTGAAGCCAAGGTTCTTAACATGCTCTACAAATTCTGGCTGTTCGTCTAAGTTAATTTCGCGGTATTCCACATGATTGCTATCAAGGAATCGCTTGGTCATTTTGCATTGAACACAATTATTTTTTGAATAAATGGTTACCATTTCTTTTCCGTTCTCCTATCGAAATATAAATCTGTAAACAGTATAAACAAAATCCAGCAACTTGTCAACAAAATAAAACTAAATATTGTGCAAAGATATGAAATGGAGTTTTCAAAGCACAATATATTGTGGTGAGTGAAAAGCGTGAAAATCGAAGAAATGGGATAGGAATAGGCTTTAAAGCATCTTTAATTAGTTATAATTTTTTGGTGAATCAATATCCTGTGGTTCAAGAGCTTCTTTTCATTGAAAGCGGAGGAAAATGTTACTTATAATATAGTAGAAAATTGAAAAGATATTTCCTCTGTTCTTCAGGTGCTTCTTAAAATGTATCTAAATTGGGATTTTTCGCAGTCTTTTTCTGTAAGTCAGTGATAAAAATCTTGAAAAAAATTTCAAAAGATGATATAATACCAAATTGTAAGGGTTATCAAAAGGTAACTCAAAAACTATTTTTAAAAAGGAGAGTCAAACTATGGCTTCTAAAGATTTCCACATCGTGGCAGAAACAGGTATCCACGCACGTCCAGCAACTTTGTTGGTTCAAACTGCTAGCAAATTTGCTTCAGATATTACTCTTGAATACAAAGGTAAATCAGTTAACTTGAAATCAATCATGGGTGTTATGAGCCTTGGTGTTGGTCAAGGAGCAGACGTTGTAATCTCTGCAGAAGGTGCTGACGCTGATGATGCTATCGCAGCTATCTCAGAAACAATGACTAAAGAAGGATTGGCTTAAAATATGACAAAAATGCTAAAAGGAATTGCAGCATCTGACGGTGTTGCCGTTGCTAAGGCATATTTGCTCATTCAACCAGACTTATCATTTGAGACTGTTTCAGTCGAAGATACAAGTGCAGAAGAAGCTCGTTTGGATGCAGCTCTTGAAGCTTCACAAAACGAGCTTTCTCTTATTCGGGAGAATGCAGTAGCAAGCCTTGGTGAAGAAGCAGCGCAAGTTTTTGATGCGCATATGATGGTTCTCGCTGACCCTGAAATGATTGGTCAGATCAAAGAAACGATTCGTACGAAAAAAATCAATGCAGAGGCTGGCTTGAAAGAAGTCACTGACATGTTCATTGCAATCTTTGAAGGAATGGAAGACAATCCTTACATGCAAGAACGTGCAGCAGACATTCGCGACGTTACCAAACGTGTCCTTGCCAACTTGCTTGGTAAGAAATTGCCAAACCCTGCTTCTATCAATGAAGAAGCAATCGTGGTGGCGCATGACTTGACTCCATCTGATACAGCACAGTTGAACAAAAAGTATGTAAAAGCTTTTGTTACGAATATCGGTGGACGTACCAGTCACTCAGCTATCATGGCTCGTACACTTGAAATCGCAGCTGTTCTTGGTACAAATAACATCACAGAACTTGTCAAAGATGGCGATGTTTTGGCTGTTTCAGGGATCACTGGTGAAGTGGTGATCAACCCTACTGAAGAACAAATTGCAGAGTTCAAAGCAGCTGGTGAAGCTTATGCCAAACAAAAAGCTGAATGGGCTCTCCTTAAAGATGCGAAAACAGTGACTGCTGATGGAAAACACTTCGAGTTGGCTGCCAACATCGGTACACCTAAAGACGTTGAAGGTGTAAACGATAATGGTGCAGAAGCTGTTGGTCTCTATCGTACAGAATTCTTGTACATGGATTCTCAAGACTTCCCAACGGAAGATGACCAATACGAAGCCTACAAAGCAGTTCTTGAAGGTATGAATGGTAAACCTGTGGTTGTTCGTACAATGGATATCGGTGGGGATAAAGAACTTCCTTACTTCGACCTTCCTAAAGAAATGAACCCATTCTTAGGTTTCCGTGCTTTGCGTATTTCTATCTCTGAAACTGGTAATCAAATGTTCCGTACACAATTGCGTGCTTTGCTTCGGGCATCTGTTCACGGTAAATTGCGGATCATGTTCCCAATGGTTGCTTTGTTGACTGAGTTCCGTACAGCTAAAGGTATTCTTGAAGAAGAAAAGGCTAAATTGCTTGCGGAAGGTGTTGCTGTTGCAGACGATATCCAAGTAGGGATCATGATTGAAATCCCAGCTGCAGCAATGCTTGCGGATCAATTTGCTAAAGAAGTTGATTTCTTCTCAATTGGTACTAACGACTTAATCCAATACACAATGGCTGCTGACCGTATGAACGAGCAAGTTTCATACCTTTACCAACCATATAACCCATCTATCCTTCGTTTGATCAACAATGTGATCAAAGCGGCGCACGCTGAAGGCAAATGGGCTGGTATGTGTGGTGAAATGGCCGGTGACCAAACTGCTGTTCCACTTCTTGTCGGAATGGGCTTGGATGAGTTCTCTATGTCAGCGACATCTGTCCTTCGTACACGTAGCTTGATGAAGAAACTCGACACAGCTAAAATGCAAGAATACGCTAACCGTGCTCTTACTGAATGTTCAACCATGGAAGAAGTTCTTGAACTTTCAAAAGAATACGTGAACGTAGACTAAGAATTCAACAAGACTAAGACAAATCTGTCTTAGTCTTTTTTTACATTGTTCATAAAAATGTTCATTTTATTCGTAATAAACTAGTTAGTAATAAAAATAGTGATTTAAATGTTCGGTTTTTGTTTGATTTTCCTCGTATATATAGTATAATCGTAAGTAAGATAAGGAGGATGACCAAGGAAGGATCGAAAAGGTTCGGGAAAGAAAATGGAAAAACTTTTCCTGATAATTTTACATGATTTTACAGGAATCAACTTGAAAATTAAGTGATTTTATAGTAGAATAATATCAAATAGAAAACGCTTTCAAAAAGCAAAGAGGTGAGTATATGGATAGAAGCACAGACTTATGGACATTTGGAAGAGGGGATAATTTCCATCTTCAAGAGTACTTAGGAGCTCACAAGGAAACAAGGGGAGAACAAGAAGGCTTTACCTTCCGTGTTTGGGCTCCCAATGCTCAGGCGGTGGATCTGATTGGTGATTTCACTGATTGGGAAGCTCGTAAAATTCCAATGGTTCGTAATGAAGGAGGCGTCTGGGAAGTCTTCTGTTCCGATGCAAAAGAGGGAGATATATACAAGTATTTGGTGACTCGACAAAATGGTCATCAGGTGCAAAAAATCGATCCTCTAGCATTATGGATGGAAAAGAGACCCAATACAGGATCTATTATTAAGACCATTCCAGAGAAAAACTGGAAAGATGGTCTCTGGAGAGCACGCCGCAAAAAACTTGGTTTTAAGGAACGACCTGTTAATATTTATGAGGTTCACGCAGGATCTTGGAAACGAAATGACGATCACAGTTCCTATACCTTCAAACAACTAAAAGAAGAATTGATTCCGTATTTAGTGGAGATGAACTACACCCACGTAGAATTTATGCCAGTGATGGCCCATCCATTGGGATTGAGCTGGGGGTATCAGCTCATGGGCTATTTTGCCCTCGAGCAGACTTATGGTAGCCCAGAAGAATTTCAAGATTTCGTGGAAGAATGTCACCTCAACAATATCGGAGTAATTGTGGATTGGGTACCTGGCCATTTCATCATTAATGATGATGCTTTGGCATATTATGATGGAACACCAACCTTTGAATACCAGGATGAACATCGGGCCCATAACTATGGTTGGGGGGCTTTGAACTTCGATTTAGGAAAGAATCAAGTACAGTCTTTCTTGATTTCTAGTTTGAAGTTTTGGATTGAAACCTATCATTTAGATGGAATTCGGGTCGATGCTGTGAGCAATATGCTCTACCTCGATTATGACAGTGGTCCATGGACACCAAATATTGATGGGGGAAACCTCAACTATGAAGGGGTTCATTTCCTCAGACGTTTGAATGCGATTATCAAGAACGAACACCCAGATGTTATGATGATTGCTGAAGAAAGTTCTGCTGGTCAAAAGATCACAGGCCCTGAAGAAGAAGGTGGTCTTGGTTTTGACTATAAATGGAATATGGGTTGGATGAATGATATTCTACGATTCTATGAGGAAGACCCGGTCTACAGGAAATTTGACTTTAATCTGGTAACCTTTAGTTATATGTATGCATTTTCTGAGAATTTCTTACTACCATTTTCACATGATGAAGTGGTACACGGTAAGAAGAGTTTGATGCACAAGATGTGGGGAGATCGTTACAATCAATTTGCTGGACTCCGTAATCTTTTAACCTATCAGATCTGCCATCCAGGTAAGAAATTGCTCTTTATGGGTTCAGAATTTGGTCAATTTTTGGAATGGAAGTCAGAGGAGCAACTGGAATGGGGGAATCTAGAGGATGAAATGAATGCTAAGATGCGTCGTTTCACTTCTCATCTCAATCATTTCTACAAGGAACACAAGGAATTGTGGGAGATTGATGATAGCTTTGATGGCTTAGAGATTATTGATGCAGATAACCGGGATCAGAGCGTCTTGTCTATGGTCCGGAAGAATCGTAAAGGCGAGCTTCTAGTATGTGTCTTCAATATGGCACCAGTAGAACGCAAGGACTTTACAATTGGTGTGCCTGTATCAGCGGTCTATGAAGAAATTTGGAATACAGAATTAGAAGAATGGGGAGGTGTCTGGAAAGAGCACAATCCGACAGTTCAGTCTCAAGAGGGACTGTGGAAGGATTATGAACAAACTTTGACCTTTACTTTGCCGGCTTTAGGGGCTAGCATTTGGAAGGTGAAACGGAAGGTTCGCAAAACGAAATCTAAAACATCAGATAAAAAATGATGATCGGTTGACTCTAAGGGAGTCCAAGCTTTAAAAAGAGGAAGTAGTCAATGAAGAATGAAATGCTCGCTTTAATTCTTGCCGGTGGGCAAGGAACACGTCTTGGAAAATTAACCAAAAACATCGCGAAACCTGCGGTTCAATTTGGTGGGCGCTATCGGATTATCGATTTTGCTCTCTCAAACTGTGCCAACTCAGGAATTCACAATGTTGGTGTGATTACACAGTACCAACCCCTTGCACTTAACAGCCATATTGGAAATGGTTCCAGCTGGGGCTTGGATGGAATCAATACAGGTGTGTCTATTCTCCAACCTTATTCAGCTAGTGAAGGAAATCGGTGGTTCGAAGGAACTAGTCATGCGATTCTTCAAAACATCGACTATATCGATAGCATCAATCCGGAATATGTCTTGATTCTATCTGGGGACCACATCTACAAGATGGATTACGATGACATGCTTCAAGCGCACAAGGATAATAACGCAAGCTTGACTGTTGCCGTCCTAGATGTCCCTTTGAAGGAAGCAAGCCGTTTTGGAATCATGAATACAGATGCTAATAATCGGATTGTCGAATTTGAAGAAAAACCAGCTGAACCAAAATCTACCAAGGCTTCCATGGGAATTTACATCTTTGACTGGGCTCGTCTGCGCAATATGTTGGTTGCTGCTGAAAAGAGTGATATCGATATGTCAGACTTCGGTAAAAATGTCATTCCAACGTATCTAGAATCAGGCGAAAGTGTTTATGCTTATGAATTCAATGGTTATTGGAAAGACGTTGGTACGATTGAGTCTCTTTGGGAAGCCAATATGGAATATATCGATCCAAATAATGCCTTGGATAGTCGCGATCGTCACTGGAAAATCTATTCACGCAACCTCATTTCTCCACCGAACTTCTTTGGGGAAAATGGCCACATCGAAGATTCTCTTGTCGTCGATGGTTGTTCGGTAGACGGTACAGTCAAACACTCCATCTTATCAACAGAAGCTCAAGTTCGTGAAGGAGCAGTTGTCGAAGATGCTGTCGTGATGAGCAATGCCATTATCGGTAAAGGAGCTGTTGTGAAACGCGCGATTATTGGAGAAGGCGCAGTCATTGCAGAAGGTGTCGTGATTGATGGAACAGAGGAAGTACAAGTTGTCGGTTACAATGAAAAAGTGGGGGTAGCAACAGATGAAGATTGATAAATATTCAGCCATTTTAGGAAATACAGTTGGGTATCATGATATGTCCACTTTGACCAGCCATCGTCCGGTAGCCTCCCTACCGTTTGATGGGAAATACCGCTTGATTGACTTCCCATTGTCTAGCCTTGCGAATGCTGGTATTCGTAGTGTTTTTGGGATTTTCCAACAAGAAAATATTAGTTCGGTCTTTGACCATATTCGTTCAGGTCGTGAGTGGGGCTTGTCTACTTTATTGAGCCACTATTACCTCGGAATCTATAATACTCCAGTTGAAAATACAACGGTAGGGCCAGAATACTACCAACAATTATTGACCTATTTGAAACGGTCTGGTTCCAACCAAACAGTTGCTTTAAACTGTGATGTTTTGATGAATATTGACCTCAATCAAGTTTTCCACTTGCATAATAGCGTTGACCGTCCGATTACAGTTGTTTACAAAAAGTTGCATCTTCAAAATATCTCTGAAGTCAATGCTGTCTTGAAAATTGATGAAACAGACCATGTTACAGAGCAAAGACTTTTTGATGGCAAGGATCCTGACGAAGTCTACAACATGTCAACAGATGTCTTTATTGTGGACACTCCTTGGTTGATTGAAAAAATTGAAGAAGAAGCCAAGAAAGAATACCCACAAAAATTGCGCTATATCTTGCGTGATTTGGCGGTGGAATACAATGCTTTTGCCTTTGAATATACAGGTTACTTAGCCAATATTCATTCAGTTGAATCATACTACCATGCAAACTTGGATATGTTGGAAAACCAAAAATTCATGAAGCTCTTTTCACCAAACCAAAAGGTGTATACGAAAGTGAAGAATGAAGAACCAACGTATTATTCCAAGACTTCACATATTAAAACGTCTCAATTTGCTTCGGGTAGTATTGTAGAAGGAACCGTTGAACGTTCCATTGTTTCACGTCGGGTACGCCTTTATGAAGGTTCAGAAGTACGCAGTAGCCTTCTCTTCCCTGGTGTTGTGATTCATGAAAATGCAATCGTCGAACATGCCATTCTGGATAAGGGTGTTGAAGTGGCTGCTGGTGTGACGATTCGTGGGACAGAAGAAGCACCTGTCGTGGTTAAAAAAGGAACGATTGTTACAGAGGATATTGTCTAATGAAACTATTATTTGTTGCAGCTGAAGGAGCACCGTTTTCTAAAACAGGTGGTTTGGGAGACGTTATTGGCGCTCTTCCTAAATCCTTAGCGAAAAGTGGTCATGATGTGCGCGTGATCCTCCCTTACTATGATATGGTAGAGGCTAAGTTTGGAGATCAAATCGAAGATGTCTTGCATTTTGAGACCAAGGTTGGCTGGAGAAGTCAATATGTTGGTGTGAAACGCATTGTGCGCGATGGAGTCACCTTTTACTTTATTGATAACCAACATTATTTCTTTAGAGGTCATGTGTATGGTGACTTCGATGATGGCGAACGCTTTGCCTTCTTCCAGCTCGCGGCCTTAGAAACGATGGAACGAGTTGACTTCATTCCAGATGTTCTTCATGCCCATGATTACCATACGGCGATGATTCCTTTCTTGCTGAAGGAAAAATACCGTTGGATTCAAGCTTATCATGGAATTAAGACAGTATTGACCATCCATAATTTGGAATTCCAAGGTCAGTTCGACCCAGGAATGTTGTGGGATCTTTTCGGAGTTGGATTTGAACGCTATGCAGATGGAACACTTCGATGGAATGATTGCCTGAACTGGATGAAAGCCGGCATTCTATATGCTGACCGTGTGACAACTGTTTCTCCTAGCTATGCGCATGAGATTATGACTGCTGAATATGGTTGTGGCTTGGATCAGATCCTTCGGATGGAGTCTGGCAAGGTGACCGGAATTGTTAACGGGATTGATGCAGATCTGTATAATCCTGAAACGGATCCACTCTTGACGTATCACTTCAGTCTCTCAGATCTTTCAGGTAAAGCAGCTAGTAAACGAGCTCTTCAAGAACGTGTCGGTCTACCTGTTCGCGATGATGTTCCTTTGTTTGGGATCGTCTCTCGTTTGACACGTCAAAAAGGCTTTGACGTGGTGGTAGAAGAGTTGCATCAACTCTTGCAAAAGGATATTCAGATTGTCTTGCTCGGTACAGGAGATCCTGGATTTGAAAATGCCTTTGCTTGGTTCGGTCATGCTTTTCCGGATAAACTGTCGGCTAATATCACATTTGATGTCCAATTGGCCCAAGAAATCTATGCAGCGTCGGATGTCTTCTTGATGCCAAGCCGCTTTGAACCATGTGGCCTTTCTCAAATGATGGCCATGCGTTATGGAACCCTTCCTCTGGTGCATGAAGTCGGCGGACTTCGAGATACGGTCCAACCGTATAATGCTGTTGATGGAAGTGGAACAGGCTTTAGCTTCAATAATTTGTCTGGTTATTGGTTTAACTGGGCAGTTGATGAGGCATTAGCTGTCTACTACAATGACAAACAGGCTTGGTATGGTCTCCAAGAACAAGCTATGACGCGTGACTTCTCATGGGATACAGCTAGTCAACGATACAATGATTTGTACCAATCCTTATAAATAGATCTATGATACTAACGCCTTTCGAGGCGTTTTTTGGTTTGCTTTCTTCCGATAAAGAAAACGGTTTATTTTTTTGAGTTTTAGAGCTTGCTAAAATAGAAGAAAAAAGATAAGATAGGTAAAGGTAAAAAATCCCGGGAAGGTTCTTATTTCTGGAAAGGATCCCATCCTCTCTAAAAATAATCAGGTCCCTGCTCGAGGGTTAAATATTACTATATAGGAATTTTAGGATGAAAAAAGCGAAACAAACGTTTGAAAAAATGACCAAATATTCGATTCGGAAATTATCTGTCGGTGTTGGTCCGGTGGCCATTGGAGCCTTTTTATTAGGAGGAAGCTTGTTAGGAGCTCGTCCTGTCCAAGCTGATCAGATGACTCTACCTGCTCATGTTCACTTAGGATATGTGACAGAAGAAGAGCTGACTGCTGAAGAAAAAGCACAGGTGATTCATGCAATCCCTGAAGAGTATCAAAATGAAGATACTTTCTATCTCGTCTATAAGAAGAAGGAAGCAATTCAGTCGGTTCTTCCTCAGACAGGAAGTCAGGAAGTCGCCCTTTTTGGGCTAAGTCTAGCCACAGCTTCCTTTGCGGTCCTCTTACTCTCTAAAAAGCACCGGAAGAAGGTCATGGGCGTCCTTTTGATTGGAGCCATGGGACAAAGTCTTCTACTTCCAGTTGAAGTCGCAGCCCTACAAAATCAAGTTTTGCGCGCCTATAATCAGGATCTTGCGATCGCATCGAGCAAAGATCTTGCAAATGGCGTGATTCAAATTGACGGCTATGACTATATTGGTTATCTGCGCTACCCGTCAGTCCAAAAGACGAGCTTACGAGAGCCAAAGGCTATGCAGGAAACGAAACCTTCTGTAGAAGGAACGATCAAAACAAGTACAGGTATTCCACAAGTGGAAGCACAAGCGCGTGTGACCCCAGAAGTCTCTCCAGCCTTTCCTCAAGTTGAAAAACCAAGCCTGGAAGTCTCTACTGAGCCTGTGCCATTTGAAACTGTCAAACAAGCTGATCCTACATTACCTAAAGGGCAAACCAAGGTGCTGACTGCTGGTCAAAATGGGGAGCGGACCCTATTGACAGAAGTGAGTGTGGTAGATGGGCAAGAAGTTCGCAGAGTCGTTGAAAGCAAGGTCACTAAAGAACCAGTTTCACAAATTCTTGCTGTTGGGACAAAAGAGGATGTTCAACCAAGTCCACAACCTACCCCAGTGGTCACAGCTAAGGGGACACAAGAAGAAGGTCATGTCGGTGAAGCTCCTATTCAACCGGAGAACCCAGCCTATACAGGTGTGGTGGAAGCTAAGGGGACACAAGAAGAAGGCCATGTCGGCGAAGCCCCTGTTCAACCAGAGAACCCAGCCTATACAGGGGTAGTAGAAGCCAAGGGAACACAAGAGGAAGGCCATGTTGGTGAAGCTCCTGTACAGCCAGAGAATCCAGCCTATACCGGTGTCATCGAAGCCAAAGGAACGCAAGAGGAAGGCCATGTTGGTGAAGCTCCTGTACAGCCTGAGAACCCAGCCTATACCGGTGTCATCGAAGCTAAGGGAACACAGGAAGAAGGTCATGTCGGTGAAGCTCCTGTTCAACCGGAGAATCCAACCTATCAAGTTACGGAAGGGACGGTAACAGAGACAGAAACGGTAATCCTTCCATATGAAACAGAGTATGTAACGGATGCCAATCGTTACACCGATGAAGAAAGCCTTCTTCAGAAAGGCGAGGCTGGTAGTCAGGAGATTCGTCGTGTTTATAAGACGGTCAATGGTGAGAAGATTGGCGAGCCCGTGAGCACGACAACTGAAACGGTAAAAGCTCCTGTGACAGAAAAAATTAGTCGTGGGACTAAGGCGATTGAAGGCCAAACAGAGGAAGTTGCTTTTGAAGAAATTCCATTTAAGACGGTAACCGAACAAGATGCCACCTTGCTAAAAGGAACCGAAAGGGTTTCTCAAGTCGGTAAAAATGGGAAGAAAAAAATCACCAAGGTCTATAAGACCATTAAAGGTGTCAAAACAACGGATGCTCCTACAATTTCTGAAGAAGTAGTAGAACAAGCCCAAGATCAGATCATTCAACAAGGGACCAAAGAACTTGATAAGCCTACCTTAACTTTGACCCAGGTCGATAAGGAAGAATTGAAGCGCAGTGCTAAAGCTACTTATCATTTGGATAAACCAGACGGTGTGACCATCAAGTCCATCCAGGCTGTATTGAAGAAGGGTGATCAAGTGGTGAAAACCCTGACCCTTTCAGAGACGGACTTGGCAGCTGCTTTAGCAGACTTGGACTACTACAAGGATTATACGCTCGCAACGACCATGGTGTATGACCGTGGAAATGGGGATGAAGAAGAAGTTCTCAAGGAAGAACCACTGAGAATTGATCTTAAAAAAGTTGAAATCAAAAACATCAAGGAAACCAGTCTGATTAGCGTGGATGACCAAGGTCTTGAGACCGATAGCAGCCTCTTGTCTGAAACACCATCAGATGTGAAGCCTTACTACTTAAAGGTCACTACCTATGATAATAAGGTTACAAAACTAGCCGTTGATAAAATTGAAGAAGTAACGGTAGATGGCGTGACCCTCTACAAAGTAACAGCCAAAGCTCCTGATCTCATTCAACGGACTGCGGACAACCAGTTCAGTGAGGTCTATGTCCACTATATTGCGAAACCCAAAGCACATGAAGGTGATATCTACTACAATTTCAACGAACTTGTAAAAGCTATGCAAGCCAATCCGACTGGTACCTTTAAACTGGGTAGCAATATGAATGCGGCTAATGTCCAGCCAGCAGGGAAATCCTATGTGACCAATGCCTTCAAGGGAATTTTGGAAAGTACGGATGGAAATACATTTGCCATCCATAACATTACAAGACCATTATTTGGGAACATCGAAGGTGGCTCGGTTAAGAATCTCTTGCTTGAAAATGTCAATATTGACCTACCTGGGACAGATCGAGTAGCACCAATCGCAGGTGTTATCAAAAACAATGCAACTGTTGAAAATGTTAAAGTAACAGGAAGTGTTGTCGGGAACAATGACGTAGCAGGGATCGTCAATAAAATTGATGGCAGTGGGAAAGTAAGTAATGTCGCCTTTATCAGGAAACTGCACGCTGCTGGGAACAAAGGTGGCTATCTAGCGGGTGTTGTTGGTGAGAACTGGAAAGGTGTCGTTGAAAAAGCTTACGTTGATGCTGAAATCACTGGGAACAAAGCCAAAGCTGCAGGTCTCGTTTATTCCTCTCAAAATGGTGGAAATAACCACACAGTAGGTAAAGAAGGGGTTCTCAGAAATTCAGTTGCTAAAGGTTCAATTGAACTCAAAGAAGCGGTTCAATCGGGTGGATTACTAGGGACCAACTGGGCCTTGGGGACTATTGAAGACAACATCACCATGATGAAAGTCAAAACGGGTGAGATGGTCTTTGGTCACTCAGATATTGACGCAGATGATTACTTCACCTATTCAAGAACCAAGCGCAATTACAGTGTGGAAGGCGTGAGTGAAGGGAAGAAAAGCTTTAACAACTCCCGTAAAATCCCTAGCATCTCGCTGGCAGAAGCTGAGCAGAAAATCGATGCAATGGGAATCACTGCTGATAAATTTACCAGCAGTAAACCGATTGAAGATACACTCAATAACCTTGTTAACACAGACGATCAATACAAGGCAATCACTGCTTATGATGCGACTCGTGAGCTAGCTTACCGCAATATTGCTAAACTGCAACCTTTCTACAACAAAGAATGGATTGTCGACCAAGGGAATAAACTGGCTGCAACGAGTCCTCTCTTGACCAAGGAAGTTTTGTCTGTGACCGCTATGAAGGGCAATGATTTTGTCACTGAACTATCGGATGCCGACCACATCCTGATCCACTACGCAGATAAGACCAAAGATGTCTTCAGCATTTCACCGAAAGAGTCTAATGTCAAACAAGTCAAAGAGTACAGTGTAGCGGAGCTCGGTGAAGTAGTCTACACGCCGAATATGGTGGACAAAGATCGGAGCGATCTCATTGGTGCCATCGTAGAGAAATTAAGTCCTGTCGAATTACAATCAGATCCAATCTACACACATCTTGGTCGAACAGGTCCTAACAAAGTCAATGCCATTAAGAACCTTTACCTTGAAGAAAGTTTCCAAGCAGTCAAGGACAATCTGACTCACTTTGTCAAACAACTGGTTGAAAACCAAGACCATCAATTAAATACAGATGAGTCTGCCAAACGGGCCCTCATCAAGAAAGTTGATGACAACAAGGCCGCTGTTCTTTTGGGTCTCTCTTACCTCAACCGCTATTATGGAGTGAAGTTTGATGATGTCAATCTTAAGCAGCTCATGTTGTTCAAGCCAGACTTCTATGGGAAGAATGTTGATGTCTTAGACCGTTTGATTGAAATTGGTTCAAAAGAAGACTACATCAAAGGGACTCGTACCCACGATGCCTTCCGTGAAGTTGTGGCTAAATCGACTCTTTCTGGTAACTTAAATGACTTCCTGAAATACAATATGGAGCTCTTTACAAGTGATAGAGACTTAAATGATTGGTTCATCAAAGCAACCAAAGACAATGTCTATATTGTGGAACCTGAGACGACCAATCCAGCATTCGCGTCTGCTAAACACAGAGCCTATGAGGGCTTAAACAATGATGTTCACGGTAAAATGATCTTGCCACTCTTGAACTTAAAAGATGCTCATATGTTCTTGATTTCAACCTACAATACCATGGCCTATAGTTCCTTCGAGAAATATGGCAAGAACACGGAAGCAGAGCGGAATGCCTTCAAAGCCGAAATTGATAAGGTGGCAAAAGGACAACAGAATTACCTAGATTTCTGGTCACGTCTAGCAACGGATAAGGTTCGCAATCAACTCTTGAAGAGCAATAATATGGTGCCGACCCCTGTCCTTGATAATCAAAACTACAAGGGTATTAGTACAGACCGTTATGGACATACCAACAGTGGCAAAGATGTGGCTCCAATCCGTGAATTGTATGGTCCAACCGATCGTTACCATGCGACAGATTGGCGGATGGGAGCAGTGGCGCGAATTTACGGAAATCCATATAAAGACGACTCTGTCTTCTTCATGGTGACCGATATGATCAGTGACTTTGGGGTCTCTGCCTTTACCCACGAAACGACGCACGTCAATGACCGTATGGTTTACTTAGGTGGTTGGAGACATCGCGAAGGAACTGATATCGAAGCCTTTGCCCAAGGCATGCTCCAAACGCCATCCGTATCCAATCCAAATGGGGAATACAAGGCCCTAGGACTCAATATGGCCTATGAACGTCCAAATGATGGAAACCAATGGTACAATACCAATCCGAATGACCTCACATCACGTGAGGACATCGATCGGTATATGAAAGGCTATAATGATACCCTCATGCTTCTGGATTACCTAGAAGGAGAAGCTGTCCTCAACAAAGGCAGTCAAGACTTGAACAATGCATGGTTCAAGAAGGTTGATAAACAATACCGAGGGGCTAACACCAAGAATCAATTTGATAAGGTACGTCCTTTGAGCGATGAGGAAAAAGCCATCACCTTACATTCAGTAGATGATCTCATCACCAACAACTTCATGACCAATCGTGGTCCTGGAAATGGAGTCTATAATCCATCTGACTTTGGCTCAGCCTATGTGACGGTGCCGATGATGACAGGGATCTATGGTGGAAACACCAGTGAAGGGGCTCCTGGAGCCA
This sequence comes from Streptococcus parasanguinis, assembly GCF_019929185.1. Lineage (GTDB taxonomy): Bacteria > Bacillota > Bacilli > Lactobacillales > Streptococcaceae > Streptococcus > Streptococcus parasanguinis_O. Next base: position 158,856 of record NZ_JAHZPC010000004.1, read on the forward strand.
TGTCCTTCAAACACAATACCTTCAGACTCTGGGGTTACTATGGCTATGAAAAAGGCTTCTTAGGCTATGCTTCAAACAAGTATAAACAAGAATCCAAACAAGCAGGTCATGCGACTCTAGGGGATGATTACATCATTCAAAAGATTTCTGATGGGAAATTCAGTACCCTTGAAGACTGGAAGAAAGCCTACTTCAATGAAGTGGTAACCAGTGCCAAAAATGGACTTCAGGCTATTGACATCGATGGGAAGACCTACAATAGCTATGAAGACTTGAAACGTGCATTTGCTGAAGCAGTGGATAAAGATAAGGCTACTCTAAGTAACGGTTCTGTCAAATTTGACAATACGGTTGCACTGAAAGAAAAAATCTTTAAGAAATTGCTCCAACAAACAGATAGTTTTAAAACGTCTATCTTTAAATAATTGAATTCTCTCATCTGCTGAGCAGGTGAGAGTTTTTTAGAAGGAAAAATGAATAGAGGTGGACAAAGTGTCTAAAAATTAAAAGGAATCAATCGTAGATCGGAAAGATTATCATATTAAAAAAATAACGTAATTTAACAAAAACGCTTTCTTTTCTAGGAAATATTTGACTATTATATCTTTTAGGAGTAAACTAAGGAGGTAAAATTTATAAAAGGAGAATTCATCATGAATTTAACATTTTTAGGTCTTTGTTTAGCCTGCTTTGGTGTATCACTGGCAGAAGGTTTGATGATGAGCAGCCTATTGAAATCTGCGTCTCGTCAACCAGAAATTATTGGTCAATTGCGTAGCCTCTTGATTCTTGGTGTTGCCTTTGTCGAAGGTACTTTCTTCGTAACCTTGGTTATGGCCTTCATTATCAAATAAGCACTTCTATTTTAGAAAAGGAGGTGTCAAAACTTGGAAGAAAGTATCACTCCAACGATAACTCTTGGACCTGTAACTTTTAATTTGACCCTACTTGCTATGACCTTGATTGCTGTTTTGGTGGTTTTTGGCTTTATTTATTGGGCCAGCCGTAAAATGACGATCCGACCAAAGGGCAAACAAAATGTGCTGGAATACGCATATGACTTTGTCGTAGGCTTCACCAAAGGAAATATTGGGGAACATTATATAAAGGACTATTCCTTGTTCTTGTTTGTTCTTTTCCTATTTCTTTTAGTGGCCAATAACATTGGATTGATGGCTAAAATCGAAACGACCAATGGTTACAATTTGTGGACATCACCAACCGCTAACCTGGGTTATGACTTTGCCTTTTCATTTTTGATCACCTTAATCGCCCATGTAGAAGGAATTCGCCGACGTGGTGTGAAGGAATATTTAAAGGCTTTTGTGACACCTGGATTTATGACCCCCATGAATATTTTGGAAGAATTAACGAACTTTGCCTCCTTGGCACTTCGGATCTTCGGAAATATCTTTGCGGGTGAGGTATTAGCAAGCTTGCTCGTGAACTTATCACACCAAGCTTTCTATTGGTATCCATTTGCCTTTATTGGTAGCATGGCATGGACTGCATTTTCAATTTTTATTTCATGTATCCAAGCCTATGTGTTTACCATGTTGTCATCAATCTATATTGGTAAGAAAATTAATGGCGAAGAGTAAGTAGAGGAGGAGTAGAAGAATGCATGTATCAATGAGTGAAATTATTGGTAACTTTATTCTCATTGCTGGTTCCTTCCTATTATTAATCTTTTTAATAAAGAAATTTGCATGGAACAATATCAATGGAATTTTAGAAGCGCGTGCCAAAAAGATTACAGATGATATTGATGGAGCAGAATCAGCTCGTCAAAAAGCTGAGGAACTAGCAAGTAAACGTGAAGAAGAGTTGGCAGGTAGCCGCAAAGAAGCTGCGTCTATCGTCGAAAATGCAAAGGAAACTGCAGAAAAGAACAAATCTCAGATCCTTTCAGAAGCCACTCAAGAAGCAGTACGTTTGAAAGAAAAAGCGCAACAAGAAATTGCGCATAACAAAGAAGAAGCATTGAACAGTATCAAAGGCGATGTGGCAGATCTCACTGTCAATCTTGCCGGCAAATTGTTGAGTCAACAGCTGGATGCTGAAGGTCAACGCCAACTGATTGATCGCTATCTTGATGAATTAGGAGAAGCCTAATGGACAAAAAGCAACTGATGGTGATTGAGAAATATACCCAGCCTTTTGTTCAATTGGTCTTTGAAAAAGGAGAACAAGATCTTGTCTTTGAAAAATTGACCCAAATCAAGGGCATTTTTGAGGAGACTGGACTTGCTAACTTCTTAGCTCATATCGGTGTAGAGGATGAAGAGAAAGCAAAAAGTCTCAGACTTTTTCAACCCTCTGATTCACAATTACTCGACCATTTGATTGAAGTGGTTATTCTCAATCATCGTGAAGCCTTATTTTATGACATTGTAACGATTTGTTTGGATCAGATTCAACTGTTGAGCAACGCATTTGTCGTCACTGTTACGACAGTTGCTGGTTTGGATCCTGTTCAAGAGCAAAAGCTAATCCCCATTATCGAAAGAAAATTTGGGATTCAAGTTCGCTCAATCCAACAAAAGATCGATCCAGATTTAATTGGTGGCTTTGTCGTGACAGCCAATCATAAAACGTTGGATACCAGTCTCAAACACCAATTGCAAGTTATAAAATCTAAATTGAAATAGAAAGTGGTGTGAATTTTGGCGATTAACGCACAAGAAATCAGCGCTTTAATTAAGCAACAAATTGAAAATTTCAAGCCAAACTTTGACGTCACTGAGACAGGTGTTGTAACCTACATTGGTGACGGAATTGCCCGTGCTCATGGGCTTGAAAATGCCATGAGTGGTGAGTTGTTGATCTTTGAAAATGGCTCATACGGGATGGCCCAAAACTTAGAAACAACGGATGTCGGGATCATCATCTTGGGTGATTTCACGGATATTCGTGAAGGAGACTCTGTCCGTCGTACAGGTAAAATCATGGAAGTCCCTGCAGGGGATGCCTTGATTGGTCGGGTTGTCAACCCACTTGGCCAACCAGTAGATGGTTTAGGTGAGATTGTGACAGATAAATTCCGTCCAGTTGAAACACCAGCTCCTGGCGTTATGCAACGGAAATCTGTCTCAGAACCCCTACAAACTGGTTTGAAAGCTATTGATGCCCTTGTTCCAATCGGACGAGGTCAACGGGAATTGATTATCGGGGACCGTCAAACAGAGAAAACTTCGATTGCCATCGATACCATCTTGAACCAAAAGGGTCAAGACATGATCTGTATCTATGTGGCGATTGGTCAAAAAGAATCAACAGTTCGTACGCAAGTAGAAACTCTCCGTAAATACGGAGCTATGGATTATACGATTGTGGTAACCGCTTCGGCTTCTCAACCGTCTCCATTGCTCTACTTGGCACCTTATGCCGGGGTTGCCATGGCAGAAGAGTTCATGTATAACGGTAAACATGTTTTGATCGTCTATGATGATTTGTCAAAACAAGCCGTAGCTTACCGTGAATTGTCCCTTCTTCTCCGTCGTCCACCAGGACGTGAAGCCTTCCCAGGGGATGTCTTCTATCTCCATAGCCGTTTGTTGGAACGTTCTGCGAAAGTTTCAGATGAATTGGGTGGGGGTTCTATTACAGCTCTTCCAATCATTGAAACCCAAGCAGGAGATATTTCTGCTTATATTGCAACCAACGTGATTTCGATCACAGACGGACAAATCTTTTTGCAAGATAGTTTGTTCAATGCTGGTATTCGTCCAGCCATTGATGCGGGTTCTTCTGTATCTCGTGTAGGGGGAGCTGCCCAAATCAAGGCTATGAAGAAAGTTGCAGGTACCCTTCGTATCGACCTTGCTTCCTACCGTGAATTGGAAGCCTTCACGAAATTTGGTAGTGACTTGGATGCTGCGACTCAAGCGAAATTGAACCGTGGTCGCCGAACAGTTGAAGTCTTGAAACAACCCGTTCATGAACCATTGACGGTTGAAAAACAAGTCGTGATCTTGTATGCCTTGACTCATGGTTTCTTAGATAGTATTCCAGTAGACGACATTCTTCGTTTCCAAGAAGAGTTGTTTGATTACTTTGAAGCACATTATCATCAAATCTTTGAGACGATTCGTTCGACACATGATCTTCCAGCAGAAGAAGAACTGGATGCAGCCCTTACAGAATTTGTCAACCAGTCAAATTTCAAATAGAAATAGGAGTGGAAGATGGCAGTTTCATTAAATGATATAAAAAATAAAATTGCATCCACTAAAAATACCAGTCAAATTACCAATGCCATGCAGATGGTCTCTGCTGCTAAACTCGGGAAATCCGAGCAAGTAGCCAAGGATTTTCAGGTTTATGCTGCCAAGGTACGTAAGTTATTAACAGACTTGCTCCATGGACATGAAACAGAAAATGCCAAGTCCCATCCGATGTTGGTGAGTCGCCCGGTAAAAAAGACAGCTTATATCGTGATTACATCTGATCGTGGTTTGGTCGGGGGTTATAATGCCTCCATCCTTAAAACCATGATGGAAATGAAGGCAGAATACCATCCAACTGGAGATGACTTTGAAGTGATCTGTATTGGAAGCGTCGGTGCGGATTTCTTCCGTGCCCGTGGGATTCAGCCGGTTTATGAATTGCGTGGTTTGCCTGATCAGCCTAGCTTTAAGGAAGTTCGCAAGATCATTTCGAAAACAGTCCAAATGTATCAGGAAGGCTTGTTTGATGAGTTATACGTCTGTTACAACCACCACGTCAACAGTTTGACTAGTCAAATGCGGGTGGAACAAATGCTTCCAATTATTGATTTGGACCCCAATGAAGCGGATGAGGACTACGCATTGAATCTAGAATTGGAATCTAGTCGAGATGCCATTTTAGATCAATTGCTTCCTCAATTTGCTGAAAGCATGATCTATGGTGCCATTATTGATGCTAAAACAGCTGAAAATGCTGCTGGGATGATGGCCATGCAAACTGCAACAGACAATGCCAAGAAAGTCATTGATGAATTAACGATTCAATACAACCGTGCTCGTCAAGCAGCGATTACACAAGAAATTACCGAAATCGTTGCGGGTGCTAGCGCCCTTGAATAGTTGTCGGATACAATTTTAAATACAAAAACAGATGCTTGAAAGAGAACTTTTGAGCAGTAGAAATTACTTAGAATAGGAGAATGACATGAGTTTAGGCAAAATTTCTCAGGTCGTAGGTCCCGTCGTAGACGTTACCTTTTCCGTTGGAGATAAACTTCCTGAGATCAATAATGCGCTTGTAGTCTATAAAAATGACCAACAAAAATCAAAAGTCGTTCTTGAAGTAGCTTTGGAACTTGGTGATGGGGTCGTACGGACCATCGCCATGGAATCAACCGATGGTTTAACACGTGGAATGGAAGTCTTGGACACAGGTCGTCCAATCTCTGTTCCAGTCGGAAAAGAAACCTTGGGACGTGTCTTCAATGTTCTTGGAGATACCATTGACTTGGATCAACCTTTTGCTGAGGATGCTCCTCGTGACTCCATCCACAAAAAAGCTCCATCCTTTGACGAGCTCTCTACTTCAGAAGAAATTCTTGAAACAGGGATCAAGGTCATTGACCTCTTAGCCCCTTATTTGAAAGGTGGGAAGGTCGGACTCTTCGGTGGTGCCGGAGTTGGGAAGACTGTCTTGATTCAAGAATTAATCCATAATATTGCCCAAGAACACGGTGGTATTTCTGTATTTACCGGTGTTGGGGAACGGACACGTGAAGGGAATGACCTTTACTGGGAAATGAAAGAATCTGGCGTTATTGAAAAAACAGCCATGGTCTTTGGACAAATGAATGAGCCACCTGGAGCACGGATGCGTGTTGCTTTGACTGGTTTGACCATTGCGGAATACTTCCGTGATGTCGAAGGTCAGGACGTTCTCTTGTTTATCGACAATATCTTCCGTTTCACCCAAGCCGGATCTGAAGTATCAGCCCTTTTGGGACGGATGCCATCAGCCGTTGGTTACCAACCTACTTTGGCAACTGAAATGGGGCAATTGCAAGAACGGATTACGTCAACGAAGAAAGGTTCTGTTACATCCATCCAAGCCATCTATGTGCCAGCCGATGACTATACAGACCCAGCGCCAGCAACCGCCTTTGCCCACTTGGATTCAACCACCAACTTGGAACGTAAGTTGGTACAATTGGGGATCTACCCTGCGGTGGACCCATTGGCATCAAGCTCACGTGCCCTTTCTCCAGAAATCGTAGGAGAAGAACACTATGCAGTCGCTTCTGAAGTCAAACGCGTCCTTCAACGTTACCATGAATTGCAAGATATCATTGCTATCTTGGGGATGGATGAATTGTCTGACGAAGAAAAGACCTTGGTTGCTCGTGCTCGCCGGATCCAATTCTTCTTGTCACAAAACTTCAACGTTGCAGAACAATTTACAGGTCAACCTGGATCTTATGTACCAGTTGGAGAAACTGTTCGTGGCTTTAAAGAAATTTTGGACGGGAAATATGACCATCTTCCTGAAGATGCCTTCCGTGGTGTTGGATCGATCGAAGATGTGATTGCCAAAGCTGAAAAAATGGGATTCTAAGAAGAGGTGAAAGATGAGTCAAATGAACGTCCAAATCGTTACACCGGATGGACTGGTTTATGATCATCATGCCGCATTTGTATCTGTCAAGACAATTGATGGTGAATTAGGGATTTTACCTCATCATATCAATACCATTGCGGTTTTGGCTGTAGACCAAGTAAAGGTTCGTCGTGTCGACGATGACAAACATATTGATTGGATTGCAGTCAATGGGGGGATTATCGAAGTAGCTGATAATGTCATTACCATTGTTGCCGATTCTGCCGAACGTGCTCGAGATATCGACATTAGTCGTGCAGAACGTGCCAAACTGCGAGCTGAAAAAGCGATTGAAGAAGCCAAAGATCAGCATTCGGTTGATATGGAACGTCGTGCTAAAATTGCTCTTCAACGCGCCATTAACCGGATTAATGTCGGAAATCGTTTATAACATATTCAAAATAAGGTGGAGGTATGTCCTCACCTTATTTTTGTTGGGAGAGAATCAAAAGAAGAAAGTAAGGACCAAATATGGTATAATAGCTGTATGATTCAAATGATTTTTAATCTTTCAAGCCATCTATTGTTTATCTTTTTTGCCTATTACCTATTGATGAACCTGGTTCAATGGGAAAAGTTTTTAAAAGTAAGTGCTGAAAATGCAGTTAAAATCCGTTTTTTGATCTTGATGATCAGTGTCGGAATAGGCTATCTAGCGAGCTCATTTTTTATAAGTATCTATGAGATGAGTCGGCAGATTTTTATTGGCCAATTCTAGCCACATTTTATAAAAAATATGGTATGATAGAAAGCGTGACTTTAAGAAATTGGAGAACAATCCCGTATGGAAAAAATAATCGTTAATGGTGGTCATAATCGACTGGTTGGAACCGTCAAAATCGAAGGAGCAAAAAATGCTGTCCTTCCTCTTCTTGCTGCAACAGTTCTAGCAAGCGAGGGCGTGACAACCTTGAAAAATGTACCTGTTTTATCAGATGTCTTTACAATGAACAATGTTGTTCGTGGGTTGAATGCACAAGTAACCTTCAATGAAGAAGACAATACGGTTGTCGTAGATGCGCAAGCAAAATTATCAGAGGAAGCACCTTATAAGTATGTGAGCAAGATGCGGGCTTCTATCGTTGTCCTAGGTCCTGTCTTGGCACGCAATGGCCATGCCAAAGTTTCCATGCCTGGAGGCTGTACGATCGGTAGTCGTCCGATTGACCTCCACTTGAAAGGTCTGGAAGCTATGGGAGCTGAAATTACCCAAACAGCCGGCTATATTGAAGCAAAAGCAGATCGTCTCAAGGGAGCACACATCTATATGGACTTCCCATCAGTAGGGGCGACACAAAATATTATGATGGCGGCAACCTTGGCAGATGGAGTTACTGTGATTGAAAATGCAGCTCGAGAACCTGAAATTGTTGACCTAGCTCTCTTGCTGAATAAAATGGGGGCTAACGTCAAGGGTGCAGGAACTGAGACCTTGACCATTGTTGGTGTGGAGAGCTTGCACGGTGCAAACCACAATGTTGTGCAAGACCGCATCGAGGCTGGAACCTTTATGATTGGGGCAGCCATGACTGGTGGAGACGTCTTAATCGAAGATGCCATTTGGGAACACAACCGTCCGCTTCTATCTAAGATGCAGGAGATGGGTGTGACGGTAACCGAAGAAGAAAATGGAATTCGGATTCAGTCGGATATCAGTAAGCTCCGTCCAGTGACCGTTAAAACCCTTCCGTATCCAGGATTCCCAACCGATATGCAGGCTCAATTCACAGCCTTGATGGCCATGGCTAAAGGTGAGTCTACCATGATTGAAACGGTTTTTGAGAATCGCTTCCAGCATTTGGAAGAAATGCGTCGGATGGGCGTTCACTCGGATATTATGCGGGATACAGCTCGTATCGTTGGAGGGGAAAGCTTCCAAGGTGCAGAGGTTATGTCGACCGATTTACGAGCAAGTGCAACCTTGGTCTTGATGGGCTTGGTAGCAGAAGGAGAAACGAAAGTCAGCAAATTAAGTCACTTAGATCGTGGTTATTATCAATTCCATGAGAAATTGGTGGCACTAGGTGCAGACGTGAAACGTGTAGAGGAAGAAGACGATGAAAACTAATCTTCGCTATGTTGGAAAACAGCTAGGAATTGTCCTCCTGTTGGCTGTGATTGGAATCATCATTTTTGCAGTTGGTTTGGTCATTGGCTATGGAGTGATTGGAGATGGAAAAAATCCATGGTCCATTCTCTCTCCGGATACTTGGTCAGAGATCATTGGAAAGCTAACAGGCAAATAAGCTTTTAACTAAAATTGAGTAAAAAGGAGAGCAGCGAATCGAGTCAATGACCCATCTAGCGCTGCTCTTTTTTGGAGAGAGATATGGCAAAACAAACAGTAAGCAAACGAACCAAACAAACCCTAGCAGGTTTTGTGGTGGCAACGGCCCTAGCTATTGGGGGCTATTATTTTAATCAACCGGCGGTAAAAGAAGCGACGGATCAGGTTGTTTCGGTGGTAACTAGTAGCCAGCAAGAAACACCTAGTAAAGAGTTAGCTAGCTCTGTACTAACGAAATCTGCCCGTTCACAATTGGGGAATGACTTGGAATGGAATGGTGCTGGAGCCTTTGTAGTTAAGGGGAATCGCACAGATCTGGATGCTAGTGTGGCCAGTCAACCCTATGCCGATAACAAGACAAAAGAAGTGAATGGAAAGACCGTACCGACGGTTGCGAACGCTATTATGACCAAGGCGACTCGCCAGTACAGAGATCGAGATGCAACAGGTAGTGGCCTAACCGATTGGAAACCAGCAGGTTGGCACCAGGTCCACAATCTGTCCGGTGAGTATGACCATGCTGTGGATCGGGGCCACCTATTGGGCTACGCCTTGATCGGCAATCTCAAAGGTTTCGATGCTTCGACGAGCAATCCCAAAAATATCGCTGTACAAACGGCTTGGTCCAATCAAGCCAATGACCCTCATTCTACCGGTCAAAACTACTACGAGACCCTGGTTCGAAAAGCACTGGATAAGAACAAGAGGATCCGCTATCGAGTAACCTTGATCTACAACCAACCAGAAGATTTGATTCCGTTAGGTTCTCATATCGAAGCCAAATCGAGTGATGGGACCCTTGAGTTCAATGTCTTTGTTCCCAATGTTCAAAGTGGGATTAGCCTGGATTACCAGACAGGAAAAGTAACCGTTCATCAATAAGCCAGAAAGCATGGCTATTTAAGTTTTTTTTAAGAATGGAGTGTTACAATGGCATACCTTCTTTAAGAGAAAGGAGAATGTATGAGAACCATTTTTCGATTTTTCAGAGGAATCCTTCGCATGGCTTGGAGTCTTTTTTGGGGATTTTTCTGGACCATTGCCATCAGTTTTCTCGTCCTAGTGGGGATCATCTATTTCACAGATTCTCCTAGTTCTGGTATGGATGGATTTGGACGAGCTGCCCAAAAGGTTGTCTATCAAGTCGGCAATTTATTTGGTGATCAGGGCTTTGCATCGCGCTTTGGGATGACACCTAGCTCACAGACCACGCAGACGGACAATCATGAGCATAGTGGCGCTCGCTGGGAAAAAGCGGAAGCCACGGTCTATTTGGATCCCAATATCAATCAAACCTTTATAAAAGCTTATCGGGATGCTATTGAGGCTTGGAACCAAACAGGCGCCTTTACCTTCAAGCTGGTTACAAATGAAAAAGAAGCTAATGTGGTCTTGACGGAAATGGATAACGCATCGGTTTCTGCTGCTGGAGAGACTGCCTCTCAGACTAACCTCTTAACCAACCGCTTCACCCACATCACAGTGCGTCTCAATCGCCATTATCTTTTAAATTATGTCTATAACTATAGTTATGATCGGATTGTCAATACAGCTGAGCATGAGCTAGGCCATGCGATAGGGCTGGACCACACTGATGGAGAATCGGTCATGCAACCGGCTGGTTCCTTCTACAGTATTCAGGATACAGATGTGGAAGCAGTTCGACAATTGTATAAGGAAGAATAAGTTTTAAAATACTTTCTAAAAGTTCTGAGCCTCAAGGGGCTCAGGATTTTTTTGATGGCTCGTCTTTTCTTGTTTAATCCGTAAAAAGATAGTAAAATAGGGACATGATTATTTTACAAGCCAACAAAATTGAACGCTCTTTTGCAGGGGAGGTTCTTTTTGATAATATCAGCCTGCAGGTGGATGAAAGGGACCGGATTGCCCTGGTCGGAAAGAACGGAGCCGGCAAGTCTACCCTCTTAAAAATCTTGGTGGGAGAAGAAGAACCAACTTCAGGAGAAATCAATAAAAAGCGGGATCTTTCTCTCTCTTATTTAGCCCAGGATAGTCGCTTTGAGTCGTCCAATACTATCTACGATGAGATGCTCCACGTCTTTGACGATCTCCGTAAAACGGAGAAAACTTTGCGGCAGATGGAGCTTGCGATGGGGGAAAAAACTGGGGCTGACTTAGAAAAACTCATGCAGGATTATGACCGTCTATCGGAAGAATTCCGTCAGGCTGGTGGCTTTACCTATGAGGCGGATATCCGCGCCATTCTCAACGGCTTTAAGTTCGATGAGTCCATGTGGCAGATGAAGATTGAAGAGCTGTCTGGAGGGCAAAATACCCGTCTAGCTCTGGCTAAGATGCTTCTAGAAAAACCAAATCTTTTGGTACTGGACGAGCCGACCAACCACTTGGATATTGAGACCATCGCCTGGTTGGAAAACTATCTGGTTAATTATAGTGGGGCCCTTCTCATTGTCAGCCACGACCGGTATTTCCTAGATAAGGTCGCAACCATTACCTTGGACCTGACCAAGCATTCTTTAGATCGCTATGTCGGTAATTACTCCAGTTTTGTGGAGCAAAAGGAGCAAAAATTGCTGACCGAAGCCAAGAACTACGAGAAGCAACAAAAAGAAATTGCAGCTCTGGAAGACTTTGTTAATCGTAATTTGGTGAGGGCGTCGACTACCAAGCGAGCCCAGTCTCGACGCAAGCAGTTGGAAAAAATGGAGCGCTTAGATAAGCCGGAAGCTGGGACCAAGTCTGCCCATATGACCTTCCATTCCGATAAGACCTCGGGAAATGTCGTCTTAACAGTAGAAGAAGCAGCCGTCGGCTATGACGATCAAATCCTGTCAGAGCCCATCAATTTGGATATCCGCAAGATGAATGCGGTCGCTATTGTAGGACCAAATGGGATCGGGAAATCTACTCTTATCAAAACCATCGTTGGGCAGATTCCTTTTATCAAGGGAGAAGCTCGTTTTGGGGCCAATGTCGAGGTGGGCTACTATGATCAGACCCAAAGTAAACTGACGCCTCACAACAGTGTCTTGGATGAGCTCTGGAATGACTTTAAACTGACGCCAGAAGTGGAAATTCGTAATCGCCTGGGAGCCTTTCTTTTCTCTGGGGATGATGTCAAGAAAACCGTCGGCATGTTGTCGGGTGGAGAGCGGGCCCGCTTGCTTCTAGCCAAGCTGTCCATGGAGAATAACAATTTCTTGATTCTCGATGAGCCAACCAACCACTTGGACATCGATAGCAAGGAAGTGCTGGAAAATGCCTTGATTGATTTTGATGGGACCCTGCTCTTTGTCAGCCACGACCGTTACTTTATCAATCGGGTAGCCACACAAGTTTTGGAACTCTCAGAAGAAGGCTCGACTCTTTATCTAGGAGACTACGACTATTATCTGGAGAAAAAAGCTGAGTTAGAGGCTCTCGCTGCAGCACAAGCAGAAGCTGTGCCTGTTTCTTCGATGGAAGAAGTAGCAAGTAATGATTATCACATGCAAAAGCAAAACCAGAAGGAACTCCGGAAAATCACCCGTCGCATTGAGCAATTGGAAGCAGAGATGGAAGAGCTGGATCAAAAAATCCAAGACATCACCGAAACCATGCATAGCACCAACGATGCAGCTGACTTGGTTCAACTCCAGAGCGAGCTGGATCAACTGACTGTCCAGCAGGAAGCGGTCATGGAAGAGTGGGCAGAACTGTCAGAGCAGGTGGAATAGATGGAAGATCTTGGAAAAGTTTTTCGTGAATTTCGAATAAGTAAGAATTATTCGTTAAAAGAAGCTGCAGGAGAAGCTTGCTCGACCTCCCAGTTATCCCGTTTTGAATTGGGAGAGTCGGATCTGGCTGCTTCGCGCTTCTTTGACATTTTGGACAATATCCATGTGACGATTGAGAATTTTATGGATAAGGCCAGAAATTTTCAACACCATGAACATGTCGCTTTGATGGCTCAGATTATTCCGCTTTACTACTCAAATGATATTGCAGGTTTTCAAAAGCTTCAAAGAGAACAACATGAAAAAGCCAAACATTCCACCAATCCCCTCTATTTTGAGCTGAACTGGATCCTGCTACAAGGCCTGATTTGCCAGAGAGATGCCAGCTTCACGATGAAGCAGCGTGATTTGGATAAGGTGGCAGATTATCTCTTTCAAACGGAAGAGTGGACCATGTATGAATTGATCCTCTTTGGCAATCTCTACAGCTTTTATGAGGTGGACTATGTTACACGGCTTGGGAGAGAAGTGATGGAGCGTGAAGATTTCTACAAAGAAATTGATCGCCATCGAAAACTGGTCTTAATTCTGGCCCTGAATTGCTACCAGCATTGTTTAGAATACCGTTCTTTTGAAAATGCTAGCTGTTTTGAAGCTTATGTAGAAAAGATTATCGGCAAGAGCATCAAGCTCTACGAACGCAATGTCTTTCATTATCTCAAGGGATTTGCCCTGTATCAAAAGGGGCAAACAGAAGAAGGGCGGCAGCAAATGCAGGAAGCCATGCATATTTTTGACGTGCTGGGACTGCCAGAGCAGGTGGCCTATTATCAAGAACATTTTGATAAATTTGTAAAAAATGAATGTTCTAAATAGGACAGTGATAAAGGAGATTTTATGAATCGACATGCGGTCCAATTAATTAGTCGTGGAGCTATTAACAAAATTGGAAATATGCTCTATGATTATGGGAATAGTGTCTGGCTGGCCTCGATGGGGACTATAGGAAAGACGGTATTAGGGATCTATCAGATTTCTGAGTTAGTGACAGGGATTCTTGTGAATCCTTTTGGAGGAGTGATTTCAGACCGTTTTTCTCGTCGCAAGATTTTGATGACGACCGACCTGGTTTGTGGACTTCTTTGTTTGGCGATTTCTTTTATCACAAATGATAACTTGATGATTGCGGCCCTGATTTTTGCCAATATTATTCAGGCCATTGCCTTTGGTTTTTCTCGACCTGCCAATAAGGCCATTATTACCGAGGTAGTAGAGAAAGACGAGATTGTGACCTATAACGCCCAATTGGAGTTAGTCTTACAGGTTGTCAGTGTCTGTTCACCTGTTTTTTCTTTCCTAGTTCTACAATTTGCCAGTCTTCATATGACCCTCTTGTTAGATGCACTGACCTTTTTCATTGCTTTTGTCCTAGTGGCTTTCCTTCCGAAAGAAGAAGCTAAGGTTCAAGAGAGGAAACAGTTTACCGGGAAAGATATTTTTTCTGATATCAAGGATGGCTTAGACTATATCTGGTATCAGAAAGAGATTTTCTTTCTCTTGTTGGTGGCTTCTAGCGTCAATTTCTTTTTTGCGGCTTTTGAGTTTTTACTTCCCTTCTCGAATCGTCTATACGGGGTTAAAGGAGCTTATGCGACCATTTTAACGCTGGGAGCTATTGGATCTATTCTAGGAGCGCTTGTTGCCAATAAAATGAAATCAAGTATGAAAATTCTCCTGTTTTTACTGATCATGGCAGGGGTCGGAGTATTCATAATGGGCTTGCCCCTTCCGCCTTATCTTTCCTTTTCAGGAAATTTGGTCTGTGAATTTTTTGTGACCATTTTCGACATCCACGTTTTTACCCAAGTACAAACCAAGGTGGAAGATGATTATCTAGGTAGAGTATTGAGCACAATTTATACCTTGGCTGTTCTCTTTATGCCCATCGCCAAAGGGTTGATGACTTGGTTGCCAAGCGTCCGTATGGAATCATTTCTCTTGATTGGAGCTGGGATTATTCTCTTTTCACTCTTGGCTCAGCTAGTGGCTAAGCAGCTTCAATCAAAAGAACAGTAGGGATCCTTTGATAAATTTGTAAACCATTATTTTTCCCAAATAGGGGACAAAATGAAAACCTCTTTCATGAACTGATACAATAGTTTCAGAAAATGAAGGAGGTTTTTTTATGAATCGACATGCAGTCCAATTAATTGCTCGTGGAGCGATCAATCGAATGGGAAATATGCTCTATGATTACGGGAATAGTGTCTGGCTGGCCTCGATGGGGACGGTAGGAAAGACAGTGTTGGGGATCTATCAGATTTCTGAACTTGTCACCTCCATTCTAGTCAATCCATTTGGTGGTGTGATCTCAGACCGGTTTTCTCGTCGCAAGATTTTGATGACGACCGACTTGGTTTGTGGTCTCCTTTGTTTGGGCATTTCTTTTATCACGAATGATAGCTTGATGATTGCGGCCCTGATTTTTGCCAATATTGTCCAGGCCATTGCCTTCGCTTTCTCTCGTACAGCTAATAAAGCCATTATCACAGAAGTCGTAGAGAAGGACGAGATTGTGACCTATAATGCCCACTTGGAGTTGGTCTTACAAGTAGTTGGTGTCAGCTCTCCTGTGTTCTCTTTCCTTGTTTTACAATTTGCCAGTCTCCATGCGACCCTCTTACTGGATGCACTGACCTTTTTCATCGCCTTTGTCCTAGTGGCATTCCTTCCGAAAGAAGAAGCCAAAGCTCAAGAGAAGAAGCCTTTTACGGGAAAAGATATTTTTTCGGATATGAAAGATGGACTAGACTACATCTGGCATCAGAAAGAAATTTTCTTTCTCCTCTTGGTGGCTTCCAGCGTCAATTTCTTTTTTGCAGCTTTTGAGTTTTTACTTCCCTTTTCCAATCGACTCTACGGGGTCAAGGGGGCTTACGCGACCATCTTAACATTGGGGGCTATTGGCTCCATCATCGGAGCCTTGATTGCTAATAAATTTAAATCAAGCATGGAGATGCTTCTCTTCTTATTGATTTTAACAGGAGTGGGAGTTTTCATGATGGGCTTGCCCCTTCCTCACCTTCTTACCTATTCTGGAAATTTAGTCTGTGAACTCTTTATGACAATTTTCAACATTCACTTTTTTACCCAAGTGCAAACCAAGGTAGAAGGAGACTATCTGGGCAGGGTCTTAAGCACCATTTTTACCCTAGCCATTCTCTTTATGCCCATCGCAAAAGGCTTGATGACCTGGTTACCAAGTGTTCGAGTAGAATCCTTTATCCTGATTGGAGCTGGAGTTATTCTCTTTTCACTCCTAGCACAAGTAGTCGCAAAAAAATTGCATGCAAAAAGTCATTAGAAAAGCATGAAAAAAGCACCGATCGGTGCTTTTTTAGTTGTTATTTTTTTCTTCTGTCTTGATTTACTTCTTTGCTTCTTCCAGTTGCTTTTGAGTGCTCTTAAGTTCTCTTTTTAGGGAGAAGCCCTTTGAAAAATTAACCAAGGTCATGACGAATGCACCTAAGAGGACACAGAGCAAGATCAGAATGATCAAAGGCAATTTAAATTGGACCAAGAGGAAATTTACGGTAACCGATTGCATGTTTGCAAGGGAAATACCAGCAATCAATAAAATTAAAAGTAATAAAGCAAAGTAGTGTAGATTATTTTTGTTCATCATTATCTCCTTATTGTTCAGCAGGGGCCTTGCTTTTCACATCAGCGTATTCTTCCGGCTGCTCTAGGCTTAGAATCTCCTCATAAGCCGGTAGGGAAAGGTCCTTGCCATATTTATTTTTTAAAGCAGTGCTCACTAGGCGATAGGCCAAATTGGCATTTCGGGACAAGATAGGACCGTGGAAGTAGCTGCCAAAGACGTTCTTGTAATGAACCCCTTCGCATCCATCTTCTTTGTTGTTCCCATTTCCATAGACGACCTTGCCCAGTGGTTTTTCATCCTCAGCCAAGAAGGTCCGACCTTGGTGGTTCTCAAAACCATAATAGGTTTCGTTAAATTCTTCGTTATGGATTTTGATATCACCGATATAGCGGTTGTTGACTTGGTTGAGCGTATAGTGGCCCATAATACCGAGGCCCTCAATGCGTTTGCCAGAAGCTTCAATGTAGTATTGGCCTAGAAGTTGAAAGCCACCACAGATAGCAAGGACTACCCCATCGTCATGAATAAAGCGTTCGAGGTCTTCTTTTTTATCTGGTAGATCCTCGGATACAATGGTCTGTTCGTAGTCTTGCCCGCCGCCGAAAAAGGCGATATCGTAGGCATCAGGGTCGAACCGGTCTTTGAGAGAGACGATATCAACAGTGACATGGGCTCCAAGCTTTTCCGCAACGTACTTGAGCATGAGGATATTTCCATTGTCCCCATAGGTATTCATTAAGTTGCCATAGAGATGGGCAATGCGCAGGCTGTAGGGATACTGTGCCTGATCAGAAGATTCTAGGGAAGTATAAGTCATTAGTGCATCTCCTTTTCAATCAGGTGTTCTTGGGCCAAGAGTTCACGGAATTCTAGCATGGCTGTATAGGTAGCTAAAATGTAAGCATGAGGGGTTTCCTGTTGCTGGATACGTTGGAAGACCTCTTTTAATTCAGCCATTTCAGTGATCTGGTCAGCAGGATAGCCAGTGACCCGGAGTCGCCGAGCGATCTCAGAGTGGCGTACTCCTCCGGCGTTAATCTCTGGGATGTCCATCTGGGTGATTTGCTCAAAGTCCGCATCCCAGATCCAGCTGGTGTCGATCCCATCTGCATAATTCGCGTTGAGAAGCACAGACAAGCTGAAGGAATACGGCGCTAGTTTGATCATTTCAATAGCCTGAGTAGCTCCAACTGGATTTTTGATCAGGACTAGGGTACATTCCTTATCCCCAATCTTAAAGGTTTCCTGACGACCGAAGACAGCGCGGCTGCGATCAAATCCTTGCTTAATCACTTCAGGTTGAACCCCAAAGAATCCAGCAACAGAGACAGCTGCTAAGGCATTGTAGATGTTGTAGAGACCACCGATATTGATGTGGTAATCTTGCCCTTGGATCCGGAAGTTGGAAGATCGATGGGTTAAAGAGATGAGGTCCGATACGGCATAGGTCAGAGGGGGCCGGTGGAAACCACAGTGTTCACAGATATAATCTCCCAGGTTAGCATAGGTATTGAGCTTGTACTTGAGGATGTTGTGGCAATGCGGGCACAGGATTCCTTCGGTATTGTAATGGGCTAGTTGTGGCTCTGATTTTTCTGTATCAAATCCATAATATTGGATCGGATTGGATAAGGTCTGACTATTAAATAGCGGACTATCTCCATTTAACAGAACCGTCGCAGTTGGGACCTTGTGAATGGCATCCAAAATCATTTGGTAGGTCGTATAGATCTCACCGTAGCGGTCCATCTGGTCTCGGAAAATATTGGTGACCACAAAAAGGCTGGGCTTAATATAATCACAAATCCGAGATAGGCTGGCCTCGTCGATTTCTAGTACCGCAATCGGTCGATTTGATTTCGAATGTTTGGCCCGTAAAAAGGTCGTTGTAATCCCAGAGATCATATTGGCTCCGCTTGGATTGGTCAAAATCGGTCCAAACGCTTCTTGGAGAATACCTACGGTTAGTGCAGTGGTCAGGGTTTTCCCATTTGTCCCTGTAATCACAACAATCTCATAGTTTTTTGCCAGTTGACTGAGAATATCTTTATCAAATTTGAGGGCTACTTTACCTGGTAGGGTTGATCCCCGCCCCATTTTTTCTAGAATAGAGCCGGAAAGCTTTCCTGCCAGAAGGCCCAAGGTTGTATTTATCTTCATAAATCATATTTTATCATAAAAAGCATCAGAAGGTTACAGAAAAATCTGTTGAAACATGTTATAATAAGGTGATGTCTTTTAGAGAAGTGGTAGGTATGAGAATATGAATATTCAACAGTTTACAAATCCACAATTTTGGACCAGTTTGTTCCCGAATTGGTGGAGTATTATTATCAATATCATCGATATTGCCCTGGTGGCTTGGTTGTTGTATTTTTTGATCAAGGCCATCGTAGGGACTAAGATCATGATTTTGGTTCGTGGAGTTATTATCTTTTTCTTGGTGCAGTTTTTAGCCAATTTCTTAGGGCTCACGACTATTTCATGGCTGATCAATCAAGTGATTACCTATGGGGTTATCGCCCTGGTTGTGATTTTCTCCCCTGAGATTCGGATTGGTTTAGAGCGTCTGGGCCGGGCGACAGAATTCTTTACGACGAGTGAAGTCAGTCAGGAAGAAAAGATGGTACAGGCCTATGTCAAGGCAGTAGCTTATATGAGCCCACGTAAGATTGGTGCCTTGGTAGCTATTCAAGGAGCCAGAACCCTTCAGGAATATATTTCCACAGGGATTCCTCTAGATGCAGATATTTCAGGAGAATTGCTGATTAATATCTTCATTCCTAATACTCCTTTGCATGATGGAGCCGTCATTGTCCGCAATGATAAAATCGCTGTTTCTTGTGCCTACCTGCCCTTGACCGAAAACACTGGAATTTCAAAAGAGTTCGGAACGCGTCACCGCGCAGCCATTGGTTTGTCTGAAGTTTCGGATGCCTTTACCTTTGTGGTATCAGAAGAAACGGGCGGGATCTCTGTGACCTATAATGGAACCTTCCGACATGATTTAACCTTAGAAGAGTTCGAGGCAGAATTGAGAGCCTTCTTGGTTCCTGAAGAGAATAAAACGACTAGTTGGAAAGAGCGTCTATTTGGGAGGGTAACAAAATGAGATCGAAAAAAGAATTTCTTTATGTTTTTGCCTCCGTCTTATTGTCCTTTATCTTGTTTATTAATGCGTCATCCTTTAATTTTCAAAATAATAGTAGCGCTAGACAAGTGAGTTCAGAGACCTACACCAATACCTTGACCAATATTCCAATTGATGCCAAGTACAATGACAAGACATACTTTGTCAGTGGGTTAACATCAGAGGTAACGGTCTTTCTAAAGGGTTCAAACCGGGTCGCTCTAGCAAGCGAAATGCAGCCAGGAACGCGAAAATTTCGCGTGGTAGCCGATCTTCGTAAGGCCAAGGAAGGTACCGTCGAAGTACCGTTGATTGTAGAAGATCTTCCGGCTGGTTTGACCGCAACCGTAGAGCCTCAAAAAGTTTCTGTAAAAATCGGGAAGAAAGCGAAAAAATCGTTTGCGGTCAGGGCCACGATCCCGGACAATCAAATTGTGGATGGAATAACGGTATCGGATATTACTCTTGAAACCACCAAGGTAGAAGTGACCAGCGATCAAGAAACCTTGAGTCGCATTGATCATGTCCAAGCGGTCTTCCCATCCAGTGAGATCATTAGTGGAAATTATAGCGGAACTATTTCCTTAAATGCAGTAGATGCCCAAGGAAATGTTCTACCAGGTTTGGTCAAGCCGAGTGAAACACGGATTCAAGTGACCACAAAGAGTAGCTCGTCTACGTCAAGCTCAAGCAGCTCGTCGTCGACCTCCTCCAGTTCAAGTAATTAGAAAGTAAAAAAGGTAATTAAGAATGGGTAAATATTTTGGAACGGACGGTGTCCGTGGAGAAGCAAATGTAGAATTAACGCCAGAATTGGCTTTTAAACTAGGTCGTTTCGGTGGCTATGTCTTGAGCCAACATGAAGAAGAAACACCCTTGGTATTTGTTGGGCGTGATACGCGTATTTCTGGTGAAATGTTGGAGCATGCCTTAATTGCTGGACTCTTATCTGTTGGGATTCGTGTCTACAAGTTGGGTGTGATTGCAACACCTGGTGTTGCTTACCTAGTTCGTACGGAAAAAGCCAGCGCCGGGGTGATGATTTCTGCTAGCCACAATCCAGCCTTGGACAATGGCATCAAATTCTTTGGTGGTGATGGCTTCAAATTGGATGATGATCGCGAGCTTGAAATTGAGGCCTTGCTTGATGCGGCTGAAGATACGCTTCCACGTCCAAGTGCGCAAGGTTTAGGAACGGTCATGGAATATCCAGAAGGCTTGCGTAAGTATCAAGAATTCCTTGTATCGACAGGCGTCCAACTCGAGGGCATGCACGTAGTCTTAGATACAGCAAATGGTGCAGCCTCTACTAGTGCCCGTCAAATATTTGCAGATTTGGGAGCTCAATTGACCGTCATCGGTGAAAACCCAGATGGTTTGAACATCAATGATGGGGTTGGTTCTACTCACCCAGAGCATTTGCAGGAGAAAGTGAAAGAAGTAGGCGCAGCGATTGGTCTTGCCTTTGACGGAGACAGCGATCGCTTGATTGCTGTTGATGAAAATGGAGAGATCGTAGACGGAGATAAGATCATGTACATCATCGGTTCTTATCTTTCAAGCAAAGGCTTGCTCGAAAAAAATACGATCGTCACAACCGTTATGTCTAATCTCGGCTTCCACAAGGCATTAGATGCGAAGGGAATTCAAAAAGAAATCACAGCTGTCGGAGACCGCTATGTTGTTGAAGAAATGCGCAAGTCTGGGTACAATCTTGGTGGTGAACAATCTGGTCACGTAGTCATCATGGATTACAACACAACTGGTGATGGTCAATTAACAGGCGTTCAATTGACGAAAATCATGCAAGAAACCGGTAAGAAATTATCTGAATTGGCTGCTGAAGTAACCATTTATCCACAAAAACTGGTTAATATCCGGGTTGAAAATAGTATGAAAGACAAGGCGATGGAAGTTCAAGCCATCCGTGAAATCATTGAAAAGATGGAAGCGGAAATGGCAGGAAATGGTCGCATCCTTGTTCGCCCTAGTGGTACTGAACCACTGCTTCGTGTCATGGCAGAAGCACCAACCCATGAAGAAGTGGACTACTATGTAGATACCATTGCTGCAGTTGTTCAAGCAGAGATCGGACTTTAACCTTGTAAAAAACATGGCTCGCAAACAGGTGAGAAAAGGAGGAAGTTATGAAACAGGTCCGTCAAATTGTATGGTCACTTGTCTTAGTGCTAACGGTTGTATTTGCAAGTGTTTTTACTAAAACAATTCATGCTGCAGAAGTCTCGTCTTATACACAGACAGCAAGCTTAACGAAAGATGGCAATACTTTAACGAATGGGAGCAAGGTGTTGACGAATGAAAAATTGTCAGCTAGCATTTCTTTGACCTTCCCTGATTCGCAAGCCATTCAAGCTGGTGATACTTTAACACTTAGCTTACCAAAAGAATTAACCCTCTACACAGCATTGGAATTCAATGTTCTTGAGGAAGGCCAATCAAATGGTCAGACTGTGGGGAAAGCTGTCGTTAATACAGCTAAGAAAACAGTGACTGTTACCTTTAATGATTATTTCGCATCTCATCCACTCAATAAAACGAGTTGCTCTTCATTTTGATGTAAAAGTAGACTCCGAAGTAGTTACAAAAACATCTCCAATCCAATTTAAATTAGGGAATACGAACTTTTCATTGAATTATGAAAAGACAGATGGGGAAGCTGGAGAATACGAGATGAAATACGGCTATCAAGATAAGTCTGATCCAACCATTGTTAAATGGCGTATTCTCTTAAATGCCCGTCAAGATATCCTCCGTGGAATGGTCATTAAAGACCAATTTGGAGATGGTTTAACTCTGGTTGAAGGTAGCTTGCGTGCGGTTCGCTATGCTCCTGTAGAAGGTGGGATCAAGAACGAAGCTCAGATCTTGAGTCTCCCAGTTCTGGATAACTTTACTAAAAAAGCTGTTTTCGATAAGAATGCAGATGGCAAGACCACTGGTTTTACGATTGAATTTGGTGATAACTACAATTGGCCAATGTATATTGAATATTCTACAAAAGTAGCTCCTGGAACGAAAGTCGGTGATCTTGTTCATAACACGCTAACATGGACAGCAACTAATTTCCCAGCACCGCGTAGTTTAACCCGTGAAGTGAGATTAGAATCAGGATCTGGCGAAGGATTGGGTGAGAAAGAACAAACACCACCGACACCTAGCTCAACCTCATCATCAAGTTCTAGTTCATCATCAAGCTCATCATCCTCATCAAGTTCTAGTTCATCATCAAGTTCATCATCTTCAACGAGTTCTAGTTCATCATCAAGTTCATCATCTTCAACGAGTTCTGGTTCTACATCGAACTCAACATCCACATCAAGTTCTTCATTGAAATCATCTTCATCTTCTGTTAAAGAAGAAGCCCCAAAACCTGGTAAGAAAAAAGTTCTTCCAAGTACAGGTGAAAAGATGACACCGGTGGTTCTTGTCATGGGTGTCTTCCTAGCAGTTCTATCGGTTGGTATTTTACGTGTAAGAAAAGATTCCTAAATCTATTCATAAAAGATCAGACCTTTGTCTGGTCTTTTTGTGTAGACTCGATTTGAAAAATCCCCTATTTCGTGGTAAAATAGGGCTAATGAATTTATAGTAATCGAGGTATTAGAAGTGGCTTTTGGAGATAACGGAAAACGTAAAAAAACACCATTTGAAATGATCACGATGGTTGTTATTGTGATTATGTTGATTGTAACGGTTGGTGCAATCTTTGCAACCGCAATTGGTGCTCTTTCTTACTAAGACGCACACAGAAATAAAGGAAATCATCTATTTATGAGTATGTTTTTAGATACAGCCAAGATTAAGGTCAAGGCTGGTAATGGTGGCGATGGCATGGTGGCTTTTCGTCGCGAAAAATATGTCCCTAATGGCGGACCTTGGGGTGGTGATGGAGGTCGTGGTGGCAATGTCATCTTCGTAGTAGACGAAGGCTTGCGCACCTTGATGGACTTCCGTTATAACCGACATTTCAAAGCCCAAAATGGGGAAAAAGGAATGACCAAAGGGATGCACGGACGGGGAGCAGAAGATCTCTATGTACGAGTCCCTCAAGGAACGACCGTCCGAGATGCTGAGACTGGCAAGGTCATTACAGACCTAGTTGAAAATGGACAAGAGTACATTGTCGCACACGGTGGCCGTGGCGGACGTGGAAATATTCGTTTTGCTACTCCAAAGAATCCAGCTCCAGAGATTTCTGAGAATGGGGAACCTGGTCAGGAACGCGAACTCGAATTAGAACTCAAGGTATTGGCAGACGTTGGTTTGGTTGGCTTCCCTTCTGTTGGGAAATCTACCCTTCTTAGTGTCATCACTTCAGCCAAACCAAAGATTGGAGCTTATCATTTCACAACCATCGTTCCAAACTTGGGCATGGTTCGGACACCGTCAGGTGAATCCTTTGCAGTCGCAGACCTTCCTGGATTGATTGAAGGAGCTAGCCAAGGTGTCGGATTAGGAACCCAGTTCCTTCGTCACATCGAGCGCACTCGAGTTATCTTGCATGTTATTGATATGTCTGCCAGTGAAGGACGTGACCCTTATGAAGACTATGTTCAAATCAATAAAGAGCTTGAAACCTATAATCTTCGTTTGATGGAGCGACCTCAGATTATCGTGGCAAATAAGATGGATATGCCAGAAAGCCAGGAAAATTTGAAAGAGTTCAAGAAGAAATTGGCAGCCAATTACGATGAGTTTGATGAACTGCCACAGATCTTCCCGATCTCTAGTTTGGCGCATCAAGGTTTGGACAACTTGTTAGAAGCAACAGCAGAATTGTTAGACAAAACGCCAGAATTCCTCTTGTATTCAGAAGACGAAATGGCCCAAGAAGAAGTCTACTATGGCTTTGATGAAGACCAGCCAGCCTTTGACATCAGTCGGGATGACGATGCCGCTTGGGTCTTGTCTGGTGAAAAACTTGAAAAACTCTTTAATATGACGAATTTCGATCGGGATGAAGCGGTCATGAAATTTGCTCGTCAATTGCGTGGCATGGGTGTTGATGAAGCTCTCCGTGCGCGTGGGGCAAAAGATGGCGATATCGTCCGGATCGGTAAATTTGAATTTGAGTTTGTAGATTAGGATAGATCCCCAGCGGATCAAGGATTCCAAATAAGAAGTGAGGCTTTTTCAGTGGGAGATAAACCAATATCTTTTCGAGATGAAAATGGAAATTTTGTTTCAGCAGCCGATGTTTGGAATGCTGAAAAACTTGAAGAACTCTTTAATACGTTAAACCCTAAGCGCAAATTGCGCTTACAAAGGGAAAAATTAGCAAAAGAAAACCAGCAGAAGTAAATAGACTTGGAGAATACTATGGCAAAAACAATTCATACAGATAAAGCACCTGCAGCAATTGGACCTTATGTTCAAGGGAAAATCGTAGGGAATCTTCTCTTTGCAAGTGGACAAGTTCCCTTGTCACCTGAAACAGGTGAAATCATTGGAGAAACCATCCAAGAACAAACAGAGCAAGTCTTAAAGAACATTGGGGCTATTTTGGAAGAGGCTGGGACAGACTTTGACCACGTGGTGAAAACCACTTGTTTCTTAAGTGATATGAATGACTTTGTACCTTTTAATGAGGTCTATAAAACAGTCTTTACTACAGAGTTTCCAGCTCGATCTGCTGTTGAAGTAGCACGCCTGCCACGTGATGTGAAGGTTGAAATTGAAGTTATTGCGGAAATCAAAGCCTAATAACCATTCAAAGACAAAAAGACAGAGTGGAGAGCAGGAAACTGTAGGCCACTCTGTTTTATTTATGGGAGGAGAAAATGACAGAAAGTAAGATTCAACTGGTCATGGTAACAGGGATGAGCGGTGCGGGTAAGACCGTCGCCATCCAATCGTTTGAGGATTTGGGTTACTTTACCATCGATAATATGCCACCGGCGCTCTTGCTGAAATTTATTGAGCTCATGCGCCACAGTCCCGATAACAATAAATTAGCCGTTGTTGTGGATATGCGGAGCCGGTCTTTTTTCAATGAAATTCGCACCATTTTGGATGAATTGGACAACCAAGAAGACCTCGATTTCAAGGTCTTGTTCTTGGATGCCACTGATAGTGAGTTGGTAGCACGATACAAGGAAACCCGTCGTAGCCACCCACTAGCGGCAGATGGCCGTGTCTTAGATGGGATTACTCTAGAGCGCGAACTCTTATCCCCTTTAAAAAATATCAGTCAAAATGTAGTAGATACGACTGAGTTGACACCTCGTAATCTGAGAAAAACCATTGCAGAACAATTTGCCAGTCAAGACAATCAGCCAGATTTTCGGGTTGAGGTCATGTCATTTGGGTTTAAATATGGCCTTCCGATCGATGCTGACCTTGTGTTTGACGTGCGTTTTCTTCCAAATCCCTACTACAAATTGGAGCTTCGGAATTTAACCGGTCAAGATCCAGCTGTTTATGATTATGTCATGGATCACCCTGAATCAGAGGACTTTTACCGTCATCTTCATGACTTGATCGTTCCTATTTTACCGTCCTATAAACGTGAGGGTAAATCCGTTCTCACCATTGCTATGGGATGTACCGGTGGGCAACACCGTTCAGTAGCCTTTGCAGAGCGCTTAGCACATGATTTAGAAAAAAATTGGCAGGTCAATTGCAGTCATAGAGACAAGGACAGACGGAAAGAAACGGTGAATCGCTCATGAGAAAACCTAAAGTAACCGTTATTGGAGGAGGAACAGGGATTTCTGTTATTCTCGATAGTCTGAGAAAGAAACCGGTCGATATTACTGCTATTGTAACCGTTGCAGATGATGGCGGGAGTTCAGGTGAATTGCGGAAGAACATCCAAAAATTGACACCACCTGGGGATCTTCGAAATGTGCTGGTTGCCATGTCAGATATGCCTCGTTTTTATGAGAAGGTCTTTCAATACCGCTTTGCTGACGATGATGGCCCTTTGGCCGGACACCCTTTGGGAAACTTGATTATTGCAGGGATTTCAGAGATGCAAGGCTCGACCTATAATGCCATGCAGTTGTTAACCAAGTTCTTTCATACGACCGGCAAGATCTATCCGTCCAGTGATAGTCCCTTGACCCTTCATGCCGTCTTTCAAGATGGAAAAGAAGTGGTAGGAGAAAGCCACATTGCCAACTACACCGGCATGATTGATCATGTTTATGTGACCAATACCTTTGATCAAGAGCGTCCAAAAGCTAGTAAAAAAGTAGTGGAAGCTATTCTTGAAAGTGATATGGTCGTCTTAGGTCCTGGTTCGCTCTTTACCTCGATCCTTCCTAATTTGATGATCGATGAGATTGGGAAAGCCATCCTTGAAACCAAGGCTCAGGTAGCCTATGTTTGTAACATCATGACCCAAAGAGGAGAAACCGAGCATTTCACAGACAGTGACCACGTTGCCGTTCTCCATAAACATTTGGGAGAGAAGTTCATCGATACCGTCCTTGTCAATATCAATCAGGTTCCCGCAGCTTACATGAACAGTAACAAATTTGATGAATACTTGGTGCAGGTAGAGCACGATTTCAAGGGGCTACACTCGCAAGTTCCCCAAGTGATTTCTTCTGATTTCTTGAAGTTGGTCAATGGAGGAGCCTTTCATGATGGTGAAAAAGTGGTCGAAGAGTTGATGCAGATCGTGCAGGTGAGAAAATGAGTTTTACGGTTCGTGTAAAAGAAGAATTATTGTCTCTCAAGCGATTTGAAAAGAGTGAATTGGCTGCCATTATCAAGATGTCTGGAAGTCTTGGGATTTCAATGGGGGGCTTGACGCTCTCGGTAACAACAGAAAATGCCAAGATCGCTCGCCATATCTATGAATTGTTGCATCATTTCTATGAGGCCAAATCGGATATCCGCCACCACCAAAAAACCAATTTGAAAAAAAATCGTGTTTACACAGTATTCTTGGATGAAAAGGTGGAAGAGATTCTAGCTGACTTGCATTTGGCAGATGCCTTCTTTGGGATTGAAACAGGTATTGATGCCAGTGTTTTAGAAGATGAAGTAGCCAGTCGTGCTTATCTTCGAGGGGCTTTTCTGTCGAGTGGTTCCATCAAGGATCCTGAAAAAGGAAAGTACCAGTTGGAAATTCATTCTGTTTATACAGACCACGCGGAAGGAATTGCCCTTCTCATGCAAGGATTTTTACTAGATGCGAAAACCATCGAGCGGAAAAAAGGAGTGGTGACCTATCTGCAACGAGCGGAAGATATTATTGATTTTCTCATTGTAGTAGAGGCCATGCAAGCCATGCAGGAATTTGAGTCTATCAAGGTCATGAGAGAGACGCGCAATGACGTCAATCGGGCCAATAATGCCGAGATGGCCAACATTCAGCGCACAGTCACAGCTAGCATGAAAACCATTAATAATATTAGTAAAATTGTGGATACGGTCGGCCTAGGGAGTTTACCAAGTGACTTGCAAGAAGTTGCCTATATCCGGATGAACCATCCAGATTATTCCATCCAGCAGATCGCAGATAGCTTGCAACAACCTATTTCAAAAAGCGGCGTCAATCACCGCTTGCGTAAGATCAATAAGATCGCAGACGATTTAGACAAATAAAAAAGGCCAAAGGCCTTTCATAATGAGGATAAAGTCTTTTTAAAAACTTTCCTTAGGTGAGTACGGACGTCAGCGAACTTCATAGAAGTTCCATGACTTAGTTTTGAGCCTAATGTCTCAAAACTCCCGAGTGCCTGAAACGTAATGTTTCAGGCACTTTTCTCACAGCGGAAAGTTTTGTATTTTCTTGATTCATACTAAAAATAGGAACTCATTTTTACTTCTTTGCAGAATCGATTAACTTAAAATAGTTTGACTTCAATTTAAAAAAGGCCAAAGGCCTTTTTTATTATAAACTAGTTGAGTGCGTTGGTTGGACTTTCTTATCTGGATAGATGTAGTTGATGGCATTGTTTACGGCTGTTGGAGCTTCCCCCAGACCTGTAGCGATGAGATCAATCTTTCCTTCGTAGAAGCAGCAGTCTCCACAGGCATAAATTCCAGGAAGGCTGGTTTCTTGTTTCTGATTCACCTTGATTTTATGGCGTTGCAATTCTACACCCCATTCTTTCAAGTTTCCGATTGAAGATTTAAAGCCATAGTTGACAAATAAGTGATCAATCGGGATGAGTTCGGTTTCATCGGCTTTAACTTTTGTGATTTCAAGATGAGTGGCATGACCATTTTCGCCAATCAAGCGGCTAGGAACAAATGGTGTTTTGATGCTGACAGAAGATTGCTTGAGTTCTTCTACACTGTGTTCTAGGGCACGGAAGTTGTCCCGACGGTGAACGATTGTAGTTGGAGCAATCATATCAAAAGCAAGAGCCCAGTCCACAGCAGAGTCCCCACCACCAAGGACGGTCACCTGTTGTCCTTCATATTGTTGGATGTTTGAAACATGGTAGTGGACGTTATCAAAGTCTTCAGCTCCCTCAATGTCAAGGGCGCGTGGCTTAAAGGCACCGCCACCCATGGCAATGATGACGGCTTTAGACTGATGCACCTGGCGAGAAGTAGTGATCGTGAAGAGGTCACCCTCTTTTTGAATATCCTCTACAGTTTCATTGAGGAAGATCGGTGTATCGAATCGTTTGACTTGCTCGATCAAGCGGTTGCTCAATTCTTCACCTGTTAAATTGGTAAATCCGGGTACATCGAGGATACTTTTTTCTGGATAGAGAATGGCTGGTTGTCCTCCAAGTTGAGGTAAGGAATCAATCAGTTTGACTTTAACTTGGCGCATATTGCCATAAAAAGCAGCAAACAGACCAACTGGTCCGCCCCCAACAATCGTAATATCATAAATTTCTGACATGGTATCTCCTTCAGGGTTTTCTTTGCTTCCATTGTATCATAAAATAGGAAGAATGAAAAAGTCGGAAAAAGAAATAGCATGAAGGTTAGGAAGGCTAGAAAAGTTTTAAAAGATCTTGACAGCACCTTTAAAGTATGATAAAATGATTAAGATTTTAGGCTTGAAGGGAGTGAAAAATATGTCAAAAACAGTAGTACGTAAGAATGAATCTCTTGACGATGCTCTTCGTCGTTTCAAACGTGCGGTTACTAAAGCTGGTACTCTTCAAGAAACACGCAAACGTGAATTCTATGAAAAACCTTCTGTAAAACGTAAACGTAAATCAGAAGCAGCTCGTAAACGTAAAAAATTCTAATTGAATACAGAAACAGACTTCGGTCTGTTTTTTGTTTTTTCTCATCCATCAAAGACAAAAAAACCGACCTTCCAGCTAGAAGATCGGATCTTTTTATCTGATTATTTGTTTGCAAGCAAGTCGCGGATTTCAGTAAGCAACTCTTCTTGAGTAGGAGCTGGAGCTTCTTCTTCGACAGCTTCTTCTTTTTTACCAAGGTTTTGTGCTTTTTCTGCAGCTTTAACGATAAAGAAGAGAACAGTTCCAATGACGATGAAGTTGATTACTGCGCTCAAGAAGCTACCGTATGCAACACCGTTCCATGTCAATTCAGCAATCTTTTCAACACCAGCAGCTTTCAAAGCTGGGTTCAAAATAAGCGGTGTTATGATGTCGTTTACAAATGAAGTAACGATAGCTCCAAATGCAGCCCCGATAATCACAGCAACAGCAAGGTCAACAACGTTTCCACGAAGGAGGAAAGCTTTCAATTCTTTTAACATATCCTAAATATGTCCTTTCATAATAATTTTTTACTATGATAGTATAACGGAAAAATATTCGACTGACAAGGAATATGCCTCTTTTTTTTAAAATTAGTGATAAAGGTTGAAAATCTTTTCTTTTCTGTGTGAAATCGGTAGGAAAAAATTTACTTTTACTAACTTTTAGTATAAAATATAAAGTGATAATCTATGGTAAAATGGAGGCACTGTTTATGGTTGATAAAGAGCTGATTGCAGAAATTAAAAACAGTGTAAACATTGTTGAAGTTATTGGAGAAGTTGTTTCTTTGACCAAGGCTGGCCGTAACTTTTTGGGCCTCTGTCCTTTTCATGGTGAAAAGACTCCTTCTTTTAATGTCGTTGAAGACAAGCAGTTTTACCATTGTTTCGGATGTGGTCGCTCGGGAGATGTCTTTAAGTTTATTGAGGACTACCGTGGAGTTGCCTTTATGGATGCGGTTCAGATCGTAGCAGAAAAAGCGGGTATTGCGCTTCAGTACCAAGCAAGGCCGGCTCAACCAACGTCTATCAATCCCAACCAAGAACTTTATGAGATTCATCAGGAAGCCAGTAAGTTCTACCAGGCGATTCTGATGACGACAAAGATGGGAGAAGAAGCGCGAAATTATCTGCATGAACGTGGACTGACGGATGAGGTCATCCGACATTTTCAATTGGGCTTAGCACCAGCAGAAGGAAATTATCTCTATCGAAATCTCTCTGAGAAGTTCTCTGAGAAAGTGATTACCGATTCGGGGTTATTCACAATCTCAGATGCTGGAACAGTTTTTGATGCCTTTCAGGATCGGATTATGTTTCCTTTGACGGATGATAGTGGACGTGTCATTGCTTTTTCTGGTAGGCTGTGGAAAATGACGGAGGATGGTAGTCATCAAGCCAAGTACAAGAATAGTCGTAGTACCCGTCTATTTAATAAAAGTTATGAACTCTATCATTTGGATCAAGCCAAGACGAGCGCCAAAAAGCAACATGAAATGTATATCATGGAAGGCTTTATGGATGTCATTGCGGCTTATCGAGCTGGGATTGAAAATGCAGTCGCCTCTATGGGGACAGCCTTGACACCAGAGCATGTCCAGCACCTGTCTCATTTTACTAAAAAGGTCATCTTGACCTATGATGGAGATAAGGCAGGGCTTGAAGCAACAGCTAAGGTCTTGGATGTCTTGCAGGATCTGGAGTTGGAGATCGTCCGTATCCCAGATCAGATGGACCCTGATGAGTACCTCAAAAAGACGTCCCCAGAAGATCTAGCTACCCTCTTGAAGAATTCTCGGATCAGTAAGGTTGAATTCTTGATGCACTACTGGAAACCCCAGTATATTGAAAACTTGCAAGCACAAATTGAGTTTGTCGAAAAGCTGGCACCGATGATCGCCCAGACGCGCTCTATTACAGCGCAAAACACTTATATTTATAAGTTGGCCGATTTATTGCCGGACTTTGATTACTTGCAGATTGAGCAGATTGTCAATAATAGTCGTTTGCAACAACGGCAGGAGGCTCAAAGTGGTGGACGATCAAAAACATCGCATCTTTCAGTAGAGCTCTTGCCGAATCGTGGGATGACGCGCTTGATCAAGGCGGAAAATCATTTGTTAAGTAGGATGAAGGATTTTCCAATGGTCCTCAATGATTACCGTTTGCGATCTGATTTTGCCTTTGACACGCCGGAGTTACAGATCTTGTATCAATTGCTCTGTCAAAATGGAGAAGTCACCTCTCAGGATTTGTCCGAGCAGCCTGAAGGGGTCCAGCACGCCTGGTACCGCATGTTAGAAGAAGATTTACCAGATGAGATAGCAGATGGTGAGTTAGAAGAAGTAGAAGCGACACGGAATCGTGAGCTTCTTCGCAAAGAAAGTCAACAAATTGGAAATAAAGTGAAGGAAGCTTCCTCAATAGGGGATGCGGAAAAAGCTTTATTGGAACTCGAGCGTTTAATCGCTCAAAAAAGAAGAATGGAGTAAGAATGGCTAAAGAACAAAAAGATATTACAACATTGGACGTTCAAATTGCAGAATTTATTCGCAGCCACAAGAAAAGCGGAACTGCAACAGATGATGAAATTAATGACCAATTGGTTATTCCATTCACACTCGATGCAGATGGGATTGAAGATCTTTTGCAACGCATTCAAGATGCAGGGATTTCGATCACTGATAAAGACGGCAACCCAAGTGCGCGTGTGTTGAACAATGAAGAAGAGCCAGAGTTGTCAGATGAGGAATTGCTTGGAAGCAACTCTGCTAAGGTCAATGACCCGGTACGGATGTACTTGAAAGAAATTGGGGTTGTTCCTCTTTTGACCAATGAAGAAGAACAAGAATTGGCTATCTTGGTGGAACAAGGTGACTTGGAAGCCAAACAACGTCTAGCAGAAGCCAACCTTCGTTTGGTTGTATCCATTGCGAAACGTTACGTTGGTCGTGGGATGCAATTCTTGGATTTGATCCAAGAAGGAAATATGGGCTTGATGAAGGCGGTTGATAAGTTTGACTATACCAAAGGGTTCAAGTTCTCTACTTATGCTACTTGGTGGATCCGTCAGGCCATCACTCGTGCCATTGCAGACCAAGCGCGTACCATTCGGATTCCTGTTCACATGGTGGAAACCATTAACAAGTTGGTTCGTGAGCAACGCAATCTCTTGCAAGAATTGGGACAAGACCCAACACCAGAACAAATTGCTGAACGTATGGATATGACACCAGACAAGGTGCGAGAAATCTTGAAGATTGCTCAAGAACCGGTTTCTCTTGAAACTCCAATCGGGGAAGAAGACGATAGCCATTTGGGCGATTTCATCGAAGATGAAGTGATTGAAAATCCAGTAGACTACACTACTCGTGTGGTACTACGCGAACAATTGGATGAAGTCCTCGATACTTTGACAGATCGAGAAGAAAATGTTTTGCGTCTTCGTTTTGGTCTTGATGATGGAAAAATGCGGACCTTGGAAGATGTGGGGAAAGTCTTCAACGTGACCCGTGAACGGATCCGTCAGATCGAAGCCAAAGCCCTCCGCAAACTTCGCCACCCAAGCAGAAGCAAACCATTGCGTGACTTTATAGAGGATTAAAAATGTCCAGTGGACATTTTTAACGGCCACCTAAAAACCAAAGAGTGGCCAGATCCTGCGGATCTTTTTAACCCGAGCCCAGAAATTCTATCGAGAGTAAATAGCAGAAAAAGGAAGTCATATGGCATATACAACTGAGCAAATTGAAGAAATTAAAAATAAAATCTTAAATGCTTTGGAAGAGGTAATCGATCCTGAGCTTGGGATTGACATTGTCAATTTAGGTCTTGTCTACGAGATACATTTTGACGGTGAAACTGGAGCAACCATCATTGATATGACCTTAACGACCATGGGGTGTCCATTAGCGGACCTTCTGACAGATCAGATTCATGATGTTTTAGCAGAAGTAGAAGAAGTGACATCGGTGGATGTGAAGTTGGTCTGGTATCCTGCTTGGACGGTTGAAAAGATGAGCCGTTATGCACGGATCGCACTTGGAATTAGTTAAACACTCTATGTATCAAAACAAATCAGAGGTTGGGGCTCCCCTAACCTCTGATTTGTTTATCCCATTTTTTTTGAACAAGCATTTACAAATTCTTAGCAAATTTTCAGATAAAGTTGCAATCATCAAGAGGACAAGGTATAATAGCATAAATAGAAAATAAAGGAGATTTACATGAATCAGTATCCTTTGGTCTACTTGGACCATGTGACAAAGAATTATGGGCATGAAGTTGCTCTCATGGATGTTAGTTTGAACATCCAACCTGGCCGTATTATTGGCCTTTTGGGGCCTAATGGTAGCGGGAAAACAACCATCATTAAATTGATTAATGGTTTGTTGCAACCAAGCCTTGGAAATATCTATATTCATGGTCAATTACCATCCCCAGCTTCTAAAAAAGTTGTTTCCTATTTGCCGGATACGACTTATCTGAGTGAAAATATAAAAATTAGTGATGCTATTAGCTATTTCCAAGATTTTTATTCAGATTTTAATGTCCAACGAGCTTACCAATTGCTCAACGATTTGCATTTGCATCCAAATCAAAAATTGAACAGCCTTTCAAAAGGGAACAAGGAAAAAGTACAATTGATTTTGGTGATGAGTCGTGAAGCTGACTTGTATGTCCTTGATGAACCAATCGGTGGGGTCGACCCAGCAGCGCGTGATTATATTTTGCGGACCATTATTCAAAACCGACGTCCAAACTCTTCTGTCTTGATTTCTACTCACTTGATTGCGGATATTGAGCAAGTTTTGGATGAAGCGATTTTCATCAACCAAGGAAGAATCCTCTTGCATGAAAATACGACTGTTTTGCGCAATCAACACGGAAAATCAATCGATGAGATCTTCCGTGATCAATTCCGTGTTTATTAGGAGGAACCCATGTTTGGTAAATTATTAAAATATGAATTTAAATCGACAGCTAAGTGGTATTTATTGATCACCCTGATTGCACTAGGTTTGTCAGTGATTACAGGTGTTATTGGTGGAAGTGCTACAAACGGTTTTGTGGATATGGAAACCAATAGTATGCAAATCATAACAGGGACTCTTGGGATTCTCATTTTTGGAGGAGTCATTGGTCTTTATCTTAGCAACTACTATATTATTATCCGTCGTTTCTATTCCAACTTATACGGACGTGAAGGTTACTTGACCTGGACTCTTCCAGCTAGCCCCCATGCGATCATTTTGTCAAAATTTGTGGGAGCTTTAGTAGCGAGTCTTTACTGCCTATTCCTTCTATTTTTTAGTGGTTTTATCACAATTATTGTGATGGGTGCTGTCATTGGACAAGACCTCTCTCCTGTATTTAGTATTATCGCTGAGGCTTTTAGTCATTCTATTGCTTATTGGATTATCGTTTGGTGGATTTTTACCACAGCTTCAGGAATCTTACTATTTTATGTATCGATCGCACTTGGCCAACTCTTCCAAAATCGTCGTGGATTTAAGGCTATTCTGTTTTTCTTTCTCTTGTGCATTGTTTTAAGTATCATTGGTACAGCATTTAATCCATTAAAAGATTCATATGCTGTCGGGTCTGCATTGGTTTATGGAAATATTGATGATTTTGGACCTAACTTTATCCCAGGTCTTATCTATGAAGTCATCAAGATTGTTTCTATGTACTTCACGATTCACTATATCAGCAAGTACAAGTTGAATCTTCAATAATAACAGTAAATTGAGCAAGGAGCTTCCCGGTGGAAGCCTTCTTGTTCAATTTTTTTCTTTTGCATTTTTGGCTACATTTTGATATACTAATTGTATTCGTTTTGGGGTCGTTACGGATTCGACAGGCATTATGAGGCATATTTTGCAACTCATCTAGCGGATGTAAAACGCCAGTTAAATATAACTGCAAAAAATAATAATTCTTACGCTTTAGCTGCCTAAACACCAGCAGGCGTGACCCGATTCGAATCGCTCGTGTTTGATGACAGGTCTTAATTATAGCGAGATACGATCTAGCTTGGTCTAGGAGTTAGATAAGAGATTGATAGACTCGCAGGTACAGGGCTTGAGTTATGTGTCATGTAGCTGTTAAACTAAGACATAACCTATGGTTGTAGACAAATATGCTGGCAGGTGTTTGGACGTGGGTTCGACTCCCACCGGCTCCATATTTTTATTCATGGAAGATTACTCAAGAGGCTTAAGAGGCCGTGTTGGAAACGCGGTAGGCGTGTAAAAGCGTGCGTGGGTTCGAATCCCATGTCTTCCGTTGTTGAGACATCATTGTGTAGCAGTGGTGTTTTTTTGTACAAAAAAGAGTCCCAAAAATAGACAAGTGAGGGAGGAGACAAAGTGATTGCACAGCTAGATACCAAATCAGTCTATACTTTTATGGAAAGCCTTGTGACCATAAAAGACTATGTCCACGTGGCTAAAAGCATGGGGTATGACGCATTGGGAATCATGGATGTAGATAATTTGTATGGTGCTTATGAATTTATCGAAGCCTGTCAGGCCCACAATCTCAGCCCCTTGGTCGGATTAGAAGTTGGACTAGAAGTAGACAATGAAACAATTCCGTTTCGGATGATGGCCCTGTCAACGAAGGGCTACCAGAATCTGATGAAGATGTCGACCGTCAAAATGATGGGGAAGAGCAATTGGGAGGATGTGAAGCACCTAACAGAAGGAGTAGCAGTTATTGTCCCAGCGCCTTTTGCTAGTGGAGACTTGCCGTTTGGTCTAGATTACTTCATCGGAGTTTTTGCGGATACGCCGGTTCAAGAGTTTAGCCACCCTGTGCTCCCTCTTCATACCGTTCGATTTTTTGAGGCGGGAGATGTGGAAGCCATGCAGATGCTGGCAGCCATCAAGGACAATCAAAGCTTGACGGAAACAGGGCCAATTGATCAGACAACAGTCCTAAAAACTCCTCAGGATTTAAAGAATGATTTTGCAGAGCGATTTCCTCAAGCCATCACAAATCTGGAAAACCTTGTTCAAGGGATTCAATATGACATTGATACCCAGTTGAAATTGCCTCGCTTCAATCCTCAGAAACCAGCTGTTGAGGAACTCAGAGAATTAGCTCAAGCGGGTCTCCTTCGAAAGAACTTGACTAGTCCGGTCTATCAAGAACGTCTGGAGCATGAATTAGACATTATTCACCAAATGGGCTTTGATGACTATTTCTTGATTGTCTGGGACCTTCTTCGTTTCGGACGGAGTCAAGGCTATTATATGGGAATGGGACGTGGGTCTGCTGTAGGCTCACTGGTAGCCTATGCATTAGGAATTACAGGGATTGACCCTGTGGAGAAGAACCTCCTCTTTGAGCGCTTTTTAAATGTGGAGCGCTACACCATGCCGGATATTGATATTGATATTCCTGATATCTATCGTCCAGAATTTATCCGCTATGTGCGAGACCGTTACGGGAGTTACCATGCAGCTCAGATCGTGACCTTTTCAACCTTTGGGGCCAAACAAGCCATTCGAGATGTCTTTAAACGTTTTGGGGTACCAGAGTACGAATTGACCTCCATTACCAAGCGGATTGGCTTTAGGGATACACTGACGACAGCTTATGAACAGAATCTAGCTTTTCGACAAGTGATTCATAGCCGAGCAGAATTTGAGCGTGGCTTTGAAATTGCCAAAAGAATAGAAGGCCAACCAAGGCAGACCTCTATCCATGCGGCTGGGGTTGTGATGAGTGACCAGGATTTGACGGATCACATTCCTCTCAAGTATGGAGAAGACATGTTTGTCACCCAGTATGATGCCCATGCGGTTGAAGCCAATGGTCTGTTGAAGATGGACTTTTTGGGTCTGCGAAATTTAACCTTTGTTCAGAAAATGAAGGAAGCCGTCTATGAAAAGTACCAAGAAGAGATCGTGATTGAAGCCATTGATTTAGAAGATCCAGAAACCTTGGCCTTGTTTGCTGCTGGGGATACCAAGGGGATTTTCCAATTTGAACAGGCTGGAGCCATTCGCCTCTTGAGACGTGTGAGACCCAATCATTTCGAAGAAGTGGTAGCGACCACCTCTCTCAATCGTCCAGGGGCTAGTGATTACATTGATAATTTCGTCAAAAGAAAGCACGGCCAAGAAAAAGTTGAGATTTTAGATCCAGCTATTGAAGAAATCTTAAGGCCCACTTATGGGATCATGCTCTACCAAGAGCAGGTCATGCAGGTTGCCCAGCGTTTTGCAGGCTTTAGTCTAGGGAAAGCCGATATTTTACGTCGGGCTATGGGCAAAAAAAATGCAGCTGAAATGCATCAGATGGAAGACGATTTTGTCGCAGGTGCTCTTAAACTTGGGCATACGGAAGAAAAAGCTAAAGAGGTCTTTGCAATCATGGAAAAATTCGCAGGCTATGGGTTTAACCGTTCCCATGCCTACGCCTATTCTGCCTTGGCCTTTCAGATGGCCTATTTCAAGGTCCATTATCCAGATGTTTTCTTTGATGTTATGCTCAATTATTCGAGCAGCGATTATCTGACAGATGCTCTCCAGTTTGATTTTAAAGTCGCGCCATTATCCATCAACACCATCCCTTACAGAGATAAGTTCCAGGATCGAAAAATCTACTTGGGAATGAAAAATATCAAGGGACTCCCAAGAGATTTCGCGTATTGGATCATTGATAATCGTCCCTTTGAAAGTGTCGAAGATTTTATTTTACGCCTCCCCAATCAGTATCATAAATTACCTCTGTTAACACCTTTAGTGGAGCTTGGATTGTTTGATATTTTTGAAAAAAATAGGCGCAAGGTGCTTCACAATTTGCCGAATTTGTTTGTCTTTGCCGATGAGCTAGGTAGTTTATTTGCAGATTCTAACTATTCCTGGACAGAAGCAGAAGACTTTAGCCAAGCTGAAAAATATGAGAAGGAAGAGGCCATTATTGGTGTCGGGCTCAGTACTCACCCATTGGTTGCGATTGGGCAAACGAGTCCCTACGAGATCCAACCAATTTCTCAAATCATACAAGGAGAGCAGGTACGCATTCTCATTGAGGTACAAAGCATTCGAACCATTCGAACCAAGTCAGGTGATCTCATGGCTTTCTTACAAGTCAGTGATACCAAGAAAAAATTGGATGTGACCCTTTTCCCTGAAACCTACAATCGATTTTCCTCCTTGATAAAAGAAGGTGGCTTTTATTACTTGACAGGGAAGATACAAGAGCGTGATGGGCGCTTGCAGATGATTCTAGCAGAGGCACAACTAGCGACCAATGAAAAGTTCTGGATCCAGTTGCTCGATCATCGTCAGGATAAAACAATTCTTTCTATCTTGAAAAAATATCCGGGCCCATATCCTGTGATATTACGCTATGAAGACGAGAAAAAAACTCTACAATTGAAGGGCTATACAGTCCAGAAAAACAAAGAATTGGAAGATGAATTAAAGAATCTCGTTATGAAAACGATTTATCGGTAAAAACTGCGAAAAATACGAGAATTTTAGTCTTCTTTGTGTTATAATTACGTAGAATGTAAAAGAAAAAAAGGAGCAAACAACGAAATGAAACGTATTGCTGTTTTAACTAGTGGTGGAGATGCCCCTGGTATGAACGCTGCCATCCGTGCAGTTGTTCGTCAAGCAATTTCAGAAGGAATGGAAGTTTTCGGTATCTATGATGGATATGCGGGAATGGTTGCTGGTAAAA
This sequence comes from Streptococcus parasanguinis, assembly GCF_019929185.1. GTDB lineage: Bacteria > Bacillota > Bacilli > Lactobacillales > Streptococcaceae > Streptococcus > Streptococcus parasanguinis_O. Next base: position 198,117 of record NZ_JAHZPC010000004.1, read on the forward strand.
TTCAGCCTCTTGACGCCTCATCTGTTGGAGATATTATCTCCCGTGGTGGTACCTTCCTTCATTCAGCTCGTTACCCTGAATTCGCTCAACGCGAAGGTCAATTAAAAGGGATCGAGCAATTGAAGAAACACGGGATCGAAGGTGTTGTCGTTATTGGTGGAGATGGTTCTTACCATGGTGCGATGCGCTTGACTGAGCTTGGATTCCCAGCTGTTGGTCTTCCTGGTACGATCGACAACGATATCGTCGGAACTGACTTTACAATTGGTTTTGATACGGCAGTCACAACTGCAATGGACGCGATCGATAAGATCCGTGATACTTCATCTAGTCACCACCGTACTTTCGTAATTGAAGTTATGGGACGTAACGCTGGAGATATCGCTCTTTGGGCAGGGATTGCATCTGGTGCAGATGAAATCATCATCCCTGAAGAAGGATTCAAGATCGAAGATGTTGTTGAGAGCATCAAAGAAGGTTACGCAAAAGGTCGTACCCACAACATCATCATCTTGGCTGAAGGCGTGATGTCTGCAGATGAATTTGGTAAAGCGTTGAAAGAAGCTGGTGATGAAAGTGACCTTCGTGTGACTGAGCTTGGCCACATCCAACGTGGTGGTTCACCTACTGCGCGTGACCGTGTTCTTGCTTCACGTATGGGAGCACATGCAGTTAAATTGTTGAAACAAGGAATCGGTGGTGTAGCCGTTGGTATCCGTAATGAAAAAATGGTGGAAAACCCAATCCTTGGTAAAGCAGAAGAAGGAGCCCTCTTTAGCTTGACAGAAGATGGTAAGATTGTGGTAAACAATCCACATAAAGCTGATCTTGGTCTTGCCGAGTTGAACCGTAGCTTGTCTTCAATCTAATTTTATTTCATAAATTCGTTAACCTTGTCTTAAAAAGACAGATATATTTAAAAAGGAGTCATATATATCATGAACAAACGTGTAAAAATCGTTGCAACTTTAGGTCCTGCGGTAGAAATCCGTGGCGGTAAAAAATTCGGTGAAGATGGATACTGGGCTGAAAAACTTGACGTTGAAGCTTCAGCACAAAACATTGCTAAATTGATCGAAGCTGGTGCGAACACTTTCCGTTTCAACTTCTCACACGGTGACCACCAAGAACAAGGTGAACGTATGGCGACTGTTAAACGTGCAGAAGAAATCGCTGGTAAAAAAGTTGGTTACCTTCTTGATACAAAAGGTCCTGAAATCCGTACTGAATTGTTCGAAGGCGAAGCTAAAGAATATTCATACAAGACTGGTGAACGTATCCGCGTTGCTACAAAACAAGGTATTAAATCAACTCGTGAAGTGATTGCTTTGAACGTTGCTGGTGCGCTTGACATCTTTGATGACGTTGAAGTTGGACACCAAGTATTGGTTGATGATGGTAAATTGGGTCTTCGCGTTGTAGAAAAAGACGCTGCAAAACGTGAATTTGTTGTTGAAGTTGAAAACGATGGTATCATCGCTAAACAAAAAGGTGTAAACATCCCTAACACTAAGATTCCTTTCCCAGCACTTGCTGAACGTGATAACGACGATATCCGTTTCGGTTTGGAACAAGGTATCAACTTCATCGCGATCTCATTCGTACGTACTGCAAAAGACGTTCAAGAAGTTCGTGCTATCTGTGAAGAAACTGGTAACAGCCACGTTCAATTGTTTGCGAAAATCGAAAACCAACAAGGTATCGAAAACTTGGATGAAATCATCGAAGTTACTGATGGTATCATGATCGCTCGTGGTGACATGGGTATCGAAGTACCATTCGAAATGGTTCCAGTTTACCAAAAAATGATTACTTCTAAAGTAAATGCTGCTGGTAAAGTTGTTATCACTGCAACAAACATGCTTGAAACAATGACTGAAAAACCACGTGCTACACGTTCTGAAGTATCTGACGTCTTCAACGCTGTTATCGATGGTACTGATGCTACAATGCTTTCAGGTGAGTCTGCAAACGGTAAATACCCACTTGAATCTGTAGCTACAATGGCGAAAATCGACATGAACGCTCAAACACTTTTGAAAGAATATGGTCGTTTGAACCCAGCTTCATTCGAACGTAACTCTAAGACAGAAGTTATGGCTTCAGCTGTTAAAGATGCTACAAACTCAATGGATATCAAATTGGTTGTAACCTTGACTAAGACAGGTCACACTGCACGTTTGATCTCTAAATACCGTCCAGATGCTGATATCTTGGCATTGACATTTGACGAATTGACAGAACGTGGATTGATGTTGAACTGGGGTGTTATCCCAATGTTGACAGATGCTCCTTCATCAACTGATGATATGTTCGAAATTGCTGAACGTAAAGCAGTTGAAGCTGGTCTTGTTAAATCTGGTGATGATATCGTTATCGTTGCTGGTGTACCAGTTGGAGAAGCTGTTCGTACAAACACAATGCGTATCCGTACAGTACGTTAATAGACAATTATATCTAAAAGCCTTGCTGGTTGGTCCGAAAGGATTGACCGCGAGGTTTTTCTTTTTCTTCTGGTGTGTGTTGATAAGAATTCTCACTAATGCTTACTTTCTCTTTTTTAAAGATCAAAAACATGGTATAATAAATAAAAAGGAAGGGAGACATACATGCCAAGGAGAGATTTAATTAGAAATGTCATAATTGTCGGTGTACTGGTTTTGGCACTGATTTTGCTTCGAATCTTTGTATTTCATCCATTTAGTATCAATGATAAAATGGCCAATGCTTCTGTGAAAACTGGAGATCTTGTGGTAGCAACTAGAAACGCTCAGGTAGATCGCAGTGATTTGGTCTTATATAAGGTCGGTGGAAAAGAATACCTTGGACGTGTCATTGCCAAAGAAAACGACGAAGTCAGCTACGTAGATGACGTCCTCTATTTGAATGGACAGGCAACACCAGAACCTTACCTGAATAAAATGCTGAATAAACACCTAGCTGCTCCAACGAGTAATGGGTATTATACGGATGATTTCTTTTTATCAGAGTTAAAAGGGACCAAGGCTGGTCGTGTACCATCGGATACTTATCTAGTCTTAAATGATAACCGTGGGGATACAGAAGATAGCCGTGAGTTTGGTTATATCCATAAAAATCAGATCGAAGGAGTCGTGAATCTGCGTCTCTATCCTCTCAATAAATTTGGATTTATAAAAGTAGAAGAATAGCCGAAAGGCTATTTTTTTTATAAATATCAAAATGAACTAGTTTTTTTCCATTTTTGTGGTAAGATGTTCATTAAATAATTTTTTAGGAGGAGAATGCTATGCAGTATGCTTTGGAAATTTTACCAAGTTTGTTAAAGGGAGCAAGCCTCACCTTGCAAGTGTTTGCTTTCGTATTGATTTTATCGATTCCGCTAGGAATCGTTGTTGCTTTTTTGCTTCAGTTGCGCTCAAAGATCCTGCATGGACTCCTAACGATTTATATCTGGATCATGCGAGGAACTCCTCTTTTGCTTCAGTTGATCTTTATTTATTACGTCCTTCCAAGTATTGGGATTCGGATTGATCGCTTGCCTGCAGCTATCACAGCCTTCACTCTCAATTATGCAGCCTATTTTGCGGAAATCTTCCGTGGAGGAATTGTCGCCATTCCGACAGGTCAGTATGAGGCGGCCAAGGTCTTGAAATTGAGTTCATGGCAAACAATTCGCTATATCATTTTGCCTCAGGTGGTGAAGATCGTTCTTCCAAGTGTCTTCAATGAAGTCATGTCCTTGATTAAAGACACCTCCTTGGTCTATGCTCTGGGAATTAGTGATTTGATCCTGGCTAGTCGGACGGCAGCCAATCGTGATGCCAGTCTAGCGCCTATGTTTTTGGCGGGAGCTATTTATTTAATCCTCATTGGGATCGTGACCATCATTGCTAAGCGAGTTGAAAAGAACTTTTCATATTATAAATAGGAGGAGAAGCATATGTTAGAATTAAAACAAATTTCGAAACGGTTTGGGGATAAGCAGATCTTATCAGATTTCAATCTTCTCGTTCCTGAAAAACAAATCGTCGCCATTGTTGGTCCTTCTGGGGGAGGAAAAACCACCTTGCTTCGCATGCTAGCTGGTCTTGAAACCATTGATTCTGGTCAGATCATTTACAATGGTGAAAACTTGCCTCTGGATGCCTTAGAAAAACGAAATCTTCTCGGTTTTGTCTTTCAAGATTTTCAATTGTTTCCACATTTATCGGTCTTGGAAAACCTTATCTTGTCTCCTGTTAAGACCATGAATGTGACTAAGGAAGAAGCGAGTAAAAAAGCCATGAGCTTACTGGAGCGTCTAGGACTCGAACAACATGCGGATGCTTATCCCTTCTCTCTATCTGGTGGTCAGAAGCAACGGGTGGCATTGGCTCGTGCTATGATGATCGATCCAGAAATTATTGGCTATGATGAGCCGACTTCGGCCTTGGATCCAGAATTGCGATTAGAAGTTGAGAAGTTAATCTTGCAAAACCGTGAACTGGGGGTGACTCAGATCGTTGTTACCCATGATATTCCGTTTGCAGAAGCAATTGCGGATGTTCTTCTCAAGGTTGAGCCTAAATAGGAGGAGACTATGAAACGAGTAATACCATGGCTGATAGGTGTCCTTAGTCTCGCTCTTCTGACTGCCTGTGGACAGACAGTCAGTGATCCTAAAGTGGACAACTGGCAAAAATACCAAAAAGAGCAGTCCATCACGATTGGTTTTGATAATACTTTCGTTCCCATGGGCTTTGAGCAAAAAGATGGGAGCTACGCTGGTTTTGACATTGATTTGGCCAATCAAGTCTTTGAATCTTATGGGATTCATGTCAACTGGCAACCCATTGATTGGGATATGAAAGAAACGGAACTGAAAAATGGGACCATTGATGCCATCTGGAATGGCTATTCGGCAACAGATGAACGTCGGGAAAGTGTTGCTTTTACCAAGCCCTATATGAAAAATGAACAAGTCTTGGTCACTAAGAAAGCCTCTGGGATCCAATCAGTCGATGGGATGAAAGAGAAACGATTAGGTGCCCAGACCGGATCGTCTGGCTATATGGATTTTGAAGCCAATCCTAAAATCTTAAAAAATAAGGTTAAAAATCAAAAGGCTACCCAATACCAGAGTTTCAACGAGGCGCTGATCGATCTTCAGAATGATCGGATCGATGGCCTCTTAATCGACCGTGTCTATGCCAACTATTATCTGCAAACGGAAGGAATTTTAAAAGACTACAATGTCTTTCCTGTCGGTTTTGAGACAGAATCCTTTGCGGTAGGGGTGCGCAAGGCGGATAAAACTTTGAAGAAAAAAATTGATGAAGCATTCGTAAAACTTTATCAAAAGGGCCAGTTCCAAAAGATCTCTAAGAAGTGGTTCGGAACGGATGTAGCAACAGACGATATCAAGTAATAAAGAGAGTGGGACAGAAATCGGTAATTCGTTAGAATTCGATTTCGTCGTCCCACCTCCGCACAGTTGAGTAGGGCT
>NZ_JAHZPC010000005.1 GCF_019929185.1 Streptococcus parasanguinis
TCTGTTTCAGAATCAGCCTCAGTGTCCGAATCAGTCTCGACATCCGAGTCGGTATCGACATCAGAATCGGCCTCAACGTCTGAGTCGGTATCGACCTCTGAGTCAGTTTCAGCGTCTGAATCAGTTTCTGTATCTGAGTCAGCATCAGCCTCTGAGTCGGCCTCTACATCAGAATCAGTCTCATTGTCCGAATCAGTCTCAACCTCTGAATCAATCTCTACATCTGAGTCAGTTTCAGCGTCTGAATCAGTCTCTATTTCAGAGTCAGTTTCAGCCTCTGAGTCATTGTCCGCGTCTGAATCAATCTCGACCTCGGAATCATTGTCAGCATCAACATCTGAGTCGGTCTCAACCTCTGAGTCGGTCTCAACCTCTGAATCAGTATCAACGTCTGAATCAGTATCGGCCTCAGAATCATTATCAACGTCTGAATCAGTTTCTGTATCCGAATCAGTGTCAATCTCTGAATCGGTGTCCACATCAGAATCAGTTTCAACTTCTGAATCAGTCTCAACCTCCGAGTCAATTTCAGCCTCTGAGTCGGTTTCAACATCCGAATCAGTGTCAATGTCCGAGTCAGCATCGACATCTGAGTCATTATCAACGTCAGAATCAGTATCAGCCTCAGAATCAGTTTCAACGTCCGAATTAATCTCTACATCTGAGTCAGTTTCAGCCTCTGGATCGGTATCGATGTCCGAATCGGTTTCTACATCTGAGTCGGTATCTACATCAGAATCAGTTTCGACATCAGTATCTGCATCTGAGTCAGCATCATTGAGTACCTCTGCACCTGAATCAACTTCAACATCAGTAAGTACTTCAGTTTCAGTGAGTCAATCACAATCAGGATCAACATATGGTAGCGGTTCATACTCTAACTCAATGAGCCAATCAATTTCTCATTCAGAGTCATTGTCTGCATCAGCATCAGCAAGTGGATCACAAAAACACAGCCAATCTGTGGTCCTTCCAAATACTGGCGAAACAGGATCTGTAACATCAGCTCTTCTCGGAGTAGTTACAGGGTTAGCTGGAATTGCTGGACTTACCCGACGTAAAAAGAAGGGGAACTGATCTAGTAGGAAATATCATTTTTTTCGAGTGAATCTCATGGGAGATTCACTTTTTTCTAGTAGAATGAAGTATTTTTAATGTGTTACAAAAAAATTTGAAAATTAAACGATAATATATAAGTTTTTTGTAGCAAATTACTTGAATCTACGTAGTATTGCTGTATAATGAATAATGACTACAATGTAAGGGGAATATCATGCAATTTAAGCGTTCAAAAGGAAACTTTCGTGAAACAGATCGTGTCGTACGCTTCAAATTAATTAAATCAGGAAAAAATTGGCTTCGAGCATCAACAGCTGCTCTAGGCCTCTTTCGCGTGGTGCGTGGGCAAGTGGAGGAGACCATCATTGCCAACGTGCAGCAAGATCAAATAGAAAGTAAAAAGAATGGCCAAGCCTTCTTAAAGGGTTTGATTACGGTAGGGACTGTTTTTGGTGGTGCTGTGATTGCTACGACTGCTAAGGCGGAGGATGCAACATCACTTGCACCAACGGTTTCTGAGACAAAACAGGAAACTTTGGCAGAAGTGGATAGTGTGGTTTTAGCGAAAACTTCAAGCCAGCCTTCAGAATCCAGCTCTGTTTCAGGATCAACCAGCCTTTCTACATCTGAGAGTGCGTCTGCTTCGATCAGTGAATCTACTTCTTTGTCCTTGAGCGAAGTTGGATCAACTGCATTATCAACGGCACTTAGTGAGTCTGCTCAAGCTCTAGAGTCAGAGGTAGTTGTTGAAGAGCCGACTAGTTTAGAAGAAGCCGTTGTTTTGGAACAAAATACCTCTGAAGCTGAATTGCTTCAAGAAATTGCAGGGAATTACGCATCTAAAATGACGGACAATGATCGCCGAGCAGTGGTCGAAGCTGTCATTAACAAAGTGCAGGCTGAAGTGGCTGCAAGCAATAACTTGATCCACACCAATGCCAGTGCGCAAGCTTATGCTGACCAGCGCGATCGTTTGGAGAAAGCTGTCGATGAGATGATGACGACCTTGACAGCTGCAGGTTTTGTGGGAAATACGAATATAGATGGGAAACCTGCGATCTCTGCTCAGTTGGCTCCTCTAGCTGAGGAAACATACTTGGCTGATGATGTATTGGATATGACCCCGAACCCAGAAGATCCCAATGGTGCGAGTGTAGAAGATCCTACACTTGACACACCAGGATATGCTAAGGATCCTCATCTAGATAAAGATCTCTTAAGATTTTCGCCTGAAGAGTTGAAAAATTTTTTAGGTGAACCCTACACCAATCGTTATACATTTGGTATTTGGGACTTTGTGAATAAACAAGGAGAGTCACTTGGTTACTATGCGACTATGTCGATTGATATCAGTGAGATAGATCCGGAAAAGCATAAGGCAATGGATGTTTATTTCCGCATTGTCCGAAAATCAGATGGGGCTGAAATTTTTTCACAAACTGTATCTCCAGAAGGATATGGCCAAGATATTCAATTACCAAAAGAAGTACTAATTGGTCAGGCTCCCCTTGGGAACAAGGTTTTTAATTCGGAACCTTCTACAGGTAATGGGACCTTTGGAATGCTGACGAATTTTATTCCGGAACAGGCTTTCTTATTCCGGAGTATTTATGATGTCATGACGCCTGAGAATCAAGGGCAATTGATTAGGACGTATCCTAGTATCAAAATTCCATCTATGATGGGACAACAATCGACCTTCTATAGAGAAGTGGACCCGAATGGTAGATGGTTTAATGGGCAATATGAACCAACGGGGAAAGAAAGATCCTTACTAGAGTATAGAATCTACGGATTGGAAGGCCAGCATTATACAGCTTCCAATCCACGCGAATTTCCTGGTTATGTACAGGTCCCAGCGCACACCGTGTTCCCGAATCGTAAAAGTGGGGTGTTCGATAATAGTAAGAATGGGAAATCAAGAATTGAACTATTAGGGGATGCGCGTGAGCATTTCATTAAAAGTGAAGTTGTCACCCTTAATCAAAATGGTGATTATTCTCTTCGCTACTATGTTTTAGATCCTTCTAAAATCCATGATGTTAGTAGTGGTGATGTAGGAAATGCTAAGGTAACCGATGTATATACACTTGTTTATGAAAAAGAATTTAAACAAGATAGTACGGATAACCTTTCAGATTTAGGTGGAACTCGTAAAGTTGAAAGTAAAAACAAGGATTATTTCCTGAATGTTACACCAAAACGAATAGATTACCAACATTTTGAGTTGGATATTACAGGTTGGTTCTCTAGTAAGGAGACAGTTACATACACTGATGAGAAAACAGGAATAGAATATACTGTTCCAAAACCATTCACGGAACTTCCAAAATCGGCCTACCTCGATAAAAATACGACCATGGTCGTTGGAGAAGATGCAACACCTCAAGGAGCAGATGGTTTTTCCAACTTCAAACAAACGATCAAAAAAATAGTAGATTCATACCCCTTAACGAGTGTGAATTATTACTATCGGAAGATGACACCGTCAGAATCTGCTTCACAATCTCAAAACTTCTCGATTTCAACTTCAGAGTCACTAGTTTCAGAATCCATTTCATCTTCTCAATCTGTTTCGGTCAGTGAGTCCGTTTCCTTGTCACAAGCATCTAGCTCCGCCAGTCAATCAGATTCACAGGTTTCAACCTCGATTTCCTTGTCACAATCTGTATCGACAAGCGAATCCAACTCGTTGATCCAGGAATCGATCTCCGCAAGTCAGTCGGAGTCGTTGATTCAAGAGTCCGTTTCAGCCAGCCAATCAGACTCGTTGGTTCAGGAATCTGTATTGGCAAGTCAATCAGATTCATTGGTACAAGCCTCCGTTTCTGCCAGCCAGTCAGAGTCATTGATTAAGGAATCCGTTTCTGCCAGCCAGTCAGAGTCATTGGTACAAGCCTCCGTTTCAGCCAGCCAGTCAGAGTCATTGATTAAGGAATCTGTATCTGCAAGTCAGTCTGAGTCGTTGCTTCAGGAATCCGTTTCGGCCAGCCAGTCTGATTCCTTGGTTCAAGAATCAGTTTCTTCAAGCCAATCTGAGTCGCTTGTTCAAGAGTCGATTTCAGCGAGTCAATCAGAGTCATTGATTAAAGAATCTGTATCAGCTAGTCAATCCGACTCACAATCAAAAGCAGCATCTAAGAGTGAGTCTGAAAAAGCCTCGAAATCTGTTTCGTTGAGTCAGTCGGTATCCTTATCTAATTTAGCATCTAGATCAATTTCTGTGTCTCAATCGCAGTCAACATCGGCGGTTGGATCGGAGGAAGTGATTTCTCAACTGATTTCCTTGTCACAATCTATTTCGATGAGCAAAAAGCTGTCAGAATCCGTTTCGTTGAGTCAGTCAGAGTCGTTGCTTCAGGAATCCGTATCGGCTAGCCAATCAGACTCGTTAGTACAAGAATCCGTATCTGCCAGCCAATCTGATTCGCTGGTTCAAGAGTCAGTTTCGGCAAGTGAATCGAATTCATTGGCTCAAGAATCGATCTCAGCAAGCCAATCAGATTCGTTAGTTCAAGCATCAGTTTCCGCAAGTCAGTCCGAGTCATTGGTTCAGGAATCAGTATCTGTCAGTCAGTCAGACTCGCTGATTCAAGAATCAGTTTCCGCGAGTCAATCCGACTCGTTGGTTCAGGCATCTGTATCGTCTAGCCAATCCGATTCGTTGCTCAAAGAATCCGTATTAGCTAGTCAATCTGATTCCTTGGTTCAAGCATCCGTTTCCGCAAGTCAGTCCGAGTCATTGGTTCAGGAATCAGTATCTGTCAGTCGGTCAGACTCGCTGATTCAAGCATCAGTTTCCGCGAGTCAATCCGATTCGCTAGTTCAAGAGTCAGTTTCCGCCAGTCAATCTGAGTCCTTGATTCAAGCATCAGTTTCCGAAAGTCAATCGCAATCTACTTCTGATGTCGAATCTAAGTCTCAAATTACAGAATCTATGTCCTTTTCTCGTTCTGATTCAATGAGTCAGTCGGAATCGCAAGTATCGACTGATTTGCAATCAACATCATTGAGTCAATCAGAATCGTTGGTTCAAGCCTCAGTTTCGGCCAGTCAATCAGAGTCATTGATTCAAGAATCGATTTCCGCCAGTCAATCAGAATCGCAATCAAAAGTAGCTTCTGAATCGGCATCTAAGAGTGAGTCTGAAAAAGCCTCGAAATCTGTTTTGTTTAGTCAGTCGGTATCCTTATCTAATTTGGTATCCAAATCAATTTCTGTGTCTCAATCGCAGTCAACATCGGCGGTTGGATCGGAGGAAGTGGTTTCTCAACTGATTTCCTTGTCGCAATCTATTTCGATGAGCGAAAAGCTGTCTGAATCCGTTTCAAGGAGTCAATCCGAATCCTTGGTTCAAGCATCGACTTCAGCGAGCCAATCTGAGTCACAAGTTCAAGCATCAGTCTCCGCAAGCCAGTCTGAATTGTTGATTAAAGAATCTGTTTCTGCCAGTCAATCAGACTCACTGGTACAAGCCTCAATTTCTGCAAGTCAATCAGAGTCTTTGGTTCAGACCTCAGTATCTGCCAGTCAATCCGAATCGCAATCAAAAGTAGCTTCTGAATCAGCATCTAAGAGTGAGTCTGAAAAAGCCTCGAAATCTGTTTTGTTGAGTCAGTCGGTATCCTTATCTGATTTAGCGTCTAGATCCATTTCTATGTCTCAATCGCAGTCAACATCGGCGGTTGGATCGGAAGAAGTGGTTTCTCAACTGATTTCCTTGTCGCAATCTATTTCGATGAGCGAAAAGCTGTCTGAATCTGTTTCAATGAGTCAATCCGAATCCTTGGTGCAAGCTTCGATTTTGGCAAGTCAATCAGACTCACTGGTACAAGCTTCGATTTCAGCGAGCCAGTCGGAGTCACAAATTCAAGAGTCGATCTCAGCGAGCCAGTCAGAGTCACAAGTTCAAGAATCGATTTTGGCGAATCAATCCGAATCCTTGGTTCAAGCATCGATTTTGGCAAGTCAATCCGAATCCTTAGTACAAGCTACGATCTCTAATAGCCACTCAGATTCGTTAGTTCAAGCTTCTGCCTCGACAAGCAAATCAGCTTCAACTTCTAATGTCGTAGCTGCATCGCAGGTTTCAGAGTCTGGATCGTTCTCTCGATCAGTTTCAGAGAGTCTATCTGCTTCACAATGGGCATCTCATTCAGAATCTCTAGCGTCAGCCTCGCTATCGAAGTCTGACTCCTATAGCCAATCAACTTCGCTCCTTTCTGCAAGTGAATCTACTTCAACGTCGATGTCAGTGTCTGAATTCCCTTTGACAAGTGTCTCAGAATCTATGAGCGCATCATCGACAGAGAGTCAATCCCTATCGCATGAAGCTTCTGAATGGATCAGTGTGTCTTATGCGTCAAGTTTCTCTGCTATGACCAGTCCTTCTGAGTCTGTCGTGTCTTCGTTCAGCACCTCTCACTCAGAATCTCCATCAGATGCAAGCTCGCTAAATGCGACGCATTCTTCAGGACCTGCTCTTCCAGAGACAGGAGCCCATCCTTCGAATAATATCTTTGCTATAGTAGCTTCCATTCTTCTGTCTGGATTAGCCCTTTTAGGAATTCGGAAAAAAGATGGCAAATAGAACCTTAAAAGACCGGAATGAACCGGTCTTTTATTGATCTAGAATGTCTAAGAAGTTGTGAAATGTGTTATAATGAATGAGGAAGTTTTCGTTGAAGGGTATGAAAAAGGTTGCTTTGTGAAAGCTCAGTTTGCCTTCATATCTTCAGGAAATATGGGATAAAAAAAGAAGAGTCAGAGGAAAGAGATGAAAATCCATTTTACAAATTTATTCGGGCAGTCTTCTCAGAGCGTGGCCCTGATGGCCCAAAACGATATCATGAATGTCGTTCGCGAGCTTGGGGTCAATGAATTAGGGATCTACTTTTATGATCATAGCAATGAACCAGCTAGTGAATTGAACTCGCGAATGGATGGGATTTTAGCAGGCGTTGCTTTTGGGGATATCGTCTTTGTTCAATCGCCTTCTTGGAATGGGATTGAGTGGGACCGCCGTTTGGTTGATAAGTTAAAACTCCTTCAAACCAAGTTGGTCATGTTTATCCACGATGTCCCACCGCTTATGTTTGAGAGTAATTATTACCTGATGCCCAACTATATCGACATGTACAATCAGAGTGATCTGGTCGTTGTTCCATCAGAGCAAATGTACCATCGTCTAGTATCAGAAGGGCTTACAGTTAAAAAATATGTGGTACAAAAGTTGTGGGATTTGACCCACAGTTTGGATCTCTATACCCCGCAATTTGAGAAAAAACTGATCTTCTCAGGAAATCCGTCGCGTTTCCCTCATATCATCGACTGGAAATATGATACACCCCTTCATGTCTATACCGAACCAGTTGAAGGAGTTGATTATTCAAAAGTCCATATTGAAGGCTGGCGAACCAAGCAAGAGTTGCTTTTGGAGCTTTCTAAGGGTGGTTTTGGGCTGGTTTGGGGAAATTCAGAGAACCCCGAGGATGAGCGAGATTACTACAAAGAAAATATTTCCTACAAATTATCGACTTACTTATCCGCAGGTCTTCCAGTAGTGGTGCCAGACTATTTGTCAAATGCAGACTATATTCGAGAAAAAGGGCTTGGCTTTGTAGCATCCAGTCTTGAAGAAGCCAATTGTTTGGTTCAAGACTGCACAGAGGAAGCGTATGCCCAAATGGTCCAAAAAGCTCACTATACTTCTTATTTGATCCGCAATGGCTATTTCACAAAAAAATTATTCGTCGATACCATCATGGCCTTGGATGAATAACATTCAATGAACAATCCTTCAGATAAACATCTGAAGGATTTTTTGTTGAATACGGTACCAAATGGGGAAATTGAAATATTATCAAATATTAGTGACAAATGAGTATGGAAAAGTCGCAAATTATGGTAAAATAAGTTGAGATAAAATGCTCTAAAGGCGCATATGTAAAGGCTGTTTCCCAGGTGGAAGAGTCAAAATGAGTAAGAGAAAGTTTAAAAGAAATGTTAAAACGATCTGAAGTAGGAAAGAGATTTTGTTGGACGATATTTTTCGTCTTTATTTATGTTTTGGGAAGTAAAATTTCCCTGCCTTTTGTTGACTTATCAAAGGCCTTGAGACTCAATGAGGGAACGACAACCGGTTTACAGCTCTCAAGTGCTGTGATGGGGGGAAACCTCCGCGGAATGTCGATCTTTTCGATCGGTCTATCCCCTTGGATGTCTTCCATGATTTTGTGGCGGATGTTTACCGTTTCAAAACGCTTTAACCTCGAAAAAACTAGTTCGGAAATTGTGGAGCGGCGAAAGATGTACGTGACCTTGACACTCGCCATTGTCCAGTCCTTGGCAGTGGCCATGTATCTCCCCTTGAAGACAGGGTTGAACTCCGGACTTGTCATTGCAGTCAATACTATGATTATGGTAGCTGGAGCCTTCTTTCTAGTTTGGCTCTCAGATCTAAATGCCGCTTTGGGGCTTGGAAGTTCTGTGGTGATCATGATGGCTGGGATGGTGATGTATCTTCCAGAAGACGTGATGCAGACCCTTTCAAGTGTCAATAATATACCAGAGATCGCTTATGTTCTGGGCGTGATTTTCATCTTGATTTTTGTCTATGTGGCAGTCTTGGTGGAATATTCCAAGTACCAGATTCCTGTCAATAAATTAGGAATCCACAACAATTTGAAAAGTTATACTTTTTTGGATATCAAGCTCAACCCAGCAGGAGGGATGCCCTTCATGTATGCCATGACCTTGGTGTCCATTCCTCAATACGCCATGCTGTTGATCTTGTCTATGGATTCCAATGCCAAGTGGGCCGCTCATTTAGCCAAACACTTGGTGATGGGAGATCCGATTTGGATTCTTCTTTACATTCTGATGATCGCCCTACTCTCTTTTGCTTTCGCCTTTGTCAATGTGAACGGAGAAGAAATTGCAGATAAGATGATGAAGGCGTCCGAGTATATCGATCATGTCTATCCTGGAGCAGATACACGTCGCTATATCAATAAAATTGTGCTACGCTTGACGGTTTTTGGGACCTTGTATCTGATCCTCTTTACGGCGCTTCCTTTTTCCCTCTTGTTATGGGATAAAGATCTTTTGCGCTTGACCATGATTCCAGGAACCTTCCTCATGTTTGTCGGGATGATTTACAATATCCGAGAAGAAATTCGTGCCCTTCGTGTCAATCAACGTTATACAAGAATATTCTAGGAGTAACCATGTATTATTTTGTACCAGCCTGGTATGGAACGGACCGCATCTGGCAGCAAACAGCTACCCCTTGGTACTGGATGCGAGAATCCATTGAATTTGATGATACCATTAATCAAGTTCGTATTTTTCAAGAAGCAGAAATGGATCGGATCTTATTGTTGCCTCAATATAGTCCACAACTGCGCTATTTTTTACACCGCCAAGATTTGTTAGAGACAGATGTCCTTTCGATTTTTGATAAGATCCAACAGGTTCCGTCTGATTTGGCTATGCGCCCAGTTCAGCTTCAGGACATCGAATGGCCGAGTGAGACCACTTTTTCCTATACTCCCTTTTTGGTGATGGCATTTCGAAAGGGCCACCACCTAGCAAAAATTGATATGGGAGTGGATGGAAACCTTCTCTCTTTGACCCGTTATAAGAATGACGAGATCAGCTACATCGAGTACTTAGATGATCGTGGCTTTATCTCTAGTAGAATCTACTACAATGAGGGAAAACCCTATTTCCAAGAGTATCTGAGTTTTGATGGGCAATGGGTTTTGAGAGAGATGTTGATCGAAGAGAACCACTCCGTCATGGTTAATGAAGCTTTCTTTCATGCCTTCAAAAAAGAAAGCTATGCCAATATGGGAGACGTTGTCGCTGAAAAAATGAAGGAGCAGCTAGCAACCTTGGTTCCAGGACGAGATCAGTTGGTTTTGGCAGCTCATCCAGCAAATTTGGCTTTTTTACAAGATACAGCAAGTAGCGTTAAGAAAGTCTTGTCTTTCTACGGGGATCGCCAGCCCTTGTCTGCCGAAAACTTTGCCCTCTATTTTGATATGATTGATGCTCAGCTCTTGATTACAGATAGTGAAAAAACCAAAGAAGCGATTGGGGTCTTTTCTCCTAGCTTGGCTCAGAAGACACACCGGATTACCTCTTTTGACTCCCGCCTCCGTTTGGGATCAAGTCAGGAACGCAAGGAATCAAAGATTTACTTTTACGTCAATGAAGCTGAGCTTCCAAGTAAGAGCCAGCTCAAGAAGGTTCTGGAGGTCTTGGCGCAACATCCTTTATTTGAAGTTGTTTTTGCATTTTACAATGGATCACCGGAGCATGTTAAGGAATTAGAAGGGCAACTCGAGGAATTGATCGCTAGCGAGCAGGACTTTCATCTGGTTCAATCACCAGCCCAAATGGAAGGACTTGGGGAAAACCAGATCATCGATGAAGAGTCCGTACAAGACGCACCGGACTACCGTTTTGTAGTTAAGAATTTTTCAAATGAAAATGACATTATTCAAGAATTGGAAAAAACACGCTTGATCGTAGATTTAAGCGAGGAACCCAACCTCTATACGCAGATTGCAGGGATCTCTGCTGGAATTCCACAGGTCAACCGCGTCCAGACAGAATATGTCGATCATTTGAAAAATGGCTATGTCTTATCAAAGGGAGACAAGGAATTAGAGAAGGCAATCACGCACTTCTTATTGGAATTGAAGCCTTGGAACGAAGCCTTGGTCTACTCGATCGAAAAAATTCAAGAATACACCGGTCAACGCTTGATCGAGAAATGGGAAGGATGGATGAAAGAACGTCATGGATAAAAAACTACAAATACCCCATATTCTCCAAATCGGCTCAAGTAGTTGGCAGGATCAGGTGGAGCTTCCTGCTGGACTAGGCTGGCACTTTTTTCAAGCTACCGCTCTTCCATCGCTCAAAGAATATATGGAAGAAGAGGAAATCTCCAAATTCAAAGCCTTGATTCTAGAAAAGCCAGAAGATTTATTAGCTTTAGGAGAAGACCTGGCTTATTTTCAGCCTTATACTGTTTTTTATGATCAAAGCCATGAACTAGAGGCGCCTTCTGACGAATTGGCCCACCTTTTAAGACTCAAGCAAGCAAGACCCTGGGATTTCTCAAATAAGCATCAATTTCTCTATGTCTTAGAGCGCTTTTTATACGACAATCAATATGGAGATGCCTTTACGGTTCGTGACCTGCGAGTGAGACCGGATTTTGCTGGCCAGCAAACGGTGCTGGGGCAACATTTTCTGAAGCTAGATGGATCATACGGTGAAGAGTTTACACCGATTGCTCAGTGGGTCTACAACTACGTGTATGATGCTAGTCGTCCCATCAATTTTTGGTTGGAATATGAAAAAGATCCAAGCTGTCAGCTGCAATTGCGGATTCAATTTTACCGCTTTGGTGCACTGGGAGAGTGGGTCAAAGATGCAGTCTTTTCAGAAGAAGAGATGGCACAACCACTAGAATTGGATGGAGCAGAACCTTATTACCTAGCCTTTTCGCTGGAAGCAAAAGGAGAGGGGACGCTTACGATCGGAGCCCTCCATAAGCGCTTGTCACATGGTCCTTTAGGAGAGATGACCGTAGGAGCTAAGACGCTACGGGACCACAAACGCCAAGAAATTTTTGCTTATTTCCATCCTGGCGATATGAAGCCACCTTTAAACATTTACTTTTCTGGGTATCGCCCGGCCGAAGGTTTTGAAGGGTTTGGGATGATGCGTGCGATGGGGAGTCCCTTTATTCTCTTTTCTGACCCAAGACTGGAAGGTGGATCCTTCTATATGGGCTCAGAAGAATTGGAAAGTCAAATCACTGCCTTTATTGATCAGCACTTGGACTTGCTCGGCTTTGAGCCAAAAGATATGAATTTCTCAGGCTTGTCCATGGGGACCTTTGGTGCCCTTTACTATGGTGCCCTTTATTCTCCTCATGCGATCTTGGTCGGAAAACCTATTGTCAACCTGGGGGATGTCGCTGCCAATCTGAAATTTAAACGTCCAGATGAGTTTGGAACATCCCTAGACATGATGCAGTTGATCATTGGTCAAGTGTCGCAAGAAGGGATCGGTCAGCTCAATCAACGCTTCTGGGACCGGTTTGACCAGGCAGATTTCAAGGATACGATTTTAGCCCTTGCCTATATGAGGGATGATGACTATGACCAGCAGGCTTATCCAGATATTTTAGAGGCCTTGTATGAATTGCCGGTTCGTATTATCAGCACTAGCCGTGCCGGTCGACACAATGATGCGAGTGGTCCGATCATTGAGTGGTTTGTGACCCAGTACAAAGAAATCATGGAAAGAGACTTTGGAAGAAACCAATGATAAAAATAAAAGAAAATGAAAGCAGACGAATCTACTGGGGCGATACCGTTCTAGCAGATTATCTTTGGGGGTCGACCATTCAAGCGACTGACCAAGGAAGCGTTCAGTTTCAGAACCCCCTCATGCCATCTGGTCAAGTGCTGAAAACTTGGCATTCGCAGACAAATTTTGGCGCAACTCGTCAAATTCCTAGTCTGCCCCTGCTCAAAAGAGAGCAAGATTATGAACTGGTTATCACGATGGAAGCGACTCCTGCTCATACCGTTATGGTAGAAATCGTCTTCAAAGATCGCTTTGGAGAGGTCGTTGGCCGTCGAGTAACCGCAGAAGGTCGCTTGCCGTTTATCTATCCAGATCAAGCATACGCCTATGAAGTACGCTTGCTCAGTGCAGGTTTGCAAGAGTTTACCTTCCACTATTTCACGATTCAACCAATATCGTCTGAGGGAGCAGAAGTTCTCGAATAGACGAACATCACTGCAAAAAAAGAGGATTACATTGGATTACGTTAAATTAAGAAACATCAAAAAAATCTTAAAAGAAGTCAATAGCTGGAAGGATGACATGGCCCGCTTGACGGATCGACAACTACAGGAGAAGACTGTGGAATTTCGGGAACGTCTAGCTAAGGGTGAGACCTTGGATGATCTCTTGCCGGAAGCATTTGCGGTTGCGCGGGAAGCTGATAAACGGGTCTTGGGCATGTTTCCTTATGACGTGCAAGTCATGGGAGGGATTGTCCTCCACCAAGGTAATGTCGCTGAAATGAATACCGGTGAAGGAAAAACCTTGACGGCAACTATGCCGGTTTATCTCAATGCCTTAGAGGGCAAAGGGGTCATGGTTATTACGACCAATACCTATCTGGCAACTCGGGATGCAGAAGAGATGGGACAGGTCTACCGCTTTTTGGGCTTGACTGTTGGAGTTCCCTTGAAACAATCAGAAGACGAAGAATTAGATCCAGAAGTCAAACGGGAGATTTACCGGTCAGATGTTATTTATACGACCAATACTAGTCTGGGATTTGACTATTTAACAGAGAACTTGACGGCTTCGGCAGATGGTCAGTTTTTGGCAGACTTCAATTACGCCATTGTCGATGAGATTGATTCGGTGCTTCTAGATAGTGCTCAGACTCCCTTGATTATTTCTGGTTCTCCTCGGGTTCAATCTAACCTATATGGGATTATTGATACCCTGATCCAAACCTTCAAAGAAGGGGAAGACTTCAAGTTTGATGAAGAAAAGAAACGGGTTTGGTTGACTCGAAAAGGAGCTCATGCAGCAGAAGCCTTTCTAGCCATTCCCAACCTCTATGATCCCCAATACCGTGATTTGGTCCGCCATATAAGCCTAGCCCTGCAGGCCAATAAAAACTTTATTAAGGATAAGGACTATGTCATCCACCCCAATGTCGAAGGGCAACCGGAGATTGTCTTACTAGACCAGACGACGGGGCGCTTGATGGAAATGACCCGTTTGCAAGGAGGACTCCACCAGGCGATTGAAGCTAAAGAGGGTCTCAAGCTCACCCAAGAAACACGGGCCATGGCTTCTATTACCTACCAAAACCTCTTTAAGATGTTTCGGAAGTTGGGAGGCATGACCGGGACTGGGAAGGTCGCTGAGGCAGAGTTTCTTGATACCTATGCCATGTCAGTGATCAAGATCCCAACCAATCGCAAGAAGATCCGCAAGGATTTGCCGGATGAAATCTATCAGACCTTGCCGGAAAAAATCGTGGCTTCCCTGGATTATGTGAAGAAGGTCCACGAAAAGGGCAATCCGATTCTGGTCTTTGCCGGATCCGTTGAGATGTCGATTCTTTATTCGAATCTTCTCTTGCGTGAAGGAATTCCACACAATCTTCTCAATGCCAACAATGCTCCTCGAGAGGCCCAGATCATTAAGGAGTCTGGCCGAAAAGGTGCCGTGACAGTTGCGACCTCAATGGCCGGTCGGGGAACCGATATCAAGTTGGGACCTGGAGTAGCTGAGTTAGGAGGTTTAGTAGTTGTAGGGACTGAGCGGATGATGAACCAGCGGATTGACCTTCAAATTCGTGGACGTTCAGGTCGCCAAGGAGATCCCGGTTTGACCAAGTTCTTTGTCTCTTTGGAAGACGATTTGATGAAAAACTGGGGACCAGACTGGATCCAGGATACCTATCAAGACTATGATGTAGATGAGCGGATTGGTTCAGCCAAAGCTCTGACCAAGCGCAAGTATAGAAACTTGGTGGAACGGGCCCAAAATGCTAGTGAAAGTTCTGGTCAAGCCAGTCGTCGGATGACGCTAGAATTTGCGGAAAGCATGAACATTCAGCGTGCCATCGTCTACGAAGAGCGCGACCACTTGATCAAACAAGAAGGACGTTTGGATGATATCGTTGAAAAAGTGCTTCGTTCCGTTTTTTCAAGCGTAGTCCATAAAAAAGAATACAAGGAACCGGTAGCTTTTTATCGCTATATGTTAGACAATGTTAGCTACCAAGTAGATCCGGAAAAGGCCCACCAAACCTTCCGTAGCAAGAAAACCAAAGAGAATTTCTTGTGGGAGATTGCTAAAAGTGAGTTAGAAGCTAAGTATGAGATCTTAGGCACCGATGAGGTGATCGCCCAATTTCAGCGCATGGCCATCCTAAAAGCTATCGATGAAAACTGGGTCGAGCAGGTAGACTATCTGCAACAATTGCGCATGGCGCTCTCTGGTCAGTACACCAGTCAGAAAAACCCTTTGGTAGAATTTTTCCAAGAAGCCTACCAATCCTTTGAACGAATGAAAGAGGCGGCCAAAGAACAAATGGTCCGCAATCTCTTACTAAGTCGAGTAGAAATCAATAAAAAAGGGGAAATTGTCTTGCATTTCCCATAAAAGAGGACATTATGACAGTATACAATATCAACCTTGGAATCGGTTGGGCCAGCAGTGGTGTTGAGTATGCCCAGGCCTACCGTGCCCAGTTGTTACGCAATATCCATCAACCAGCCAAGTTTGTTTTTATGGATATGATCTTAGCCGATAATATCCAGCATTTAACAGAAAATATCGGTTTTAAAAATGATGAAATCATCTGGCTCTATAGCCATTTTACAGATATAAAAATTGCGCCAACGACCTATACCATTGATCAGGTCTTATCAGGTTTTGCCGGAAAACCGACTCGGGAAGAAGTCGACGGCAAGATCAAGCGCTTCTTTTATGAGGACCAGGACAATTTTTTGACCTGCTACCTGCGCGAAGAAAACAGTCCTTATGTCGAACGCTGCGAGTACGTGTCTAGAGGGATTTTGGTGAGAAAGGATTATTTCTCCTATACCCGCTATTGTACCGAGTATTTCATTCCTAAGAACAACCAAGCCAACTTGATTGAGCGCCGCTTTTACAATGAAGACGGGACAGTTGCCTACAGCATGCAGATGGCGGATGGCCGCGAAATCTATCGTTTCCCAGATCGCTATCTGGTTGGTCGCCAAGAATTGATCCGCTACTTCATGCAGACCCTTCAATTGACCAAACAAGATCTGGTGATTTTGGATCGGGAAACCAATATTGGTCAGCCTATCTTTGAAGAAGCGCAAAAAGCCCGTCTGGGTGTGGTCGTCCATGCCGAGCACTTCAGTGCCAATAATGTCGATGATCAGTATATCCTGTGGAATAACTACTACGAGTACCAATTTACCAATGCAGACAAGGTGGACTTCTTTATTGTTGCGACTGATCGCCAAAAAGAAATCTTGGCCGAGCAGTTTGCTAAATACACCAACCATCAGCCAGCTATCTATACCATTCCAGTTGGGAGTCTTGCAAGCTTGCCACAAAACGAAAATCGCACTCCATTTTCTATGATTACTGCCTCTCGTTTGGCGACAGAAAAGCATATTGACTGGTTGGTGCGAGCAGTGGTTCGCGCCAAAAAAGAATTGCCAGAACTGTCTTTTGACATCTATGGAAAAGGTGGAGAAGAAGGCAAGTTGCGTTCTCTAATTGATGAATTGGGGGCGGCAGACTATATCCATCTCAAAGGGCATGCCAATCTAGAGGAAATTTACAAGAATTATGAGGTTTACCTGTCCGCGTCGACCAGTGAAGGCTTTGGGTTGACCTTGATGGAGGCGATCGGTTCTGGTCTTCCGATAATCGGTTTTGACGTTCCTTATGGCAACCAGACCTTTGTTACAGAAGGTAAAAACGGCTATCTCATTCCGCCTTCAGCAGATCAAGTGGTCGACCAGATTGCTGCTGCCTTTGCGGAAAAAATGATCCAGCTATACAAAAAGGATGATCTAGCCAGCATGCGTCAAGCATCTTATGCGCGTGCAGAAGACTTTTTGACCAGCCGAGTAGAAGAAGCTTGGGCACAATTGATAGAAGAGGTGACACATGCTGAACGTATTTGATAGTTATTCTCGTGAAAGCCAAGACCTGCTCCACTCCATGAAAGAGTCTGGCTTTGACCATCCGACCGTTGTTTTGGAGCCAAACGGTTTCTTACCAGACGGTGTCGAGTCTCCCTTTATTTATTTCTTAGGACAAGCAAAAGGGGAGAAGCGCGGTCGCTACTTTAATGAAGTTCCAGTGCCTGATTTCTGGGAAGTTTCTGGGGATAACAGTTCGGGAAAAGTGACCTACTATGGTCAGGAAAAAGCTCGGATTGTGTACCATGCTGCTTCCTATAAACGCATCGTCGAGCGCTTAGAGTGGTTAGATGATAAGGGACAAGTGGTCATGGTTGAGCACTATGACCAATACGGTCGTAAGATTGCTGTAACGACTTGTGGCGATCAGGGACAGTATTTGGTGACTACTTACTTTGAAGGGGATACCGAGCGCTTGACAGAAAATCACCAAACAGGGGATTTGATCTTGACCTTGGACCATCAACCTATGCGGATTTTCAAGAATCGCTTAGATTACTTTGTCTTTTATCTAGAGTATCGTGGTTTTGATTTAGATGGTTTGGTCTACAATACGCTGGCTACCTCCTTTAGCATTAGTCTCCAGTTGGGCAATAAAGGCATCAAAGGACGCGACGTCTTGGTGTGGCAAGAGCCTCTTCACGACAGCCTTCCGGGCAACATGCAGTTGATTCTAAAGAGCCCAGAAATCCGGACCAAGAAGATCTTGATTCCGCAAAACGCGACCTATCATCGTGCTTTGCAGTTGACCTCGCAAGATCAGCATAGCTATTTCGGTCCCCTTGGCTACCTGTATGATTTCAAGGTGAAAGACGATATCCGTAAAGACGCCTTTGTCTTGACCAATTCGGATCAGATCGAAGCCTTGACCTACCTAGTAGAGAACTTGCCGAATGTGACCTTCCGTGTAGCAGCTTTGACGGAGATGTCTGCCAGCCTCTTGTCTATGGTCCGCTATCCAAATGTGGTCTTGTACCAAAATATCAGTCAAGAGCGGATCAAAGAGTTGCTTAAGGTCTCTAGTATTTATCTGGATATCAACCACTATGCAGAGGTGCAAGGCATTGTTCGCAAGGCCTTCGAACACCAGCAAGTCATCCTTGCCTTTAGCCATACTTTGCATGACCGCCACTTCCTCGCACAAGCCAATATCTTTGATCAAGGAAAAGAAGCAGATATGGTGGCCCGTATCCAGGAAATCTACCAATCTGTGGATAACTACAGAGAAGCCGTCGCGCAACAAATTGCCCAATCAAGTAGCGTTGAGCCAGCTGTTTTCCAAGCTCGCTTGCAAGAAGGGATAGGTGGACACAGTGAGTGATCGTAAGAAAGATTTATTTTACAAAGAAGTAGAAGGACGAATGGAGTCTCTCAAACGCCGTCCTGCCGAAAAAGAAAAGACGACACGTTCTGAAAAGATCAATGTCACTTTTAATGTGATCATTGGTTTGGTGATTTTGTTGGGAGTTATTTTTACCCTCTTCAGAGTGTTAGGAGGATCCTAAGATGGAAATGGTATTTGCAATCGGGATCTCGATCTTATCCCTTGCTCTTGTGGTTCTGATCACCCTGCAGCCTCGCCAACAACAATCGCTTTCAACAGATGCGACCAGTAACCTAGGAAAGCCAAGTTACTGGCGGTCTCACCGTGGACTCAAGTTAGCGACCCTTGTTGTTAGTATCGTCTTTCTCCTATCCTTATTTCTTTATATGATGGTCGTACAGGCCTAGTGTCTAATAGAATGGATAAAAAGAAGTTGGTATTCTCCAACTTCTTTCAAATTGTAGATAGAGTCATCTTAGAAACTTTCCTTAGGTGAGTACGGACGTCAGCGAACTTCGAGGAAGTTCCATGACTAATTATTGAGCCTAAGGTCTCAATAATCCCGAGTGCCTGAAACATAATTATTTCAGGCACTTATCTCACGGCGGAAAGTTTCAGTAGATGTCTAAGTGAGCCTAATAGTTGATATCTTTTTAATTTTTTGGGTCTTCGGAATATATAGTGGAATTACTTTCTTAATAGTTTAAAAACAACTGGTGTTTAAATCGGATTTTCTGGTGGGATGTTAGGATAATCAATAGTATTATATAAAAGTATCAATCACATACGAGTGATACTTTGGGAAAAAAATAAAATAGTCCAATTTACTTGACCGTGTACTATGGTACATGGTTTATAATATTCAGGGGGTGAAATAAGATGATTTATCGCATTAGTGAGTTTGCAGATAAATGTGGAGTTAATAAAGAAACGATCAGATATTACGAGCGAAAAAATTTATTACAAGAACCTCACCGAACGGAAGCTGGTTATCGGATATATTCATATGATGACGTTAAGCGTGTTGGGTTTATTAAACGAATACAGGAACTTGGTTTCTCTTTAAGCGAGATTTATAAATTACTTGGTGTTGTAGATAAAGATGAAGTTCGTTGTCAAGATATGTTCGAATTTGTTTCTAAAAAACAAAAGGAAGTGCAAAAACAAATAGAGGATTTAAAACGAATTGAAACTATGTTAGACGACTTAAAACAACGATGTCCAGATGAAAAGAAATTACATTCGTGTCCAATAATAGAAACATTAACATGAGAGATTAATTAACGAAAGGAGCTTTTTTATGAATAAATTTAAGGTAAACATTTCAGGAATGACTTGTACGGGTTGTGAAAAACACGTAGAATCAGCACTTGAAAAGATAGGTGCTAAAAATATTGAGTCTAGTTATCGTCGTGGTGAAGCAGTATTTGAACTGCCCGATGATATTGAGGTTGAAAGTGCAATAAAGGCGATTGATGAAGCAAATTACCAAGCCGGAGAAATTGAAGAAGTATCATCACTAGAAAACGTGGCGTTAATTAATGAAGACAATTATGACCTTCTTATTATTGGTTCTGGTGCTGCTGCCTTTTCTTCGGCAATTAAAGCTATAGAATACGGTGCAAAAGTTGGAATGATTGAGCGTGGAACGGTTGGGGGAACCTGTGTGAATATTGGCTGTGTTCCGTCAAAAACTCTTCTTAGGGCAGGGGAAATCAATCATTTATCAAAAGACAATCCGTTTATAGGTTTACAAACATCCGCTGGAGAAGTGGATTTAGCTAGTTTAATCACGCAAAAGGATAAATTGGTGAGCGAACTTCGGAATCAAAAATATATGGATTTAATTGATGAATATAATTTTGATTTAATTAAAGGTGAAGCAAAATTCGTTGATGCTAGTACGGTTGAGGTCAATGGGACAAAGTTATCTGCAAAACGCTTTTTAATTGCAACAGGTGCATCGCCTTCGTTGCCCCAAATTTCAGGACTTGAAAAAATGGACTATTTAACTAGTACAACACTTCTTGAGTTAAAGAAAATACCAAAACGATTAACTGTAATTGGTTCAGGATACATTGGAATGGAGCTTGGACAACTATTTCATCATTTAGGTTCAGAAATAACGCTTATGCAAAGAAGTGAGCGACTTTTAAAGGAGTATGATCCTGAGATTTCAGAGTCAGTTGAAAAAGCGTTAATTGAACAGGGTATAAACCTTGTCAAAGGGGCAACTTTTGAGCGTGTTGAACAAAGTGGAGAGATAAAAAGGGTTTACGTAACAGTAAATGGCAGTAGAGAAGTCATTGAATCAGATCAGTTACTTGTTGCCACTGGAAGAAAACCAAATACGGATTCTTTAAATTTAAGTGCAGCAGGTGTTGAAACTGGAAAAAATAATGAAATCCTGATCAATGATTTTGGTCAAACAAGTAATGAAAAGATTTATGCAGCAGGAGATGTGACTTTAGGACCACAATTTGTATATGTAGCAGCCTATGAAGGTGGAATTATTACTGATAATGCTATTGGTGGATTAAACAAAAAAATAGATTTATCGGTAGTTCCTGCTGTTACGTTTACGAATCCGACGGTTGCAACGGTTGGTTTAACAGAAGAACAAGCAAAAGAGAAAGGGTATGATGTGAAGACATCTGTATTACCTTTAGATGCTGTTCCAAGAGCAATTGTAAACCGTGAAACAACCGGTGTATTTAAACTAGTAGCAGATGCAGAAACACTAAAAGTATTAGGGGTTCATATTGTATCTGAAAATGCAGGAGATGTCATCTATGCAGCATCATTAGCTGTTAAATTTGGCTTAACGATAGAAGATTTAACAGAAACCCTAGCACCATATTTAACAATGGCTGAAGGGCTAAAATTAGTTGCACTTACGTTCGATAAAGATATTTCGAAATTATCTTGTTGTGCAGGCTAAGGGAACTTTTTACAACTCCCTATTCAAGTGAACCAGCTAATGCTTTAAGGGATTTTCTAAGTGCATTTGTGGTCACAAAAATAATTTAACACTGATGATTTCGACATCAAATCTATAATTGATACCTTAACACCGCAGAGTAATAAAGGATGAATAATATGTCAGACTTATTATCCCTACCAGACATTAAAACAATAGAACCGCCACAAGAAAATGAAACCGATATGATGTTTAAAGTTGAAGCAGTCGGACCACCTGAACGTTGTCCTGAATGTGGTTTTGACAAGTTGTACAAACACAGTTCAAGAAATCAACTAATTATGGATTTGCCCATTCGTTTAAAGCGAGTGGGCTTACAATTGAACCGTAGACGATACAAGTGTCGTGAATGCGGATCTACCTTCTGGGAACGCCTAATATCTGTAGATGAAAAGCGTAGTATGACCAAAAGGCTTTTAAAGTCCATTCAAGAGCAATCCATGTCTAAGACCTTTGTAGAAGTCGCAGAAAGCGTTGGTGTTGACGAGAAAACCATTAGGAACGTTTTTAAGGACTATGTGGCACTCAAAGAACGTGAATACCAGTTTGAAACTCCTAAGTGGCTTGGGATAGACGAGATACATATTATCCGTAGACCTCGGCTTGTATTGACTAATATTGAACGCAGGACTATTTATGACATCAAGCCTAACCGTAACAAGGAAACAGTCATCCAACGTCTTTCAGAAATCAGTGACAGGACTTACATTGAGTACGTCACAATGGATATGTGGAAGCCCTACAAAGACGCAGTGAACACTATCCTTCCACAAGCTAAAGTTGTCGTAGATAAGTTTCATGTAGTTAGAATGGCTAATCAAGCCTTAGATAACGTCAGAAAGTCTTTGAAAGCCCATATGAGCCAAAAAGAAAGACGTACCCTTATGCGTGAAAGGTTTATCCTTCTAAAGCGTAAACACGATCTAAATGAACGTGAATCATTCCTCTTAGATACTTGGTTAGGTAATCTTCCTGCTTTAAAAGAAGCCTATGAACTCAAAGAAGAGTTTTACTGGATATGGGATACTCCTGATCCAGATGAAGATCATCTTCGTTATAGTCAATGGAGACACCGTTGTATGTCCAGCAACTCTAAAGACGCATATAAAGACCTCGTGAGAGCCGTAGACAACTGGCATGTTGAAATATTCAACTACTTTGATAAAAGGCTCACTAATGCTTATACGGAGTCAATTAACAGCATTATTAGGCAGGTAGAGCGAATGGGTAGAGGTTACTCGTTTGATGCCTTACGAGCCAAAATCCTTTTCAATGAGAAGCTCCATAAAAAGCGTAAGCCACGATTTAATTCAAGTGCTTTCAATAAAGCTATGTTATACGATACTTTCAATTGGTATGAAGTGAATGATCACGACATTACAGACAACTTAGGTGTCGATTTTTCAACACTTATTAAGAATTTGGAGAAGGGTGATTTATAAGCCCTTTTCCACCATAAAATCCGAATACCCAATTTTTTAAGTATCATTTAGGATGTATTATGTAAGAAACAGGTGGATTACATTCTAAAAGAAGTTGGTAAACCAACTTCTTTTTTTGATGATGTTCCCTTTGATTTTATGGTATACTGAAAGCGATAAAATGATTGGAGCTTCCGATGAAAAAGATTCCCTTAGTATTTTCAGGTTGTCTGTTAGGATTGGTTGGCGCTGGGAACCTTCTTGCAGACTCTCTGCCTGTTCTTGCCCATGCCTTTAGTCTGACAGGTTTGTTCTTCTGGTTTTTCTTTTTAGTCTATCATGCGATTCGCTGGCAAGAAACCAAGATAGAACTCCAACAGCCAGCCCTGTTATCTGGGATGGCGACCTTTCCCATGGCAGGGATGATTCTATCCACCTATCTTTTTCGCCTCTTTCCCGCCTTTGGAGGTCTATCTCAGTTGGTTTGGTGGTCAGCCTTTCTCTTGGATCTTTGCTTGATTCTTTATTTTACCAAGACCCATGTCATGGTGCGTCCAAGAGCCAATGCTACTCCGAGTTGGACCGTTCTCTATGTGGGCATTGCAGTAGCAGCCTTGACCTACCCTGTTGTAGGAATCAGGGAGATTGCTTATCTCGCTTTAGTGATTGGTTTTGGATTGACCTTTCTTCTCTACCCAGTCATTTTTTTTGATGGGAAAAAGCAGCCCTTACCCAATCATCTGTTAGGGCAAGAAGGCATCTATTGTGCTCCATTTTCACTTCTTTTAGCAGCCTTGGTTCGTGTGGGTGGAGCAAGCCTTCCTACCTGGTTCTTACTGATCATGGTGGTGGCCTCGCAAGGGTTTTATTTCTTTGTTTTGACGCGCCTGCCAAGAATGATCAAAGAAGGTTTTCAACCCGCTTTTTCAGCTCTGACCTTTCCAACGGTCATCACAGCGACCTCTTTAAAAATGGCCCAAGGCTTGTTGCAATTACCTTTCTTGACAGTTCTTGTATGGATGGAAACTCTTCTTTGTCTCTTGATTTTAGTCGCTGTTTTAGGAGGTTATGTAGCTTTTCTTAAAGAGTAAGGGTAGGCATCCTTATGATTGATTCCTGGACGCGATTATGGTAAGATGCACTATACGATTTGTCATACTCTATAAGAAAGGTCTCTATGAAATTCATCAAAGGAAAGCTCTCACTGCTTTATCCCCTCTTTCTGCTCTTGTTTTATTTTTATATCCGGCCTCAGTTTCGCCCCTTGGCCCAGTATGTCTCTACTAGTCTAGCAAGCGCAAATAGTTATTATTGGACCTTATTTGGCCTAGAAGGCCTCTATGCAACCTTTGCAGGATTTTTGGTCTATCGTTTTTCTAAAAAAGCGCAGTTTAAGCTGGGGAAAAACCCTCTTCAATCTCTGATGGAAGCCATTTTTGCAGCCTGTTTGCTCTACTGGTTGGACTACTTCATCAGTGGTTTTGTTCAAGGACGGGCAGCCGTTTTGAGTCTCTTTCCTCGGGAAATAAGTTCCACAGGGGTGCTCATCCTGGTGATCGCAATGGTCATTATCCGGCCGGTGACAGAAGAGCTGATCTTTCGTGGAGCCTTGGTAAATGCCTACTTCAAAGGCTGGAAACTCTATGCAGAGATTTGGCTTCCAGCCCTCATCTACAGTGGCCTGCATTTTCTCCATACTCCCTTTTCGTTAGGGGCTTGTATCATCTATCTCCTACCGAGTGTGATTTTTGGGACCCTGTATTATCGGAGCAAGACGCTCCTTTCTCCGATTTTAGGCCATATCTTGCTCAATCTTTACTACACCTTGCCTTTGCTTTTATCTGTGTTCAAGTAGCAACCGATTTCCTGAGGGAGATTGGTTTTTTTTGAAAATATGGTATAATAGAATAAATTTAATAGAGGGAGTGGAGGTTTGAAAAAAAGCTACCGCGTCAAACGTGACAAAGATTTTAATGCTATTTTTAAAAGTGGTCAAAATGTTGCCAATCGGAAATTCGTTGTTTACCGCTTGCGCAAAGACCAACCACATTTTCGAGTCGGCCTGTCTGTTAGTAAGAAGCTGGGAAATGCTGTGACTAGAAATCGCATCAAACGTTTGATTCGCCATGTTTTAATCAAACACCAAGCCTTCCTTACGACCGATGATTTTGTTGTCATTGCTCGTAAAGGAGTGGAGGAGCTCGACTTTCATCAAGTAGAGAAAAATCTTGTACATGTCTTAAAATTAGCGCATGTCTACCAAGAAAGGGAATAATGTGAAAAAGAAACTGAAGTTAACTGGATTATTAGGAGCGGCCTTATTGGTCTTGACAGCTTGTGGAACCTCTCAAGTGACAGCTCAGTCGACAGGTGGTTGGGAACGCTTCGTCTACTTCTTTGCCGAAGCCATTCGCTTCTTGTCATTTGGCGGAAGTATCGGTGTGGGGATTATCGTCTTTACCATTGTGATCCGGACGGTCCTCTTGCCGCTTTTCCAATATCAAATGAATTCAACCCGCAAGATGCAGGAAATTCAACCCCTACTCAAGGAATTGCAAGCCAAGTATCCTGGAAAGGATCTAGATAGTCGGACCAAGCTTTCTGAAGAGATGCGGGCCCTTTACAAGGAAAAAGGCGTCAAAACATCTTCAGCCTTCCTTCCTCTCTTGATTCAGATGCCGGTTTTGATGGCCTTATTCCAAGCGCTGAGCCGTGTAGAATTCCTTAAAGTCGGTCACTTCCTTTGGTTGGACCTTGGCGCGATCGACCCGACTTACGTCTTGCCGGTTCTTGCAGCTCTCTTCACATTTTTCAGTAGTTGGTTAACCAATAAAGCCATGCCAGAGCGCAATGGTAGTGCAACAACCATGATGTATGTGATGCCTGTGATGATCTTCTTCTTTGCCTTGTTCTCGGCCAGCGGGGTCGCACTCTACTGGGTGACTTCCAATGCTTACCAAGTCGGACAGACCTATCTCTTGAACAACCCCTTCAAGATTATCGCAGAGCGTGAAGCAAAAGAGCAAGCTTCGCGAGACATGGAAAAACAAAAACGCCGTGCCCTAAACAAAGCACAGAAAAAGAAAAAATAAGAAAGAGGTGGACATATGGTCCTATATACTGGAGCAACTGTTGAAGAAGCCATTCAAAAAGGCCTGAACGATTTAGATATTCCCCGTATGAAGGCACACATTACAGTTGTAGCGCGTGAGAAGAAAGGTTTTCTTGGCTTGTTTGGGAAAAAACCAGCCCAGGTTGAGATTGAGCCGATTGCAGAAACAACGGTTGTGAAAGCCAATCAAAAAGCCGTCAAAGGTGTCCCAGATGAAATCAATGCGCAAAACGAGCCGGTTAAGACAGTGAGCGAAGCAACGGTCGATCTCGGACGCGTCGTTGCAGCGATCAAAAAGGTCGAAGAAGAAGGAGAGGTTGTCTCTGAAGAAATCAAGACAGAAATCCTCAAACATGACAAAGAAGCAGATACCGTTCTTGAAGAAAAAGGGCATGAACATATCCTTGAGAAAGTCAAAGAACCAGTAGCAAAAGAATCAAATGAGTCTGATTTCTCAAACCTTGGTATCGAAGTAGAGGAAAACTACAATATCGAAGAAGTCGTCACAGATGTGACAGCCTATGTTCAAACAGTAATCGATGAAATGGATGTGGATGCGACCATCTCAAGTAGTCACAACCGCCGTACGGTCAATATGCAAATTGATACCAATGAGCCAGGACGTGTCATCGGCTACCACGGAAAAGTCTTGAAGGCTCTTCAACTTTTGGCGCAAAATTACCTGTATAACCGCTACTCAAAGAATTTTTACATTACCATTAATGTTAATGACTATGTAGAACACCGTGCGGAAGTTCTTCAAAGCTATGCTCAGAAGTTGGCAACACGTGCCCTCGAAGATGGGCAAGCCCAACAGACAGATCCGATGTCAAACAGTGAACGCAAAATTATTCACCGGATCGTCTCTAAGATGGAAGGAGTCACTAGCTACTCTGAAGGGGAAGAACCAAACCGTTACGTGGTGGTAGACATCGAAGGATAATCTAGCGATTATTTCCCATAAGGGAGAGACGGGATTGAGCCGATCTCTCCTTTTTTAGGTTTAGAAAGGAAACAGATGGCATTTGCAGCGATTCGAGAGTTTTTAAAGCTTCAAGGAATCAAATACCAGTCACCAGCGAAGGCAGGAGTGCTAGCCCCAGAGATGGAGCAGTATCGTACACTAGCTCAGGCAGCTCGTAAGGAATTTACGGATTTGGTCTCAGCCTTTCAGCAGCGTCACCCCTATTTGGAGCAAGATCGGACCAGCCAGTGGATGAACCAGGCTCAAGTCTTGCGTCCTCATTTTTGGGCCTATCTAAAAGGAGAAGGAACGATGGCAGAACCCATGTTTGCCTTGAGACTTTATGGAGACGCTGCTGATTTTGGAGTTTCCTTAGAGGTGAGCTTTATCGAGCGAAAAAAAGATGATCAGAGCCTTCCAAAGCAAAACAAGGTTCTCACTCTTCCCATCTCTCAACCAGTCTATTACCTTGCTCAGGAAAATGGTGAGAGTCGAAGGGTAGAAGGAACAGAAAAGAATCGCCATGATCTGTTACAAGCAGTAGCAGAAGGAGCGGTTCGTAAGGTCCTCGTCAAATACGATGTTTCTCTAGTCAAGGAGGGTTCTCTTGAGGATATCCTAGATCAGTTGCAAGAGGCGCTGGTGGCTCTGGAACCCTATTATTTAGCTACGCGTTAGGTATACTAAAGAATTCTCAGAGCTCCATTTGCAACAATTTTCTCATAGCTATTGACAAATAGCGCTGAATCCGATAGAATAGTAAAGTATGTTTAGTAACTGATCACAACTAGCCGGCTAAACGAATACAAAATCTATGAGGAGGTATTCATCGTGAAACGTACTTATCAACCAAGTAAACTTCGTCGTGCGCGCAAACATGGTTTCCGTCACCGTATGGCAACTAAAAATGGTCGTCGCGTATTGGCAGCTCGTCGTCGTAAAGGACGCAAAGTTTTGGCTGCCTAATTCAGATAAAAACCTAAAAACCAGTAGAAACTCGAGACTACTGGTTTTTGTTTTGTCCGAAAGTGAATTTAGAGGCGCTTTCTGCTATAATAGAAAGAAGAAAAACTCGGAAGAAAAGGAAGATCATGCAGATTTTTGATACCCACACCCATCTCAATGTGGAAGAATTCGCAGGAAAAGAACAAGAAGAGCTCGACTTGGCCAAGGAAATGGGTGTTGTAGCCCACAATATCGTTGGTTTTGACAAATCGACGATTGAGCGAGGAATAGCCTTGGCAGACCAGCATCCAGAACTCTATCTCACGCTTGGTTGGCACCCCACTGAGGCAGGAGATTATACTCCTGAAGTGGAGGCCTATTTACTTGAACAGCTAAAACATCCCAAAGTCGTCGCACTCGGAGAAATTGGTCTGGATTACCACTGGATGACAGCACCAAAAGACATTCAAGAAAAGGTCTTTCGTCGTCAGATTCAACTGTCTAAGGACTTGGACTTGCCTTTCGTGGTGCATACGCGTGATGCTCTTGAAGATACCTATGCCATTATCAAGAGTGAAGGAGTTGGGCCACGTGGTGGGATTATGCATTCTTTCTCAGGAAGTCTAGAAGAAGCTAAACGCTTCATGGATCTGGGAATGATGATCTCCTTTTCTGGAGTAGTGACGTTTAAGAAAGCCACAGATGTCCAAGAAGCAGCAGCTGGCCTGCCGTTAGACAAGATCTTGGTTGAAACAGATGCCCCTTATCTGGCACCAGTTCCCAAACGTGGTCGGGAAAATAAAACAGCCTATACTCGTTATGTAGTAGACTTCATTGCAACACTACGTGGCTTAACAACAGAAGAAGTGGCTCAGGCAACCTATGACAATGCAAGAAAGGTATTTGGCCTTGACTGATAAAAGAAAAATACCAGAAGTGATTGTCGTGGAGGGCAAGGACGACACAGCCAATCTCCGTCGTTTTTATGAGGTGGATACCTATGAAACACGTGGATCCGCCATTAATCAAGATGACTTGGAACGAATTGCTACCTTGCAAGAGTTGCGTGGAGTCATTGTCTTCACGGATCCAGACTACAATGGGGAGCGCATTCGCAAGATCATTATGCAAGAGGTACCCCAGGCCAAACATGCTTTTTTAAATCGTGGCGAAGCAGTGCCCAAATCCAAGACCAAGGGGCGTTCTCTTGGAGTGGAGCATGCCAGTTTTGAAGACTTAGAAAAAGCCCTAGCTGGACTGGTCGGGTCTTACGAAGATGAAAATTTCTTTGATATCACAAAGACCGACTTGATGCGGCTTGGACTGTTGATGGGAACCGATAGTCGCAAACGGCGGGAATATCTAGGAGAAGCCTTGCGCATCGGCTACTGCAATGGCAAGCAATTGATCAAACGCTTGGAGTTGTTTGGAATTTGTTTAGCACAAGTCGAAGAGGCCATGGCCAGTTATTAAGACGGAAGTAGAGGGGATCCTTTACCCCTAAACTGATTAGAAAAGAGAAAAAATGAGAATTGCAGATTATAGCGTGACCAAGGCAGTGCTGGAGCGTCACGGTTTTACCTTTAAAAAATCCTTCGGTCAGAACTTCTTGACCGATACCAACATCCTTCAAAAAATTGTGGATACGGCAGAGATTGATAAGCAGGTCAATGTCATCGAAATCGGTCCAGGAATTGGAGCTTTGACAGAATTTTTGGCAGAAAATGCCGCAGAAGTAATGGCTTTTGAGATTGATGACCGCTTGGTTCCCATTTTGGCGGATACCTTACGGGATTTTGACAATGTAACGGTTGTCAACCAAGACATCCTCAAGGTAGACCTCAACCAGTACATCGCAGAGTTTAAAAACCCAGACCTTCCGATCAAGGTGGTGGCTAACCTTCCTTACTACATCACAACTCCCATCCTCATGCACTTGATCGAATCCAAGATTCCTTTCCAAGAATTTGTGGTCATGATGCAAAAAGAGGTGGCAGACCGCATCTCGGCTGAGCCCAACACCAAGGCTTATGGTTCTTTATCCATTGCAGTCCAATACTATATGACTGCTAAGGTAGCCTTTATCGTACCCCGCACCGTCTTTGTGCCAGCACCAAATGTCGACTCTGCCATCCTCAAGATGGTCCGCCGCGAAGAGCCAGCAGTAGCAGTCAAGGATGAAGATTTCTTCTTCTCTGTCAGCAAGGCCAGCTTTGTTCACCGCCGCAAAACACTTTGGAACAACTTGACCAGTCGCTTTGGTAAGACCGAAGAAATCAAAGCCAAACTAGAAGCAGGAATCCAAGCTGCCGGCCTGCAACCTTCTGTACGAGGAGAAGCTCTTAGCTTAGAAGACTTCGCTCGCCTAGCAGATGGCCTTCTAGAAGCAGGAATAAAATAACAGAAAAGACATGAGCTTCGTAGCTCATGTCTTGTTTGTTGTAGAAGGAAAGGACGGGATTTGAACCCGCGCGTGAATAAAATCCACTTGCCGGATTTCGAGTCCGGTGCCGTACCGAGCTGGGCCACCTTTCCAAGATGCGGAGAAAGGGATTTGAACCCTCACGCCCGAAGGGGCACATGCGCCTGAAGCATGCGTGTCTGCCGTTCCACCACCTCCGCATAGTTCTATTATACACTTTTTAGGAAAAATGCCAAGGAAAAAAAGGAAGGTGCCCTTTCCCGAATTCTGCTAAAAGACAAGTCATAACGGATACTCCGTCTTCTGTTTCTATCCATTTAAAAAACGAACCTATTCGTTTCTAAAAGTGTCCGGAGAGGTTCACTTTTCGTTTTTTCTTATCAAGCAATCCAGCCTTATTTCTCATTTTTTGGTATAATAGATAGTATTAATCTCAAAGGAGTACGATTTGCAAGGAACAATCGTCAAGGCCTTGGCTGGCTTCTACTACGTGGAGTCAGATGGTCACATTTACCAGACACGGGCTCGTGGAAATTTTAGAAAAAAAGGACAGACTCCTTATGTGGGGGATCAGGTGGAGTTCTCTGCTGAAGAGAATTCAGAAGGCTACATCTTGAGCATTGCGCCTCGAAAAAATAGCCTCGTGCGCCCTCCTATTGTCAATATTGATCAGGCAGTAGTCATCATGTCTGCTAAGGAGCCTGATTTCAATGCCAATCTTTTAGACCGTTTTCTGGTCCTTTTGGAGCACAAGGGGATTCATCCCATTGTCTATATTTCAAAACTGGACTTGTTAGAAGATATGGAAGACATCCACTACTACCAAGGAATCTATCAGGCTATTGGCTATGATTTTGTCTTGTCGATTGAGGAACTCTTGCCCCTTTTGACCAATCAAACCACGGTCTTTATGGGACAGACCGGTGTAGGAAAATCGACCTTGCTCAATAAAATCGCTCCGGATCTGGAGCTTGAAACGGGTGAGATTTCAGATAGTCTGGGGCGCGGTCGACACACGACCCGAGCTGTCAGCTTTTACCATTTAAATGGAGGAAAGATCGCAGATACGCCAGGCTTCTCCTCCCTCGATTATGAAGTGACAACCAGTGAAGACTTAAATCAAGCTTTTCCGGAGATCGCCGATGTGAGCCACTCTTGTAAATTTCGTACCTGTACCCACACGCATGAGCCAGCTTGTGCGGTGAAACCAGCCGTTGAAAGAGAGAAAATTGCACCTTTCCGTTATGAGAATTACTTGCAATTTCTAAGTGAGATTGAAAACCGTCGCGAAACCTATAAAAAAGTTTCGAAAAAAATGCCAAAATAGGAGACACTACAACGATGAAAACAATGAAAATTGCACCCTCAATTTTGAGTGCAGATTATGCCAATTTTGAAAGTGAATTGAAACGCTTAGAAGCAGCAGGAGCTGACTATGCCCATATCGATGTCATGGATGGCCATTTTGTGCCCAATATCAGCTTTGGAGCTGGTGTCGTAGAGAGCATGCGTCCACATAGCAAGTTAGTTTTTGATTGCCACTTGATGGTCACCAATCCTGAACACCATATCGAAGAATTTGCCCGTGCAGGAGCTGATATCATCAGCATCCATGTGGAAGCTACTCCCCATATTCACGGAGCTCTTCAAAAAATTCGTCAAGCGGGTGTGAAGGCTAGTGTCGTGATCAACCCAGGGACTCCTGTAGACAGTATCAAACATGTCTTGAACTTGGTGGATCAAGTCTTGGTTATGACCGTTAATCCAGGATTCGGTGGCCAAGCCTTCTTGCCTGAAACAATGGACAAGGTGCGCGAATTAGCCGCTCTTCGTGAAGAAAAAGGCTTAGACTTTGATATCGAAGTGGATGGTGGAATTGATGACCAAAGTATTTCGCAAGCCAAAGAAGCCGGGGCCAATGTCTTTGTAGCAGGCTCTTATGTCTTTAATGGAGATGTCAATGAGCGCGTTCAAACGCTCCGAGATGCTGTAAATGGATAACATCGCAATACTGGCAGGAGGTGACAGCACGCTCTTGCCAAGAGATCATGACGTTTATGTAGGCGTTGACGGAGGCTGTTTGAAGTTACTGGAACAAGGTCTGCCTTTAGATATGGCTGTGGGGGATTTCGATTCCGTCTCTGAGACCGATTTGAATAAGATCCGTACCCAAGCCAAGCAGGTTGTTCAGTCCGTTCCTGAAAAGAATGATACGGATTTGGAATTGACCTTGAAAGCGGTCTTTGAGGCCTATCCAGAGGCTGCTGTCACCGTTTATGGTGCCTTTGGCGGTCGTTTGGATCACTTTTTGTCCAATATCTTTTTGCCGACCGATCCAGACCTAGCTCCCTACATGGAGCAAATCCAATTAGTCGACGGTCAAAATCGCTTGATCTACAGACCAGCTGGTTGCCATGAGATTCAGCCAGATCCAGCCATGTCCTATGTTGGTTTTATGCCTGTCGGAGAAGGCCGCTTAGAGATCACAGGGGCCAAGTATCCGCTCCATCAGGAGAATTATTTTTTGAAGGCCATGTATGGCTCCAATGAATTTTTGGATCAACCGATTCAAGTGAGTCTTGACCGTGGCTATCTTGTCATTGTTTATAGTAAAGACAGAGGTTAATATGAATAT
Source organism: Streptococcus parasanguinis (assembly GCF_019929185.1). Lineage (GTDB taxonomy): Bacteria > Bacillota > Bacilli > Lactobacillales > Streptococcaceae > Streptococcus > Streptococcus parasanguinis_O. The sequence continues at coordinate 32,639 of NZ_JAHZPC010000005.1, forward strand.
CATTCTGCTTCTGATTGGCCTGCTCAATCTGGGTCTCCTTATCTATCTCTTGCAACGGTCAGATGATACAAGACCGGCTTTACGAGAGATGCTGGAAGACCATGAGGATCATTTGACAGACCAGTTGGACTATCGTTTTGAAAAAGAAAGACAAGCAAGCCAGATTGCCAATCAGCAGTTAGAGATCGCCCTGACAGATCGCTTAACCGAGATGCGAGTGGAGATCCACCAGCAGACGACGGCTCTGCGCGCTGAGATGAATGAGCACTTTACTAAAAATCGGGACAAAACAGATGAGCGCATGCGCCAGATCCAAGAGTCCAATGAAGTGCGGCTAGAACAGATGCGCCAAACGGTAGAAGAAAAATTGGAGAAAACCTTGCAGCACCGCTTGCAGACCTCCTTTGAGACGGTTTCAAAACAATTGGAGTCGGTCAACAAAGGGCTGGGAGAAATGCAGACGGTGGCGCGGGATGTCGGAACCCTTAATAAAGTTCTCTCCAATACCAAGACGCGTGGGATTATGGGCGAATTGCAACTGGGCCAAATTATTGAAGATATCTTGACCCCAGCCCAGTATGAGCGGGAGTTTGTCACCGTTCCCCAATCCAGTGAGCGCGTGGAGTATGCCATTAAGCTTCCAGGGCAAGGAGAGGAGCCAGTCTATCTGCCAATTGACTCTAAATTCCCACTGGAAGACTACTATCGTCTGGAAGAAGCTTATGAATCAGGAGAGAAAGAGGAGATCGAGCGTTACCGCAAGGCCCTTCTTGCTAGTATCAAGCGTTTTGCTAAGGATATCCAACAAAAATACCTCTTTCCACCAGCGACAACGAATTTCGGAATTCTCTTTTTGCCAACCGAAGGCCTCTATTCCGAAGTGGTTCGCAATCCAGAATTCTTCGATGGCTTGCGTCGGGACGAACAAATTTTGGTGGCTGGTCCAAGCACCCTATCAGCCCTCTTGAACTCCTTGTCTGTTGGCTTTAAAACGCTCAACATCCAAAAGAGTGCAGATGACATTAGCAAGGTGTTGGGATCGGTCAAATCAGAATTCCATAAGTTTGGAGGGATTCTGGCCAAGACTCAGCGTCATTTAAAGAATGCTTCCAATAATATTGATGATTTGCTAACCAGACGGACCAGTGCCATCGAGCGGACACTCCGCCAAATCGAAAGCGATGAGGACCTGCTGGGACTAGATGTATATATAGAAGATGGAGAAGATGATGGTCAAAATTAACCAAATGAAAAAAGATGAATTGTTCGAAGGATTCTATTTGATCAAGTCAGCAGAAGTGCGTCAAACGCGGGCTGGGAAGAACTATCTAGCCTTTGTTTTTCAGGATGAGACCGGCACGATCGAAGGCAAACTATGGGATGCCCAACCACACAATGTAGAGAGCTTTACAGCTGGGCGCGTGGTCCATATGGCTGGCCGTCGGGAGGTCTACAATAATACTCCACAAGTTAATCAATTGAATATGCGTTTGCCACAAGCAGGAGAGCCCAACAATCCAGCAGACTTCAAGGAAAAACCACCAGTAGATCCCAAGGAATTGCATGAATACCTGTCAAACATGATTTTCAAAATTGAAAATCCAGTTTGGCAACGGATTGTCCGTGCCCTCTATGGAAAATATGAGAAAGAGTTTTATAGCTATCCAGCTGCTAAGACGAACCATCATGCCTTTGAAGCAGGTCTCGCTTATCATACAGCGACCATGGTCCGCTTGGCAGATAGTATCGGCGATATCTATCCTCAATTGAATAAGAGTTTGCTATTTGCAGGGATTATGTTACACGATTTGGCTAAAGTGATCGAGTTGACGGGTCCTGAAAATACAGAATACACTGTTCGGGGCAACCTCATCGGCCACATTGCACTCATCGATGAAGAAATCACCAAGGTCTTGCAAGAGTTGAAGATTGATGATCAAAAAGAAGAAGTCATCGTCCTTCGCCATGTGATCTTGAGTCACCATGGCTTGCTCGAATACGGTAGTCCTGTTCGTCCAAAAATCATGGAAGCAGAGATTATTCATATGATTGATAATTTGGATGCAGAAATGATGATGATGACAACAGCACTTGGCTTAATTGGTCCTGGCGAAATGACCAATAAAATCTTTGCTATGGAAAATCGTTACTTCTATAAACCGAATCTCGACTAGTAAAAACAGAGATAAATACGGGAATAATTCTGCTAAAAATGAAATAATCAGGAAAAAACGGCCTTCTGTAAATCAGAATGTTCGTTTTTTTCGCTTCTTATGGTATAATGATAGAAAAAACTACATGGTGAGAAAATGAAATTAAGAAGAAGTGAACGGATGGTCGTGATTTCTAATTACTTGATCAACCATCCCTATGAATTGACGAGCCTCAATACGTTTGCGGAAAAGTATGAGTCTGCCAAGTCTTCCATCTCAGAAGATATCGTGATCATTAAGCGTGCGTTTGAAGAGATGGAAATCGGAAATATTGAGACCATTACAGGAGCTGGTGGAGGTGTTATCTTTACACCGTCTATCTCAGATCAAGAATCCAAAGAAATCGTCGAGGATCTTTGCAAGCAGCTGTCTGAAAGTGATCGTATCCTTCCTGGTGGCTACATTTACCTGTCTGATCTGTTGAGCAATCCAAAGATTTTGAATCGCATCGGCCGCATCATTGCCAAAGCTTTCCGGGATAAGAAGATTGATGCTGTCATGACCGTAGCGACCAAGGGAGTTCCTCTAGCCAATGCAGTAGCCAATGTCTTGAATGTTCCTTTTGTTATTGTCCGTCGTGATTTGAAAATCACAGAAGGGTCAACCGTTAGTGTCAACTATGTTTCAGGCTCAAGTGGGGATCGCATTGAGAAAATGTTCCTTTCAAAACGGAGCCTAAAAGCAGGAAGCCGGGTCTTGATTGTCGATGACTTCCTTAAAGGTGGCGGAACGATTAACGGGATGGTCAGCCTCTTGTCTGAATTTGATTCTGAATTAGCAGGGGTAGCTGTCTTTGCGGATAATGCTGCAACCGACCGTGAATTCTTTGAACACAAATCCTTATTGCGCGTGACCAACATCGATGTAAAAGAAAATAAATTGAGTGTCGAAGTTGGGAATATCTTTGATTAAGAGCAACAAAGGAGGATCAAAAAGTGAAAAGAATTTTAGATCGATTTGATAATAGTCCTTTGTGGATTCGCTTGGTGACAGTTCTGTCTCTATCCTTTATTTTGGTAGCTGGTTTGTATACCGTTAAAAAGAATACAGCTGCCCAGGTAACGACAGAAATTCAACCTGCTAAAAAAACAGGTTCCCTTCCAGTGAAAAAGGAAACAAAGGAAGAAAAAGAAAAGAAGGAAGAAAAGAAAAATACAGAAGCTGCTGAAAAAGCAGTCGTTCAAATGGAAACAACTCCAAGTCAAGATTCTGTGAACGCTGCCCAAGCTGCTGTGAAGAAAGTCAAAGATGCGACTCAAAAGCAATCGCTTGAGGCCCGTATCCAATACATCGCTAACTATTATGGACTGACCTATGAGAGCGACACAGCGGCAACACAGCAGACTCAAACAGACGCTAATGCCAACACGAACGCGAACGCAAATACTAATGCCAATGCCAATGCTGGAGTAGCTGGAGCCAATGCGACAGTTCAACCACAACAGCAACAACAGTATGCTCCGGCTGCAGATGCAGGGGCAGAAGTACCTGCTGAAGCTGGTCAATAATGAACTTTTTCGACTTCTTTAAAAAATAAAAAAACATCTTGCAATCAAAGTGCCGTCATGTTATAATAATAGACGGTACTTTTTACTTTTGGTCTCTCAAGAGTGTACAGGGACGTGCTGACAAATGTTGCAAAAGTACACACAGATGGTAGCTGTCACCAAGTGTACCATCACCAAAAATAAAAAATTTCACAGGAGAATGTAGATGCCTACAATTAACCAATTGGTTCGCAAACCGCGTAAATCAAAAGTAGAAAAATCTAAATCACCAGCTTTGAACGTTGGTTACAACAGTCATAAAAAAGTTCAAACAAACGTTTCTTCACCACAAAAACGTGGTGTTGCAACTCGTGTTGGAACAATGACACCTAAAAAACCTAACTCTGCCCTTCGTAAATTTGCCCGTGTACGTTTGAGCAACTTGATCGAAGTAACTGCTTATATCCCAGGTATCGGACACAACTTGCAAGAACACAGCGTGGTTCTTCTTCGTGGTGGACGTGTAAAAGACCTTCCAGGGGTACGTTACCATATCGTCCGTGGAGCACTTGATACTGCAGGTGTAAACGATCGTAAACAAGGCCGTTCTAAATACGGTACTAAAAAACCAAAAGCATAAGGAAAGGGGATAAAGAAAAATGAGTCGTAAAAACCGTGCGCCTAAACGCGATGTATTGCCAGATCCGCTTTACAATTCACAATTAGTTACTCGTCTTATCAACCGCGTTATGCTTGATGGTAAACGTGGTACAGCTGCTTCAATCGTTTACGGAGCTTTCGAACAAATTAAAGAAGCTACTGGAAACGATGCTCTTGAAGTATTCGAAACAGCTATGGAAAACATCATGCCTGTACTTGAAGTACGTGCTCGCCGTGTCGGTGGTTCTAACTACCAAGTCCCAGTTGAAGTTCGTCCAGAACGTCGTACAACACTTGGACTTCGTTGGTTGGTAACAATCGCTCGTCAACGTGGTGAACACACAATGGTTGATCGTCTTGCAAAAGAAATCTTGGATGCAGCGAACAACACTGGTGCAGCTGTTAAGAAACGTGAAGATACTCACCGTATGGCTGAAGCTAACCGTGCATTCGCACACTTCCGCTGGTAAGATCATGATGCTAGGAACGGCAAGGATGCAAAGTGAAAATAGGAAACTGACGCAGTATTCGATGAATACAAGGAAGTTTATCTTTTTCACACAGCATCCCGTTCCGGCTCAAATCGGCTAACTAACTTTAGCCCGAGTTCAATTAAGCTTCGTCAGCTCTTGAACCCAATTCAACTCTTCTTACAAGTTGGAACCAAAACTTAGCATGAAAACACTGAGAACGGGTAGGTCCTGCCTATCCGTTTTTATTAAATCATGTTATAATAGAATATAGAAATAAAAAATATAGGAGAAACAAACCTCATGGCACGCGAATTTTCACTTGAAAAAACTCGTAATATCGGTATCATGGCTCACGTCGATGCTGGTAAAACAACTACAACTGAGCGTATCCTTTACTACACTGGTAAGATTCACAAAATCGGTGAAACTCACGAAGGTGCGTCACAAATGGACTGGATGGAGCAAGAACAAGAACGTGGTATCACTATCACATCTGCCGCTACAACAGCTCAATGGAAAGACACTCGTGTAAACATCATCGACACACCAGGACACGTGGACTTCACTATCGAAGTTCAACGTTCACTCCGCGTTTTGGACGGTGCTGTAACCGTTCTTGACTCACAATCAGGTGTTGAGCCTCAAACTGAAACAGTTTGGCGTCAAGCAACTGAATACGGAGTTCCACGTATCGTATTCGCTAACAAGATGGATAAAATCGGTGCTGACTTCCTTTACTCAGTAAGCACACTTCATGACCGTCTTCAAGCAAACGCTCACCCAATTCAATTGCCAATCGGTGCTGAAGATGACTTCCGCGGAATCATTGACTTGATCAAGATGAAAGCTGAAATCTATACTAACGACCTTGGTACAGATATCCTTGAAGAAGATATTCCAGCTGAATACCTTGAACAAGCTCAAGAATACCGTGAAAAATTGGTTGAAGCAGTTGCTGAAACTGATGAAGACTTGATGATGAAATACCTTGAAGGGGAAGAAATTACTAACGAAGAATTGAAAGCTGGTATCCGTAAAGCTACAATCAACGTTGAATTCTACCCAGTACTTTGTGGTTCTGCCTTCAAGAACAAAGGGGTTCAATTGATGTTGGATGCAGTCCTTGACTACCTTCCAAGCCCACTTGATATCCCTGCAATCAAGGGTGTAAACCCAGATACAGACGAAGAAGAAGAACGTCCAGCATCTGATGAAGAGCCATTTGCAGCTCTTGCCTTCAAGATCATGACTGACCCATTCGTAGGTCGTTTGACATTCTTCCGTGTTTACTCAGGTGTCTTGAACTCAGGTTCATACGTATTGAACACTTCTAAAGGTAAACGTGAACGTATCGGACGTATCCTTCAAATGCACGCCAACACTCGTAAAGAAATCGAAACAGTTTACTCTGGAGATATCGCTGCTGCCGTTGGTTTGAAAGATACTACAACTGGTGACTCATTGACAGATGAAAAAGCAAAAATCATCCTTGAATCAATCGAAGTTCCAGAACCAGTTATCCAATTGATGGTTGAGCCTAAATCTAAAGCGGACCAAGACAAGATGGGTATCGCCCTTCAAAAATTGGCTGAAGAAGATCCAACATTCCGCGTTGAAACAAACCCTGAAACTGGTGAAACAGTTATCTCTGGTATGGGTGAGTTGCACTTGGATGTCCTTGTTGACCGTATGAAACGTGAATTCAAGGTTGAAGCTAACGTTGGTGCTCCTCAAGTATCTTACCGTGAAACATTCCGCGCTTCTACACAAGCACGTGGATTCTTCAAACGTCAATCTGGTGGTAAAGGTCAGTTTGGTGATGTTTGGATCGAATTTACTCCAAACGAAGAAGGTAAAGGATTCGAGTTCGAAAATGCGATCGTCGGTGGTGTGGTTCCACGTGAATTCATCCCTGCAGTAGAAAAAGGACTTCAAGAATCTATGGCGAACGGTGTTCTTGCTGGTTACCCAATGGTTGACGTGAAAGCTAAGCTTTACGATGGTTCATACCACGATGTCGACTCATCTGAAACTGCCTTCAAGATCGCTGCATCTCTTGCACTTAAAGAAGCTGCTAAGACTGCACAACCAGCTATCCTTGAACCAATGATGCTTGTAACCATCACAGTTCCTGAAGAAAACCTTGGGGATGTTATGGGTCACGTAACTGCTCGTCGTGGACGTGTAGATGGTATGGAAGCACACGGTGCAAGCCAAATCGTTCGTGCATATGTACCACTTGCTGAAATGTTCGGTTACGCTACTGTCCTTCGTTCTGCAACTCAAGGACGTGGTACCTTCATGATGGTATTTGACCACTACGAAGATGTACCAAAATCAGTACAAGAAGAAATCATTAAAAAAGCTAAAGGTGAAGCTTAATTTACCAATGCTTAAAAACTCTTCCCACTTTGGGAAGAGTTTTTCTTTGTTCCAAAAGTGAATACAAGTAAAAAAGTGCTCTTCCTAGCAAACAAGACTTTGTGAAAAACTTCAATAAAAGAGGTGGTGATCTATGATAAATCTTGCTTTTCGTGGGGAAATAGTTGCTTTTTAATGCAATAAAGTATATAATAGAGACTGTTAAAAGATGTTTGGCGCTGTGTCAAGTTACTCTTTTCACAAAAAATTTTTTTGATTTTCATAAGGAGGAAATCACGAATGGTAGTTAAAGTTGGTATTAACGGTTTCGGTCGTATCGGACGTCTTGCTTTCCGTCGTATCCAAAACGTAGAAGGTGTTGAAGTTACACGCATCAACGACCTTACAGATCCAGTTATGCTTGCACACTTGTTGAAATACGATACAACTCAAGGTCGTTTCGACGGTACTGTGGAAGTTAAAGAAGGTGGATTCGAAGTTAACGGTAAATTCATTAAAGTTTCCGCTGAACGTGATCCAGAACAAATCGACTGGGCTAACGACGGTGTAGAAATCGTTCTTGAAGCAACTGGTTTCTTTGCTACTAAAGCAGCTGCTGAAAAACACTTGCATGCTGGTGGTGCTAAGAAAGTTGTTATCACTGCTCCTGGTGGATCAGATGTTAAAACAGTCGTATTTAACACTAACCACGATATTCTTGATGGTACTGAAACAGTTATCTCAGGTGCTTCATGTACTACAAACTGCTTGGCTCCAATGGCTAAAGCTCTTCAAGATAACTTCGGTGTTGTTGAAGGATTGATGACTACTATCCACGCTTACACTGGTGACCAAATGATCCTTGACGGTCCACACCGTAAAGGTGACCTTCGTCGTGCACGCGCTGGTGCTGCTAACATCGTTCCTAACTCAACTGGTGCTGCTAAAGCAATCGGTTTGGTTATCCCTGAATTAAACGGTAAATTGGACGGAGCTGCACAACGTGTTCCTGTTCCAACTGGATCAGTTACTGAATTGGTAGTTGTTCTTGACAAGAACGTTACTGTTGATGAAGTGAACGCAGCTATGAAAGCAGCTTCAAACGAATCATACGGTTACACTGAAGATCCAATCGTTTCTTCAGACGTTGTAGGTATGTCTTACGGATCATTGTTTGACGCAACTCAAACTAAAGTTATTGACGTTGACGGTAAACAATTGGTTAAAGTTGTTTCATGGTATGACAACGAAATGTCTTACACTGCACAACTTGTTCGTACTCTTGAATACTTCGCAAAAATTGCTAAATAATTCATGCGTATGATGAGAGGAGGGAAACCTCCTCTTTTTTTGTACTTTTTTTAGGGCTTTCTCATCATATTATAGGAATTGCCAAAATAGATTGACAGTGCTAAATAGATTAGGGTATCCTATTCTTGATTGGAGATTTCTAATACAACGAAATGAAAGCGATTACAGGTCGTGGAGAAAGGAGACAATGGAAATCGCTCAAGAAAAAGAAAAAAACATACAAGGAGGTCAAGATGAAAGGTCATCTATTTGAAAAGAAAGAACGATTTAGTATACGAAAATTCAGTGTAGGAGTTTGTTCCGCATTGATTGGGTTAGCATTTTTAGGAACAGGCGCTGTCTCTGCAGATGAGACGGTTTCTACTAGTGAACAACCCTTGGAAAGCTCTTCAGCAAACACCGATGATGTCAATCATTTGGTGAGAGAAGCTGGCGTCTACACTGCAGATGCAGCGCTTCCTACAGCTGATCCTGTAAAACCGGCTACAGCAGAAGCGGTCGCTCCAGAGACTAGTCCGACAAGTACAGAAGCTAGCTCTGCGACTACAGATCATCCAGCTGTTTCAGAGACTGAAAAACCGAAAGCTACTGCTGAAAAAGTGGCTGATTTACCAACCAATGAAGAAAAACAATTAAGACCCAAAGAAGTTAAGTTCGATACTTGGGACGATCTCTTGAAGTGGGAACCAGGAAAACGAGCGGATGACGATATGAACAGAGCAAGCGTCCCACTTGCGAGTCGTTTTCAAGGGAAACAAATTAATGAACAAGCCAACCCTGAAGCGAAGATCCAAGCACTGTCAAACATGAACTCCAAAGCCAAGGATCATGCGTCTGTCGGCGGAGAAGAGTTTAAAGCCTATGCTTTTGATTACTGGCAATATTTGGACTCCATGGTCTTTTGGGAAGGGCTGGTTCCATCAGCAGATGTGATCGATGCTGCCCACCGAAATGGGGTTCCTATTTATGGAACAATCTTTTATAACTGGTCTAGCAGTATCAAGGATCAAGAACATTTTGCAGAAACCTTGAAAGAAGATAGTGAAGGGTCTAAGACCTTTCCGATCGCCCGTAAATTAGTAGAACTTGCCAAGTACTATGGCTTTGATGGTTACTTTATCAACCAAGAAACAACCGGAAATCTTGTAGAACCATTGGGTCCAAAATTGAGAGATTTCCTTCTTTATACCAAGGAATATGCGAAAAGTCTGAACTATCCGATTAAGTATTCCTGGTATGATGCTATGACCTATGAATATGGCCGTTACCATGAGAATGCGCTGGGAGAATACAACTACAATTTCATGCAGCCAGAAAATGGGGAAAACCCAGTTGATACCTTCTTTGCCAACTTTAACTGGGGCAAATCAGAAGTTGATTATTCCATCAGTACAGCTAAATGGATTCATCGGAATCCTTATGATGTTCTAGCTGGACTCGAGCTCCAAAAAGGAGGCTCTTATAAGACTAATGTAGACTGGAATGCCATTTTAGATGAACATGGCAAGTTGCGTCTATCCCTTGGTCTTTATGCGCCTGATACCATTACAGGTCTAGGAAAGACTGGTGAAGGTTACCATACCCATGAAGATCTATTCTGGACAGGTTTCCAAGGAGATCCGACTAAAGGAAAACCAGCAGACCAATCTTGGTACGGTATGTCCAATCTAGTAGTGGACAAAACCCCAATCACTAGTGAAGATTTCAATACTTCCTTCAATACTGGTCACGGAAAACACTGGTTTGTCGATGGCAAGATTTCTAAAGAAGGGGAATGGAACTACCGTTCTGTTTCTGGCTACCTTCCAACATGGCGTTGGTGGGTAGAGCATAGTGAAGATAGTACGCCATTGAAAGGCCGCTATGATTTTGATCAAGCCTACAATGGAGGAAATTCTCTAGCCTTTGAAGGAGATTTAAAAGCCAATAGCAGTCAAAATGTCATGCTCTATTCGACCAAGATTCCTGTGACAGAAACGACAAAATTGAGCGTCAGTCATAAAGGTGGGGTCGGAGCTGCTGCCTGGGTAGCTGTTGCCACAAAAGAGGACTACTCTGAATACGAATGGAAAGAATTGACACCAAGTGCGGATTGGTCCACTCAAACCTTTGATTTGGGAAGTTTGGCTGGCAAGACCATTTATGCTGTGAAGATGTTCTTTGACCATGATACGGATGTCAAAGACTACAAATTTAATCTCGGCCAATTGTCGATTACGTCCAACCAAGAGAAACCAGCGACTCCAACAGAAGTATCCGTTCGGGCAAAACGCCTACAAAATGCGCAAGAAGCAGAAGCAGTCCTCAATTTTAAAGGGGTAGCAGATGCGGATTATTATGAAGTCTATGAAAAAGATGGTGACAACTGGCGTCTCTTAACAGGGTCTTCTGCGACAACCGTCTATCTACCAAAAGTTAGCCGTTCAGCAAGTGCTGAAGGAAAGACGCAGGAACTCAAGGTTGTGGCAGTTGGAAAGAATGGTCAACGTTCAGATGCGGGAACCGTGGCCTTTGATTGGGGCATGACCGTGTCAGATACCAGTCTACCAAAAGCCCTAGCGCCAAACGTAGTCATCGGAGCCAAAGTGATCGGTTCGAGCTTCCCAGATGCGGATGGTAGTGAAGGCATTGAAGGCATGTTAAATGGGACCATTACCAGTCTTTCAGATAAATGGTCTTCTGCTCAATTGAGTGGAACCGTCGATATCCGCTTGACACAACCACGGACCATTGTTCGTTGGGTCATGGACCATGCCGGTGCTGGTGGAGAATCTGTCGATGATGGCAAAATGAATACCCGTGACTTCGACCTTTACTACAAGGACGAAGCGGGTGAATGGAAGCTCGCTAAGGAAGTTCGTGGCAATAAAGCCCATGTATCTGACATTACACTGGATCATCCGATCAAGGCTCAAGACTGGCGTCTCCATGTCATTACAGCAGATAACGGCACCCCATGGCAAGCCATCCGGATTTACAACTGGAAGATGTATGAAAGTCTGGATACGGAAACGGTCAACATCCCGATGAAACATGCTGCAGCGCAAAACTTAGGTAATCATTTTGTCCAAGTCGGCTTCAAAGATGTCCCAGCTCATACTACTCTGACTCTTTATGCCGATAAAGAAGCCACTAGTCCAATTGCGACCATGACAGCCGATCAAGCTGGAAATCTCATATTTAAACCGCTCGCTTTTGAATCAACCCCATCTCTTCTTTACTATCGCGCGCAAGTTCCTGGTAAAGATATCAGTAATGTTTTGGCGATCGAAGTTCCAAAGAATGATAAAGAAATTGCAGGACTCCAATTTGAAGATGGATTGACCAAGAAGGTCTACCGGGAAGGCGATGCCCTTTCCTTGAAAGGGGCGACTCTCCGAGTTCATTATAAAGATGGCCAAGCAGATCAACTGGTCAACCTCACCAACTCAGGTGTAGAGATTCATGGATTTGACAGTAGCAAGCTGGGAGAACAACACCTAGAAGTTTCTTACCTTGGTCAGAAATTAGATAAGACTCTCACTGTTTTTGTGGTCAGTGCAGAGGAAGCAGGTGAAAAAGCAGTTGCTGGTCTAGAATTGACCGACAAACCAAAAGTGGAATATATTGTCGGAGAAGCATTGGAGAAGGAGGGTGGACGCTTTACAGTCGTCTTTGAAGATGAAACGACCGAAACGCATGCCTTGACAGATGAAGGTGTGGAAGTGACTGGCTTTGATACGACAAAGGAAGGACGTCAAACCATCACTGTCCATTACAAAGGAGCTAGCACAAGCTTTGATGTCCTCGTCAATCCAAAACCAGCTCTCAACGATGAATACCTCAAGCAAAAATTGGCTGAAGCTGAAGCTGCAAAAGCCAAAGTAGACTTTACATTTGCCACTCCTGAAGTTAAAGAAGCTTTGCTGGCTGGAATGGCTGCTTCTGAAAAAGTCTTGAAAGAGCATGATACCAGCACACAAGATCAAGTCAATGAGCAGTTGAACCAATTGACCGCTCTCTTGAAAGCCTTGGATGGTCAAGCTAATCTAACAAAAGAAAAAGAAGCTCTCTCTGCCCTAACAACAGAAGCGACCGCTCTATTAGCAAGCAAGCCAAATCACCCTTCTGGTGAGGCTTTGCAGGCACTCTTGGAGAAAAATAAAGAACTCCTAGCTTCTTCAGAGCTCACTCCTGAAGCGCTTGAAACAGCTAAGACAGGTCTAGAGACCTTGATTGCGCTCCTGAAAGAAGATAAGCCGGCGGTCTTTGTAGACCCTGCGACTGGAGTCGAAGTTCAATTCTCTAACTTGGAGACTACTGCTATTAAGGGACTAAAAGTCGCGAAAGTTGAAGCCAATCAGGCAGAAAAAGAAGAGCTGAAGGGACGAGAAGCGACTATCTTTGATATCGAAGGAGTCGATGCAAGTGGTCAGGATGTCGATACCCAGCATCCATCCCTTGTGAAAATCCCTGTGGATAAGGATAAAGAAGTAGAGCAAGTTCTCTTCTTCCCAGAAGGTCAAGCTCCTCAATCCTTAGCCTTTGAGAGGGTTGGAGATGTGGTCATCTTTACAGCTCCTCACTTTACTCACTATGCGATTGTCTATAAGCCAGCAAAAACGGAAGGACCAGATCAACCGATCCAACCAGAAGAACCGGCTAAACCAGATCAGCCTGTTCAACCAGCTCAACCAAATCAACCAGTCCAACCAGCTGCCCCAGTGACTCCGGATCCAGTTAATCCATTGAAGCCTACAGAGTCTTCTCAAGTGGATCAGTTGGCCCCAACGACTTCTACTCAAGCGGGTCATCAAGAGGAAGAACACAAGGATATGGTTGATCAAGAGATCCATCAGTTGTTAAGTGCCCACCAAGGAGCGAACTCACAGCCAACGGTTCAGCAAGGAATAAAAGATGCAAGTAAAGAAAGTCAATCGGAACACCTACCAAATACGGCAAGCCTAGAAGCTTCCTTTGCAGCTGAAGCTGTTCTTCTAGCAGCCTTAGGCGGCTTCCTCTTGGCTGGTAAGAAGAAGGAAGAGTAAGTCTTCTAAAAGATTCTTTTGTTCACTTAAAAAGTCACTCTCAAAAAAACCTCTCTGGTGAAAACCAGAGAGGTTTGATCTTGTATTTAGAAGTGTCGTTCGGATCCTGTGAATTAGAGGGGAAAAGCATTGGATTTTTCTACCTCTTTTACAGCTTTTGTGATATAATTATCATGTATTAAAAAAAGAAGGAGTCATATCTAATGGCAAAATTGACTGTTAAAGACGTTGACTTGAAAGGGAAAAAAGTTCTCGTTCGTGTCGACTTCAACGTACCTGTAAAAGATGGCGTGATCACTAACGATAACCGTATCACTGCAGCTCTTCCAACTATCAAGTACATCCTTGAACAAGGTGGACGTGCAATCCTCTTCTCTCACCTTGGACGTGTAAAAGAAGAAGCAGATAAAGAAGGTAAATCACTTGCTCCTGTAGCTGCTGACTTGGCTGCTAAATTGGGTCAAGAAGTTCAATTTATCCCAGGTGTTACACGTGGTGCTGAATTGGAAGCAGCTGTTAACGCTCTTGAAGATGGACAAGTTCTCTTGGTTGAAAACACTCGTTTCGAAGATGTTGACGGCAAGAAAGAATCTAAAAACGATCCTGAACTTGGTAAATACTGGGCATCACTTGGAGATGGTATCTTCGTAAACGATGCATTTGGTACTGCTCACCGTGCACACGCATCTAACGTTGGTATCTCTGCAAACGTTGATAAAGCTGTTGCTGGATTCCTTCTTGAAAACGAAATTGCTTACATCAAAGAAGCAGTTGAAGCTCCAGAACGTCCATTCGTAGCTATCCTTGGTGGATCTAAAGTATCTGACAAGATCGGTGTTATCGAAAACTTGCTTGAAAAAGCTGATAAAGTCCTTATCGGTGGTGGGATGACTTACACATTCTACAAAGCACAAGGTATCGAAATCGGTAACTCACTTGTAGAAGAAGACAAATTGGATGTGGCGAAAGCTCTTCTTGAAAAATCAAACGGCAAATTGATCTTGCCAGTTGACTCAAAAGAAGCGAACGCATTTGCTGACTACACTGAAGTGAAAGACACTGAAGGTGAAGCAGTAGATCCAGGATTCCTTGGTCTTGATATCGGTCCTAAATCAATCGCTAAATTCGACCAAGAATTGACTGGTGCGAAAACAGTTGTATGGAACGGACCTATGGGTGTATTTGAAAACCCTGACTTCCAAGCTGGTACAATCGGTGTGATGGACGCTATCGTGAAGCAACCAGGCGTTAAATCAATCATCGGTGGTGGTGACTCAGCAGCTGCTGCGATCAACCTTGGACGTGCAGACAAATTCTCATGGATCTCTACTGGTGGTGGTGCTTCTATGGAACTCCTTGAAGGTAAAGAACTTCCAGGATTGGCTGCTCTTACAGACAAATAATCTAAATAGAATGAAAGAGGCTGGGACAAAAGTCCTAGCCTCTCAATTATTTTTGGATTGTCGAGCAAGACGCAGTGGTTGAGTGGGCTCTACTACGCTGATTTCATCAGTTTTTACAGCCCTACTCAACTGTGCGGAGGTGGGACGACGAAATCGAATTCTAACGAATTACTGATTTCTGTCCCACTCTCTTTTTTCTTTCTATTGATAACTGTTCTCTCCTTTCTGAAAATATGGTAGAATAATAGAAATAGAAAGATAGGTGACCATGGATTACTTTAAACGACACAAATTTGATTGGTCCAAATTCCGTTTGGGGATGAGAACCTTTAAAACAGGGATTGCCGTTTTTATTGTACTACTTATTTTTGGAATATTTGGCTGGCGAGGCCTTCAGATCGGGACTTTGACAGCTGTTTTTAGTTTGAGGGAAGACTTTGATAAGAGTGTCCATTTCGGGGCTTCGCGTGTCATGGGCAACAGTATCGGAGGTTTTTATGCCGTATTGTTCTTCCTTTTAAAAACGCTCTTTCATGGGGCGTATTGGGTGACTCTTATTTTTGTACCCATTGCGACCATGTTAACCATTATGACAAATGTCGCTATGAATAATAAAGCAGGAATTATCGGAGGAGTTTCGGCAATGCTGATCATTACCCTCTCGATTCCTAACGGTGAAACCTTCTTGTATGTTTTTGCCCGAATATTTGAGACCTTTATTGGCGTTTTCGTTGCGATTTTGGTCAATTCGGATGTGGATCGCATTCGCGATTTTCTCAAGAAACACAAAAAACCTATGTAAGATTATATAACATTTAATCTTGACATAGATTTTTTTTTCGATATAATAGAATAGAAAGAGGAATGGTATGAAGGAAAAGGAATTACGACGCTCGCTGGCAGTCTTTCCGATTGGCAGTGTTATGAAGCTGACCGACTTGACAGCTCGCCAGATTCGTTATTATGAAGATCAGGGATTGATTTCTCCTGATCGGACAGAAGGCAATCGCCGCATGTATTCGTTGGACGATATGGACCGCCTGCTTGAGATCAAAGATTATATCTCAGATGGCTTCAATATTGCGGATATTAAGAAGAAATATGCGGAAAAAGAGCAAGAGCAAACCAAGGTTGTCAGTCAAGAAGAGATCCGTAAGGCTCTTCATCGTGACATTATTCAGCAAAGTCGCTTCACATCTTCCCCATCGCCATATGGTCAATTTCGTTGATCATTTCATAAGCTTGTAATCTATTTTAAGGAGACAAAAATGTCAATTACTGCTGCAGATATTCGCCGTGAAGTAAAAGAAAAAAATGTTACTTTTATTCGCTTGATGTTCTCTGATATTTTGGGAACCATGAAGAACGTCGAAATTCCAGCTACCGATGAGCAACTAGACAAGGTTCTTTCAAACAAAGCCATGTTTGATGGTTCTTCTATCGAAGGATTTGTCCGTATCAACGAGTCAGATATGTATCTTTACCCAGATTTGGATACATGGACAGTCTTCCCTTGGGGAGATGAAAATGGTAGCGTAGCTGGCTTGATCTGTGATGTCTATACGACAGAAGGGGAACCATTTGCAGGAGATCCACGTGGCAACTTGAAACGTGCCCTTCGTCATATGGAAAAACTTGGATTCAAATCCTTTAACCTTGGTCCAGAACCAGAATTCTTCCTCTTTAAGTTGGATGAAAATGGAGATCCAACTCTTGAAGTAAATGACAAAGGTGGCTATTTTGACTTGGCTCCAACAGACCTTGCAGATAACACTCATCGTGAAATCGTAAATGTCTTGACCAAGATGGGCTTTGAAGTAGAAGCCAGTCACCACGAAGTAGCCGTTGGTCAGCATGAAATCGACTTTAAGTATGACGAAGTTCTCCGCGCTTGTGACAAGATCCAAATCTTTAAACTTGTCGTGAAAACCATCGCTCGTAAACACGGTTTGTATGCAACCTTTATGGCCAAACCAAAATTTGGAATTGCCGGATCAGGTATGCACTGTAATATGTCTCTCTTTGACCAAGATGGCAACAATGCCTTCTTTGATCCAGAAGATCCAAAGGGCATGCAATTGTCAGAAACAGCTTATCACTTCTTGGGTGGCTTGATCAAGCATGCATATAACTTTACAGCGGTGACAAACCCAACGGTTAACTCTTATAAGCGTTTGGTGCCAGGATATGAAGCACCCGTTTATATCGCTTGGGCAGGTCGCAACCGTTCCCCATTGGTACGTGTGCCAGCATCACGTGGTATGGGAACTCGTTTAGAATTGCGTTCAGTAGACCCAATGGCCAATCCTTATGTAGCCTTGGCAGTCTTGCTTGAAGTCGGCCTTCACGGGATTGAAAATAAAATCGAAGCACCTGCTCCGATCGAAGAAAATATCTATGTGATGACACCAGAAGAACGTAGAGCAGCTGGAATCACAGATCTCCCTTCTACCCTTCACAATGCCTTGAAAGCCTTGACAGAAGACGAAGTGGTGAAAGCTGCCTTGGGTGAGCACATCTACACCAGCTTCCTTGAAGCCAAACGAATCGAATGGGCAAGTTATGCTACCTTCGTATCCCAATGGGAAGTAGACAACTATTTAGATCTTTATTAAGAAACAAGAGTAAAGAGGCTAGGACAAAAGTCCTAGCCTCTTTTGGATTGTCGAGCAAGACGTAGTGGTTGAGTGGGCTCTACTACGCTGATTTCATCAGCTTTTACAGCCCTACTCAACTGTGCGGAGGAGGGACGACGAAATCGAATTCTAACGAATGACCGATTTCTGTGCCACTCTCTTTTTGATCTTCATAAGGTTACTATAAAACCAGTTGAAACAATAGTCTCAACTGGTTGTTTTGTTAATTTTCGTCATCTGGTGTGAGAATCATAGGAATAATGATAGGTTCACGTTCCGTGCTCTCGTATAAGAATGGGCGAAGGGCATTGACAATCGCACCATTGACGGTTTGGATATTGGCATCTTTGTTCTTCAAGGCGATACGAATAGCGTTGAAGAGGATGCGTTGGCTTTCACGGATCAGATCCCCTGATTCACGCATGTAGATAAAACCACGGCTCAAGATGTCTGGTCCAGCCAGGATCATCTTCGATTTGAAGTCAACAGTCGCAACAGCAAGCACGACACCATCTTCGGAAAGGTCTCTCCGGTCACGAAGGACAGCAGCCCCGATTTCACCGATACGATTTCCATCGACATAGATGTCTTGAGCGTTGAAGCTTCCTGCGATCCGAGCAGAGTTGGCTGTAAGGGCAAGGACATCACCATTACTCATGATGAAGATATTGTCTTTTTCTACTCCACAATCACGCGCAAGTCCTGCGTGGATCTTCTGCATCCGGTATTCACCATGAACAGGCATGAAGTATTTTGGTTTGATCAAGCGGAGCATGAGTTTTTGTTCTTGTTGCCCCCCGTGTCCAGAGGTATGGATGTTGTTGATCTTCCCGTGAATGACCTCTACACCCGCTTCAGAAATCGTATTGATCAATTTATTTACACTGGTTGTATTTCCAGGAATCGGACTAGAAGAGAAGATCACGGTATCTCCTGGTTGGAGTTGCACTTGGCGGTGCGTTCCGTTGGCAATCCGAGAGAGGGCTGCCATTGGCTCTCCTTGGCTTCCTGTACACATGATCAGGATTTCATTGGCCGCATAGTCTTTGATCTCATTTGGCTCGATAATGGTTCCAGCAGGGACCTTGATATAGCCAAGCTCGATTCCGTTGACGATGGCTTTTTCCATCGAGCGTCCAAAGACGACGATCTTGCGGCCAGTTTTCACAGCTGCCTCAGCTGCTTGTTGGAGACGGAAGATATTCGAAGCAAAGGAAGCAAAAATGATGCGCCCGTGAATCCCTTCGATGATCTTCATGATGGATTGGCCAACTACTTTTTCAGAGTTGGTAAAGGTTGGGACTTCTGCGTTGGTTGAGTCTGAGAGCAGGCAGAGAACGCCTTCTTCCCCAAGGGCCGCCATCCGATGGAGGTCAGCCGGTTCCCCAACAGGTGTGAAGTCGAATTTGAAGTCTCCGGTACAGACAATCTTTCCTTGAGGGGTGTGAATCACAATCCCTAAAGGTTCTGGAATCGAGTGAGTCGTACGGAAGAAGGTTGCTTTAAGATTTTTAAATTGAAGCTCAGTGTTTTGGTTGATTTCGTAGAGTTTGGCATCACGAAGAAGGCCGTGCTCTTCTAATTTTCCACGGATCAAGGCAAGCGCCAAAGGTCCAGCGTAGATAGGGACATTGGCTTGCTTCAAAAGGAAAGGAATCCCACCGATGTGGTCTTCGTGTCCGTGGGTAATGAGGACCGCTTTGACGCGATCGATATTGTCAACGATATAAGAGTAATCTGGGATTACATAGTCGATCCCAAGGAGGTCATCTTCTGGAAATTTGATCCCGGCATCGACAATGATGATTTCATCTTGGTATTCGATCCCGTAGGTATTTTTTCCGATTTCTCCAAGTCCACCAATGGCAAATACACCAACTTCTTCAGGTTTTAAGGTATAAGCCATGGATTAGTACTCCGTTAGTTCAAAAGCACCTGACTCTTTCTCGTAAGCAAGGTGTTGCTCAGAAAGTGGTGTGATAAATTCAATGTTGAAATCTGTGTTTGCTTCAACCAATTGACGTGCTTGGATGCGTCCTTCGCGTTCATTCGGTGCATCAATATCGAGATAAAGTGCATGCGTGGTTTCACGACGAGGGTTGCGGTCTTTTGTTTCCTGATAAAAAACTTTGTAAATCATGAAGTAATTTTCCTTTCATTATTTCGGTCTATTTGTTAGCTGCGGAGGAGTGCAATCACTAGAGTTTCCTACTCGCAACTAGTGGACCTGATTCGATACAATTATTTATCATTATATCATAAATTTGCCTGTAAGTAAAAGATAGACTGGAAAAGTCAGAGAGGCAAAGACCTATAATAGAGAAGCTTTTGAGCGGTTTTGGATATGAAAATCCTGCGCTCTGGAGGAGAGTTTCGCTGGGATTTAAAGGGAATTTGTAGTATAATATAATCCAGTTCAAGAGGAGTAGGAAATGAAATTATTAGCATTTGATACCTCGAGTAAGGCTCTTTCTGTAGCGATTTTAGAAGATGAGACTCTACTTGCAGAAACAACATTAACCATTAAAAAAAATCATAGTATTACCTTGATGCCGGTCATCGATTTTTTGATGCAACAAATCGACTTGACACCCAAGGACTTGGACCGCATCGTGGTGGCAGAAGGTCCTGGGAGCTACACTGGGCTGCGCATTGCGGTCGCAACCGCAAAGACATTGGCTCATACCTTAGGGATTGAATTGGTCGGGGTTTCGAGCCTCTTAGCTCTAGTGCCAGATGATCTAGAAGGTTTGGTAGTGCCTGTCATGGATGCCCGTCGAAACAACGTTTATGCAGGTTTTTACCAAGATGATCAGCTGGTCGCACCAGAAGGGCATTTTCCATTTGAGGAAGTCCTAGAGCGTGCAGCAACGAGTGAGCAGGTCACCTTTGTCGGAGAAATCACACCCTTTAAGGAGCAGATCGCCTCTAGCCTGCCAAGGGCTGCTTACTATGAAACGCTGCCAGATGCAGTGAAAATCGGACGTCTCGGTCTCAAACAAGCGCCTGTTAGCCTCCATGATTTTGTCCCTCATTATCTCAAACGGGTCGAAGCAGAGGAAAATTGGCTGAAAGACCACACAGAAACAACGACCTCTTACATCAAGCGCCTATGATGAAAGGAACAATCAGGAAAGGGAGCAACCAGGATGCGGCTGCTATTCTCGCTGTGCTGGAAGATGTCTATGAAGCTAGCCCCTGGAAGTTGGAGCAGATTGAAGCTGATTTAGAGCAGGAATCGATCTTCTATTTCCTAGCTGTGGATGAAGGACAAGTCCTTGGGTTTGTCGCCATTCAAGAAACTCTCTATGAAGCAGAAGTACTACAGATTGCGGTCAAGCGCGCCTTTCAAGGCCAAGGCTTAGCTCAGCAGTTACTCGCGCAGTTGCCGGGCCAAAAAGAAATTTTCTTAGAAGTGCGCGTGTCCAATCAACCGGCCCAAGGCCTATACAAAAAAATGTATTTTGAAGAAATTGCACGGAGGAAAAACTACTATCACGATCCCATAGAGGATGCTGTGATCATGAAGAGGAACCCAAATGAAAGATAGATATATTTTGGCTTTTGAGACATCTTGCGATGAGACCAGTGTGGCTGTCTTGAAAAATGACGACCAACTCTTGTCCAATGTCATTGCCAGTCAAATCGAAAGTCACAAGCGTTTTGGAGGGGTGGTGCCTGAGGTAGCCTCTCGTCACCATGTGGAAGTCATCACTGCTTGTATTGAAGAAGCCCTGGAAGAAGCTGGTATCACTGAAGCCGATGTCACAGCTGTGGCTGTCACCTACGGTCCAGGCCTAGTTGGAGCTCTTTTAGTCGGCCTAGCTGCAGCCAAGGCCTTTGCCTGGGCGCATGGACTTCCTTTGATTCCTGTCAATCATATGGCGGGGCACTTGATGGCCGCTCAAAGCGTCGAGCCCTTAGAATTTCCACTTTTGGCCTTGCTGGTGAGTGGAGGACATACAGAACTAGTCTACGTCAGTGAAGCGGGTGATTATAAGATCGTCGGAGAGACCCGTGATGATGCTGTCGGAGAGGCTTATGACAAGGTCGGGCGCGTCATGGGCTTGACCTATCCAGCAGGACGTGAAATTGATCAGCTGGCCCACCAAGGATCTGATATCTACGATTTCCCTCGGGCCATGATCAAGGAAGACAATCTGGAATTCTCTTTTTCAGGGCTCAAATCGGCCTTTATTAATCTGCACCATAATGCGCAGCAAAAAGGAGAAAACCTCTCCAATGAAGACTTGTCTGCAAGCTTTCAGGCAGCCGTATTAGACATTCTCATGGCCAAGACCAAGAAGGCTTTGGAGAAATACCCAGTCAAAACCTTAGTCGTCGCTGGTGGGGTCGCAGCTAACCAAGGTCTTCGTGAACGCTTGGCTTCTGAGATCACCGATGTCAAGGTCATCATTCCGCCTCTGCGCCTCTGCGGGGACAATGCAGGGATGATCGCCTATGCCAGTGTCAGTGAGTGGAACAAAGAAAACTTCGCAGGCTGGGACCTCAATGCCAAACCAAGCCTAGCCTTTGAAGGAATTGAATAAGAAAAAGGAGCCAATTGGATGTGCAAGGTCCAATGGCTTTTTTGCTGGGATCTCACCAACTAGTAGCGGATTTGCGAGTCGAAAGAAAATTCGGTATGATAGAAGGAATAAAAGATTGAGGAGGGCTGGGATTATAAAGCTTTCTCTCTCAGTTGTCCTTTTTCAACCTTTTTTCTTGTGTTATAATAGAGGTCAATGATTTAGAAAGGAGTGAGAGAGTGGAAAAAGATTTTTGGCAGGGGGTGAGGGACGCGCTACCGACGGCTTTGGGCTATATCAGTATTGGCCTGGCTTGTGGTGTGGTGGCATCTCCCTATCTTTCTCCTTTGGAGATGGCCTTGATGAGTGTATTAGTCTATGCTGGGGCGGCCCAGTTTGCGATGATCTCTCTGATTGCGGCTCATTCTTCGATCTTGAATATGGCCTTGACGGTGTGTTTGATCAATCTCCGTAATATGTTGATGAGTCTGCATACATCGTCTGACTTTAAGGATGCTAGTCTCGCTCATACCATCGGGATTGGAAGCCTCCTGACCGATGAGAGTTATGGGGTCTACTTGAGTGAGAAGTTAAAGACGGATACCATTACAGTTCCTTGGATGCATGGGAATAATCTAGTAGGCTATGTGGCCTGGATCAGTGCGACGGTTATCGGAACAGCTCTGGGATCTCTCCTACCTGATCCAAAGGCTTTTGGACTTGATTTTGCTTTAGTGGCTATGTTTATTGGGATTTTTGCAGCCCAGTTTCAAGGAATGCAACTGACAGAAAAGACCAAGACTATGCTCATGGTGCTGTTAGCAGTAGCAGTGAGTTTCTTTCTCTTACTCTTTTTTGTTTCGCAACCGCTAGCTGTGCTAGCTGCGACCTTGATCGGCTGTTTTGTGGGGGTGGTCTGTGATGCGCGTGAATAGTTCTATCTTCATGGCCATTCTGGCCTCAGCCCTCGTTACCTGGATTCCTCGGATCCTGCCCTTCCTCTTAGTCAAATACAAGGGACTGCCGGCTCCTGTGACCCGCTTTCTCAAATACCTGCCCATTTCCATTATCTTTGCTTTGGTTTTGTCAAGCTTAGTAGATGGGAAAATGGGAAGCCTCCCGCAGCTCCACTGGTTGGACCTCATGGTGACCATTCCCAGTCTCTTTGTAGCCTTTCGTTATAAAAACCTTATGGGAACCGTTTTGTTTGGAATTGTCTTGATCGCTCTATTACGATTGGCATTTTAAATGAAAAAATATGTTACAAAAAAATTACAATTGTTACAAAAAAACTTGATTTTTGTAATAATTGAGGTATAATGGGAGTCAGAAAGATAAAGAGGTGATCGTATGAAAAAATCAATCTTCCGTTGGAGTGCCGCCGTTCTAGTGGCTGCTTCACTTGGTCTAGCTCTCGGTGGTTGTGGTGCTAAGGATAAAAAGACAGCTTCCTCATCCTCCGCAAAAGCATCTACCAGTAAGGTAGAGAAAAAAGCCAAAAGTAATAGCAAAAAGAGTGCAGCATCTTCTGCTCAGGCAAAAGATACAGCTAGCTCTTCAACTCAAACCAGTAGCGCGACAGGTACAAAAGACTCTAGTAAGACCGAGAATGCGTCTACTCCGACGCAAGCTACTGTCCCTGCAGAACTGGTGGGAACTTGGGTAGGATCTAGTCCACAAGCGGATTCGATTAAAATGACCGTCGATGCCAATGGGGATGTAACAACAGTGGTAAGCTTCAAAAATGACAGCGAACCGACTCGAACAGCTACCTATACGGCAAGAGCCGTCCAAGCAACTGGAAATATCTACTATTGGGATGCTGAAGGTCTTGATGGGGCTGATGCCTTGCTCCCTGGGATCACAGGCTTAGGTGTCGCTGATTTCCGACTCGAACCTGGTTTTATCTTAGAAGAAGGACACTATACACCGATTGTTTTCACAACGGCTACCAATACACCATTTGACTACAACAAATACAATGATTTCCGTTTTTCATTAACCAAAGAACAATAAAAAGACGAACTCGATGGAAAATCGAGTTCGTTTCAGATTGAAGACAAAGTTCTCTTAAAAACTTTCCTTAAGTGAGTACGGACGTCAGCGAACTTCGTAGTAGTTCCATGACTAATTATTGAGCCTAAGGTCTCAATAATTCCGAGTGCCTGAAACAAAAAGTTTCAGGCACTTTTCTCACAGCGGAAAGTTTCGGCATTTTCTTTATTCATTCTAAGAATTGGACCACATTTATATTTCTTTGTAGAATTACTTAACTTATTTTACTTTAAAATAGTTTGTCATCATTCTAAGACGAGCTCGAACAAATCGAGTTCGTTTTTTAGTAATGAGGGCTTCCTGCTACCCAACCGGTACAGAGGGCGGATGTGATATTAAAACCGCCTGTATGGGCATTGATATCGAGGACTTCTCCTGCAAAGTGGAGCCCAGGAACTAGCTTACTTTCAAGGGTTTTAGGATTGATTTCTTTGAGGCTGACGCCGCCCTTGGTGACAAAGGACTTGGCTAGTGACATCTTCCCAGTGACAGGAATAGGCATCTCTTTGATGTTTTGAATGAGCTTTTCTGTCTGAGTAGGAGTGAGTTGTTTGGGTTTTTCAGGGAATCCTTGCGCCAAGAAATCAGCTAACCGTTCAGGAAGAAGGGTTTTGAGGCTATTTTTAATGGACTTTTCTCGATGCTCTTCTAGAAAGTCTTTTAACTCTTGAGAAGAGGTAGTCGGAAGGAGGTCCAGAGATAAGATTTCCCCACCTTTAACAAAGCTAGACATCCGAAGGGCTGCAGGGCCAGAAAGACCGAAATGCGTAAAGAGCAGGTCATGGGTGATGATGTGTTTGCCGTAGCTGAGGGTCACATCTGTCAGAGAGATCCCTTGGAGGGCCTTGTGTGGGAAGTCTGTCAAAAGAGGACTTTCTGCCGCTTCGAGATCGGTGATGGTGTGTTTGAAGTGGCGGGCAATTTCGTGTCCGTAGCCAGTAGAACCGGTAGAAGGATAGGATTTGCCCCCAGTTGTGACAATCAGCTTGTCAGCTGTCCATGTTTTTTCAGCAGACTTGACAATAAAGACGTCTTCTGGCTTGGTGACGGAGACCACTTCGCAGTTGGTGGCAATGCTAGCACCTAGCTCAAGGATCTTATTTTCTAAGGCTTGAATAATGGTGCGAGATTGATCACTAGCAGGAAAGACCCGGCCATGATCTTCGACTTTTAGCTTGACGCCATTATCGGTGAAAAATTGGATGATATCATGATTATCAAATTGGGAAAACACACTGTAAAGGAAACGGCCATTTCCAGGGATACCGGCCATCAAATCGTCTAAGGTCCCGCTATTCGTGACGTTACAGCGACCTCCTCCGGTACCAGCAAGTTTCTTACCGAGCCTTTTATTTTTTTCGATCAGTAGCGTAGGTTGGCCATAAGAGGCGCTGGCAATGGTCGCCATCATACCTGCTGGGCCACCACCGATGACAATGGTGTGAAAGTGAGTCATATCAATCTTCTTTCTCTTTTTTTCATGATTTGCTTTGTCCATTATATCATTTTATGGCTGGCTTCGGATAATGAAGGGATCAAAAAAGCAAGCACCTTTCGATACTTGCTTTTGAATGATTTTTCAATCAACTCATTACATGATTCCAAGGAAGTAACGGATGAAGAAGAAGGCAAGGACAGCACCAACAAATGGAGCAGTACCTGGTACAAGAAGACCATATTGCCAGTCGTTGTTTACTTTATCTTTGATTGGTAAGATTTGGTAAGCAAAACGAGGTCCAAGGTCACGCGCTTGGTTCATGGCGAAACCTGTAGTACCACCAAGACCCATACCGATAGCCCAAACGATCAAACCAACAGTGAATGGAAGCATTGCTTCGTTGGCGTGTTCAGCAGCCATGATAGATGTCAAGAAGATAAATGTTGCGAACGCTTCGACGAAGTAGTTACGTGGAAGGTTACGGCAGTTAGGGTTTGTAGAGAAGATGTTACGGATAGCAACACCATCAATTTGACCTTCAGAAATCTTGAAGTGATCTGCATACATAAAGTAAGCAATGACTGCTCCAAGGAAGGCACCGATGAATTCAGCGATTGCGATTGGGAAGAATTGAGCGATTGTCAATTTACCAAGAAGGACTTTAAGCAAAGCCATAGCAGGGTTCATTGAAACGCCGCCAAAGACGAACAAGCAGACAGTGATACCGAATGCCCATGTTGTGATCGCGAATAAGTGTCCAGTTCCAGCATATTTTGTTTTCTTCAAAACGTCGTCACAGTGTACGCCAACCCCGAAGATAATCATCAAAGCTGTACTCATAACTTCTGCAAGTAATTGATGTGTCATGTTAATAAATGTCTCCTAAATTAATAAATGTATTTTTGTAATTGGTGATAAACCTCTTGAATCGACAACTGCATCTCCGTAGCAATACGCTGACAGTCTTCGTATTCAAGCGTCTTCTTAGTGATGGATCCGTACTGATTGATTTTAACCGTAACGGTTCCAAATTCCGTATCGATTTGTTCAAACCGACGTTGCATGACCTTGCGGTCAACTTGTTGGTATCGAAAACCAATGGTACTGGTTTCTTTGAACAAGAGGGTTGAAAAATCTTCCAACTGACTTCCTTGAATCAAGAGAATTAACTCAAAGCCAGGGCGATTCTTTTTCATAACGACGCTACGATAGTAGACATCTAAAGCTCCAGCGTCCAGGAAGCGGTGGATAATATAACCGAGTTGCTCTGGTGTTTGATCATCGATCGTAGTGGTGATCTCAACGATTTGATCTTCCGTGCGATGAACAACAGTGGTGCTGTGAGAGGTGTCTTCTCTCAATAGCGAACCGCGTAAAGCATTAAATTTTCCAGTCTCTCTTTTACCAAATCCATAGCCAACACTTTCGATAGAAAGGTGAGAGGGGATTGGTTCAAAGATTGGGGACAATGCCTTAAGGAGGGCTAACCCTGTTGGAGTAATCAACTCCGTTTTGACTGTGAAGTCTTGAGTAATCGGAATAGTCGTCCCTTTTCTCAATTGCATCACAGCGGGAACCGGAACAGGCATTTCTCCATGGGCAACTGAAATGGTCCCACTTCCCTCAGTGAGAGGAGTGGAGTAAACTGTATCGATACCGAGCGATTCCACTAGGATGAAAAAGCTAACGATGTCGACGATGGAGTCAATTGCTCCAATTTCATGGAAATGAATCTGTTCGACAGGCATGTTATGCACAGCTGCTTCGGCCTTTGCGATATCAAGAAAAACTTCCAGACTTTTTTGTTTCACAAAAGGACTCAACTGTGAAGCGGCAATTAAACCGTGGATATCCGCATAACTGCGAGCATCCGCATGGGAATGGTCATGATGATGTTCGTGATCATGATGATGTTCGTGATCATGATGATGTTCGTGATCATGATGATGTTCGTGATCGTGATGATGTTCATGATCGTGATCATGATCAAAATCACCTTCAATCCCCGTATCTTTCTCCCCGTGGTGAAGGTGAACATCGAAATCAGTTCCCCAAATTGCGCTTTTTGCGACGCGATGAACGTGGAGGTGAAAACCATCCACTCCCAGTTTTTCGAGTTCTGTGTGAAGAAGTTCGACATCTGCCCCAAGGTCCACAAGAAGACCGTTGAGCATATCGCCACTTATTCCAGAAAAAGGTTCTAAAAATAGACTGGTCATCAGTTTTCCTTTCGATTGAGGTTGAGTCGGTTGATCATACATGCTGAATAAGCTGCACCAAATCCATTGTCAATATTGACGACGGTGACTCCAGAAGCACAAGAGGTCAACATACTCATCAAGGTCGTTAGCCCTTGAAGGTTGCTTCCGTATCCAATACTAGTCGGAACGGCAATCACAGGCACATCCACAAGACCTCCAACGACACTGACAAGAGCTCCTTCCATACCAGCAATCACGATGATCACACTGGCCTTTTGGATCTCTTCTAAGCGATTGAAGAGGCGATGGATGCCGGCGACTCCCACATCATAGATTCGGTGAACCGAATGGCCAAAGGTTTCTGCAGTGACTGCAGCTTCTTCTGCAACAGGAACATCACTTGTCCCTGCTGTGACGACCGCAATGTAGTGTTCAGGATCGGCTTCTTCTTTTTTAGAGTTGAGAACGAAGCAGCGAGCTTCTGGATAATAGTGGCCAGTCGGAAAGCGCTGAGAAAGAGCCTCTCCCTTTTGGAGAGAGACCCTTGTTGTGAGGATCGGCAATTCTTTTTCTGAAAGAAATTGCAGGATCCCTTCAATTTGCTCAACTGTCTTTCCTTCGCCGTATACGACCTCAGGGAAGCCGTTGCGACGTTGCCGGTCAGTATCAATTGCTGCATACCCTAGTTCTTTAACCCCATTGATTTGCTCAAGCGCATCCTCAACGGAGAGATGACCTGCTTGCAAAGAACGGAGTGTCTGTTCTAGATTGGGTTGAAAATCCATGTTTGATTCTATTCAACAACGACAGAAAGTCCGTCGCGGATAACTGTTACTTTAGCATCTTTTCCTTCACGAGCAAAGGCTTTTTCAAGCGCTTCATCAAATGAAGTTGCAAGTTCCATGTGCATACCTGTAATCAAAGCAGGATCTACAAGGTCAGATACAAAGATAACATGGTGGTGTACCAAAATACGTGCCAAGATTTGAGAAGTCCATTGGTCTGGGACAGTCTCTAAACGAGGTGTATTGATAGCTTGTTCCAAGAATTCTTTTGGATCTTCTACGTCAGCAAGGTTGCGATAGAAACCTTCTCCACCGTGACCGTCTGCACATCCAGCAACCATGATGATTGTTCCGCCTTCTTTGTTAGAAGCTTCGGCTGCAGTCATCCCTTTAACAGCTTGGTAGATGTTTTGGTCAAGTGGGAAACCACCGTTTGTAGAAATTGTGATGTCGCTTTCGATCTTAGACACACGTGCCAAGTCTGCAACGAAGTCACAACCAACTTTGTGGGCTTCAACCATGTCCCCAGCGAAAGATCCGATGATGTGTTTTTCGCCGTCCAATACAACATTGACGATGAAGGCCAAGTTTGCAGTACGAGCAGCGTAAAGCATATCTTCGTGGATTGGGTTGTGGTCAAGGTTACCAGTACGTGCCTTATCAGAATTGATGAAGTCACCTGAGTGGTTCGCCATGATAGTTTTGTATGAAGCGATACCTGGAAGGACTGATTTACGTCCACCTGAGAATCCAGCAAAGAAGTGGGATTCGATGAATCCTTCTGCTAGCAACAAGTCAGCTTCAGCAGCGATCTTGTTGATGATACAATCCCCACCTGAAGGAAGTTGACCGATTTTAACCATGTCGTCGTCATTTGTTGAAATGTGCATAACGATTTCTTCATTGTCAACGATTTCTTGGCCGTATTTGTTGATCAATTCTTCGCGAGTTGAAGGACGGTGGAAACCAGTAGCAACCAAGATACGCACACGTGCATCAGGGTTAACTGAGCGAATACGACGCAAAATGATTGGGGTGATGATGTGAGAAGGAACGGGACGAGTGTGGTCAGAGCTGATCAACACGATGTCTTTTTTGCCTTTAGCAAGCTCTTCCAAAGTTGGGCTGCCGATAGGGTTGTCCATTGAACGTTCAACAGTTTCTTCTTCAGACAGTGGGTTATGGAAGTTTTCCGCCTTAGACTCTAACAATCCTGCAAAGTTTTCATCTGGAATCTTTGCAACAATCGTCTTTTTGTCGTACGGTAATTTAATTTCTACCATTATTTGCGATCTCCTTTATTAATACTGATACTTATAGTATAATTCTTTTTTAAAAGAGGTGTGTACTAATTGATGTTAACAAATGTTAACTATACTAATCAAGAACAGGTGTATCATTAGTGTGACTTCTACAAAGGAATGAAGAAGGAGGAAAATCGCGCGTGGATTCAGCATTTTTAGTGAAATTCTTGGAAGAGAGGCGAACGCCCATTATCAAGAAAAAATACCACAGCTACCTCTCTTATCGCGGGATTAAAGAGGACTACATCTATATTTTAAAAGAAGGGGTCGTAAAGACCAGTGTCATCATGCGTGATGGTCGAGAATTTAACTTTTCCTATTTAAAAGCGACAGATATTGTGTCCCTGTTACGGGACGAGGTATCCAATTATACGGACTCGCCTTTTAACGTACGCGTGGAAACAGCCGAGGCAAGCTTTTATCGGATTCCTCGGGTTAAGTTTTGGACCTTTGTCAAAGAAAAGAAGGAACTGCAAGACTACGTACGGGATTATTATCGCAATAAACTGTCTGAAAGTATGGAATCCCAGCAGTACATGATGATGAATGGGAAAAAAGGCGCGGTTTGTTTCCACCTACAAAAGCTGTGCAGTTTATTTGGGGTAGAGCAGGACGATGGTGTCTTGATTGACTTTAATATTACCAACGAAGATATTGCTGGTTTTTGTGGGATTTCAACCCGAAACAGTGTCAATCGCATTCTGAATGAATTAAAGCGGGAGGGTGTTTTAGACATTCGACAGCAAAAGATCGTTATTTTGGATACAGAAAGCATCGAAGAATTAATTGGAAGGGAAACATTCTAACATGGCAACAGAAGCACAAATCAGAAAAGAAAAAGAAGAAAAATTACAAGACATTTTGCGGGAAATCGGAAAAGTGGCCATTACCTATTCTGGTGGGATTGATAGTTCCTATCTCTTAAAGGTTGCTTTGGACACCTTAGGGCCTGACAATGTGATTGCAGCAGTGGTGAATTCAGAACTCTTCTCAGATGAGGAATTTAATTTAGCGCTTGATTTGGCGGATCAGTTGGGGGCACCGATACTGGGGCTTGAAATGAGAGAATTGAGTGATCCGCGTATTGCTGCCAACACTCCTAATATTTGGTATTACACCAAGCAATTGATGTACCAAACTATTAAGGATTCTGTTACAGAATTGGGATTTGAGCAATTGGTAGACGGCATGATCATGGATGATATAGACGACTTCCGCCCAGGTATCAAGGCTAGAAACGAAGCGGGAGTACGCAGTGTCTTGCAAGAAGCAGGTCTCTATAAGACAGAAATTCGTCAATTGGCTAAGGAAAGAGGTGTCTCCAATTGGAACAAGGTTCCGTCTTGTAGTGTAGCCTCCCGCTTCCCATACGGAGTGAAAATCACTTTGGAAAATGTTCAACGAGTCTTTGAGGGGGAAGAGTTCCTTGTAGGACTTGGTTTTGAACAAGCCCGTGTACGCGTGCATGGGGATTTGGCCCGTATCGAAGTAGAAGAGGACCATCTTCTTGAAGCGATCCAAATGCATGACAAGATCAATGACTTTATGAAGGGAATTGGCTTTACTTATGTAGCCTTGGATTTGGCTGGTTACAAGTATGGTAGGATGAATGACTCTTTGGATGAAAAAACCAAAGAAAAAATTATGGCGGAATAAGGCATGAATGAAGTAGTACGATTTTGGTTTGAAGAGTTGAAGCCAGAGGATTGGTTTAAAAAATCGGATGCGTTGGACCAAGAAATGCGGGAGCGCTTTGAGGGACTCTATTGGAAGGCTAGTCGTGGGGAATTGTTTGGCTGGCGCACTACAGCAGAAGGGCGTTTAGCAGAGATTTTGCTCTTGGACCAGATTCCTCGCAACATTTTTCGAGGGACGGTTCAAGCATTTGCGACAGATTCCCTGGCCTTGGTCTTGGCCCAAGAAGGGTTAGAGCAAGCCTTGGATCTACCAGTTGTACAAAGAGGTTTTTTCTACATGCCCTTTATGCATTCTGAATCTTTAGTCGTCCATGAAGTAGCCTTGCGCTTGTTTGATCAACCGGGGCTCGAAAAACGCTTGAAGTATGAGAAGATGCATGCGGAGATTCTCCAACAATTTGGACGCTATCCGCACCGCAATGCTATTTTAGGGAGAATATCGACCAAAGAAGAAGAGGGGTATCTAGCAGAACATGCTGGTTTTTAAAAGAAAAAAAGGATCTTGGGCCAAGCTCTGCTGGACGCTCCTTTTAGCAGGAATTTGCTTGCTAGGCTTAAGGGCTTTTCAGGAGAGCCAGGAAAAAACGGTCTCTTCTCGTGATACAGTAACTATGGGCTATACCCAATTTCCAGCCAATATTGATCCAGTCAAAGAGTACAATGGCTGGTTTACGGTGCGCTACGGGGTCGGAGAGACCTTGTTTAAAATGGATGATCAGCTTCAGATCCAGCCTTGGCTGGCAACTAAGGGTGAACAGTTGTCTCCTCTGGAGTGGGAAATCACGATCCGTCAAGGGGTGCGATTTCATGATGGCAGCCTCATGACTCCTAAGACGGTAAAGGAGTCGTTGGAACATCTTTTGACTTCCAATCAGCGGGCGGCAGGTGAATTAATGATCGAGCAAATGACAACGACAGATCATACCATTCGGATCAAAACCAAAGAGCCCCAACCGATTCTTTTGAACCTCTTGGCAGATCCGTATTCGACCATCCTTCATGTGGGAGCCAAGGAGTCAACTGGAAAATCGGTTGTTGCGACAGGCCCGTATCAGCTGACGGCTTTTCGTCCAGAAAATGGGGCTAGTTTAAAGGCCTTTGGCAATTATTGGAATGGGGCAGCCAAAGTAGCGAAGGTGGAGATTCGCTCCTTTTCAGATGCGACCTCGATGAGTCTCGCCTTAGATGCTGGTGAGATCGATGCGGCTTATGGGATGCCGGCGCTCAATCTAGCTTCTTATCGTAAGAAAACAGGTTATCGGATTTCAGAAGTTGATGGCTCGCGCTATCTTTCTTATGTTTATAATTTCCGAGATCCTTGGATGAAAGACAAGACGCTACGAAAAGCCCTTGATTTGGTGATTGATCGAAAGACCTATAGTCAATCGCTCTTTCAAAAAGGTTCCCAAGCTACAAGTGGTCCGTTTCCAAGTCGCTTTCCTTTTGCTTTAGAAGAGCCTGTTCCAAATGCGAATGCCAAGGAAGCTGAGAAGCTCTTGGACCAAGCAGGCTACTTGAAAAAAGCAGATGGGTTTCGCTATAAAGATGGTAAAAAGGTTACATTGACAGCTCTCTCTTATGAGCGTTTGCCAGAGATTCCTTTAGCAGTTCAGGCGACACAAGCTGCCTTGAAGCAGATTGGGATCGATGTGAAGATTCGGACTGTTGAAGTGGGCTCGATTGCTGCAGCAGAAGATTATTCGTTTACGCCTTATACCATGGTGGCGACTCCTGTAGGCGACCCCTACCCCTTCTTTAAGAGTTCACTGGCTTCAGACGGTTCAGTTAATCTTGGAAAATATAAGAGCGACAAGGTAGACCAACTCATTCAAACTCTGGGGATAGAAGGCAATCAAGAGAAGCGTCAAGAGCTGAGTAAGGACCTCCAAAGGGAGATTCAAGAGGATCTACCGATCAGCTTTTTGGTGACGTTTAAGGTGGCAGTCATTATGAATGACCGCGTGTCAGGGCTCGCATCGAGTGCCTCAGACTATTACCATATAACCAATCAATTAACAAAGGAATAAGTATGCTTGAACTTCAACACCTAACGGTCCAATCCAAGGATCGGATCATTCTTGAAGATGTCTCCTTTCAATTAGGAGAATTTCAGAGCCTGGCTATTGTCGGAGAAAGTGGCAGCGGGAAGTCTACCCTACTAAAGGTTTTGCTAGGACTCCCTTTGCGAGATCTCTGGATTGCAAAAGGCCAGTATCGTTGGCAAGGAGAGGAACAACTCCAGCAGGCCTTTCCCTTCTCCTTTGTGGGAAGTGAGATAGCTTGGATCAGCCAGCAGGCTGGGCGCTTTTTTTATGATCGACGAACAATTGAAAACCATTACAAGGACCTAGTCAACAGTCTAAAAGGGCGGATTCCTAACATTCGTTCTTTCAAAGAATGTATGGACCTGGTTGGTTTAGAAGCGAAAAAGATTGCGCCAGCCTATCCCTTTGAGCTAAGTGGAGGCATGATGCAGCGGGTCGCAATTGCTTTGTCTCTGGTCTCTTATCCGAGGATTTTGCTAGCTGATGAGCCAACCAGTGCGCTCGATGTGGTCACAAAGCTTGAAATTGTGGACTTATTAGCCCGTTTAAAAAGAGAAGAAGGCTTGTCTCTTCTATTAGTGACACATGATATGGCAGTCGCTGCAGCCTTGAGTGATCACATGCTTGTGATTCGTGGGGGACAGGTCATTGAGCAAGGAGCTACGGTCCAATTGTTAGAGTCCGCGAAAGAGGACTATACAAAAGAGTTGCTTGCTGCAACCCCTCGTTTACAGAAAGGAGCTACAGATGGGGACCATTTTGACCTGTAAAGATCTGATTTTCACCCACCGTCATTCTGCATCGGGTATGCAAGTAGGTCCGATTTCATTTGAGTTAGAAGAAGGTGAAAGCTTTGGCATTGTAGGCGAATCTGGATCTGGAAAGACCAGTCTTAGTCATCTGCTGTGTCGCTTTATCAAACCTCATCAGGGGCAACTCTATTTACAGGGCCGTCCCTATGAAGACTTTTCAACTAAAGAATTCTATCAAACGATCCAGTATATTGATCAACACCCACATGCTAGTTTTCATCCAGCTCGCTCGGTTTATTCAAGCTTGATGGAAGTTTGTGATCATTTTGATCAGGCGTCAACAAAAGCTGAGAAAGAAAAAGTGATCGAGGCTGTGTTAGAGGCCGTTCACCTAAATCGCCAGCTAGTCCAACAAAGACCTCAATTTTTAAGTGGGGGGGAGTGCCAGAGAGCAGCCATTGCGCGTGCCTTACTCATCAAACCGAGAATCCTCGTTTGCGACGAGATGACTAGTGCCCTCGATATGACCATCCAAGCAGAGCTGATGCGCTTGCTGGAGCAGTTGAGGGAGCAGTTTCAGATGAGTTTTGTCTTTATCTCCCATGACCTAGCCTTGGTCAGCCAATTTTGTCAACAGCTGATGGTCCTAAAAGAAGGACAAATCAGAGAACTAGGAAAGACTAGTGAGTGCTTGAGTAGCCCACAAGATCCCTATACTCAGGAATTGTTAGCCACTTATCAGCTACAAGAAAGGTGGGTGAGTGGATGTTTCGAATAAGCTGTAAATTACTGGTCCGTTTCCTACTGATCTTACTTGGCGTCAGTTTGATCTCCTTTTTACTCATGTATCTAGCGCCAGGAGATCCAGCTAAAAATATGTTGGCTGCCCAGGGGATTCCTTTTACAAAAGAACTGCTTGAGGCCAAGCGTCTGGAATTTGGTTTTCAGGATCCCTTCTGGGTGCAGTATGGACGGTGGCTATTCGGAGTTTTCCATGGAAATCTGGGAATGACCTACCACTCCGGATCGTCCGTCGCAAAAGAATTGGCCTTTTATTTTCCTAATACATTAGTGCTAGCAGGCTCTACCCTCTTCTTGACCCTCTTGATCTCGATTCCGCTTAGTTTTATGGCAATCTTTTATAAGAAGAACCCGCTTTCTAAGGTCATCTCGTTTGCTACGGCTCTCGCCAATACCATTCCCAATTTCGTTCTAGGGATTGGCCTGATGCTGGTGTTTTCACTATATTTGCATCTGTTTCCAATCCAATCAACGGTGAATCTACAAGGAGCAGTACTGCCTTCTTTGACCTTGGCCTTGACCATGTCGAGCCGTTACATCCCGCAGCTACAAGAAGGCTTAACAGAGATTCTTGAGTCAGATGCAGTGCTGGGGGCTATGGGGCGCGGTTTGAGATGGGGGCAGATCCTCAGGACAACCATTTTTCCACAATTATTTCCGTTGCTCTTGACCTTGATCACCCTATCTTTAACCTCCTTATTAGGAGGTGTGGCCGTGATCGAGTATCTCTTTTCTTGGCCAGGAATTGGGAAAATGTTGATCACAGCTGTTCACAACCGGGATTTTCCTTTGATCCAGGGATCGGTTCTGGTCATTACAGCTGGTGTTCTTCTAGTCAATACCTTTGCTGAATTTATCCAGCTCTTCATCAATCCAAAACGCTATCGCAAGGAGGGAGCTAACCATGTCATCTGATCAGATCAAACGGAACATTCGGTGGGTATCCCTTGGTTTGCTCGCCTTTCTAGTCTTTCTGGCCTTTGCGCAGTGGTTGGGAGCTGACCGCGCTAACCAGGTCGACTTAGGCCAGGTTTTAGCAAGCCCCTCTCATCAAGCCCTCTTTGGGAGAGATGAGTTGGGCCGCGATCTCTTGGTCCGAGTGTTTGTCGGAGGGGCCCATACCCTCTTTCCATCCCTTCTCGCTCTCTTTTTGGTCGTCCTTTTTGGTTGCTTAATGGGAGTATTAAGTGTCAAGTTTGGTGGGATCGTGGATCGCTTGGTTCAAGTAGTCATTACGCTTTTTCAAGCCTTTCCTCCCATTATCTTTGTGATTGGGATCGTTGGTTTTTTAGGTCTTGGAATAGAGCAGACATTACTGGCTATCTGTTTGACCAGCTGGACAAAATATGCCTACCTAGTGCGCTCACTTCTCCTCGATATCAAAGAAGAACCGTATTTCCGCTATGCAGATATGTTTGGCAATACCTTCTGGAGTAAGATCAAACTTTACTATCTCCCTAGCGTCTTCCCCCAAGTCGTAACAACCATGGTGTATGACCTGAATACCATTGTCATGGAAATTGCAGGGATGAGTTTTATCGGTTTGGGTGCCCAGATGCCCGATGCAGAGTGGGGCGCGATGATCAATACTGGCAGAAGCTATTTGCAGACAGCGCCATGGATCGTGGCCTTTCCTAGCCTTTTTCTCATCCTCTTTATTGGAGGCGTAATGGTGTTAGGAAGACTCCTCAAACAGTACTCTGCCATCCAACAAGAATATAAATAAAAAGCTAATCCAAACAGGAATCAGCTTTTAGATTGAAGACAAAATCTTCTTAGAAACTTTCCTTAGGTGAATACGGACGTCAGCGAACTTCGAAGAAGTTCCATGACTAATAATTGAGCCTAAGGTCTCAATTATTCCGAGTGCTAGAAACAATAGTGTTTCTAGCACTTTTCTCACGGCGGAAAGTTTCAGTAGATGATTGAATGACTCTAACGAATAAAATTATTTTATTTTTGTAGAATTTATTAGTTTTGTATAAAAGAACATTAAAGCTGATCCAAACAGGAATCAGCTTCTTTTTGTGATATAAAGGGCAAACATCGGTGTAGCTGCGTAGTTGAGTTCTTCTTCTCGGCTCCAAATTTTTGGTCCAAATTCGGTGTCAACTGTTGCTTCGACCTCTTCAAATTGATTCAAAAACTCCAGATCCCATCCAGGACGAAGGCGCTTGGTTAGTGGCAATTGGCGGGCGATTTCTTCAATCAAGGCCTCATCGACCCCTTCGCCGTGCCAGTAATCTTCTAACTGTTCGCTGGAAACGATCTTGAGATTGTTCTCAAATTGTAAACGAATAGCAGGATCGTTGAGATAAGAGTACCAGTTGGCATCATAAATGAGGAGTTGTCCGCCAGGTCTAAGAGCGCGTAGCCAGGACTTATAAGCTTTCTCGGGCTTTTCTAAATTCCACGTAACATTGCGCATCATAATGACGTCAAAAGATTCTGGCTCAAAGTCCAACTCCTGGGCATTCATTTGTAGATAGCGGACAGTATCTGGTGTTTCTCCGCCATATTTGAGGAGATTCTCCTGCGCAATCTCTAGCATATTTTCTGAAGCGTCAATTGCAGTGACCTTGGTATAACCCATTTGTTTTAAGACAATCGGGAAAAATCCGGGTCCTGTACCGATATCTAAGATGGAAATCGTTCGCTCTTTTGGTAGCCAACGGATGAGTTCATACTTCCATTTTTCAATCTGAACACTTTCGATTTCTTTTTTATTTTTCTGGGAATAGCCCTGATAGCGTTTATCCCAGTACTGTTGGATAGTCTTATATAACACGGTAACCTCTTTTTCTATTTCGTGAAATTTCTTGTAACATTATACTATAGATCGAATCCAAGATCAAAGAAGAATCAGAACTTCCCCAGCTCAAAGCTTTTCCAAGCGTCTAAAAAATGGTATAATGAACTGTAAATTTCAGAAGTTGGAAGGAATGTCATTACTATGATGAATATGCAAAATATGATGAAGCAAGCTCAAAAATTGCAAAAGCAAATGGAGCAAAGCCAAGCAGAATTAGCTGCAACTCAATTTGTAGGGAAATCTGCTCAGGACTTGGTTGTTGCAACCCTGACAGGCGATAAGAAGGTCGTTTCCATCGATTTCAACGCCGCAGTGGTTGACCCAGAAGATACAGAAACGCTTTCTGATATGACAGTGCAAGCCATCAATGCTGCCATTGAAGAAATTGATGCTGCAACCAAGAAAAAACTCGGTGCGTTCGCAGGGAAATTGCCATTTTAAGCAAAGAAAGTTTTCATCAACTAAAAAGAGGCTGGGACAAAAGTCCTAGCCTCTTAATTGTTTTTGGATTGTCGAGCAAGACGCAGTGGTTGAGTGGGCTCTACTACGCCGATTTCATCAGCTTTTACAGCCCGACTCAACTGTGCGGAGGTGAGACGACGAAATCGAATTCTAACGAATTACCGATTTCTGTCCCACTCTCTCTTTTTATTCATCAAAAAATCCAGATAAGTCCAAGCTTCCAAAGGGTTTGGTGGAGAATTCCTCTTGCTCTTCAAGGAGGGTACGGCCTTGATCAAATTCGAGGAATTGTTCGTAAACAAGAGCTGTCATGCGGGCGTCTTCTAAGCTATCGTGTGATTTTCCTGCAACTCCCAAAAATTCTGCAACGGTGTGGAGTTGGAGATTTTTAATGCCATGAAGGTCAGATGGACGACGTTCGAAGGCTTCGTCAAAGACATCGACAGCGTACTGCTCTTCTAAATCTAAGCCATTTTCAAGTAGAATGGGAAGGTCGCTCTTTTTGGCATTGTATCCGATCAAGGGCCGGTCTCCAACGAAGGTCTTGAATTCGATGAGGACATGTTCTAGTTGTGGGGCATTTTGGATCTTGTCCTGTGTAATGCCAGTCAGGCCGTTAATAAAGCTTTTTAGAGGCTTATCGGTGTAGACGTAGGAGTCGTAGTGATCGACTTCTTTACCGTTCGTAAAACGTACGGCAGACACCTGGATGATCTGATAGGCGCCTTCGTATTGGTTAAATTCGAGATCAAAGGCGATATAATCTTCTAATGCTTTCATGGGAAATCTCCTGTGGTAGAAAAGAAAAGGGACTGGTAGGATCCAGCCCCGGATTA
The DNA here is from genome assembly GCF_019929185.1 of Streptococcus parasanguinis. Classification (GTDB taxonomy): domain Bacteria; phylum Bacillota; class Bacilli; order Lactobacillales; family Streptococcaceae; genus Streptococcus; species Streptococcus parasanguinis_O. The sequence continues at coordinate 71,927 of NZ_JAHZPC010000005.1, forward strand.
TCGACGGAAAACGCGTGCCCAGAAACCTTTGCTTTCTTGCTCTTGAACTTTTTCGTTGGCTTGTTCGAGTTCAAGTTTCAAGGTATCGCGGTCGTTCATTGCTTGTAAAGTCAATTGTTGTTGTTGGTCCAATTGCTTGTCTTTTTCAGCAATTTGAACGTCTTTCACGCGCAACTGTTCATCTTTCTTAGCGAGTTGCTCGTCTTTGGCTTTGAGTTGCTCGTAAAGACGGACGATTTCAGCATTTTTTTCATCCACTAAAATTTCCATCAATTCGCGTTGCTTCACATCATCGCTGACTGGCTCATCTTCAAAAATAGTTTTTTTGTAGATTTCTTCGAGCTTGATCAAGCCACTACGGGTTACAACGGTAACCCCTTTTTCGTTTTTTTGTGTATCTTCTGGAGCCAGCGCCTTGACACGGTTATTGACCGCCTGGCGGCTGACTCCTAAAATTTCAGCAATTTCGCTGACAGTTTTTTCAATCGCCATAACTTCCTCTAATATCTTTTTCTATGAAATACTCTATTAGATAGTAACATAAGTAGGCTAAGCTGTCAAATGAAGCCGAGTAAGGGCAAGCCTTGAGACCACGATTAGCGGGCCTCTGTCATTTCAGGAAGATGGAGGCTGGATTGTGCTAAGTCAATGGTGAGTTGGTAATCGGTTTGATCACGGACAGTGATCTCGAAGTCGGTTGTGTAAAGGACCAGGCGAAGGGTCGCTCCTTTTTCGAGCTTGTAGATGGTTGGTTGGAGATCAAAGTCAAATTCCATCCACTCGCCTGGCGTCACGGTCTCAATCTCTAAGAGATCATGACGATTTTGGAGGTTGAGATAACCTTTCGAAATGACTCGTTGGCCAGCTTCTTTGAAAGGCAACTCGGTCAAATTGTCTAGCATATGGTAGCGACCGTTATCCAGTGTACGGACCGATAAGACTGCAGGATAGGGTTGGAGGTACTTCTTGCTTCCAAGCTCTAAGAGTTGTGCTGAAAGCAGGCCTTTATTGGTGCTGGAGTGAAGTCGCAGGTGAAGGCGAGCTTTCCCGTTGAGGTGTAGGTCTTCTTCGATTGGCAGGTCAATGGTCACCTGTTGCGCCTTATCCTGGTAGAGGTCCGTTAAGAAGGTCGGATAAGCCTTTCCATAGCGCTCGTAATCTTTTGTCTCGTAGCGGTTTTGGATGACTTTTTCGTCATCTCCCAGGGAGAAGGTTCGCTGACTTGTTTGGTTGCCAAAATCATCCAAGGAAGTCCAACTTTGTTCTCCTGTATTGTCCTGCCAGATGACAGTAGGCAATTCATAGCTTGAATCGTAGCCCAGCAATTTTTTAGAGAGGAGGGCGTTCATGCTTTCGCGGAAGTCAATGGATTGCCAGTTGTTGAGATAGACATGGGCACCATTGTGATAGAAGAGGTGTTTCTTGATGCTTGTTGGAAGAGCCTGGAACATATTAAAGACGTGAAGAGGTTTCACGTTCCAGTCTTGCGAACCATGAGTGAAGACCACCTCAGCCTTCACCTGATCAGCATGTAAGAGATAATTGCGGTCGTGCCAGAATTGATTGTAGTCTCCAGAAGCGCGGTCCAGCTCTTTTTTCACGATGTCTAGATCGGCTTGGTGGGCTGCATTATGGTGCAAATAGTCTCCACCTAGAAGGTTGCGCGAGTAGGTCAATTCGGCAAGGGAATCGAAATCTTCACCTGGATAGCCACCAGGACTTGTCACGAGGCCGTTTTCGCGGTAGTAGTTGTACCAAGAAGAGATCCCAGCCTCTGCAATGATGACTTCAAGACCGTCCACACCTGTGGTCGCAAGGCCGTTAGACATGGTTCCAAGGTAAGAGATCCCGGTGGTTGCGACCTTTCCATTAGACCAATCAGCTTTGACTTGGCGTTTGCGTGTGTGATCTGTAAAGGCCCGGCAACGGCCATTGAGCCAGTCGATAACGTTCTTGTAGGCTTCGATTTGTTGGTAATTTCCATTGGTCATCAAGCCTTGCGAATCTTTTGTCCCCACTCCAGATACGTAGAGATTAGCGTAGCCGCGTGGAAGGAGGTAGTCGTTGAGGGTATAGCTGGAATTGATATGGGTGAGAGTTTCTTCAGCTTCATCGACTAGCTCAGCTGAACCGACAGGATCCACCAATTCTAATTGAGGTACTTCTACTTGAATGGTATGAGGTTCTTTGACCTCGAGGTCGACATTCATATTGTAGAGGGCCTTGTCGCTGGCCTTATCGTTGGTCCCTTGGTGATAAGGACTTGCGGTCATAACAGCTGGAATCTTGCCTTCATAGCGAGGACGGATAATGCTGACCTTGACCAAGTCTGGCAGACCATCTTTGTCGGTATCGACCCGACTTTCCACATAGACGACCTCGCGGATGGCATCATGGCTCGTAAAGGTTGCGAGGCTCTTGCCGTTAAAATAGTGATACTGGTTATCTTCAGGAATCAAGCCATCGCTGACCAACTGATCGATGAGTAAATTTCCTTTTACTGTTCGAGTATTGAGAAGGTGATAGAGGTTTTCTACCAAGTTTCCATACTCAATCGGAAATTGGACTTCTTTCAAGAAGCTATCCGTATCTTCAAAATCAATAAAATAGCGGAAACCGAGTAATTGGAGGGCTACTGTGTAAAAAATGTTCGGAGACCATTCGCAGTCAGATTGGATATACGTTAAAAAGTCTGTTTTAGAATCCACCACTAGGTTAGAGAGGGGATAATCTGTATCTTTATAGGTGAAGTAAACCTTGCGGACAAACCATTCAAACAGTTCTTTTTCTGGGAGGTGGGTGGGAAGGTCAAACCCAATTTCTTTTAGTTCCTTAAGAATGTCTTTTTGGTCAACAGATAGATAGCTATATTGATTGTATTTCATAGACTGCTCCTTTTATCAGTTTCTTTTTTCTTTACTTCTTATATTATACTTGATAAAATAGTATTTGTCTAAAGACTTTTCGTCTATAAGGAGAAGGAATATTGAAAAAAATATCTTTTGAACAAGTTGCAAGAAGACGGACCTTATTGTTTGGGGTTCTTGCCGTCATTTTTGGGATTCTCATTTTTCGAAACGGCGTTGGTTTCACCAAATTTTCCTTGGATCTATTAGCCATTTACTTTTTAGTTGATGGACTAGGAAGCTTTCTTCTTCGCTTTTTGTTACGTAGCAAGTCTATTTCCTATAGCCACTCTATTTGGTTTATTTTTCTTTCACTTGCGTTGATCTGGTTGAATCGACTGAGTAGTCTGCCCGTAAACTTAGTTGTGATTTGTTTAGGGGCATATCAGTTGGGGAGTGCCATTGTCTATGGGATCACATTTTGGCTTTATAAGGCCAATCGGGTAAAAGGAGGCTGGCTCTATTTATGGGATGCGCTTTTAAACGGTGGGCTTGGTCTAGCAACTGTCTTGGAACCTGGTTCAGATGGGCACTTCCAATTTATCCTCTTGGGGGCTTATCTGGTCTTGTTGGGGATTTCTAATATTCGAGATGGTATTTTATTTGACAAAGACCAACAAGGCCAAGAGTTAAAACGTCGCTTTCGTATTAGCCTACCGGTTATCTTTGCAGCCTTTATCCCTGCTAAGGAGTTAAAACGGTTTAACCAGTTTCTTCAAAAAGGGAGCTCGGCGGGACACACAGGCCCTTATCGATTGGTGAAAAAAGAAGAAGAGGCAAGGGAATTAGAAATTTTGGTTCATACTTCTGACAGCAACTTATTTGGAGCGATTGGGCATGTAGATATTTGTTATCAGGGGAAGGTCATTTCTTACGGAAGTTACGATCCCTTTTCAGAGCGTCTATTTGGGACGATTGGGGATGGCGTACTGTTTAAAGTGGATAAGGAACCATACATCGAACTATGTAAAAAAGAGAGTCAAAAGACGCTGTTTGGCTACAGCCTATCCCTTACCGAAGAAGAGAATCAGGCAGTAGAGAAGCGTCTAGCTGAAATTGATCAGTTGTTAGAACCTTGGGATCCACCTAGGAGGTTACTGGAAGACGGTCAGCCGACCTACGCTTACAAATTGAAATATGATTTAGGGGCTGAGCTATATAAATTTACTTCTTCGCGTTTTAAATCTTACTTTGTTCTGTCTACTAATTGCTGCCTGTTAGCAGATTCCATTGTGGGACAGGCAGGAACGGCTGTATTAGATGTGCGTGGAGTGATTGCACCAGGGACCTATCAGGATTACTTAGAATACGAATTTGAAGCTCCAAACGGGCGGGTCCATACACGAACAGTATACTAAAAAAAGAAAGACAGATTTTTATTTTTGAAAAATCTGTCTTTTTTGCACAAGATTTCTTGTAAAAAGCCAGAAAATCTTTTACAATAAAAAGTGCTTGGAGGAAAGTATGACAGCAAATCAGATCGTAAGAGTGATCCCAGTCTTGAAAGTGAATAACCGAAATGTCAATCAACGCTTTTATGAAGAGACATTGGGAATGAAAGTATTAGTGGAAGAAGGAGCTCTCCTGTCTTTAGGAGATGCCTCAAAAGTAGAAAAAATCGTCCTAGAAGAGTCACCGAGTATGCGTTCGCGTAAGGTCGAAGGTCCAAAGAAATTGGGTCGCATCGTGGTGAAAGTGGCACAAGCTCAAGAAATTGATTACTTGTTGGCCCGCCAGCCAGAAACAAGCGCCCTTTACCAAGGAGCTAATGGTCGCGCCTTTGAAGTTGTGTCTCCTCAAGGAGATACCATTTTCGTGCATGCTGAAGAAAATCTTGAAAGTCTAGAGCCTTTGGAGAAATCGCCTCTTGTAGAAGCTCCCGAAGATTTCAAAGGTTTGACGAACTTTGATGTGGACTTTCTTGAGGTCAACGTGGCTGATCTTGCTGAGGCTGAGAAGTTCTATAGCAGCTTGCCAGATCTTGCCCGCTTTATCCATTTGCAAGAAGCTCAAGGAGAAGATCTCCAAGTGGAGAACAAGGTGACTTGGGATTTGAGCATGATCAAGATCGAATTGGATCCTTTTGATGTGGAAGTCTTGAAAGAACGCTTGGGAGAAGCTGTCGATTTTGTGCACCGTAAGGGAACTTTCTTGATTGCCAAGGATCCAAGTCAGATCGAACTCTGGTTTGAAGCCGATCAAGATCAGGTCCATATTTCTTATGAAGCATAAGAATGGAGTGATGAGCGTGAAGGCAATCATCGAAAAAATTACCGAACAAATCCAAGAAGGCATCTATCCAGGTGCCTCTCTTGCGCTTTACCGCAAGGGTCAGTGGAGTGAGCACTATCTAGGACTTGCGGACCCTGAAAAAGGAGAGCCAGTAGAGGCTGACCTGGTCTATGATTTGGCCAGTGTCAGTAAGGTCGTCGGAGTCGCTACCATTTGTGCCTTTTTGTACGCGAAAGGGGAGCTTGCGCTTGATCGCCCCTTTAAAGAGCTTTACCCGCGTTTTGCTCATGAGAAGACGACCATCCGGGAACTCCTGACCCATACTTCAGGACTTGATCCTTTTATCCCCAACCGGGATCAATTGGATGCGAGACAATTGAAAGAAGCTCTTGAAAATTTGCAGTTAAAAGAGGACAAGAGTTTTCATTACACCGATGTCAATTTTCTTTTGCTGGGCTTTTGGTTAGAAGACAGGTTTCACCAGCCCTTGGATCGTTTATTTGAAGAGCTGATTTTTACACCTTGGAAGATGACGGAAACACGGTTTGGACCGGTCGAAAAGGCAGTGCCAACGGTTCGTGGGCTTGCTTCTGGAAGTGTCCACGATCCAAAAGCGAGAGTATTGGGTCGTCATGCGGGAAGTGCTGGACTTTTTTCAACTGTTGCTGATCTAGAGTGCTTCTTAGAGCATTATCTGAAGGAGGATTTTGCGCGTGACTTGTCTCAGAATTTTGCGCGTGAAGAGGGCAAGACCCGCGCTCTCGGATGGAATCTAGAGGGTGACTGGTTGGATCATACGGGCTATACTGGAACCTTCATCATGTACAATCGCAAGAGACAGGAAGCTGTGATCTTTTTGTCCAACCGGACCTATGAGAAGGACGAACGGGCCCAATGGATCCTCGACCGCAACTCCTTGATGGATTTGATCAAACAAGAATTTGAACAATAGAAATGGAAGGCTAGGATGATGGATCCTGGCCTTTTACGGTCTGTCCGTGAGAAAGAAACTGGTAGGAGATTCATTTTTGAACTCCGTCTTAGGTTGGATTTCCTTCAAAAGCATCGCTTTTTTGGCTGATTTATATTAAAATAGTAATGACCATAATAGAACGAGATGAATATGAACAAAGAGATAGGCGTCGGAAGGGCGCATAGTAAAATTATCTTAATTGGAGAGCATGCGGTGGTCTATGGTTATCCGGCTATTGCCTTGCCACTCCATCATATCGAAGTGACCTGCCAGATCATCCCGGCAGACAGTCCATGGATTTTGTTTGAAGATGACACCTTGTCCATGGCGGTTTTTGCGTCTCTTGAGCACCTCGGGATTCGCGAGGCCCGAATTCGCTGCCGGATTCAGTCCATGGTACCGGAAAAACGGGGGATGGGATCGTCTGCGGCGGTGAGTATCGCAGCCATTCGTGCCGTTTTTGACTATTATCAAGAGGAGCTGGATGATGAGACCTTAGAAGTCCTGGTCAATCGAGCAGAAACCATTGCCCATATGAATCCAAGTGGGCTCGATGCCAAGACCTGTTTGAGCGATCAAGCCATTAAATTCATCCGGAATGTCGGCTTTTACCCGCTGGAGCTGGGTATAAAAGCGAGCTTGGTGATTGCGGATACGGGAATTCACGGCAATACCCGTGAGGCGATTCAAAAGGTTGAAGCCAGGGGGCAGGAAGTTTTGTCCCATTTCCATGAGATTGGTCAGTTGACCCAGCAGGTGGAAGAGGCTCTGGAAATGAATGATCTAACGAACCTAGGACAGGCTCTGACTACTTGCCATGAGCACTTGAGAGCCGTGGGTGTCAGCTGTGAAAAAGCAGACCATCTGGTCGCCGTTGCCCTTGAAAATGGGGCCTTAGGCGCTAAAATGAGCGGAGGCGGTCTTGGTGGCTGTGTGATTGCCCTCGTCAAGGATTCTCGTGAAGCAGCAACCATTGCCCATGCATTAGAAAAAGAAGGAGCGCACCATACATGGATCGAAAACCTGTAAAGGCTAAGTCCTATGCCAATATCGCGATTATCAAATACTGGGGAAAAGAAGATGCCAAACAAATGGTTCCTTCGACTAGTTCGATTTCGTTGACCTTAGAGAATATGTATACAGAGACGAGTCTCTCTCCCTTGCCAGCAGATGCGACAGCGCATGAATTTTACATCGATGGGGCATTCCAACATCCAGCTGAGCAAGCCAAAATTGGAGCTGTGATTAATGGCTTGAAGCCAGCAGATGAAGCAGGATTTGTTCGGGTGGATACCAGCAACAACATGCCAACTGCAGCCGGTTTGTCCTCTAGCTCAAGCGGCCTCTCTGCTCTTGTCAAGGCCTGCAATCGGTATTATGATTTGGGCTTAACTCAGGAGGAATTAGCTCAAAAAGCCAAGTTTGCTTCGGGTTCCTCTTCACGGTCTTTCTTTGGTCCCTTAGCAGCCTGGGACAAAGAAAGTGGAGAGATTTATAAGGTCAAAACAGACCTAAAACTGGCTATGATTATGCTGGTTCTCAATGATAAGCAAAAGCCCGTTTCCAGCCGCGAAGGGATGAAACGCTGCATGGAAACCTCGACCAATTTCAAAGAATGGATCGAAGAGTCTCGACAAGATTACAAGGACATGCTGGGCTATCTAGCTACAAATGATTTTGAACAAGTCGGTCACTTGACAGAGCGCAATGCTCTTGCTATGCATGCGACCACTATGACAGCCACTCCAGCCTTTAGCTACTTGACAGAAGAAAGCCACAAAGCCATGGACTATGTCCGTGAACTCCGTGCTGCAGGCCATGCTTGTTACTTTACCATGGATGCAGGGCCAAACGTTAAAGTTCTCTGTTTAGAAGAAGACTTGGATCAGCTGGTGCCCTTATTTGACGCCCGCTATCGGACCATCGTATCTAAGACAAAGGATCCTCAAGATGAAGACTAAGTATCAGGTACAGACCGGAGGCAAGCTCTATCTAGCTGGAGAATACGCGGTGCTAACGCCTGGGTGTGGAGCCGTGATTCAGTTTATTCCCATTTATCTGTCAGCTATCATCCAAGAAGCAACAGCCTACCAGTTAGCCTCAGATCTTTTTGGCTATAGTGTAGATTTGACCCCAAATAAGGACTACGCCTTGATTCAAGAGACCATCCAGCTCATGGAAGAATGGTTGAAAGATCAGGGAATAGCCCCGAAACCCCTTGATCTTCACCTTAGGGGGACACTGGGGGAAGAGGGAAAGAAGTATGGGATTGGTTCCAGCGGAAGTGTGGTTTTGCTCGTGATCAAGGCCATGGCTGCTTTGTATGAACTAGACCTAAATCCGGATCTGCTCTTTCGACTAGCGGCAGTGGTCTTGGTGCAAAGAGGGGACAATGGTTCCATGGGCGATTTGGCTTGTATTGCTTACGAGGACTTGGTTTACTACCAATCCTTTGATCGGGCTTGGTTGCATGAAGTATTGACTTCTCAGTCTCTTTCACAAGTTTTAGACCTAGATTGGGGCTACCAGATCTGCTCGATCCAGCCAGCCATCGCTTATGATTTTCTGGTTGGTTGGACCAAGGAACCAGCGATTTCAAGTGATTTGATCCGCCAGGTCAAGGGAGCGATCAAGGAAGACTTTCTCAAGGAGAGTCAGACTGCAGTGAAGAATCTTGAAAAAGGCCTCCGTGAAGGGAATCAAAAGGAAATTGAGACAAGTATCAAACGTGCGGATAAGAACCTAAAGTCTTTGAACCCTTTGATTTATACCCCAACTCTAAAAGAGCTGCAAGAAGCGACAGAGGACCTTTCTGCCTGTGCCAAATCTAGTGGCGCTGGAGGAGGCGACTGTGGAATCGCCCTTAGTTTTGACCCAGTTGAGACTCAGACCTTGATAGACCGCTGGAAGGAAAAGAATATTGAAGTCATTTACCAAGAAAGGATGGGAGATTCGTGAGCGAAAATCGAAAAGACCAGCATATTCGCTATGCTTTGGAGCAAAGCTCCTCCTATAATAGCTTTGATGAGATCGAGCTAATTCACCGTTCCCTCCCACTTGTGGATCTAGCGGAGATTGATCTAACGACCCATTTCGCAGGCCGTGATTGGGAGGTCCCTTTTTATATCAATGCCATGACCGGTGGGAGTGAACGGGCCAAAGAGATCAATCAAAAGTTGGCAGCAGTAGCCCAAGCCTGTGGGATTCTCTTTGTGACGGGTTCTTACAGTGCAGGGCTGAAGGATCCGAGCGATCAATCGTACGCTGTCAAAACAGATCACCCTCGTCTACTGTTAGCGACCAATATTGGCATAGATAAAGAACCAGACTTGGGTTTACAAACGGTGGAAGAACTACAACCCCTCTTTCTTCAAGTTCATGTGAATCTGATGCAAGAGTTACTCATGCCAGAAGGGGAGCGCATTTTCCGCACTTGGAAAGACCATCTCCAGAGCTATGGGCAGGCCTTTCCTGTGCCGGTAGTCCTGAAAGAAGTCGGCTTTGGTATGGATCCTAAAACAGTTCAGCTGGCACTAGAGGCTGGGATCAAAACCGTCGACATTTCTGGCCGTGGTGGTACTAGTTTTGCCTATATTGAGAATCGTCGTGGTGGCAATCGTGCTTATCTGGATGACTGGGGACAGTCAACTGCGCAGTGTCTCTTACAGTTACAGGATCAGATAGATCAGGTTGAGATCCTCGCGAGTGGGGGCATCCGTCATCCCCTTGATATGGTCAAGGCCTTGGTCCTTGGAGCGCGTGGCGTAGGACTTTCCCGCGTTTTTCTTGAGATGGTAGAGACCAAGAGCATCGAAGAAGTGATTGCTATTGTCCAAGGATGGAAAGAAGACCTTAAATTACTCCTTTGTGCGCTCGGTTGTCAGAACCTGAAAGAGCTCAGAGAAGTCGACTATCTCCTCTATGGAAAATTGTGGCAAGCGAAGCAACAGAGAAAATGAAGAAAAATCATTTTAGAAACTTTCCTTAGGTGAGTACGGAGGTTAGGTGAAATTATCCAGTGGATGATTTCAGCAATCCAGGAAGTTCCATGACTTAGTTTTGAACCTAAGGTTTCAAAACTCCCGAGTGCCTGAAACAAAAACGTTTCAGGCACTTTTCTCACAGCGGAAAGTTTCAGTATTTTTGGATCGATTTAAAAATTGGAATGCATTTTTATTTCTTTGCAGAATCGCTTAACTTATTTTACTTTAAAATAGTTTATCTACATAATGATTGACTTTTTAAAGCCAATCCTTTCTTTTTTGAAAAAGTGTTTCTCCTCAAAAATTCTGATAGTTTACGAATCGTTTACGGTTGCTGGAATCGCTTGCAAAATAGGCTTGTAAAAGAGTATACTAAATAAGGAAAAACATTTTTAAAAAGGAGTTTAGGATGAAGAAGCACTATTTTCGCTCAGCTGTAGCAGCCTTGCTTCCGCTTTTGTTGATTGCTCAACCTGTTGAGGCTTGTACGGGGTTCATCATTGGGAAGAAACTGACGGCCGACGGCTCGACCTTGGTAGGGCGTACCGAAGATTTAGAGCCCAACCATAATAAAAATTTTGTAGTCAGAGAGCGCGTCTACAATAAAAAAGGTGCCATCTTTGAGGATGCCGCCAACGGTTTTCAATATCCCTTGCAAGAGATTAGCTATAAGTATACAGCCGTCCCAGATGTCACCCCAGATCAGGGAATTTTTGACGAAGCAGGATTCAATGAATATGGGGTTTCCATTTCTGCTACTGTATCTGCTTCAGCAAATGACAAGATCCAAAAAGTGGATCCCTATGTCAAGGATGGTTTGGCAGAATCCGGCTTAACCAGCATTGTTCTCCCAAGTGTGAAAACCGCAAGAGAAGGTGTTGAACTCATTGCTAAAATCGTCGAAGAAAAAGGCGCTGCAGAAGGAAATATTGTGACTATTGCCGATAAAGAAGGCGTCTGGTATATGGAAATCCTATCTGGTCACCAATATGCGGCCATTCTCTTCCCAGAAGATCGCTTTGCAGTCTTTCCAAATACTTTCTTCTTAGGCCATGTTGATTTATCAGATACAGAGCGTACGATTGCCTCAAAAGATCTTGAAAAAGTCGCCAAGGACGCAAATAGCTATAAGGAAGTGGATGGAAAATTCCATGTTTCTCAATCCTATAATCCGCCTTTGCAAGAAGCGGATCGCTCGCGGGTTTGGTCTGGGATCAAATCTCTAGATCCAAGCTCTCCTGTTAAATATGACGATGCGTCCTTTGACCTTCTTCATACAACCGATCGGAAATTAACTCTCCGCGATGCCATGAATCTCCAACGCAATCGTTTGGAAGGAACCAAATACAAACCACAGGATCAAATGGAGCTGGATGGAAAAGGCATCCCGAAAAAAGGAGAGTTTGATGCCGTTTATAAATACCCCATCTCCAATCCAAATGTCATGGAGGCCCATATTTTCCAACTGAAAGACGAGGTCCCAGCAAGTGCGGGTGGAGGCACCATGTGGCTGTCGATGGGTAGTCCGCGGAATGCTCCTTACCTACCGTACTATGGCAATATTCTCAACACCTATCAAGCCTACCAAGAATTAGGGGATCATTACAATGACCGCTCCTGGTATTGGACCATTTCAAGAATCAATGACCTTGTAGCCAAGTATCCTGATTTATTCGAAGATGGGGCGATTCGTACTGAAATGGAACGATTGGAATCTCAGTGGATGGTTGAACAAGATCTGAGTGATCAGGAACAAATTGCCCTTGCTTCTCAGCCTGAAGAGGCGAGTAAGAAGGCAACAGAAGAAGGAATAGCGAGAGCTGAGAAAACCTTTGAACGCTTGCAAGAAATTAGAAAAGAAGCAGAACAAAAGGTAGCAGATGAACACGGAAAAAGTGCTCTGCAAGATCTAGATGACGAAGAAGATGCTGCTTATGAAGAAAAAATTGATTTGGTTGATTTTGACTATGATTACATTTTAGCAGCAGGCTTGTTCGGAGCAACCCTTCTAGCGATTGTGATCTACCTAATTCGCTCAAAGAAACAAAAGGGAGGAAAACAAGATGACTAAAATTCAAAGAGCCTCGATCTATCTCTTTCTATTATTTGCAGGAATTGGCTTGGAGTTTGAACTCGGTCATCTTTCTCAACAAGAATTTAGCCAGTCTGCAGGAAGAGACTTGGTCTTGAACTTGTCTGTTTTAGCTGCTATTATTATCCCACTCTATCTCTTTTCAAAACGATTGGCCAAGCAGTTGTCTGTCCCAACCTATCTCTTATGGATTGCTATGTTTGGGGGTGCCTTCGTAGCAGGCTGGTTGAGCTTTTCAGGTAATAGCTTGATTGATATTATGAATAGCCATGTGATCAAGGATGCCACTGTCTTTAACAAGTGGACCGATGCCTTGACAGCCCCATTCTCAGAGGAATTCTTTAAGGCTCTGGTTGCCTTTTGGGTTGTCTTGATGGTTGGCAAAAAAGATCTAAAAGCGATTCTAATTGCAGGCTTGGGCTCTGGTTTTGGTTTTCAAATCATTGAGGATTTAGGGTACGTTGCCCGCCAAACAAAAACGAGCCAATTAGCCGCCGTTACTGAGGCCATTAACCGTATTTCTGGTGGGTTAGCTTCACACGCCCTCTATACAGCAGTTGTATCCGTTGGTGTCTTCCTCTTGTTGTCTCAAGTGACCCAGAAAAAGGAAAAACTCTTTGGACTCTGGTGTGTTGTCTCGACAGTAGCCAATCACTTCTTATGGAATTCTCCGTTTTATGAAACAGACCATCGGATTAATCTTCTCGTCGGACTGCTCTTTGCCGTCCAAGTAGGGACCTTTATCGAAGTGGTGCTCTATACCAAGAAAGAGCCCGATTTGCCATTTTTAAAATAATAAGTCAAATTTTTTCAAACAAAAAAGAACTAAGACGTGCGTCTTAGTTCTTTTAGAATGTAAACAAACTGTTTTTTACATAAAACAATCTAAGTGATGAAGAATAATTAAAACTGATAATATCAGTAGGCTCGTTCAAACATACATTGAAACTTTCCGCAGTGAGAAAAGTGCTAGAAATTAGATTATTTCTAGCGCTCGGGAGTTTTGGAACCTTGGGTCCAAAACTAAGTCATGGAACTTCGAAGAAGTTCGCTGACGTCCGTACTCACCTAAGGAAAGTTTCAAAAATGACATTGTCTTCAATCTGAAAACGAAAAACATGTCTTAGTTCTTTTATTTTCTCAGTTCTTGTAAGAGTGTTTGTGCTTTTTCTAAATTAAAGGGTTTGTTTTCAAGGAGTTGGCTGACCAGACAGGGAACTTCCTCTTCCTTAGCTCCTGCTAGCAGAGCTAGAGAGCGTGCTTGGAGTTTCATATGTCCTGCTTGGATCCCTGTGGTGACTAGGGCCTTCAGGGCAGCAAAATTCTGCGCTAAACCGAGTGACGCGATGATACCGGCTAATTCGATAGCAGAAGGTTCTCCTAGTAAACGGTGGCTGACTTGAACCGTAGGGTTGAGGCCAATGGAGCCTCCTTTTGTCGCAACCGGCATTGGCAGGGTGATCTCTCCATAGAGTTTTTTCTCTTCTGGCTGACTTGTCCAGTGACTCAAGCCTTTGTATGAGCCGCTTTGCGCGGCATAGGCATGGGCTCCTGCTTCGATAGCCCGCCAGTCATTACCTGTCGCAAGGACCAGGGCATCAATCCCGTTAAAAATCCCCTTGTTATGAGTGGCTGCACGGTAAGGATCCACTTGAGCCAGTTGGCTAGCTAGCTCCATCCGGTGGGCAATCTCAATGGCTTCCTCAGGATTTCGACTCAGTGCTTTAAAATCGATAGCACACCGTGCACTCACCAAAGAGCGCGTGGCCAAGTTGGATAAAATCGCCATTAAGGCCTGTCCACCAGAGAGTTCTTGGATGCGATCGGTCAGAGCTTCCAGCATCGTGTTGAGCATATTGGCCCCCATGGCTTCTTTAGGATCGACAGCCAAGTAGACAATGAGAAAGTTCCCCTTGTTTTCGACCCAAAGATCCCTCGCTCCGCCTCCACGCTTGACGATAGAAGGATAGGCTTCATTAGCCAGCTGAAGAAGAGTTTCCTTGTCTTCTAGGATGCGCTTGCTAGCCATTTCCACATCCCTAACATCTGTCAGAGCAATCTCACCGATCATTTGACGTTGGTGCACTTGGGTGGTGAAACCGCCCGAACGTTGGATGAGCTTGGCTGCAAAGCTGGCTGCAGCAACGACGGAAGGCTCTTCTGTGACCATAGGAAGGACATAGTCACGACCATTGATCAGAAAATAAGGAGCGAGGCTAAAAGGCAGATCAAAGGTCGACACGACATTTTCCGTCAGTTGATCTGCAATAGAGAGGGGGAGTCCCTTTTGTTCTTTTAAGATCTGTGCTTCATCCCAAGTTAAGAGGCCTTCCTTCAGTAAGGCCTCTATGCGTTCAGTGGGCGAAAGTTTTGCAAAACCTGGTAATCGTGCCATTATTTTTCTACTTTCTGGTAAGTGCGTTGGTGTTCGTTGATCTCTGTCAAAGCATAAGTTTGAAGCGTAGCAGGCTCAAATACTTGATTGCCACTAGAGTCTAGATCTACTTCCTCATAAAAGAGTCGTTCGTAGTCAGCAACACTAAGAACCGTACGTTGGTCTAGTTTTTCCATGCGTTTGTGATCTAAGAGTTGCTCAAAACCAGGAACAAGGTTGGCACTAAAGATCTCAGAAACTGCTCCACTTCCATAGCTAAAGAGGGCGATTCGGTCCCCGGCTTTGAGTTGGGGACGATTTTCCAGTAGTGACAGCAAGCCTAAGAAAAGAGATCCAGTGTAGATATTTCCTACGCGTTGGCTGTATAGAATCGATTGATCAAAATTGTATTGTAATTGATCTTTTTTCTCTTCTGATACTGACTTATCCAAGATTTTTTTCAAGCCCTTGAGAGCTAATTTCGGATAAGGCAAGTGGAAGCAGACGGCTGCAAAGTCTGTCAAGGTAAGGCCAGTCCGTTTCTGGTATTCCGCCCAGGTTGTTTTCAGAGAATCTAGATATTGCTGTGTTGAATAAATCCCATTCACGAAGGGGGTTGTCACATAATTTGGACGCCAAAAATCCATGACATCACGTGTTTGGGCGACGTTATCATCGTTAAAAGATAGAACACGGGGATTTTGACTGATTAGCATAGCAACCGCTCCAGCCCCTTGTGTCGGTTCACCAGGAGTTCCGATTCCATATTTAGCAATGTCACTGGCAATGACCAAGACCTTACTCTGCGGGAATTTTTCAACATGGAGTTTAGCATAATCCAAAGCAGCAGTTGCAGCATAGCAAGCTTCCTTCATCTCAAAAGAGCGGGCAAAAGGCTGGATGTCTAGTAAACCATGGACAAAAACAGCAGCAGCCTTACTCTGGTCAATCCCAGATTCCGTCGCAAGAATCACCATATCGATTGCTTGTTTGTCTTCATCTGTCAAAATATCATCTGCCGCAGTTGCAGCCAGTGTGACGATGTCTTCTGTGATCGGTGCAACACTTTGTTCTTTTAAGAGAAGACCCTTGCTCAGTTTTTCAGGATCAGTATCACGAGCAGCAGCCAAATCTTCTAAACGCAAGACATAAGGGCTCGTCGCAAAACCAATCTTATCAATCCCAATTGTCATTCTTAACCTCTTTTTTATTTGATATCTACTAGTATATTTCGTTACTATTTTACCATATTTAAGGGTAAAACTCCCTTGAAAAAGCTAGATCAGCAAGGAAATCATTCTCGGGACCGATTTTGCAATATTTCATAGAAAAATAAAGAATCTATCAGAAAAAGCCATCCTTAGATGGCTTTTCAACTCTTATGCTTGCTTATCCTTCTTAGGGTTGCTCATGATTCTTATGAAGAGTTCTTTGCATTTATCTCTTAGAACTTTTTCGTAGAAGACGAGTATAGCGATGTACACAATCAGAAAGTTCAAGGTCAGAAAGAACAAGTCAAATGAATTGCGTGCATAGTTAGTTGCTTCTAGATAGGAGTTGATTGCTCCTAAAATCCCCCAAGGAAGATACTTGATATACTTGTTTACCATCCTACAGCACCTCGCATCCTTTAAAGGATTTGTTTTTCACTTTTATTGTATTCTTTTATGTGGAAAATGCAAGCGATGACACTCATAAAAATTGAACAACCAATGCTAGTTGGCATTGGTCATTTTTCTTTTTTGATGGCGTTGATAAGAATGGTAGAGTTTCAAAACGACAGATCCACTAGCCATCCCGATGGAGATCACCAAGGCGAGAATAACCACCAGGGTCACGCTGGTTACTGCCTGTCGATATTGGCCACTAACAAAGAAGGAAGTGGTCCGATAGGAAATATATCCAGGAACCAAGGGGGCGAGAATGGACAACATAAAGACCACGACAGGCGTCTTGAGAATGATACTTAAAATCTGACTGATACAGGAGCCGACAATAGCTGCGATAAAGGTTGCTACGATAACATTGGTAGGACCTTTTAGAATATAGTATAGTAGCCAGATGCCCATCCCTAAGATTCCTCCAGGAATCAGCATGGAGCGTTGCACATTTAGGACAATTAAAAAGGTGATGATGGCAATCAAACTAGCCACCGCTTGGATTAAAAATTCAGTTAAGTTCATGATTTTATTTCATAAGGACGAGGGCAACGGTTGTACCGGCACCAAGTGCAAGAGTAATGAGGAGAGTCTCAAAGAGTTTGCTCATCCCAGAGTTGAGGTGGTAATTCATCAGATCTCGGACGGCATTGGTCATAGCGATCCCAGGAACGAAGGGCATGACACAGCCTGCGATAATGAGATCGGTATTGGAAGGAAAACCACTATAGCGCGTCCAAATATGGGCTAAAAAGCCAAAGACAAAGGCTGCCGCAAAAGCAGTGGCAAAAGGAATGCGAACATATTTCTCTACGACAAGTGAAAAAGCAAAGGCAAAGACAGTTGCAATGCCCGCTCCAATCGCATCATAGAAATTTCCACCAAACATGATGGAGAAGAAAGGCGCACTAAGGGTTGCTGCAATGGTCAACTGGAGATTGGTATAAGGAACACGCTTATTTTTTAACTCGCTCAGGGCCTGGTAAGCGTGCTCGAGATCGATCTCTCCAGAGACTAGTTGACGAGAGATCTGGTTGACGTCACAGACCTTCTCGATATTGTAATTAGTTCGCAAGATCCGTTTCATGCGCGTGACATTGGTGTTCTCAATTGAAAAGAAAATAGCGACTGGCATCGCTAAAACATTGCAATCGACGATTCCCTGTGAATGGGCGATCCGGATCATGGTATCTTCGACCCGGTGAATCTCAGAACCGCTCTCTATCAGGAGGGTTCCAGCTAACATCAGGACGTCGATCACTTGGTTGATCTGTTTTGACTCTTCCATAATTTCCTTCTTACTAAATAATCTGTTTCTATTATAGCAAAAAAGGACGAGAGACAGAACTAAAATTTGACAATTCTAGTTTGTTTCTTGTCCTTATGAATTCGTTTAGAATAGCTATTGTCTAGCCCTAAGATTCGTTAACTCGGGTGGTGGTGCTGCACGGTCATATCCTGGACGAGAAGGGTTGCTAAAAAGATCAGTGCAATCAGGATAAAGAGCCAAATAATAGCGAAAATAAATGTTAAAAACATAGGATCACCCCTTCTATCTTATTCACAGCTCTACTATAACACTTGGAGAAAGCGCTGTCAAACTCTATATAGCAGGCTCTTAAACTCTTTCAAAATTCAGAATAATCTTGCGATGAGGATAAAAAAACCAGCCGTTTCCGACTGGTTTTTTCATCTATTTGAATCTTAGCTCAAGGCATCATCCATTGAAAGAACTTCGTGGAAGACACGTTGTGTCAATTCAGTTTTTTGTTCTGGAGTGAGGTATTTCGTGTTTACACAGTATCCAGAGATACGAACGATAACGTCTTCACCTGACATGATCTTTTCGTAAACATCGTTCAAGTCCATAACGTTCAAGTTAACGTGTTGTCCACCGTTTTCGAAGTAACCATCAAGGATAGTTACCAAGTTATCAACTTGTTCGTCACGAGTCTTACCAAGAGCGCGTGGTGAAACTTGAGTAGTGAGTGAGATACCATCAGCTGCATAACCAAAGTCAAGGCTAGCAAGTGAGTTCAAGTTTTGCAACCATCCACCTTTCGCTTTGTTAGATGGGTTAGCACCTGGTGAGAAGAATTCCAATTTAGACAAGTTTACAGAACCATCTTCGTTGAGGTATACCCCTTTGTGGACTGGAGAGTTACCAGTTTGTTTAGAGTATGCAACGTTAGAAGTGATGGTAAGAAGTGAAACAGTTGCTTCAGCGTTCTTGTAAAGTTTGTGGCTGCGAAGACGAGTAGTGTAAGCTTCGATCAACCATTCTGCCAATTCGTTTGAACGTGGGTCATCTTCACCCCAACGTGGGTATTCACCAATTGTTTCGTAATCGTAGATGTAGCCATTTTCATCACGGATTGGTTTAACAGTAGCGTATTTAATAGCTGACAAAGTATCAACAGTGTTAGCGAATCCACAGATACCGAATCCCATGTTAGCGCGTTGGTGAGTTGGCAAGAAGGCCATTTGAACTGCTTCGTAGTTGTACTTATCAGTCATGTAGTGGATGATGTTCAAAGCATCTACATAAGTGTCAGTCAACCAGTCAAGAGATTTTTCGAAGTTTGCTTTAACAGATTCGAATTCAAGAACTTCGTCACGGATAGGATCGATGTCAAATACTTTGTAGTCTTTATGAACATCGTCGTAACCACCGTTCAAACCAGTAAGAAGAGCTTTAAGCACGTTAACACGAGCACCGAAGTATTGGATGTTGTGGCGTTGTTCTTCATTTTCTGGGTCAAGTGGAGATACACAACATGAGATACAGCTCATTTCACCGTATCCGTCTTTGGCCATTGTTGTTACACCTTCGTATTGGATAGAAGAGTGTTTGTGGCTCATGTGCATACAGTAGCGACGGAAGCTATATGGCAATTTATCAGTCCAAAGAACTGTCAAGTTTGGTTCTGGAGAGTTACCGATGTTGTCCAAAGTGTTCAAGAAACGGTAGTCCATCTTAGTAACACGGTGACGTCCGTCGTTACCCATACCAGCCATAGAAGTTGTGATGAAGGTTGGGTCACCTGAGTACAATTGGTCGTAAGCTTTTGTACGAGCAAATTTAACAGTACGCAATTTCATAACGAAATCGTCAACGAATTCTTGGATTTCTGATTCAGTGTAAGTACCACGAGCCAAGTCACGTTCAGCGTAGATATCCAAAACGATTGGCACACGTCCAAGAGAAGTAGCAGCACCGTTGATCACACGGCAGACAGCCATGAAGGCGATATTTGTCCATTGGATCGCTTCTTTTGTATCGAAGGCAGGGCGGCGTACGTCTACACCATAAAGGTCACCCAATTTAACAACTTCTTGAAGTGCTTGGTATTGAAGGTTTACTTCTTCACGAAGACGGATTGATTCTTCATCGATTTCAGTAATAGAGTTCCAGTCGTTTGCTTTTTCAGCCATCAAGTAGTCAGCACCGTAAAGAGCCAAACGAGCATAAACCCCGATGATACGTCCACGAGAGTAAGCATCTGGAAGACCAGTTACAGTGTGAGCGTGACGAGCACGACGGATGTTAGAAGTGTAAGCGCGGAAGATACCGTCGTTTACAGTTGTAACGTATTTTGTGAAGATTTCATGAACTGCAGGATCTGGTTCGTATCCATTTTCTTTCAAAGTAGTTTCCGCCATACGGATACCACCACGAGGCATGAAGTTCAATTTGAACAATTCATCATTTTGGATACCGAAGATGACTTCATTTTCTTTGTCGATATATCCAGCTGCGATATCAGCGATAGATGTTGGACGGTTATCGTATGGGAAACGAGTTTCTTCATAATGAGCTTTTGTTTCTTCAACAATTTTTTTGATGTGAAGAGAACGTTCCGTTGGACCAGCTAGGAAGCTTTCATCTCCATCATATGGTGTGTAGTTAGCTTGAACGAAGCGAGAAACGCTTGCTTTTTCTTTCCAATCTTCACCTTTGAAGCCTTCCCAGGCTTTGTCAAAAATATCTTGTGCTTCAACGACTGTTTTAACAACCATTTTTATTTTCCTCTATTGTCTTTCTAGCAACTATATCTGTTGCACTTACAATAGTAGTATACCATACAGAAATCGGTTACACAAAGGCGAATTGCGAAAAACAACAGATTCTTTTGTAATACAGTTTCAAATCCTATGCGATACTGTACTATATTTTTGAAAACAAACACAGTTTTTCATCAATTTTCATGTTTTCTGGAGAGTCGATTTTTGCAATTCTGAAATTTTCTTCCTATAATAGAAAGAAAGGAGGGTGAAAAATGCTGATATTTCCATTAGTGAATGATACCAGTCGCAAGATTATTCATATTGATATGGATGCATTTTTTGCTGCCGTCGAAGAAAGAGACAACCCTAGTTTGAAGGGCAAGCCTGTCGTGATTGGCCAGGACCCTCGTCAGTCAGGAGGGAGAGGTGTTGTCTCGACTTGTAACTATGAAGCAAGGAAATATGGCATTCATTCAGCTATGAGCTCTAAAGAAGCGCTGGACCTTTGTCCTCAAGCGATTTTTATCTCTGGAAATTATGAGAAATACCGAGAAGTAGGTGAGCAGGTCCGTGAGATTTTCAAGCGTTATACAGATCTAATCGAGCCCATGAGTATTGATGAAGCCTATCTAGATGTGACGGAAAATAAAATCCAGAGCAAATCAGCTGTCAAAATCGCCCGCTTGATTCAGCATGCTATCTGGGAAGAGTTGCATCTCACAGCTTCAGCGGGTGTTTCTTATAATAAGTTTTTGGCCAAGATGGCAAGTGACTACCAAAAACCCCGTGGGCTAACGGTGGTCTTACCGGAGGACGCTGAGGATTTCCTGAGCCAAATGGACATTGCCAAATTTCATGGAGTAGGAAAGAAGACAGTAGAGCGACTACATGAGATGGGGGTCTATACTGGCGCGGATCTTTTAGCCGTCTCGGAGATGACTTTGATTGATCGGTTTGGGCGATTTGGCTATGATCTCTTTCGAAAGGCGCGAGGGATTCACAATAGCCCTGTCAAAAGTCATCGCATCCGCAAGTCGATCGGAAAAGAGCGAACCTACCGCAAGCTCCTTTATGCAGAAGATGATATTCTAGAAGAAATTGCCAATCTGTCCAGTAAGGTGGCCCAATCGCTGGAAAAACATGATAAGCAAGGAAAGACCTTGGTCTTAAAAGTGCGCTATGGAGACTTTACCACCTTGACTAAGCGCATCACCTTGACGGAGCCAACGCGAGATGCTGAGCGCATCAATCGTTCAGCGCGTCACATTTTTCAAGAAATCGAATCGATAAATACAGGAATCCGCCTCTTGGGTGTCACCATGACCAACTTTGTTGATCATACTGAACTGCCTCTGGTAGAGGAAGAAAAAGACGACTAGTCTATTCACTAGTCGTCTGAGATTGATGACAAAGTCATCTTAGAAACTTTCCTTAGGTGAGTACGGACGTCAGCGAACTTCTACGAAGTTCCATGACTTAGTTTTGAACCTAAAGTTTCAAAACTCCCGAGTGCTAGAAACCATAGTGTTTCTAGCACTTTTCTCACGGCGGAAAGTTTCAGTTGTATTTGAATGAGCCTTAAAAAATATATTATTTTAATTTTTGGGGTATCAATTAGGTTGTTTGATATCAAAGAAGGCTGCAATCTCTTCTTCTGTTAGTCCAATCATAGGCGAGATGGCGTGGAGATTGTCTTCTGTTAGTCGATAGACAGTAGGCTTAGACGTCTCTGCTTTCGTTTCAACAGTCCCTTCCTTGCTTCGTGCAGATTCGACTGTAGCAGAAGCCGTTGCAACGGATGAAGAATAGTCTGTGGTTGCCTCGCCTCCGTCCAGGTTCTTGAAGCGTTCAACCAAATAGGTCTTGCGCGCTGTACCTGTATTTTTAGTAGCGAAATCAAAGGCGCTGTATTCTCCTAAGAGAATCAGCTTGCTCTTTGAGCGCGTGATGGCGGTATAGATCAAATTACGTTGCAACATCCGGTGGCTTTGATTCGTAATGGGTAAAATCACCACAGGAAATTCGCTTCCTTGCGATTTGTGAATACTCATCGCATAGGCTAAGCGAATCTTGTACCATTCATTGCGCGGGTAGACGATTTCATTGCCATCAAATTGGATAGTCAATTCATCTTGCTTCGATTCTGTATATTTTCCGGGGAGAAGATCGGTAATGTAGCCAATATCTCCATTAAAGACATTGCTTTCTGCATCATTGACCAGATGGATAACCTTGTCTCCATCGCGGTATTGGCAGTCTGGCGAGTCAAAGACGACCTGATCTTTGACAGCTGGATTGAGAAGGTCTTGCATGAGAGTATTGATGTTGTCAATGCCGGCCTGGCCCTTGTACATAGGTGCCAAGACTTGGATATCTCGAGCTGGGATCTGACTGCGAAGGGCGGCAGAGGTGATCTGTTCGATCATCTTAGGGATGTGTTCGCTTCCGGCTTCGAAATAAGAGCGGTCGGCTTTTCGTTCTGTGAAATCTTGAGGAAGCTTGCCCTGGCGAATGTCTCCTGCTAGTGAGACAATGGTCGAATCTTCACTCTGACGGAAAATATGTTCGAGTTTGGTCTGAGGGATGCTTGGGATCTGCAAGAGATCCGCTAGGACCTGTCCAGGACTGACGGATGGTAATTGGTCAGCATCTCCCACAATCAAGAGTTTGGTATCGGTTGCGATGTTGCTGATTAATTGATTAGCGAGCCAGGTATCGACCATGGAAAACTCGTCCACAATGATAAAATCTGCATCTAGATAGTCCTCTAAGTGGCTGGTATCATCATCTCCTGTCATTCCCAAATGGCGGTGGATAGTGGCGCTCGGAAGCCCTGTCAGCTCATTCATGCGCCGAGCTGCCCGTCCCGTTGGAGCAGCCAGCAGGATCGGCAGGTCTTGTTTCTTCCGAAGATCCAACTGGTGGAGTTGGGCATAGACACTAATCATCCCATTGATAACAGTGGTTTTTCCTGTCCCCGGTCCCCCAGTGAGGATAAAGACCTTGTTTTGGATGGCTTGGTGAATGGCCTCTTTTTGAATGGCATCGTAGTGGATCCCCAAATCTTTTTCAACTTGCGCAATAGCCTGGTTGATTTTCTCAGCTTCAAATGAAGTCTGCTTTCCTTTTTCCAACAATCGACCGATGTGACTGTGAATGCCTTCCTCCGCAAAGAAGAGGCTGTTGTCAAAAATCTTAGTATCCACGTTTTGGACCTTGTCTTCCTCGATGAGGTGGCCTAATTCTTGGGCGACAGTGGAAGGATCCAATTCCACTGGTCGTGCAGATTCTAAGAGATCAATAGTGTAGCGCAAAAGGTCCTTGGCTTCGATATAGGTATTTCCTGTCTCGATAGAATAGCTAAAGAGGCTGTGAATCAGCCCCGCACGGAAACGTTCAGGGGCGTCACTGGCAATGCCAAGCTCTTCGGCCAATTGGTCCGCGATTTTAAAGCCCATACCTTGGATATCTTCCACCAATTGGTAGGGCTGTTGCTCCACAATTTGGATCGTTTCTTCTTTGTAGAAATCTTGGATCTGAAAGGCCAATTTATTGGGAATTCCGTAATTAGCTAGTTGGGCGAGAATGCGTTCTGTTCCATAATTCTGACGGAGCTTGTCCACAAAAGCCAAGCGGTTTTTCTTGGAGAGGCCTGCGATTTCTTCTAATTTTTCAGGAGCCTCAAGAATTTTATCGATGGTGTTGTCGCCATAGAGATCGACGATCTTTTGAGCGGTTTTGAGACCAATCCCTTTAAAGTGATCACTGGAAAAATATTTTACCAAGCCCTTGCTAGTGGGTTTAGCTCGTTCGTAGCGACTGATTTTAAGTTGTTCTCCGTATTTGGGATGATGGACCAACTCTCCCCAGAAGGAGTAGTCTTCACCTTCTAAGATGTCTGCCATAGTCCCCGTTACAATGATTTCAAAATTGTCAAAATCTTCGGCATCTGTATCGCTGATATCGAGCAAGAGAATTCGAAAAAAACTGCTAGGATTTTCAAAAATAATGCGCTCGATGGTGCCTGAAAAATAATATTCCATCATTTTTTCCTTTTTATAAAGCAAGGCTGGGACATACTTGTCTCAGCCTCAGTCTGTTAATCTATACTAATAAGTTTTGAAAGGGTAGATAGGCCATAGTCTAAAGACGGCTTGCCCCTTGATTTGTTCTTTCTTGAAAGCTCCGACCTGACGGCTATCTTTTGAAACGATCCGGTCATCTCCAAGTAAGAGATATTCATCGTCAAGCAACTTCAAAGTAAATTTAGGATTGCCATCCTTGTCCACTGTAAAGGCTTGAGCTGTATTGGCCAGTTGGCGGAAGAGTTCTCCGTTTTCTTCAAAGCCTTTTCCAGTGTAGGTCGATTGCAATTTATCTTTTTTGAAACGAGCGATATAGTTTTTCAAATAAGGCTCATTGGTCTTTTTCCCATTGATGTAGAGGGTATCGTTATCATATTGGATGGTATCTCCAGGAAGACCGATGACCCGCTTGACGATGTCCTTGGTTTTGCCATCGTCGTCTTTTTCACTGGCAACGACAATGTCGAAACGATCGATTGAGAGGTGGTTGACCACAAGGAGGTACTCGCTATCGGCCAGGGTCGGATCCATCGAATGGCCATCCACCTTGACCGGAGCCCAGAGGTAAATGCGAGAGGCGATGATGAGACCAACAATGATACTGAAGAGGCCCCATTCTTTAAGGAATCTCACCACAGGTGAGCTCGATGTATGTTTTGAACTTCTTTTTGACATGACTTATCTTTCTAGTAATTTCTTTGCTTTTTCTGTGTTTTTAAAATGGAGTTTGGCACAATAATCCAGAGCTTTCATCCCGTAGGTCTGGAGCAATTTAGCGGCCACTTGGTCTGATTTAGCCCCTGCTCCACTAGGAAGATTAAAACCCAGTTCCTTGCCCAGATCTTCCAGATTTTGAAGGAAGAGATTACGGGCGATGATGGAGCTAACTGCCACAGCTAGATACTTGCTTTCGGCTTTTTCTTCCAACTCAATGGCTTGCGTGACCTGATTTTTTTCAGCTTTTACGTATTTTTGGTAGTTTTTAGCCGTCGTAAAGGCATCGATCACAATTCGCTCTGCTTGGACTCCTTTATTTAACAGAAGGTAGATGGCCTGATTGTGCAGGGCTACTTTGACCGAAACAGCATTGTAACCAGAAGCGATCACTTCATTGTACTTCTTTGGAGACAATAAGAGTGATTGGTGCTGGATATTTTCCTCAAGGAGAGGAGCCAATTGCTGAATTTTTCGATCATCCAAGGTCTTCGAATCTCCAACACCAAGCTTTTTGAGCCAGTCGTGCTGGTCAGGTGTGACAAAGGATGCGACAACGGTGAGTCCACCAAAATAAGAGCCGTTTCCGACCTCATCGGTTCCGATCATGGCTAGGTCTTGTCGTGCAGATAAAGTAGAACGCTTAGGGTTCCCAGCATCTTGCCCGAAAAAGGTCAGGTAAGGAGTGAGGTCATTGCCCTGGAGCAGGACCTTTCCAGACTTGTAGATCGAAACGGTCGCTCCCTCTAGTCGAAAGAAATAATCCATATGAGGGTTCTTGCTTTGAGTGAGAGAACTGCGATAGGTATGGACAAAATCAAGGATTTGCTCCTGTGTTGGAGTGAGTGTCATACTTTCCATAACCACTATTGTACCACAAATTCAGGGAGAGAGGGAGCAAAAAGAAAGAAAGAATCCACTGGAAAATCCCTGGGAAGAGGGGCTTTGCTACTGACAAAGCTAGCCTTTTTTGGTATAATACCGTGAGGTGATTTTTATGGCGAGCTTAAATAGATATAAATTTACATTTGGAAACAAAGCGCTCACTTTAACAACCAACCATGATAATTTGTTTATGGAAGAAGTCGAACGTGTTGCGAAAGAAAAATACCAAGCAATTAAGGAACAAATGCCAGAAGCAGATGATGAAACCATCGCTATCTTATTGGCAGTAAATAGTTTGTCTATGCAGCTGAATCGCGAGATTGAGTTTGACGACAAAGAAACAGAATTAGATGATTTTCGTCGCAAAGCTTTAGACGACTTAAAGGATAAATCATCCAAATAAGAGGAGATACATGTTAACTTTCTTAATCTTATTGATTTTGGCATGGAGCTTTTATATTGGCTATGCAAGAGGCATCATCCTCCAGTCCTATTACTTTCTAGTGACCTTGGTGGCCCTCTTGATTGCAGGTGGTAGCTACAAGGGACTGGCTAAGGTTTTGTCTCTATGGGTTCCTTTTTCGAGTCCCACCCAGCAATCGGTGAATTATTTTTATGCCAACCGCTACCTGTTTCAATTAGATGACATCTTTTATGCAGGGTTAGCTTATGTGTTGATTTTTGCGCTGGTTTATTTGATCGGCCGCGTGATTGGAATCTTTATGCACTTGGTTCCCCAGCCAGAAAAATTGGAGGATCGCAAGTATCAAATTGGAGCAGGTGTGATCGCCGTCGTGATAACCCTCTTGGTGATCCAGATGGGCTTGACTGTTCTCTCAACGGTTCCCATGGCTTCCATCCAAAATAGACTAAATGCAAGTGGATTGATCCGCTTTATCATCCTTCATACCCCGATCAGTTCCAGTCTGTTCCACAACTTGTGGATGACTGCGATTATCGGAGCTTAAGGAGCAAAAATGAAGAAAGGAGTGAGACAAGTCCGACTCAAGGAAGGACGCTCACTTTTTTTGTAGGAGAAACATGAATAAAAAAATCTTAGATATTCTGGAGTTTGACAAGGTCAAGCAACTTTTTGAACCCTATCTACAGACAGAACAAGGGGAGATGGAGCTAGCAGTCCTTACTCCAACCGATAAAAAAGAAAGCATCGAAACGGCTTTTATGGAGCTAGAAGATATGGAGCAGATCCTCTTGGAAGAGCCTCGCTTTGCCGTGTCGACCATTCAAGATGTCCGTCCAGTGACCAAGCGTTTGGAGATGGAGGCAGCCCTCAATATCGATGAATTACTAGCGCTAAAAGCTGTCCTTCGGGTGACACATGATCTCAAGGATTTCTACGACAACTTGGAAAATGTCCGTCTGGAAAGGCTCCACCGACTCTTTGACAACTTGGTGGATCTGCCCCGCTTACAAGGTGGGCTTCAAGCCATCAACGAAGGAGGCTTTGTCGAGTCTTTTGCCAGTGAAAAATTGGCTAAAATCCGTCGCCGCATCCAAGAGAATGAACACCAGGTCAGAGAGATTCTGCAAGACCTGTTGAAAAGTAAGGCCGATATGTTAGCGGATGCTGTGATTGCTAGCCGGAATGGACGCAATGTTCTACCGGTAAAAAACACCTATCGCAACCGGATTGCAGGGGTGGTCCACGATATCTCAGCCAGTGGGAATACTGTTTATATCGAACCTCGTGCAGTGGTTAATCTCAATGAAGAAATTGCCAATCATCGAGCAGATGAACGGTATGAAATCATTCAGATTCTGGAGGAATTGTCTGACAGCCTGCGCCCCCATGCGGCAGAGATTGCTAACAACGCCTGGATTATCGGTCACTTGGACTTGATCAAGGCCAAGTATCGGTTTATGCGTGATTTCAAGGCCGTGGTACCAGAGGTTAGCAGTAATCGCTCTATTCAGCTCTTGCAACTACGTCATCCCTTGATTGAAAATGCTGTCGCGAATGACCTGCATTTTACCGAGGACTTGACTGAAATCGTGATTACTGGTCCCAATACAGGTGGTAAAACCATCATGCTAAAAACGCTGGGACTAGCGCAAATTATGGCCCAGTCTGGTCTTCCCATCCTAGCGGATCCAGGTAGTCGTGTGGGCATCTTCTCACAAGTCTTTGCAGATATTGGAGATGAACAATCGATCGAGCAGAGCTTGTCGACCTTCTCCAGTCATATGACCAATATCGTATCGATCTTACATCAAGTAGATACCGCCTCCTTGATCCTCCTGGATGAGTTAGGAGCTGGAACCGATCCTCAAGAAGGGGCTGGCCTTGCTATTGCCATCCTAGAAGACCTGCGCTTACGCGGAATTAAGACCATGGCGACGACCCACTATCCAGAGCTCAAGGTCTACGGGATTGAGACTGCAGGGGTGCAAAATGCCAGCATGGAGTTTGACACAGCGAGTCTTCGTCCAACCTATCGCTTCATGCAAGGGGTGCCTGGTCGCTCCAATGCCTTTGAGATCGCCCGTCGTTTGGGCTTATCTGAGACCATTATCCAGGATGCCATGAAGATGACCAATACGGACAATGATGTCAATCAGATTATTGAAAAACTGGAGGCGCAGACCTTAGAGAGTCGCAAGCGCTTGGATACCATTCAAGAAGTGGAGCAAGAAAATCTCAAATTCAATCGCGCTCTTCGAAAGCTCTATAACGAGCTGACTCGAGAGAGGGAAACAGAGCTCAATAAGGCAAGAGAAGAAGCCAAGGAAATTGTGGACATGGCACTTTCAGAGAGTGACCGCATCCTTCAAGGTCTTCATGCTAAATCCCAGTTGAAACCACATGAGATCATTGAGGCCAAGGCTCAGTTGAAAAAACTAGCTCCTGAGACCGTCGATCTTTCTAAAAATAAGGTCTTGAAAAAAGCCAAGAAGGCGCGTGCTCCTAAGGTAGGAGATGAGATCCTGGTTATCAGCTATGGCCAACGTGGAACCCTAGTCAAGCAACTCAAAGATGGGCGCTGGGAGGCGCAAGTCGGCTTGATCAAGATGACCTTGGAAGAAAAAGAATTCAACCTTATCAAGGTTGAAAAAGAAGCGGCTCAACCTAAGAAACGCCAGGTGAATGTCGTTAAGCGCTCCAACACGAGTGGGCCGAGAGCGCGTCTGGACCTCCGTGGGAAACGCTATGAAGAGGCCATGCAAGAGCTAGATGGTTTTATCGATCAGGCTCTGCTCAACAACATGGCCCAAGTCGATATCATCCACGGGATCGGGACAGGGGTCATCCGTGAAGGGGTGACAAAATACCTCCGCCGCAACAAGCATGTCAAGAGTTTTGAATATGCCCCACAAAATGCAGGTGGAAGCGGTGCAACCATTGTCACGTTTAAAGGATAAGGTAAGCCCTAGTTGTTCATTAGCTGGGGTTTAGAACGTAGACTAAATTTTTAAAAAGAAAAATAAGTTAGGAAATTCTGCAAAAAAATATAAATCTCTCCCATTTTTAAAATGAATAAAGAAAATACCGAAACTTTCCGCCGTGAGAAAAGTGAGAGTGGGACAGAAATCGGTAATTCGTTAAAATTCGATTTCGTCGTCCCACCTCCGCACAGTTGAGTAGGGCTGTAAAAGCTGATGAAATCAGCGTAGTAGAGCCCACTCAACCACTGCGTCTTGCTTGACAATCCAAAAACAATTAAGAGGCTAGGACTTTTGTCCCAGTCTCACTCGGAATTATTGAGACCTTAGGCTCAATAATTAGTCATGGAACTTCTTCGAAGTTCGCTGACGTCCGTGCTCACCTAAGGAAAGTTTCTAAGATAACTTTTTCTTCAATCTGAATCTAGCTGATAAACAGCTAGGTTTTTTTAAATTTTACATAATGAACCGGATTAAAAGAAATTGAAAACGATCCGTTTTCAAATCGGATTTTCAGTAGGTTCTCCCTTTTAAAAGTGCTATAATAGAGGCAATGAATGATTTGGGAGGATACGCATGCGTAAACGTGAAAGTGCAGATTCGTGTACAACGATTCTAGTCGGAAAAAATGCTAGCTATGATGGTTCGACCATTGTAGCACGAACAGAGGATTCTCAAAATGGCGTTTTTACGCCTAAGAAATTAATCGTGGTCAAACCAGAAGATCAACCGCGTCATTACAAGTCTATTTTATCATCTTTTGAAATCGACTTGCCAGATAATCCAGTTCGCTATACGGCAGTTCCAGATGCCATTCCTAAAGACGGGATCTGGGGAGAAGCTGGGATCAATATCTATAATGTAGCCATGAGTGAGACAGAGACCATTACGACTAATAGCCGTGTGCTAGGGGCCGATCCTCTTGTAGAGAGTGGCATCGGTGAGGAAGACATGCTGACCTTGGTCTTGCCTTATATCAAGACTGCCCGCGAAGGGGTTTTGCGTCTCGGAAAGATTTTAGAAGAGTACGGAACCTATGAATCTAACGGGATTGCGATTTCAGATGTGAATGAAATCTGGTGGTTGGAAACCATCGGAGGTCACCACTGGATGGCGCGCCGTGTACCAGATGATGCCTATGTGACCAACCCGAACCAACTGGGAAGTGATTATTTTGAATTTGGAAATCCAGACGAGTTTCTTTGTGACCCAGATCTTGAAAATTTTGTCACAGAGCACCATTTGATTCTGGATCAAGAAGGAAAAGGTTTTAATCCACGCTATGCCTTTGGTAGCCAAAAAGACAAGGACCGTCACTACAATACACCGCGGGCTTGGGCCATCCAGCGTTTCCTTAATCCTGAAATTGAGCAGGATCCACGGAGCTTTGAGATTCCTTGGTGTCAAAAGCCCTATCGCAAGGTGACGATTGAGGATGTCAAATATGTCTTGAGCAATCACTACCAAGATACCATCTACGATCCTTATGGACCGGAAGGAGATCAGGTGAGTCAGCGAACTTTCCGGACGATCGGGATCAACCGGACCAGTCAAACAGCGATTCTGCAATTGCGTCCCAACAAGCCGCAAGAAACGACAGGCATCCAATGGATTTCTTACGGTTCGATGCCTTACAATACAGCTGTCCCTTTCTTTACCCAAGTGGATACAACGCCAGGCTACTTTGCCAATACGACGGCTAAGGTGACAACGGATTCCTTCTACTGGGCTAACCGGATTATTGCAGGACTTGCAGATCCTCACTATGCCCACCATGTTGGCGATCTAGATGATTACCAAGAATCGACAATGGCCTGGGGACATGCACGCATCAATAAAGTCGATCGTGCCCTTGCAGCAGGTGTAACCGTCGATTTTGAGGCTGAAAACCAAGCCATGAGTGATCAGATTCAAGAAGCGACAGATCAACTCTTGGACAAGATTTTGCTCGATGCTAGCAACCTTATGACCAATCACTTCTCCTTAAGTGATTAAAAACCGTACATTTTCAGATAATTTACAATATTTTTTCGGAAATGATTGACAGATTTTTGAAAATCGATTAAAATAGAGAAAATTACATACGACCGAATGAAGTTTGCAGGAGCGTGAGTGACTGTGAATGGACGGAACTCTGGAGAGACCAGAAATGGCACCGAAGGGGCAAGGTAGAGGATGCATCTACTCAAACTCTCAGGTAAAAGGACAGAGCGAAAAATAGGGAAAGTCCCCTATTTTAAGCAGGACCAGAGTACATGTTTGACATGTACTCTTTCTTTTTCTCATTTCTGTCGAGCGGTCGATAAAAAGGAGACAGAGAATGGATCATGTATTGCAATTTTTTCAGCAACTCGATAATTTAGTATGGGGCGCCCCACTTTTGGTGCTCTTGGTAGGGACAGGGATCTACCTGACCCTTCGTTTGGGCTTGCTTCAGATACGCTATCTTCCAAAAGCCTTTCGCTTGATCTTTACAGAAGATGAGGGGCATGGGGATATCTCGAGCTTTGGAGCCCTTGCGACGGCCCTAGCGGCAACTGTAGGGACAGGGAATATCGTAGGGGTAGCGACAGCGATTCAGACAGGTGGCCCAGGGGCCCTCTTTTGGATGTGGATGGCGGCCTTCTTTGGAATGGCGACCAAGTATGCAGAAGGGCTCTTAGCCATTCGTTATCGGACCAAGGATGACAACGGTCATATCTCAGGTGGTCCCATGTACTACATTCTTCACGGGATGGGAGAGAAGTGGCGACCACTGGCTATTTTCTTTGCGGTTGCAGGAGTGTTGGTAGCCCTCTTTGGGATCGGAACCATGACCCAGGTTAATTCCATTACGGGATCTCTTCAAGCAAGTTTTGGCACAGCTCCAGAAGTGGCTAGTGTAGTGATTGCGCTAGTGGTTTCGACCATCATCTTTGGTGGGATTCACTGGATTTCCAAAGTCTCTGAAAAAGTGGTTCCTTTTATGGCTACTGCCTATATCTTTGCGACTGTCACGATCATTGTCTTGCATCTGGACCAATTGCTTCCAGCCTTGAAATCGGTCTTTTCGGGTGCTTTTACAGGGACTGCAGCCATGGGAGGTTTCGCAGGAGCAACGGTCAAAATGGCTATCCAAAAAGGGGTGGCGCGTGGGGTTTTCTCTAATGAATCGGGTCTCGGATCTGCACCCATTGCAGCCGCCGCAGCGAAGACCAATGAGCCCGTCGAGCAGGGCTTGATCTCCATGACAGGAACCTTTATTGATACCATTATCATCTGTAGTTTGACAGGACTTTCGCTCTTGGTTTCAGGTGAGTGGATGGCTAAGGGCAGCACTAGCACCCTGACTCAGGATACGTTTACAGGCGTCTTTGGCCCAGTCGGAGGCATCATTCTGACGCTATGCTTGGTGCTATTTGCGACTACGACCATACTTGGATGGTCTTATTACGGAGAGCGGTGTTTTGAATTCCTATTTGGTGTTAAACATATCAACCTCTATCGGACCTTCTTTGTTTTTATGGTTGGACTAGGAGGCTTCCTTAAGCTGGACCTGGTCTGGGTGATCGCGGATATTGTGAATGGGCTGATGGCTTTGCCCAACCTAATTGCCCTTTTAGCTCTCTCCCCTGTCATCATCAAAGAAAGCAAACAATACTTTAAGAAATAAGAAAACCCAGATTGATGGATCTGGGTTTTCTTATCTATTTGAGATAGGAGCATTTAATAGCGTTTTTCTTTTGGCCAGCTACTCATTTCGGCGATGGCGGTGAAGAGCACATCTGTCGAAGAGTTGAGGGCTGTTTCGCAAGAGTCTTGGATGACCCCGATGATAAAGCCGACGCTGACGACTTGCATGGCCAAATCATTGGTGATACCAAAGAGGCTACAAGCAACAGGGATGAGAAGGAGAGATCCTCCCGCAACTCCAGATGCTCCACAAGCAGAGATAGCCGCTACCACACTCAGAATGAGAGCAGTTCCAAAGTCAACCTGAATGTGCAAGGTATTGGCAGCAGCGAGCGTCAAAATATTGATCGTCACGGCTGCGCCTGCCATGTTTACAGTTGAACCAAGTGGAATGGAGACAGAATAGGTATCTGGATTCAGCCCCAACTCTTCACAGAGACGCATATTGACAGGGATGTTAGCTGCAGAACTTCTAGTGAAAAAGGCTGTTACCCCACTGACACGGAGGCATTTAAAAACAAGGGGATAGGGGTTCTTGCGGATCATGAAAAAGACGATCAATGGATTGATGACCAGGGCTACAAATGCCATGGTACCAACCAAAACAAGTAAGAGAATCCCGTAGTTACTAAGGGCACTGAGTCCTTGGCCAGCGATGGTCGTGAAGACCAAGCCTAAGATCCCAAATGGAGCTAGGTTGATAATCCACTCAACAATTTTTGAAGTGATGTCTGCTAGAGTTTGGAGGAGGTCTTTACTATGTTCACTCGCCTCTCTCATGGCAATCCCAAAGACAGTTGCCCAAGAAAGGATCCCAATGTAGTTGGCTTGCTGCAAGGCGTTGACCGGGTTGTCGACGATCTTGAGCAAGAGGTTACTAATCACTTCGCCAATCCCGTTTGGAGAGGATCCTTCAGCGGCCTTTCCAGTCAGGGTAATGGTGATGGGGAAGATGTAATTGACCAAAACAGCGACGAAGGCAGCTGCAAAGGTTCCTAGGAGATAGAGGACGATGACCTTTTTCATATTGGTCTCTGTCCCTTTTTGGTGTTGGGAGAGAGCGTTTGCGACAAGCGCAAAGACCAGAAGGGGTGCGATCGCACGGAGCCCTCCAACAAAGAACTGACCTAAGAGTCCAATGCCAGATGCTTTCGGAAAGAGAAGGGCTAGGATGACACCAAGTACAATCCCGATTGCGATCCTTTTCATAAGGTTGGTTTTATTCCAAGTGGTAATCAGTCGATGAATCATGTAGGACCTCCTTAAAAAATAATTAAGGAATATTATACGATAGTTAGGGGGGGAAAGCAATGAAATTTTTAAAAAATAGCTTTATTTCCGAATATTTGATATAATCATACTATTCTTTGTTAGAAAGGCCCGAATAAATGAGTCAAGCTTTCCAACGTTATTTCAGTAAAATAGACTGGACAAAGATTTTTGATGACCTAATTTCAAAATGCATCTCCCTGATTTTTGTCTTTCTATTATTTTTTATCGCTAAAAAGGTCATCCATAGCCTGGTCAAGCGGATATTAACCCCTTCTTTTAAGTATACGGTGCAGGATGAAGCCCGTAAAAAAACCATTCTCCGTTTAGTAGAGAGTCTCTTGAACTACTGCTTGTATTTTATCTTGATCTACTGGATCTTGTCGATCCTCGGTCTTCCAGTCTCTAGTCTATTGGCTGGTGCTGGGATTGCTGGGGTGGCTATCGGGATGGGAGCCCAGGGCTTCCTTTCCGATTTGGTCAATGGTTTCTTTATCCTTTTAGAACGCCAGCTGGATGTGGGGGACAATGTCCGACTTACCAATGGTTCTATTAATATCGCCGGCATCGTTAGCAGTGTGGGAATTCGGACAACTCAAGTACGTGATTTTGACGGGTCTCTCCACTTTGTCCCAAACCGCAATATCACTGTCGTCAGCAACCTCTCGCGTGGAGATATGCGCGTGCTGGTGGATATTCCGCTAGATGCGAATACCGATCTCGATAAGATCTATCAGGTGATTGCGCAGGTCAACCAGTCTCAACAAGACAAACACCCAGAAGTGTTGACAGGTCCTACTATTTTAGGCCCACAGATCGAAAAAAATGGTCGCTATTCCTTCCGTATTGCGATGACCGCGCAAAATGGGACACAGGTTACTGTTTATCATACTTACTGTAAACTCTATCATGATGCCTTGATGGAAGCAGGAATCAACCTTCCAACAGGAAATAACGTAATCATGTAAAAAAGCTCAGAAATATTTTTCTGAGCTATTTTGGTGTAGAAAATCCTTATTAAACTGAATACTTTTGGGGTTAGTAAATTTTAGTATTGAGTTAATCTAATATTAAAATGTATGATATAATTATAACTAATTGGTAATAATCTGGAAGCTATCCAGTGAGCATAAATTTTTAGTTTAATATTTACATTTAATCTAGGGGGATTTATGATGAATGGAATTATAATTAAAATTACAGACAAAATTATAGTAATTGGTTTTGAGAATGGAACAGCTAAAGAGTTTCCAATAGAGAATTTGAATTTTGAACCATATATAAATGCACAGGTACTGATTTTTGATGACATTATTACGTTGGCTCAGAATTCTAAAAGAAGAAAGTCACATACAGGAGTTAGATTTAATAATACTTTACTGATTACTAAGATTAATATTTCTTTACTTTTTCTTGTTTTTTTAATTGCTATAATATTTTTTACGTTCTCAGTTGTACAACATGGAAAAATCTATTTTGAAGATTTGTTTAACCTATTTTTCCTAGTTGCCATAGTATTTAGTATCTTAAATCTATTCTATCTATTAATTACATTATTTAGAAAGAAATTGAAAGATAGAAATGCAACGATGGTATATCTAATTATTTCTTTATTATCATTCGTTACAACACTTATCATTGCTTTGATTATTGTTTCTGATAAAGATGTTTTTCCTATGAGAAAGGTTACCACCGAATCAAGTAGTCAAATAAAAACAAGCGACTATGAAGAATCAACCTCAGCTAGTGAAGAAGAAAATGATGTAGATAAACTTTCGGAAATCGATGTAGATAATGATAAGTCACATTATACTGATGTGGATTATGATGCATGGAATCATGATGAAATTGAAAATGGAACAAAAATAAAAATTAATGGTAAAGTATTACAAGAATTAGAAGAAGACGGCTCACACCTTCTACGAGTATCAATCAATGACGACTATGATAAAATTGTATTAGTTGTAATTTCAGATTCTCATTATGATAGGGTTATTGCAGAGGGTGATCAGATAACACTTTACGGATTATCAACTGGAAGACAATCATATACAACGGTTTTCAATAGTTCGAAAACACTTCCATCTATGCTAGCACTAATGTACGAAAATTAGGAGGGCTTATGTATAATAAAATAATTAGTGTTACAAAGACTCATGCGTACATTTTGTTAAATTCAGATGAGACATTGAAAATTCCATTAAGTGAACTAAATTTTAAGCCTAAAGTAAAAGATAACGTAGAAATATATCGTTCTAAAGAAAAAATTTATGTGACAAAGTTAAAAACTTCTTCAAAAAAATGGCCGTACGTCTTTTTATCTGTTATTTTTATTACAATTTGTTGTTCACTTATTTTATTTTCTGCTTTAAAAAAACATGGTGAGGAAAATAATATTACAGAGTCAAAAGTGAGTAATCGAAATTCATTTCGAAATAAAAATTCCCATTCAAACAAACCAAGTACTGCATCGTCAAAAGAAGATGGAACTTCAATTTCTGAATCTTCATCTTTATTAAATTCATCTTCGCAATCTTCACAACAGGAATCTTCAGTTTCAAGTACATCAAGTCAAACTTTAGGTTCATCATCTCAACAATCTTCATCAACAGGTAATTTTTCAGGAGTTGTAGGCACTTGGGAGAATGCCAACGGATTAAGGATTGTTTTTGATGAGAATGGATTAGTTAATGGTGGAACTGTTATTAGTTCAGGTCAACAGAATGGCATAACGTCATATAATGTAAGTGCAGGCGCATCAGGCTACGCTATTTCGTTCTATCCAGCAGGGACTTCCCTACCTTATGTTAATTCTGATATTAACAGAGATCGGATAATAGCTGGACAAGTTGCTCCATCGAGTGAAAATGAAGTTTTTTATAGAATAAATTAATTTATGAACCAATTTTTTATATTTTTTAACACAAAAAAGCTCAGAAACCTTTCTGAGCTTTTTTGGTCTATTTTAAGTGGCAGTATTTGTCATCCAAATATTTAATCTGATCCCAAATCTTTCGAGCCTCAGGTGGTAAGATCAATAATTGCTTGCGCAATAGGGCGGTGATTTCGAGATCCAATGATTCGATCGGAAGGGCTATGGCTACGGAACTTTTTGCCCTTTGGATCTTATTAATGCAGTGTTGGATGTGCTGGCAAGCAGTACAAGTCTGTGCTTGACGGCTTGCTGCAATCTCCTGACGCATATCAGAAAGCAGTTGCATCAATTCAGACTTAAGGAATTCAATGGTAGTTGACTTGTCTTGAGCAAAATGAAACATAAGCGCACCTCCTTTTGCTATAGTTTAATACTAATTTATTAAAAATGCAAGGGGGTAAAGTAAAAAAAATAAAATTTTTTTAGAAAAAGATACAGAAAAAGAGATGGCTCAAATTTCTCACCACTAATGACGGTTAAGATTCCTTTCTTTAAAAATGATTTTCCTCCCTTGGAACCAATTGTCCTTAAAGAGATCAGTAGCTACAAAAAACTCCTGAAACACATTGGTTTCAGGAGTTGAGAGGCTTTGACCCGAAGGTCTCAAAGAAAAATATCGATTGATTATACAAGACCTTGTGCAATCATCGCGTTTGCGACATTTTCAAAGGCAGCGATGTTGGCACCTGCAAGGTAATCTTTACCAAGTCCGTAAATTTCTGCAGTTGTTTTAGCAGTGTTGAAGATGTTGGTCATGATGTCTTTCAAACGTCCGTCCACTTCTTCGCGTGTCCATGAAAGACGTTGGCTGTTTTGGCTCATTTCAAGAGCAGATACAGCAACTCCACCAGCATTGGCAGCTTTAGCAGGTCCGTAAAGGATACCATTTTCTTTGTATACGTTGATGGCATCGATGTTACTTGGCATGTTTGCTCCTTCAGAGACAACTTTCACACCTTGAGCGACCAAACGTTTAGCAGCATCGCCATCGATTTCATTTTGAGTTGCACATGGAAGAGCGATGTCATAGTTACCAGCGTAAGTCCATACAGAACCTTCGTAGTATGTAGCAGTTGGTTTTTCAGCAGCGTATTCAGTCAAACGTGCACGACGTTTTTCTTTCACGTCTGTAAGAAGGTCGAAGTCAATACCGTTCTCGTCGATCACGTAACCGTTTGAGTCAGATACAGAGATAACAGTTGCACCAAGTTCAGTTGCTTTTTGAAGAGCGTATTGGGCAACGTTACCAGAACCTGAGATCACGACTTTCTTACCAGCAAAGCTGTCACCGTTGGCTTTGAGCATTTCTTCAGTATAGTAAACCAAACCATAACCAGTTGCTTCTGGACGGATCAAGCTACCACCAAAACCAAGAGGTTTACCAGTCAAGACACCAGCATCGAATTGGCGAAGGCGTTTGTATTGACCGTAAAGGTATCCGATTTCACGTCCACCAACCCCGATATCACCAGCTGGGACATCAAGAGAAGGACCGATGTGCTTTTGCAATTCAGTCATGAAGCTTTGGCAGAATCGCATCACTTCAGCGTCTGTTTTTCCTTTAGGATCAAAGTCAGATCCACCTTTACCACCGCCGATAGGAAGGCCAGTCAAAACGTTTTTGAAGATTTGTTCAAATCCGAGGAATTTCAAGATCCCTTGGTTAACAGTTGGATGGAAACGAAGACCACCTTTGTAAGGACCTACAGCAGAGTTGAATTGAACACGGTATCCACGGTTTACTTGGATGTTTCCTTCACGGTCAACCCAAGGAACACGGAAGGAAATCACGCGTTCAGGTTCTGTAATACGAGCTAAAATGTTTTCTTCGATGTATTCAGGGTGTTTTTCAAAAACAGGTTCCAAAGTGCTGAGGAACTCTTCAACAGCTTGAAGGAATTCAGCTTCATGGCCGTTACGAGCTTTTACAGTTTCGAAAGTGCTTTGGATATATTCTTTTGCAGTTGTCATGTTAATTCTCCTTTGTGAATGTAACGAAAACCAGCAAACCCGCTAGGGGAGTGGTTTTGAGACAGTTGACAAACAATGTCACGTTTTATTACATGGATCATTATAGCAGACTTTTTTTGGCTTGTAAAGAAAAAAGTTGAATTTTCTGAAAATTTTATCGCGACTAGGAAAGTCCGAATGTTTGCAAGAATTTTTAGCTTTGTTTGTCCGGAAGCTTCCAAGTGATGGTATAATGAAAGAAGAAAATAGAGAGCATCCCGAACGATTCTGTTGATGGGTGTTTCAAAAAGGAGTACAAGATGGTATCGACAAAAACGCAAATTGCTGGTTTTGAATTTGACAATTGCCTGATGAATGCGGCAGGAGTGGCCTGTATGACCAAGGAAGAGTTGGAAGAAGTGAAGAATTCGGCTGCTGGGACTTTTGTGACCAAGACAGCGACCTTAGAATTCCGTGCTGGAAATCCCGAACCACGCTATCATGATGTGCCACTTGGCTCGATCAATTCGATGGGCCTTCCCAACCAAGGCTTGGATTATTATTTGGATTACCTATTAGAGTTGCAAAAAACAGATCCTGACCGGACCTTCTTCTTATCTCTTGTCGGCATGTCTCCTGAAGAGACCCATACCATCTTGAAAAAGGTGCAAGACAGCGACTTTAAAGGCTTGACAGAACTGAACCTTTCTTGCCCTAATGTCCCTGGAAAACCTCAGATTGCTTATGACTTTGATACGACCGATCGGATCTTGTCCGAGGTCTTTGCCTATTTCACAAAACCGCTTGGTATTAAATTGCCACCTTACTTTGATATTGTTCACTTCGATCAAGCAGCAGCAATCTTTAACAAATACCCGCTTAAGTTTGTCAATTGTGTCAATTCCGTAGGGAATGGTCTCTACATTGAAGATGAATCCGTAGTAATTCGTCCGAAGAACGGCTTTGGTGGGATTGGTGGAGAGTATGTCAAACCAACTGCCCTTGCTAATGTCCATGCCTTTTATCAACGTCTGAATCCAGAAATTCAAATTATAGGGACTGGTGGTGTCTTGACCGGTCGTGATGCCTTTGAACATATTCTATGTGGGGCTAGTATGGTGCAAATCGGAACCACGCTTCATAAAGAAGGAGTAGGAGCTTTTGAACGCATCACTGCGGAACTCAAAGCCATCATGGAAGAAAAAGGCTACCAAAGCCTGGAAGACTTCCGTGGCAAATTGCGCTACATTGACTAATTTTTCGAAAAAAACTTCCTCAAGTGGAAACTTGGGGAAGTTTTTTATGAGAGTGGGACAGAAATCGGTCATTCGTTAGAATTCGATTTCGTCGTCCCACCTCCGCACAGTTGAGTAGGGCTGTAAAAGCTGATGAAATCAGCGTAGTAGACCCACTCAACCACTGCGTCTTGCTCGACAATCTAGAAACAATTGAGAGGCTAGGACTTTTGTCCCAGCCTCATTCTGTTCCTAGTTTTAGGAATTTTCCATTTTTATAAAGAGAAAAAGGTGTACAATGGAGGTGAAAAGGAAGGTGATTTCTATGGAAGAAAGGGACGTGATTCAAGAGGCAAAAACAACGGTCAGCCTTCTTCAAATAGCCTTTTTGAAAGGATGCACCCCCAGTCCAGATGCCCTTCGATTTCAAGAAAATCTAGATCAGATGTTGAAAGATTTACGAAAGGCTAGGCGGGTAGACAATCGCTTGTTGATCGAGTTGGAAAAGTTTTATCAGACCGCCAGTCTATTGATTGGTCTGGGCGGGCTAGCATTGAACGAAGAAGCCTTTCAAGCTTGGCGAGCTTATGATCACTGGCATTACGAGGTAGTGAAGTCTCAGTTACAGGTCTATGGACCGACGGTGCTTTTGTAGTTGATGTGCCTGGTGCTTGTCCACAGATATTCAGAGGAGGTGTTGGTCATGGTAGTCCTTCATGATTTTCTACATCAGTTAATCCTATCGTTTTGGAACTTTTATTACTCGCTCTTTTTCTTATTTGAAAAATAAGAAGGATTGAATCCCTTTTACATATAGTAGGAGGGATTTTTGATGCAGAATCCTTGAAAATCTGAGGCTCTTGGATTATGATGGAGCTAATAGATAAGAAGTGTTCCTTTTAGGGAATGCGGAAAGCGAGGAAGAAAGATGGCAGAGATTTATTTAGCAGGTGGCTGTTTTTGGGGCTTGGAGGAGTATTTTTCACGGATCCCCGGTGTAGAACAGACGACGGTGGGCTATGCCAATGGCCAGGTAGAGACGACCAATTACCAACTGATCAAGGAAACGGATCATGCAGAGACTGTACAAGTTATCTACGATCCAGACAAGATCACCCTACGAGCGATTCTGCTCTACTATTTCCGTGTGATCGATCCCTTGTCCGTTAACAAACAGGGAAATGATCGAGGCCGCCAATATCGGACGGGTGTCTATTATACAGATGAAGGAAATCGTGAGGTGATCGCCCAAGTGTTTGCGGAAGAAGAGAAGCAACTGGGACGCAAAATCGCGGTTGAGTTGGAACCCTTGCGCCACTATATCCTAGCTGAGGACTACCACCAAGACTACCTTAAGAAGAATCCTGGGGGCTATTGCCATATCGATGTGACAGATGCTGAGCAGCCCTTGATTGATCCAGCAGCTTATCAGAAGCCAGACCAAGAAATCCTAAAGGCGAAACTGACAGTAGAGCAGTACCAAGTCACTCAAGAAAGCGCGACGGAACGTCCTTTCCACAATGCCTATGATCAGACCTTTGAAGAGGGGATCTATGTGGATATTACGACGGGGGAGCCTCTCTTTTTTGCCAAGGATAAGTTTGCATCTGGCTGTGGATGGCCAAGTTTCTCCCGTCCCATTGCCAAAGATGTTGTCCACTATTACCAGGATCATAGCCACGGGATGGAGCGGATCGAAGTTCGTTCCCGCTCAGGCAATGCCCATCTCGGCCATATCTTCACCGATGGACCAAAAGACCAGGGTGGTCTTCGCTATTGTATCAATTCGGCCTCTCTGCGCTTTATTCCAAAAGAGGAAATGGAGCAAGAAGGCTATGATTATTTGTTAAAAGCTTTGAAATAATAGAAAAAGCATCTTAGAAACTTTCCTTAGGTGAGT
Organism: Streptococcus parasanguinis; assembly: GCF_019929185.1. Lineage (GTDB taxonomy): Bacteria > Bacillota > Bacilli > Lactobacillales > Streptococcaceae > Streptococcus > Streptococcus parasanguinis_O. The sequence goes on from NZ_JAHZPC010000005.1 coordinate 114,200, forward strand.
ACGGACGTCAGCGAACTTCATAGAAGTTCCATGACTTAGTTTTGAACCTAAGGTTTCAAAACTCCCGTGTGCCTGAAACAATTATGTTTCAGGCACTTTTCTCACAGCGGAAAGTTTCAGTAGATGCTTGCATCAGTTGAAAATCGTGATGATGTTTTCTGACAGTTTACTACGGATGATTTATGTGAAAAAGTTCATCTGCATTATAAGGGGCGGAAGACTCTTTTATATATTTTAGAAACGAAAGAAAAACTAAAATAAAGTGTTCTCAAGAAAGGTAATCTATGCTATAATAAATATCATTTTCATGAAATTCCAAATTAAAAAAGTAGAGATGAAATTATGAAATATTTGAAACATATGATTGCCTTGCTATGTTTTCACTTTATAGATATGTTTGTTGTAGTATGGATGGCAACAAATATCACAGCCTTTTTCAATGGGAGCTTTACTTTCCTATATAGTATCCAACTGGCTCTCGAATGCTTATTGATTCTTGGTATTATCCTCTGGCTGAAACGGGAGAAAATTTTGGTCACGTTTACCGCTTCAAAATGGAAGTGGGCTTATCTGATATATTTTCTCCTTGATTTACTTTTAAGAATTATGACGATATGGATTAGTAGGGCATTTCAAAACTACATTGTACTTGTACCGAATGATTTATTACCTAGGCTACCAGATTCAGTGTTTTTGAAGGGGATTGGTATAGTAGTTTTTTTGGATTTTGCTCAATCCACCGTGATTTATCCAATTTTGGAAGAATTGACTTGTCGTGCTTACATGATGAATGTCTTTTTTAAACATAGCCACTTGCACTTAGATGTATTAGTATCAGCTCTGTTTTTTTCAGTGCTCCATCTAGTGTTTGTGTTTCGCGATCCGATCTCCTTCTTGCTTTATTTTATCGGAGGGGTATTCTTTGCAGAAGTTTATAAAAAACATAGGGATCTGCGATTGGTTATTCTCTTGCATGCTTTTTACAATCTTTTATCTTACTGGAAACCAATTTGGATCTTCGTCTACAATTATATCTACTGGCATTTTTTGGTGTGACAAGTCTATTGTTTCAAGTAGTAAATCATTTAAAAGTTCTGTTTTGCAGAACTTTTTTTCTCCTCTTAAAAATTGTGATACAATGAATAGAAAGTATTTCAATGACAGCTCAATCTGTTGGCGGATCATTGGAGAAATCAGATACGAAGAAGAGGTAGGAATGTTAGAGAAGTGGGAGAATGTGAAAGGAACCATCAAAACGATGGGAAAAGAGCTATCGGCAGCCTTTGACTGGGTTTTTGATCGTCTCTTTTCAAGGATTCAGCTGACCAATGAGCAGTTTGTCTATGTGCTCTTGTCTGTTGTTTTCATAGTGGCCAATGCCATTTTGTGGGTGCAAAAGTTCCAAGGCTTTCCGATCACCGCAACCGAACGGCCAGAGGTTGTGTATAAGGCAAAAACACCGGCTGATCAGATTCCTCATACAGCGCGGATCATGGCGAATGGAGACCAGCTCTACCATGATTTGCTTTATATGAGCGCGCAAAAAGAAGATGGAAGCTATGATTTTCATGAAAATTATGAGTATGTCAAACCCTGGCTACAAAAAGCGGATCTAGCCTTGGGCGATTTTGAGGGAACCATTAACCCGAATTATTATTTGTCAGGATATCCTCTTTTTAATGCGCCGAGCGAAGTCGTACCAGCCATCAAGGATGCTGGTTATGATGTCATGGATTTGGGACATAACCATATCTTGGATTCCGGTCTAGAAGGGGTCTATTCGACAGCCAAGGCCTTTGAAGATGCAGGCATCACACCTGTCGGTGTCTACACGCATGAAAAGAGAGGCCAGGCTCCCTTGGTGATCAAGGAAGTGAATGGCATCAAGATTGCTATTCTAGCCTATGCTTACGGCTTTAATGGGATGGAAACGACGCTCACTCCAGAGGAGCAAGCAGATGTCTTGTCTGATTTGGATGAAGAGCGGATGAAGGCGGAGATCCAAAAGGCAGAGCAAGAAGCTGATATCACTATTGTCATGCCCCAGATGGGAATCGAGTACCAGTTGGAGCCGACAGAAGAGCAAAAAGAACTCTACCATAAGATGATTTCATGGGGAGCTGATATTGTCTTTGGCGGACATCCTCATGTTGTAGAGCCTGCTGAAGTGGTCAATAAAGATGGTCAAAACAAGCTCATCATCTACTCGATGGGGAATTTCCTTTCTAATCAGCGTCTGGAAACCATGGGGGACGTGGAGACTGCCCAGTGGACAGAGCGAGGAATCTTGATGGATGTGACCATCGAAAAGGTCGGCCGCAAGACAAAGATTAAGACAGCGACTGCTCATCCAACCTGGGTTAGTCGAACTCCGAAGGGGACCTATTCTCCTGAAGGCTATGAGTTGTACAAGTACCAGACCTATATTTTGGAAGATTTTATCCAGGGTGGCAAATACCGCGACAAGCTGGATGAGGAGACCAAGGAGAGAGTGGACACGGCTTACCGAGAAATGAAGGAACATGTTCAATTGGATTGGCCTCAGAGTGGAAAGGAATAGAGTATGGAAGGAAATGTAAACTGGCTCCCACTTTGGATTCTAGGATTGATGGTGGTGATTTGGGCAACCAAATTTCTGACGGCCATCCGTCTCAAGCAAAAGCTGAAAAAAGCTTGGGATGGAGCGCCTTTCTTTCGTAAGAAAGACACGGAAGAAAGTTTGATAGACAGTCTGGCTTATCCAGCTAAGGGAAGGACGATCGATAGCCAAGTGGATGATCAGACCTGGCATGATTTGGCTTTGGATGCGGTCTTTGATCAGCTCAATTACACCCAATCGAGCCTTGGGGCAGAAGCTCTCTATCAAAAAATGCGCCTGCTGGAATTCCAGCCTCAGGATCAACTTCATGACTTAGAAGCCTTCTTTGAAGAGAAACCGGATTTGCGGCTCCAGGTCCAGGTCATTTTCAACCAACTGGGCAAGAAGAACCACAACATGGCGCGTAGTATTGTCGCAAATCCTGGCAAGCATTATGTAGGTTTGCCCCTCTATATAGCCTTGGCCTGTCTTCCCATCCTCTGTCTCTTTGTCATCCCCTTTGAGCCGGTTGGGGCGATTACCCTCTTGGTAATCAGTGTGGTTTTTAATATCGTCTTTTCAAGTTTGCGCAATTGGTCCAATAAAATCCGTCTGGACAATGTTAGTTATCTGGTCCGCATCTTTGCTTCGGCAGAACGCTTGAGCCATCTAGCCTTGCCACAACAAGAAGAGCTCAAGCAGGCGGTCAAACCCTTTAAGAAAACGCGGATCCTTGCCAGTGTCTTGCAGAGTCCAACGGGGACCTCTGAGATGGAAATTATTCTCCTCTACCTCAATGTCCTCTTTTTACTCCCGCAGATCGCTCAGGTTTATATTTACAATCAGGTGAAAGCTCATCAAAAAGAGGCCCAGAAGCTTCTGGATCTGCTAGGGGAGATGGAAGTTGCTATTAGTCTCTTGCGCCATAAGCGGGATCTAGAAGTTGTCTGTCAGCCAGTCTTTACAGAGACGGGTGGAATTGAAGGTGAGACGCTCTATCATCCCTTGCTGTCCAATCCGATTGCAAATGATGTGCATTTTCAAAAAAATATGGTCATCAGTGGGGACAATGCGTCTGGGAAATCGACCTATTTGAAGACCGTCGCTATCAATGCTATTCTGGCTCAAGGGCTGGGCTTTGCTTATGGAGAAACCTTGGCCCTTCCTTACGGTCATGTCCTAACGGCTATGGATGTGAGCGATGATATTGAAGTTGGAGATAGCTACTTTATCACTGAAAGTAAAGCTATTTTGCGTATGATTCAGCACCTCAAAGAGCCAGGTTTTCACTATTTCTTTATTGACGAGCTCTTTAAGGGGACCAATACCATCGAGCGGATCGGATCAGGCCTTGGAATTGTCCGCTGGTTGGCTGCCCAAAACTGTCTCTACATGATTTCCAGCCATGATATTGAGCTGGTCGCGGCCTCCGGTGAAGTCAATGATAATTACCATTTTGATAGTCGCTATGTGGATGGCAAGATCGTCTTTGACTACCAGATCAAGCCAGGGTCAGCCGTGACCAAGAATGCGGTCAATACCCTAGAAAGCTTACATTATCCTGAGGAGATTACGCAAACATCCAAGGACTTGATTGACCAGTATGAAGAGACGGGACACTGGTCTTTGAAAGAAATTGAAAAAGAATGAAAAATGAACGAAGGAGTTTGTAAATGATCGGTTTAGGGACCTTTTATAATGCCTTAGGAGTTGTATTTGGTGGGCTTTTAGGACTGCTCATCGGTCAACGTTTATCAGAAGATTTTCATGAGACCCTTCTGAAAGTGACAGGAGTTGCTGTTTTTGTCTTGGGCATCGCAGGGACCTTGGAAAAGATGCTGGTGGTGCATGGAAGTCATGTGGAGAGTCACAGCAGTATGATGTTGATTCTGAGTCTAGTAATCGGGACCGTTATCGGGGAACTCTTGAAGATTGAGGAGGGTTTTGAGCGCCTGGGAACCTGGCTAAAGGAAAAGACGGGCAATCAAGGTGATACCAGCTTTGTCGATGCCTTTATGACCACGGCCTTGACCATTTGTATCGGGGCTATGGCGGTGGTCGGAGCTGTTCAGGATGGCTTGATAGGGGACGCCTCGACCTTGTTGGCCAAGGCTATTCTGGATATGGTCATTGTTCTGGTCTTGACTGTTTCGAAAGGAAAGGGTGCCATTTTTGCGGTGGTTCCACTCGTGATTTTTCAGGGGGCGATTACGCTGTTGGCCCATTTGATCGCACCGATCATGACCCCACAAGCGCTGTCGAATCTCTCACTGGTCGGCTCCAGCCTCATTCTCTGTGTTGGGATCAACCTCATCTGGGGTAAACGAATCAAGGTCGCTAATCTCCTGCCTGCAGTGCTGATTGCCATTATTTGGGCCTTTCTTGGTTAAAAAATAGAAGCTAACCGGTAAAGATAGGTTAGCTTTTTTTGAAATTCACATGAGACAAGAAATTAAAAAAATCACGGTGTCAGTGGAAATAGATTGCAGACTTTTATACATAAAACAATTTAAGAGATCTTAAAAAAATTAAAATGATATATACTATTAGGCTCATTCAAACACTCACTGAAACTTTCCACCGTGAGAAAAGTGCTAGAAACACGATTGTTTCTGGCACTCGGGAGTTTTGGAAGTAAAACAGTTTGGGAAACTGTTTTAGCCTGAGCCCAGAAATTCAAGAGCGAAGAGGCTCAATATGAATTGAACACGGGCTACGGATTGTGTCAAAACATAAGCTGCAATAACAATAAATCCAAGACACAGTAGCTGATTGAATTCTTCTGTCGCTTTCTAAGCTTGGAAGAATCCTAATCAGCCTTGTGGGGGCAGGACAACGAAGCAATCCCATACAGCAGTGCTTCTGTCCTGCTCCCTATTTTAACTTTATCCCCAGAGGCCCTTAGTATCTTGATTTAGTCATGGAACTTCTTCGAAGTTGGCTGACGTCCGTCCTCACCGAAGGAAAGTTTCTAAGATAACTTTGTATTCAATCTGAATGATTTCCTTTGTCTTTTTGCAAATACGGGAATTCATTTATGGAAAACCTGATTTTTGGTATGATAGTCGTAATTTCGAATAGGGAGGTTGGAGTCGCCATGAGTGATTTGAATCAAACAGTTGAATTTATTAAAGAAATCGAGAAATTAAAGTCGGTAACAAGGTTTAATAGAACCCTTGATGGACGGTCTGAAAATAGTGCCGAGCATTCTTGGCAGGGTGCGATAGCTGCGATGGTTCTGCAAGATTATTATCCTGAAAAATTGAATATGGAAAAGGTCATGTTTCTGTTACTGATTCATGATTTAGGTGAGATTTATGCCGGAGATACTTGGGTGTTTGATGATGAAAAAAAGCTTCATGCTCATGATAGAGAGTTAGCATCTATAGAAAAAACAATGAGCCTCCTTCCAGAAGCAACATATGTGAATATGAAAAATTCGTGGTTGGAGTTTGAAAAAGGCCAGAGTCCTGAGGCAAGATATGCAAGAGTGATTGACGCATTGGTACCACTGATCAATCACTTGGAAGTATCAGAAGTCAATTATAATCCTGATCATATCCGTTCAGAGATGGTATTAGAAAAGAAAAAATTTATAAAAAGTGAATCGGAAGAATTATGGAAACTGACGGAAGAGTTGGTTCAGGAAAGTGTAGAAAAGGGCTTATATTCATAAGTTCCCTTGGCCATCAGTAGCAACCTTCAGCCTAAGAGGAAGGCACCTGTTTTCATGGGTGGTTTTGACTGGCTTGATCTGTGGTATAATGGAACCAGATAATTTACACCCTTTGAAAGGGAAAAGGTTAGATTGTATGATTAAGTTGATAGCAACAGATATGGATGGAACCTTATTAGATGAGCGAGGAGAGGTGGATCTTCCGCGTCTGGAAAGGCTATTGGACCACTTGGATCAAAAAGGGATTCGCTTTGTCATTGCGACGGGAAATGAAATCCATCGCATGCGCCAGCTCTTGGGTCCGTTGGTCAAACGGGTGACCCTAGTCGTAGCCAATGGAGCTCGGATTTTTGAGGATGACCAGATGATTCTGGGAAAATTCTGGGATCGAGAGCTAGTAGAGGCGGTTCTTGCTTATTTTAAGGGGCGGGAAATTTCAGACCAGCTGGTTGTGTCAGCTGTCAGTGGTGGCTTTGTCAAGGAAGGAACGGTCTTTACAGAAGTTGAGAAATTCATGCAGCCGGAAGTGATTGAAGCCTTGTACAAGCGGATGAAGTTTGTTCCGGAATTGACAGCCGATTTGTTTGACCAGGTGCTTAAAATGAGCTTAGTAGTTGGCTTGGATCGTCTCGATCAAGTGCGTCGGGAAGTCCAGCAGGCTTTTGGAGATCAGCTCATGGCGGTTTCGAGCGGTTTTGGCAGCATGGATCTCTTACAAGCAGGCATTCACAAGGCTTGGGGATTGGCTCAATTAATGGAAATGTGGCAGCTTAATGCTAGCCAGGTCATGGCCTTTGGGGATAGCGGAAACGACATCGAAATGCTTGAAATGGCTACTCACTCCTATGCTGTGGCCAATGCAGAAGAAGCTGTCAAGGCTGTTGCCAAACACTTAGCGCCGAGCCATCAAGAAGGTGGTGTCTACCAGGTGATCGAAGAGTATCTAGGATTGACCCCCTGGGAACAAGTGAAAGGAAAGAATTAGATGGCAGTACAACTGTTAGAAGACTGGCTCATAAAGGAGCAGGAGAAGATCGTAACAACCTATCGGGAACTCAATCAAGCCCCTCTGAAGGAGCCTGGTTTGATCTTTATCGGAGATTCCATCGTGGAGTATTTCCCCATTCATGAACTATTACAAAGTCCGAAGCACATGGTCAATCGGGGAGTGCGAGGCTATAAGACAGATCTCCTTCGTGAACATCTAGACGCCCATGTCTTTGGAACGGCGGTGGATCAGATCTTTCTCTTGATCGGGACCAATGATATTGGAAAAGAAATTCCTCAAAAGGAAACCCTAGACAATGTAGAAGCGGTCTTACAAGCAATTATGCGGGATTTTCCGCTAACTCACATCAACCTGATCTCGGTTCTACCGGTGAGTCAAGAAGAGCGCTACAAGCAAAAGGTCTATGTGCGGACCAATGAAAAAATTCAATCCCTTAACCAGGCCTATCGCGAATTGGCCCAAGCCTACCACCAGGTCAGCTATATTGATGTGTATTCGTCTTTATTGGATGAAAAGAGGCAGTTAGCAGAAGCCTATACGACAGATGGTCTCCATTTAAGTGTGGCTGGTTACCGAGTTCTAGCCCAAGCTCTGCAGGAGACATTATAGAGACAAAATAGGGAGCGAAAAAGCCCAACTAGACAAATCTTCAAAGAAAAATTTCAGATTGAAGATAAAGTCTTCTTAAAAACTTTCCTTAGGTGAGTACGGACGTCAGCGAACTTCTTTGAAGTTCCATGACTTAGTTTTGGACCTAAGGTTCCAAAACTCCCGAGTGCTAGAAACAATAGTGTTTCTAGCACTTTTCTCACGGCGGAAAGTTTCAGGAAATATTTGAATGGTTCTTATAATTGAAATCAATTCTATTTCTTTTTAGATTTCTTTAGATGATTTTTTGTAAAAACAGATTGTCTACCTTCCTCTATTTCCAAGAGGAAATTTTTTTGTCTTTTTGGTTGACAAATGTAAATCTTAGGAGTAGAATAGCATCATAAGATTTACAAATGTAGATTTAGAAAGGAGAAGCCATGCAAATTTCCAATGCGGAATGGCGCATCATGAAAATTATCTGGATGGAAGGCAAGCAGACCAGCAGGGATTTGATCGCCGTCTTGTCCGAGCGCTTTGACTGGTCGAAGTCGACCATCAAGACCCTCTTGACGCGCTTGGTTGAAAAGGGCTGTCTGACCAGAGAAAAATCTGGCAAAGCCTTTGTCTACTCGGCTTTGTTGAAGCAGGACCAGAGTTTAGACTTGGTGGTTGAGGAGGTGAAAGACAAGGTTTGCTCAAAAAGAATTGTCCAGGTGCTTGAAAACTTGATTCAGGAGAGTGACTTTACGCTTGCAGATCTTAATCAGCTGCAGCAGGTCCTGGAAGAAAAGAAAGCAGAGGCTGTCGAAACAGTCCCTTGCAATTGTATGTAATAGAAAGAAGGAATTTCAATGTTTGGATTGTTAATTAGTATTGTTTGTTTACTTGGGGTTGCTTTTATTGCTTGGTGGTTCTTTGCAGAGCATGAAAAGGTAAGCGACCACGCTCGTCAGAAATCAGGTTATCAAGAAATTGAAGTCGAAGTCATGGGGGGCTATTCGCCTGAAACCATCGTTCTGAAAAAGAATGTTCCAGCCCGGATCATCTTTAATCGCAAGGATCCATCTTCATGTCTGGCTCAAGTGATCTTTCCGGATTTTGGCGTTCATGAAGATTTGCCTTTGGGTGAAAAACATGTCATTGAAATTACGCCAGAAAAAGCGGGCGAATATGGGTATTCATGTGGAATGAACATGATGCATGGTCACATGATTGTGGAATAAAGGAGTAGGTATGGTAGAAAAACAAAAAGCAGTTGTGGAAAACGGAGTGCAAAAGATCCGTATTACAGCAGAAAAAGGCTATAGTCCAAAGGAATTTCAACTTCAAAAAGGGATCCCTGCTGAAATCACCTTCCATCGGGTCAATCCTTCCGGCTGTTACAAGGAAATTTTGTTTGAAGATCAGGGGATTTTAGAGCCTTTGGAAGTCGGTGTGGATAAGGTGATCTCCTTTACCCCGACAGAAACAGGGGACTTCGAGTTTTCATGTGGAATGAAGATGCAAAAGGGTTCCTACACGGTTGTGGAAAAACGCCGTCGTGTCTTAGGTTTACTGGGTCGCTTTTGGATTACTAGTATCTTTACCCTTCCCTTATTGATCTTGATGATCGGGATGATGGCAGGATTTGTATCCCATCAAGTCAGTCGCTGGGGGACTTTTCTAGCGACAACGCCGATTATGCTAGTGGCAGGAGTTCCTTTTATCAAGAGTGCCTGGGCCTCATTTAAGAAGCACCATTCCAATATGGATACCTTGGTAGCTCTTGGAACCCTGGTAGCCTATGTCTATAGTGTATTTGCCCTTTTTACTGGTCAGCCAGTATACTTTGAGGCTGCGGGTTTTATCATCTTCTTTATCCTCTTAGGGCAAATCTTTGAGGAACGGATGCGTAACAATGCCTCCGAGGCTGTGGAAAAGTTGTTGGATTTGCAGGCAAAAACGGCTCAAGTTCTTCGTGATGGGAACTATGTCGAGGTGGCGGCGGAAGATATCCACATTGGTGATTTGATTCGGGTCCGTCCTGGGGAAAAGATCGCGGTTGATGGGACGATTGTAGAAGGAAGTACGACCATTGATGAGTCGATGGTGACAGGTGAAAGTTTGCCTGTGGAAAAATCAGTTGGTGATGCAGTCATTGGCTCCACTATCAACAGCAATGGGACCATTCTCTTTAAGGCTGAAAAAGTCGGTAGTGAGACCCTCTTATCTCAAATTGTGGACTTTGTCAAAATGGCCCAATCCAGTCGTGCTCCTATTCAAGATTTGACGGATAAGATTTCAGGTATCTTTGTTCCAGTGGTGACGATTTTGGCCATTGCGACTTTCTGGGTTTGGTCCGTGCTTCTGGGCGCGTCGCTCCAAGAGGCCATGCTCTATGCAGTCTCTGTCCTCATTATTGCCTGTCCTTGTGCCCTTGGTTTGGCGACGCCAACAGCCCTTATGGTCGGAACTGGTCGTAGTGCCAAGATGGGGGTTCTGATTAAAAATGGAACAGTTCTTCAAGAAGTGCAAAAGATTCAAACCGTTGTGTTTGATAAGACAGGGACCATCACCATTGGCCAACCGCTCGTAACCGATGTGGTAGGAGATGAAGCGCGTGTCTTGACACTGGCTGCTAGTCTTGAAACTTTTTCAGAACATCCACTAGCCCAAGCGGTGTTATCCCAAGCAGAAGAAAAAGGTTTGGTGCTATCCCCTGTGGAAAACTTCCAAGCGATTGAAGGAAAAGGGGTCCAAGGTCAGATCGACCAGCAGTTGGTGACCTTGGGAAATGGCAAACTTCATGACGGGACAGCGATGGATCCGGAGCTTGAAAAACGGATGGTAGACTTGCAAGAGCAGGCCAAAACAGTGATCAGTTTGTCTGTGGATGGGCAAGTGATTGGCTTGATTGCCATTCAAGATGCTCCGAAGGCCAGCTCAAAAGAAGCGATCAAAAAGCTCAAAGAACGGGGCTTGAAAACGGTCATGTTAACAGGGGATAATGAACGGGTGGCCCAAGCTATTGCTAAGCAAGTGGGAATTGACACCGTCATTGCTGATGTCCTTCCTCAAGAAAAAGCTAGCGCCATCCAAAAACTGCAAGAAAGTAGTAAGGTAGCCTTTGTTGGAGATGGGATCAATGATGCTCCAGCTCTCTCGATTGCAGATGTTGGAATTGCCATGGGATCTGGAACGGATATTGCGATCGAGTCCGGTGGCATCGTGCTCACGCAAAATGATTTGCTTGGCGTTGTGCGCGCCTTTGACATGAGTCAAAAGACCTTCCGTCGCATCTTACTCAATCTCTTCTGGGCCTCTATCTACAATATCCTTGGGATTCCAATTGCTGCTGGAGTCTTTGTAGGACTGGGATTGACCCTCAATCCAGAACTAGCAGGTCTTGCCATGGCCCTTAGTTCTTTGTCTGTTTTGACCAGCTCGCTGCTCCTCAATGTCGCAAAGATTGATTAATGAAAATAAGAAGTGATACAGTATGCAGTAGCGATTAGAACGTAGTCAAACTTTTTTAAGTAATATAAGTTAAGTGATTCAACGAATAAAGTAAAATAAGTTCCAATTTTTAGATTGAATCAAGAAAATACAGAAAACTTTCCGCCGTGAGAAAAGTGCTTGAAACATTATCATTTCAAGCACTCGGTAGTTTTGAGACCTTAGGCTCAAAACTAAGTCATGGAACTTCGAAGAAGTTCGCTGACGTCCGTACTCACCTAAGGAAAGTTTTTTTAAAAATACTTTGCCATCAATTTGAGTACTACAGCATGCTGTAGTACTTTTTTATCATTCCTTACAGCTCTAAGGGAAAATAGAGGGTAAGAAAATATAGTATAATACCCTATTGTAGGATAGTTTGTGAAAATTTCTCAAAAAGAGCATCTGTTATGGAATAGGGATTGAGCATCTCTGAGCAGATCCTTATACATGTGAATCTCTTTGTGATAAATTAATACTGTAATCGTTTTGTAAATCGTTTTCATGAGAAAAGTCAGAAAAAACTCATTTTCAAGGCGAGATGATCGCAAAGATGAAGTAGAAGCGCTATGCTGCATTTTAAGGGATCAAAATAGAATTAAAGGAGAGTTAGAATGACTCAAGGGAAAATTACTGCATCTGCAGCAATGCTTAATGTATTGAAAACATGGGGCGTAGATACGATCTACGGTATCCCATCTGGAACACTTAGCTCACTTATGGACGCTTTGGCTGAAGACAAAGATATCCGTTTCTTGCAAGTTCGTCACGAAGAAACTGGTGCTCTTGCAGCGGTTATGCAAGCTAAATTTGGTGGCTCTATCGGGGTTGCAGTTGGTTCAGGTGGACCTGGTGCGACTCACTTGATCAACGGTGTTTACGATGCAGCTATGGATAACACTCCATTCCTTGCCATTCTTGGATCACGTCCAAACAACGAGCTGAACATGGATGCCTTCCAAGAATTGAACCAAAACCCAATGTACAACGGTATCGCTGTTTACAACAAACGTGTAGCTTACGCAGAACAATTGCCAAAAGTAATCGATGAAGCTTGCCGTGCTGCCGTTTCTAAAAAAGGTCCAGCCGTTGTTGAAATCCCCGTAAACTTTGGATTCCAAGAAATCGACGAAAACTCTTACTATGGATCAGGTTCTTATGAACGTCGCTTTATCGCTCCTGCCTTGAACGAAGTGGAAATCGATAAAGCTGTTGAAATCTTGAACAATGCGGAACGTCCAGTGATCTACGCTGGTTTCGGTGGTGTTGGTGCTGGTGATGTGATCACTGAATTGTCTCGTAAGATCAAAGCACCAATTATTACAACTGGTAAAAACTTTGAAGCCTTCGAATGGGACTACGAAGGGTTGACAGGTTCTGCTTACCGTGTTGGTTGGAAGCCAGCCAACGAAGTTGTCTTTGAAGCAGACACAGTTCTTTTCCTTGGTTCAAACTTCCCATTTGCTGAAGTTTACGAAGCATTCAAGAACACTGAAAAATTCATCCAAGTGGATATTGACCCTTACAAACTTGGTAAACGCCATGCTCTTGACGCTTCCATCCTTGGTGATGCAGGTCAAGCAGCGAAAGCAATCCTTGATAAAGTGAATCCAGTTGAGTCTACTCCATGGTGGCGTGCAAACGTGAAGAACAACCAAAACTGGCGTGATTACATGAACAAACTCGAAGGTAAAACTGAGGGTGAATTGCAATTGTATCAAGTTTACAATGCAATCAACAAACATGCTGATCAAGACGCTATCTACTCAATCGACGTCGGTGACACTACTCAAACATCTACTCGTCACCTTCACATGACACCTAAGAACATGTGGCGTACATCTCCACTCTTTGCGACAATGGGTATTGCCCTTCCTGGTGGTATCGCTGCTAAGAAAGACAATCCAGATCGCCAAGTATGGAACATCATGGGTGACGGTGCATTCAACATGTGCTACCCAGACGTTATCACAAACGTTCAATACGACCTTCCAGTTATCAATGTTGTCTTCTCAAATGGTAAATATGCCTTCATCAAGGACAAATACGAAGACACAAACAAACACTTGTTTGGTTGTGACTTCCCTAATGCTGACTATGCGAAAATCGCTGAAGCGCAAGGTGCTGTAGGATTCACTGTAAACCGTATCGAAGCCATCGACGCAGTCGTTGCTGAAGCTGTTAAATTGAACAAAGAAGGTAAAACTGTTGTTATCGATGCTCGCATCACTCAAGACCGTCCACTTCCAGTAGAAGTACTTGAGTTGGATCCAAAACAACACTCAGAAGAAGCGATCAAAGCCTTCAAGGAAAAATACGAAGCAGAAGAACTCGTACCATTCCGCCTCTTCTTGGAAGAAGAAGGATTGCAATCACGCGCAATCAAATAATTCCTCTCGTGGAAAATCAAATGTAAACATTGTAGATTTTATGCTTTGATTTTCATAGAGAGAAACTTAAAAGACCGGGGGAATCCGGTCTTTTTGTGGAGGATAGTAAATGAATTTAAATCAATTAGATATCATCGTTTCAAATATTCCCCAGGTCTGTGCTGACTTGGAGCATATTTTGGATAAAAAAGCCGATTATGTTGACGACAGTTTTGCTCAGTTCACGATTGGCAGTCACTGTCTCATGTTGTCTCAAAATCATTTGGTTCCTTTGGAAAACTTTCAGTCAGGAATCATTCTTCATATCGAGGTTGAGGATGTAGACCAGAACTACAAACGGTTGAAAGAGCTTGGTATCCAAGTTTTAAACGGTCCAGTTGTAACCGATTGGGGAACCGAAAGCCTGCTAGTTGAAGGCCCAGCTGGTTTAGTGATTGATTTTTATCGTATGAAATAGGAGGCGTGGTCATTTAACGTCAACCTTAGCTATTCTTAAAACAGAATGTGAGAAAATGAACTATTTGAAAGATCGGAGCAATCCAGTCTTTTTTATGTTCCAAAGTGTATGAGTTACCTTAGAATAGGTTTAGTTTTCCATAAGATCTTGTAGGATTTTTTGGAAAGAGAAGGGTATAATAGAACTATCAAATCAAGTGAGGTAGAGAGATGACCGATAAACTTCAATTTCCAGATGGTTTCCTTTGGGGTGGGGCGACGGCTGCTAACCAGTGTGAGGGAGCGTATAATGAAGACGGCCGTGGCTTGGCCAATGTGGATGTGGTACCGATTGGTCCTGATCGTCATGCCATTATTACGGGTCAGAAAAAGATGTTCGACTTTGAAGAGGGCTATTTTTATCCGGCTAAAGATGGCATTGATATGTACCATCGCTACAAGGAAGACATTGCGCTCTTTGGGGAAATGGGCTTTAAAACCTATCGCTTGTCCATTGCCTGGTCTCGGATCTTCCCTAAAGGAGATGAACTAGAGCCAAATGAAGCAGGTCTACAGTTCTATGAAGACCTCTTTAATGAGTGCCACAAGTATGGCATTGAGCCCTTGGTGACCATTACCCATTTTGACTGTCCCATGCATTTGATTACCGAGTATGGAGGTTGGCGCAGTCGCAAGATGTTGGAATGTTATGAACGTCTCTGCCGAACTCTCTTCACTCGCTACAAGGGCTTGGTCAAATACTGGCTAACTTTTAATGAGATCAATATGATCCTCCATGCGCCTTTTATGGGAGCGGGTCTCTGCTTTGAAGAAGGGGAGAATGAGGAGCAGGTCAAATACCAGGCGGCTCACCATGAATTGGTCGCTTCAGCCATTGCCACCAAGCTAGCCCATGAGATTGACCCTAACAATAAGGTCGGTTGTATGCTAGCAGCGGGTCAAAACTATCCGCATACCTGTGCTCCGCGGGATGTATGGGCTGGTCTAGAAGAAGACCGCAAGAACTATTTCTTTATCGATGTGCAGGCGCGTGGGGAATACCCTAACTATGCCAAGAAAGAGTGGGAACGTCAGGGAATCACGGTTGAGATGACGGAGCAGGACCTTCAATTGTTGAAAGATCATACAGTGGACTTTATTTCCTTCTCCTACTATGCCAGTCGGGTCGCTTCAGGGGATCCAGCTGAAAGGGAGAAAACAGCGGGCAATATCTTTGCCTCCCTGAAAAATCCCTACCTAGAAAGCTCGGAATGGGGTTGGCAGATTGACCCTCTTGGGCTCCGTATTACCCTCAACACCATCTGGGATCGCTATCAAAAACCTCTCTTTATCGTGGAAAATGGACTAGGCGCCGTTGATACCCCAAATGAAGACGGGGAGATTGAGGATGACTACCGGATTAACTACCTAGCAGCTCACATCAAGGCCATGCGGGAGGCCATCCATGAAGATGGCGTTGTCCTCTGGGGCTATACGACTTGGGGCTGTATTGACTTAGTCTCTGCCGGGACTGGAGAAATGAAGAAGCGCTACGGCTTTATTTATGTCGATCGGGACAATGAAGGCAAGGGAAGCTTGGAGCGCTCACGTAAGAAATCCTTCTATTGGTACAAAGAAGTCATTGCGACAAATGGGGCTTCTGTTGAATAAAAGTTTTCGGTACTTGCTGGCCGACTCTCTCCTATAAACGAAAAAGCTTAGAATCCCAACCACAAGCTGGGGTCCTAAGCTTTTTGTATGTAGCTAAGCCAAGTCCTTATTTACTGGTCGTAGTCTAAGACATTGTTCTCGATGACAAACTTAGATTCAGCGGAAATGCTGGCTTCTCCTAGTTGCAACTGCGAACTTCCGTCTGGCTTCATGATGTGCCACTGACCGTCCTTGTGGGCAAAGATAGCCTCAAATGTGACGTTATTGCTCTTGTCTCGAATGGGTAGAACAAATGCTTGATCTGTATTCTCTAAAAGGATTTCTTCCTTTTTTTCAAAGTTATAGATATAAAATTGCCCAGCTCTTTGCCCCAAACCATGAAGTTCATCGACTTTTTGCCAATTCTCAAACTTATTCCGAACAAGGGATTCATTATAAATCTTGTTGAAGGTTTCGTTCCGTTTCTTCGTTTCTTCCTCGTCTAGTGTTTTCTGAAACTCTGCAACCTTTTTAGTCGTTTGAATGGTTTGTCTGTTTTGCTCCCTGATTTGCTGGCGGTGGATGACTCGCATCATTCTTGCAGCAACGCCCAGGATGACAAGGATGGATACAAGACTGATTTTAGTTTTAGCATTATTTTTCATAGATGAGTCTCCCTATTGTGTCATTGGTCCTATTATACCCTTTGAAAGAAAGGATCGTCAAGTTCATCTTGTGATGATCTAACATGCAGATCTACCTGGGGACAATAGAATTTTATCAGATTTTCATTGACGAAGGTCCCTTTATTTGATAGGCTAGGGGAATAGAACTGATTTCGCAAGAAAAGAAAAAAGGAGCGAGGCAAGTGGCACGGATTTTATTAATCGAGGATAATGATGATATCCAAGAAATTTTATACAGTCTCTTAAGTGAAGATCATGAGGTCCTTCAGGCTTTTTCAGGTACAGAAGGGCTGCGGCTCTTCCAGCAAGAAGCTGTTGATTTGGTCCTTCTGGATATCATGCTTCCAGGGAAGAATGGGGATCAGGTCCTTGAGGAGATCCGTTTGCAGAGTCAGACACCGGTTATCATGATGACCGCTCTGGGAGACAAACACCTCATTAGCCAGTATCTCCTTGCAGGGGCCAATGATTATATTGTCAAACCCTTTAATCTGGACGAAGTGGCCGCTCGGGTGACGGTGCAGTTGAGAAATCACGTCTCTCCGGCACAGGAAGCTCAAGCGTCGCAAAAGCTCTCCTTTAAAAATCTGGTCCTGAATCCAGAAACCTTTGAACTGGAATCTGGCGAACAGACGCTTCGCTTGGGCAAAAAAGAATTTCAAATATTTGAAACCTTACTGGCGCATCCAAAGAAGATTTTCACCAAGGAAGAATTGTATGAGGCGGTCTGGGAAGAAGTCTATCTGCCTGGAGACAATACACTCAATGCCCAGTTGAGCAACCTCCGAAAGAAAATTGCTCAGCTCGATCCAGATGAGGACTACATTGAAACCGTCTGGGGCTTGGGTGTTCGCTTGAAAGGAGACAAGTAATGTGGGGATTGGTTCTAGTTCTAGTCGTCCTTGTCCTTCTCTTGGGACTAGGTTACCTTCGCTTGCTTTCTGCCTTAAAAGATTTGCAGGAGCAGATTCAAAAGAAGCTCCAAAATGGGAGTGGGGTACGGTTGACCTCTCAGGTCTCAAAAAAAGAATTGGTCGCCTTGACCAAGCAGGTCAGTGATCTGTTTGAACAGATCGAGCGGACCAATCGGATTGCCTTTCAAGAGAAGAAAACCTTGGATATGGCCATCAGTAATATTGCTCATGATATCCGGACACCTTTGACCATTGCTTCGGGCTATACCCAACAAATCATCAAGGGTGGGACGCAGGAAGAGGAAAAGCTGAAGAAAATTGCTTCCAATCTTCAAGTCGTCTCAAAACGCCTGGAATCTCTCTTGGAATACAGACGCTTGATGGAGGGAGCTATTCAGCCTCGGCTTACAGACGTTAATCTCAGCCAAGTCCTGACCCAGCAGTTGTTCCAGTATTATGATAGCTTGTCTGAGGCGGGGATTGCCTTAGAGGTGGAGATAGAGGAGCATCTTCATTATGCTACGGATCCAGAGCTCTGGGAGCGCCTCTTGCAAAATATGCTCAGCAATGTCCTCAAACATGGAAAGGAGCAGGCGCGTTTGACCTTGATGTCGGATGCAGACACGATTCGGGTCGAGCTGCGCAATATTGTGCAACAACCGATTCAGCATTTAGACCAATTGGCTAGTCGCTTCTACTCAGAAAATCTATCGGATACAGAAGAGTCATCTGGCTTGGGTCTCTATATCATTCAAAATTTTGTAGAGATCTTAGGCGGAGACTTGCAACTGGCAACGGAGGCAGATTGGTTTGTTTTGACCATTACACTAAGAGAAAAGGCTTGAGCATTGCTCAAGCCTTTTTGTTATAAATCTTTGTGTTTAAAAGTAGCGAGTCCTAGGAAGCCGAAAACAAGGATGAATCCAAGGGCGATTGAGAGGGTGTTGGTTGTTGCTGTGGTGCTCTGTACCAAGGAATATTGGAACTCCAAGTTTAGATAGTGGAGAATGTCAATATCTTTAAAGAAAAGCGCAGGTAGACTTAAGAGGATATTTCCAATAAAGTAGCCAACGAAGGCCAAGGTGATGGATTGGCTAGCATAGAGAAGGAAGGAAATGATGCTGACCCAAGCCAAGGTACAGAGGAATTGAATCAGCACGGTCAGTCCAAAATGAGCAAGGAAGTGCTCTGGCATGGTGCCAAGTCCATTGTAGAGGGTCGCGATCAAGAAGACGAGACCATAAGAAACAAGAAATTGAAAGAGAGCAATGGTCAGGACAACAGCGCTTTTAGCAAAGTAGTAGCTGGTGCGCGAAACGCCATAGGCCAGACTATTCTTGTATAAGTTTTGCGTTAAGTCTGTTCCCAGGACCAAGGTGATGACAATAATGGTAAAGAGGATAGTCACACTGATGCTGGAAGAGTAGTTGGTCAGGGCTTTAAAGCCTGTCCAAACTTCGGTCGCTTGGGGCAATTTGGATTCCGTATTGACGCCGACGTGGCCGGTAGCTCCAAAGATGACTCCAGACAGGATGTTGAGTACGAGAATGGCTTCTGTGATCCAAAAACCTTTGGAGCGAAAAAGTCTGTAAAAATCTGCTTGAATGGTATGCAACATGATAAATCTCCTAAATGAAATATGTGGGATAAGTAATACAAGACGGTGGTTTGACTAGTCTACCAAGTCCGTAAAGAATTTTTCCAGATCTTGGCGGGCATAGTAGATTTCGTCCACATCAATATCCGCTTGAACGAGGGCTTTGACAATGACTTTAATATCATGAGTCTGTCCGAAGATATGGATTTCGCCGTCCTTATCGATGACCTTGATGCGGTGATGGAGCTGATCCTGAATCAGTTGACTCGCAAGGGCTAGCTGGCTAGTCTTGAGGATGATGTAATCTTCTCCTTGTTCTTCGAATTCAGCCTTGCTAATTTCTTTGATCAGGCGTCCTTGGTCGACAATACCAAAACGATTGGCAACCAGATAGAGTTCAGAGAGGATGTGGCTGGAAATGAGGATGGTCATACCGAGTTCATCGTTGAGGCGCTTGATCATTTGACGGAATTCCTTGATTCCGACAGGATCGAGACCATTGATGGGTTCGTCTAGAATGAGGAAGTCGGGCTTGGCAATCAGCGCAATCGCAATTCCCAACCGTTGTTTCATCCCGAGTGAAAAATCGCGGAATTTCTTCTTACCCGTATTATTCAGGCCGACATAGTTCAGGGTTTCTTTGATGACCTGGTCGGGATTTGGGATATGGCGAGCCTTGCAATAGTAGACCAGATTTTGATAAGCGGTCATATGCTTATGGGCCACGGGACTCTCAATGACGGAACCAACCCGTTTTAGGGCTTGCGTCCACTGGTAGCGATTTGTAGAAGCAAAGAGTGAGACACTTCCGTCAGTTTCCTGAATTAGCTGGGTGATGACCTTGATGAGGGTGGTTTTCCCAGCTCCGTTCTTACCGATCAGTCCGTAGACGTCGCCTTTGCGAATGGTGAGATTCACATCATTTAAGGCGTATTGATGACCGAACTTTTTACTCAAATGGGAAATTTCTAATACTTTTTCCATGGTTTTCTCCTTCGTCCAAATGACTAGTTGTTTTCTTTACACTCTTAGTATACAGCTTGCTTTTCAAATAACTATCAAGTAATTCTCAAATATTTCTAAAAAATCGCGGAATAGAATTCTTAAAAATTAAAAAATTGAATAGGTAGTTCTGCAAAGAAATAAAAAGAATTTCTAATGTTAATATTCAATACAAAATATACTAAAACTTTCCGCTGTGAGAAAAGTGCTAGAAACATGATTGTTTCTAGCACTCGGGAGTTTTGGAACCTTAGGTCCAAAACTAAGTCATGGAACTTCTTCGAAGTTCGCTGACGTCCGGACTCACCTAAGGAAAGTTTTATAAATGACTTTATCTACATTAAGAGGAACTGTTTTTTAAGCTAGCCTCTTCATTTTTAAATTCACCAACAAACTCCTTGATGGCTTGCGCGAGTTCATAGGGTTTCTCTGTATTGAGTAGATGGCCTCCGTCTGCGATTTCTTGATAGCGACCTTTGGGCAGGAGCTTGGCCAACTTCTTAGAAGAAGACTGATTGGCCCAATCTTTGCTGCCACAAATCACCAAGCTAGGGAGAGAGCAAGCTTTAGCAGTATCGGTTAGATTGAGTCCTTTTAATTCGGTCAAGATTTGAAGCATCTGTTGTTTATTGGCATCTTGCTTTGCAAAGACATGCTTGGGAAGCAGACGAAAGAGGAGGATCTGGAGCCTGTAGAGGGGATTGGTGGTGAGTTTGTATTGTGTTCCTGCAAGGACCAATCCCTTGAGTTGTGGAAAGTCTTGGCTGGAGAGATCAAGTGCAAGGACACCACCTAGTGAGAGGCCTACCAGAATAAAGGGTTCACTCTCTTGCTGGAGGCGCTCCATCAGCCTTGCTTTGACCTCCTGATAGCTTTCGCTTGGATGAGAGAAAATATCAAAAGTTTTGGAGTGCAAGGGTGAAAGGGCATATTGGACTCCTTGCCAAGAGAGGACATCCTGCCCTAGTCCATGTAAAAAAATCAGTTTCATTAGGAATCCTTTCTTTGAAAATCGAGTGGATAGAGGCCACGAAGGGCATTGCAGGCATAGACTATGTCAGCAAGTTCTAAATCCTTCAGCGTCAAGAGTTTTTCTTCCACCTGCTGGGTCTCAAGAAGATGGCGCCGGTAGATGCCATCTAATAATGGGAGATGAGCTGGTGGGGTATAGAGCTTGCCTTTGATTTCAAGGACAAGATTGCCAATCGTCGTCTCTAGCAAGCTTCCGTCTGGCAGATAGAAAATCTGCTCGTGATGGTTAGCTGCTAGATGATTTCTCTGACTAGTCTTGAAATAGGTAAACGGAGTTGCTAGATCAAGTTTTTGTTCGGTCAGTTGGGTCTGCAGATAGCTAGCTGGCAAGTCTGTTAGCTCGGTGATCGTCAGTTGGAAGCTTCCGTTTTTCTGCAAGGCAATGCGACAACGGTAGTCAAGGCTAGGATCTACATGAGCGAGCTCTTCTTGAAGGTCGTTCAGGAGTTTTGGTTCGTCAAAAGGATAGGCAAAGTAGCGGCTGGCCTCTCTCAAACGGATCAGGTGTTGCTCTAGGAAAGTCAGCTCTCCTTGATGGATGCGACCGGTCGTCAAAAGCTCAAATCGAGGCTCTTGTCGGTAGAGGACAGCCGATTTTTGTTTGGTTTCCTGGTATTCGCCTTCCCATTTACTATCCCAAGTGATGCCACCACCAACGCCATAGATAGCTTTGGTGCCTTGCATTTGAAGGGTCCGGATGGCCACATTAAAAATCCGTTTCCCTCTTGGAAGAAGGATCCCAATCGTGCCACAGTAGACGCCACGAGGAGCAATTTCTGTCTTTTGGATGATTTCCATAGTAGAAATCTTTGGTGCGCCTGTGATGGATCCACAAGGGAAGAGGGCTTGGAAGGCTTGGACCAGATCGACTTCGGGTCGCAAGTGGCTTTTAATGGTCGACGTCATCTGCCAAACGGTGGAGTATTGTTCGACTTGGCAGAGGCGGGTCACCTGCTCACTTCCAATTTCCGAAATCCGATTCATGTCATTGCGCAGGAGATCCACAATCATCATGTTTTCCGCCCGATTTTTAGGGTCTGCTTCTAGCCAGGCTGCCTCTTTGAGATCCGCTTGGTTGGTGAGACCGCGACGAGTCGTTCCCTTCATAGGGCGCGTGGTCAGTAGTCGGTCGTCTTGCTCAAAAAAGAGCTCAGGACTGATGGAGAGGATGGCGACATCATCGTGCTGGATGAAGGCATTGTAATGGGCTTTCTGCTCTACCACCAAGCGATTGTAGATGGCCAAAGGATCCACCTCTAGATCTTGAGAAAGCTGGACGGTGTAGTTGACTTGGTAGGTGTCTCCCTGGCGGATGTGGTGATGGATGGTCTTGATCGCTTCTTGGTAGGCAGGAGCCTCGACCTCTTCCTTCCAATTGGCTGGAAGGTCCACAGCCTCGTAGTCCTCTGGGAAAGGAAGGGTTTCGACCTCTTGGTGGATGGTGAAGTAGAGGAGATACTCTCCCATGAGGGGTGCAGGATGGACAGCTAATTTTTTCTCAAAAGCAGGAGCAGCCTCATAGCTGACATAGCCAACAGCATAAAAACCAGCCTCCTGATAGGCTTCTACCTCTCTTAGAAGAGTCTCTACCTGGTCGAGGTCTCTTGTTTTTAATTCTTTTATAGGCTCGGTGAAAAGGTGTCTCAATCCAAGTTCTTTAAAATCAATAATCGTTTGTTTATGCATGCTTTGAGTATATCAAAAATAGAGGGAAAAAGGTAGATCAGGTTCGAAAGATTCCTTGCTTGCTCTTCCCTTTCATGCTAAAATAACCATAGAAACTGCTTTGGGCAAGGAGTAGGACCATGCAAAAGAATCCCCTCTACAATACTTCTAGTATTAGTCTCTTTCAATACCTCTTTGCGATTGCAGTGATTTTGGTGCATAGTGGTCGCTTAACCTCCTATGAGCCACTGCATTTTGGACTCAAGAGTATGCTCGGACGGCTAGCGGTGCCATTTTTTATCGTCTGTGCCAGTTTTTTCCTCAAGCAATCCCTAGGGAATTCTAAGAAAATGAAGGCCTATCTGGTCAAAATTGTTAAAACCTATCTATTTTGGAGTTGTGTCTATTTACCATATGCCTGGATCTTTTTTTCTAGCCTCAAACTCCCTGTCTATCTTTTTCCAGCAGGTGTTCTCATTGCACTGATCTATCTGGGAATGTGCTACCAACTCTGGTATATCCCGGCCTTTTTGCTGGGCTTGTTTTTAGTCAACCAATTGGTCAAACGCCTAGGTATGGGTTGGACGGGTGTGATCACCTTGATCCTTTATTGCTGGGGCTTGATCGAGACCTATTCGGCTTATCTGGACACCACAAGTCTTCTCAAAGGCTACCAGCTCTACAGCAACTTATTTTTCACAGCGCGAAATGGTCTCTTTTACACGCCTGTTTTTATCTATATGGGTTACTATCTGTATGATCATTTTTATGATCAAACCTTTAGGGTTCACCGTTGGCAAAAAGTAGCTCTTGCCTTTGGACTCTTCTGTTTAGAAGGCATGATCATTTTTCGAAATGAAGGAATCGATAAGAACTTTTTCTTTCTCCTTCCTTTTGTGACGGTCTATTTGGTCAATGCTTGCCTGCGATCGTCTTTTCTAAAAACCTATGATCTACAGTATTTAAAACAGATGAGTATGGCCCTTTACTTTTCCCATCCGATCTTTATCGAGTGGGCGCGCTATGGCTTTAGGACTCTCCCTCTCTCTTATCCAGACAGAGGCAAGCTGATTTTTGTGACGGCCTTGTTTGGAAGCCATCTCTTTGGAATGGCCATGCTGTGGGTACGAGATAGAAGGGAAAAACAAAAGATTCCTTCAAATGGTGAAGAGTTAGATAAAATAACCAACCAATAGTAGGGTGTACAAAACTCAAGCAGATGTGTTTGAGTTTTTTTGTATGAAGAAAATCAAGGAAGAATAAGAATTGGCAGACTGCTCCTCCTTGTTTATAAATGTTTTATTTTCTTGCCCTTGGATATAAGAAAGGGGAAATCAGTACCAGATAGTGATTTATAATATAGACATCATTGTAAATAATGTCTATATTATTGAATAGTGATGATTTAATTTGAAAAGCAATAGATATTCTAAAAAATAATTGATAAAATTAAAGGGAGGGCCTTTTTGGAAGGCTAAGAAAAGTAAGGAGATAAAACATGAAAAAGCTTAGTTTATTATGGAAAAACTTTTTGAACAAAGGTTTTGTCATTTTAACGATTCTCATGATGCTAGGCCAGCTTGGTCAAGGGGCTGTAACTGCCTATGCCAACCAGCTAGCAGTTGGAGATAACGGGGCCTTGGATGTTACCCTCTTGTATGGGGACAAACAAGACCATCCAGGTGGCATGTCCTATTTTACAGGGGATACCATGTCTGGCTATATCCAGATTACCCCTAAAAATTTGACAACCGACATTAACGATGTCGCGATTACTTTGAAAGTACCAGGCAAGTACCTCAGAGAAGTCAGCATTCCAGACTTTAATAGTGCCTCAGAGCATGATAAACCAACGGTAACAAAGGTTGGTGATGATTATCAAGTCACCCTTCACTTTAGCAATTACCAAAAATCAGAAGTGTTGACCTTGCCTTTTATCGGGAAGTTTACAATCGGGTATCCACCGACGAATTACTCGCTAGATATCACAGGAACTTTGAACATCAATGGGCAAGAAACAGCGCTCAATGATATCATTTGGAAGCCTAAGTACAACGATTATCGTTTCACCAAGTACATCAACCAAAACTTGAACGAAGCCATGTCTAAGGACTATGCGGAAGCAATGCCAGGTATTGTCAAAGGTGCGGATGGAAAGAACTATATTGAAACACCAACTTCTGTTCCATTTGCCTTCCAATTGGACGGAATGCGTGGTCAATACGGTGGTCAATACCGTCAGTTAGAATCAGCAACGATCACTGATAAGTTACCAACCTATACAGATAAGAGTGGGAAGACTCGCACAGCTGTTCTCGATACAGCCAAGTCTGAAGGCTGGGTAGACAATGGAGATGGTACCGTTACGAAGACGTTCAAGGCGGATGCAAACGACAATCCAGCAGCTTATCACCAAGAATTTATGACCAAAATCAAGGATACAAGTTACCTCTACTTGAAATTCCCTGATTTGGTCTTAGAAAAAGACCAAACCCTCAAGGACGTTCTTAGTAAGGATTTGACCAATACTGGTAGCATCGTAGGAATTCCTGCCAACCGTGGAGAGGGAGAACCAGATATTACTGCGGAAGATTCCCTTATTTTCCGTTTGACTTCACGTGACCTTGAAGGAGCCGGAAGCTTTGCCAAACGGGCTGATGGGGATGTTTATGATTCAACAGACTACAAGGCTGCTAATTACAAGTGGATTCTAAAATTTCATAATAACACCCCTTCACCTCAGAAGAATTTTGTTTTTTACGATGAGACTGTGGACCCTCGCTTGAAGTTTACCAGGATCGATTATAGTCGCCTGATGGAAGGAAACTATGGGATTGGGAAACAAATCCATACCATTGTCAAACGAATCATCCTGACTATGGAAGATGGTAGTACGAAAGAAATTCAGTCAGAAGCAGATAAAGACGGGAACGGTCTAATTGATTTGACCAAGTATGGAACCGTTGTGGGCTGGCGGATGGAAATGAAGGATGATTTTGTCCTTCAATCTGGTCAGGGAATTACCCTCAATAGCTATACAAGCTTCAAGGATCCTGAAAAGACGCGTTACGATGAAACGGATGCGACCAAAAATGTTTACAAGAACACAGGCCGTGTGACCTATAAAACACAGTCAAATGTTGCCAAAGATCAGTCAGCAGATTGGACTTTCAAGCTGATCCCTATGAAGGAAAGCTTTGAAATTGCAAAAACGACTGATTACAATGATGTTCGCTATACTGATGGACAAAATATTCGTTTTGGTTTGATGGCAACCAAAGTAGTTTTAGATCCTGATAAGAATTATGGAGACCTACGGATTATTGATCTTTATGATCCGAATACCCTTAAAGTCGATTTTAAAGATTTTGAGAGAAACCTTGCCTCTAGTGAAAAAGGTATGAAATTCCTTAAGAGCTACGAGGTCATTGAAAATTACCACAATTCAGGTCGAACCGCTATTGTGATGCATTTGGACCAAAAAGAGTTTATTAAAGCTTCTCTTGAAGATCTTAATCGCGTGCGTCTACCATTTATCGTGGCCGATCTGAAAGGGAAAGACGATGGTGGGACCTTCACCAATAAAGTTTATGTCGCTGGAAATGGGATCCACGATCTTGAAAATGCCAACCCTGATCGGGTCACGGAAGATGTGTATGATCTGAACGGAAATGGTTCAACAACGGATAAAATTCCATATGCTCAATCAAACTATACGATTGTTGCTGCTGAAGGAATCTATGCACGCAAATATATCGCTAAAAATGATGACCTGTCAGACGCTTCGATTGTGACACGTACCTTCAAACCAGGTGAAACCTTTAACTACAAACTCACCATTAAAAATAATACGGATAAGGCAGTAGAAGACGGAGTCGTCTATGATGTCCTACCAAAAGTAAAAGACGTTAACACACTAGACGGATCTGGTCGGATGACAGAATACACGGTCAGCCTTCGTGGACCAGTGACAGCTCCAGAAGGATGGACGGTCTACTATACAACTGATACAGGCGTTACGACAGATACCATGGCGCAAGCTGCTGACAAGGATATCTGGACGACAGCTGTGACTGATTACAGTCAAGTAACAGGAATCAAGTTAGTTGCAAATGCAGGAACCACGATTCCTGCGCGTGGCGAAGCCAGCTTTGGTGTCCCAGTTGTGAATCCAAGTGAATTGACCGATGAAGTCAAGGCCTTGATGCAAGAACGTACCAAAGACAACGAAGACAACGGCGGTCGTTCCGGTCTTGTTCAAGCCCATAACCAATTTGGATACAAGGCGAAAGGTCATGAAGGAAATCGTGAGTCTAATACCGTAACTGCACAAATCTTCTCGGCTGCTTTCCACGTCAAGAAGGTGGACAAGGATGATCCTAAGAAAGTTCTTGAAGGTGCTGAATTTACCTTAACTGATGCAAACGGTGCGGTTGTTGCGACGGCAACTTCTGATAAAAAAGGGGAACTTTCCTTTAACACCTTAACAGAAGGAACCTATACGCTCAAAGAAACCAAAGCATCTGAAAACTACAAGTTGGATGAAACAGAACATGCTGTGGTTGTCACCTATGATGCGGACAAACAAATCTATCACGTCACGGTGGATGGAAAATCAGTCGGATCCAAAGCAGTCCCAGTTGAGATCGCTAATGAAGCAGATATCAAGTATATCGATCTTGAAGCTTCAAAAGTTTGGGATGACCAAGACAACCAAGAAGGGCTTCGCCCAGCAAGTGTGGAATTCCAACTCTACAAGAATGGCAAAGCTCAAGGAAAACCAGTCACGGTTTCAGCCGCAACAGACTGGAAAGCCCATTTTACGAATCTTCCAGATAAAGACAGTGATGGCAAGCTCATTACCTACACTGTTAAAGAAGTGAAAGTTCCGACTCATTATACGGTCGATACAGAAGAAGCTAGCTTTACAGATGGAAAAGCCACCATCACCAACAAGCGCACTCCTGAGACCACGACGGTTACAGTCAAGAAAGTCTGGGATGATGCACAAAACCAAGATGGTCTTCGCCCATCTACCATCAAAGTTCACCTCTTGGCAAATGGAACAGAGGTGCAAGCTCTTGATCTGACTGGTGAAGGAGATGAATGGACTCATACCTTCACAGACCTACCCGTCTATAAAGATGGTCAAAAAGTTGTCTACACAGTGACAGAAGACAAAGTGGACAATTACACCACTAAGATTGATGGCACTACAATTACCAATACTTACAAACCAGGTAAGACAAGCCTGACTGTTACGAAAAACTGGAAGGATGCCAATAACCAAGATGGCCTTCGTCCAAAAACAATCAAGGTTCAATTGTATGCTGGTGATCAAAAGGTTGGTAAGGCTGTTGAATTGTCAGCAGATAACAAATGGACCCATACCTTCTCAAACCTAGATGAGAAGAAAGCTGGCCAAGTTATCAACTATACAGTCAAGGAAATCGATGTTCCAGAAGGCTACACACAAGCTGTCGAAGCAACTAACCCAGGTCAAGTAGTCGTGACCAACACGCACGAACCAGAAAAGACCAAAGTAGAAGTGAGCAAGAAGTGGGAAGATGGAGACGACCAAGATGGTCTCCGTCCAGCAAGCATTCAAGTTCAATTATACAAAGATGGTCTTGCGACGGATCAAGTGGTAGAACTTTCAGCAGCGAATGACTGGAAAGGTGCATTTGAAAACCTTGATACCAAGGCAGCCGGAAAAGCAATTGCATATACAGTCAAAGAAGTAACTGTCCCAGATGGTTACAAAGTAACGGTAAATGATAAGGACAAGGCCAATGTTGTCTTGACCAATACGCATGAACCAGCTTTGACAGAGATGAAAGTCACGAAGAAATGGGAAGATGCCAACAACCAAGATGGTCTTCGTCCAAAATCCATTAAGGTTCAACTCTATGCTGGGGATGAAAAAGTAGGAGACCCAGTTGAATTGTCAGCGGACAATCAATGGACTCATACCTTTAGCAAATTAGCTGAAAAGAAAGCTGGTCAAGCTATCAGCTACCGTGTGGAAGAAGTCTCTGTTCCTGAAGGCTACCAAGTATCTGCTGATACTTCTGACGCTGCTCACACGATCTTGACCAATACCCATACGCCAGAAGTAATCGATATTCCAGTGACCAAGATCTGGAATGACCAAGACAATCAAGATGGTCTTCGTCCAGCAAGTATCGTGGTGAATCTTCTTGCCAATGGTGAAAAAGTTGCTCAAAAAGAACTCACGAATGCGACAGATTGGAAAGAAAGCTTCACAGCTCTACCAAAATTCAAGGATGGAAAAGAAATCGTCTATACTCTTCAAGAAGAGAAGGTAGCTGAATATACGACTACAATTGATCAGGCTGCTTATACCATTACCAATACCCATGCACCTGGTAAGACAAGCGTCACGGTCACTAAGAAGTGGGATGACGAGAATGACAAGGATGGAATTCGTCCGAAGAGTATTCGCGTTCAACTCTATGCCAATGATCAAAAAGTCGGTCAAGAAGTAGAATTGTCAGCTGAAAACAAGTGGACCCATACCTTTGCAGATTTAGATGAAAAAGCAAATGGAAACACCATCACTTATACAGTGAGAGAAGTCAGTGTTCCAAAGGGCTATGAAGCTCGTAACGACGAGGATGGTAAAGGAAATGTTGTGATTACTAACAAGCATGTTCCAAAAGAAACTCCAAAACAACCAACTCCTCCAAGTTCATCTGAACCAAAGAAACCGGGTCAACCTGAACCTAAAAAACCAAGCCAACCAGAGCCGAAGAAACCAGGCAAGATCTTAGGATTCTTACCAAATACGGGTACGACCATCTCTATTATTAGCCTAGTTTTAGCCTTTGTCTTGGCAAGCATTGCAGCTTATATTTTGAAGAAAAAGAAAAAATAAGCTAGTGCTTCCTTTATAAAATGAAACAAACACCAGAAATGGTGTTTGTTTTTTTATAGTGGCCTCTTATAATTGTCTTGCGATCATTCTCATGGGCGCTTGCTCTATTTTTTAATTCCCGAACGTTTTCAAAAAAAATTCAGAAAATTCTTGACTTCTATGAAAATCGGAGTATGATTAGTTGTGAACTGTTGAACAATCATTTTCAAGAAAATCCCTGATGTCGACTAAGGGATCTGTGAAAGGAGAAGCGGTTCAAATCGAAAATCTATAGAGCGTTGCGTCCGAAAGTCTAAACAGACACGGCTCTTTAAAAACAAAAGGAGAAGATTATGAAAACAGAACCGATTCATCGTACCAGTATGTGGAAATTTAAGTTAAGTGCTGCCACCATGACTTTGATTCCCGCTGCCGTGGGGATTAACTATGTTGCTAAAGCCTTGGCGGAGGGGTTAAAGTTGCCCGTTTGGCTGGGGTCTTTGGGAACCTTTCTTGCCAGCATGTTGGCTGGGCCGGTTGCCGGTGCCATCAGTGGTTTCATCAACAACGTGATCTATGGACTGACCTTATCGCCAATTTCAACCGTGTATGCGATTACCAGCATCGGAATTGGGATTGCTGTCGGAGTTTTGCACGCCAATGGGTGGTTCTCGTCAGCGCGACGAGTATTTGTTTCTGCTATTATTATTGCCATCGTTTCAGCTGTCATTTCAACGCCACTCAACGTCATCTTTTGGGGTGGTCAGACCGGTATCGCTTGGGGTGACTCATTGTTTGCGGTAATGGTCGCCAATCATGCACCAGTGTGGCTGGCCTCATTTACCGATGAGTTTGTCTTGGATATTTTGGATAAAGTCTGCGTGGCCTACCTGGCATTCTTCATCTATCGTCAGCTGCCGAAGCGGATGGTGCACTTCTTTAGCGGTGATAAATGATGACTGATCAAACATTGATTTCTGGAGCGCCACGGGTCAAGCTCAAGTGGTACCAGGTGATCGATCCGATTACTAAGCTCTTGTTCATCTTGGACATGACGTTGTTGAGCTTTGCCAGTATGAATTTATTGCTTCAGGCCGGATTAATTCTTGTCGCAACACTGCTATTGTTATTTTCCAAATTGAGTTCTACCATCTTTAAGGCGCTGGGATTCAGTCTGTTTCTGATTTGCACCATGCTGATCATCCAAGGGTTATTTTACAGTCGGAATCAAACTGTGCTGTTTTCTGTGCTTGGGGTGTCGTTCTACAAAGAAGGCCTGATTTACGCCACCACTCTGGGTTGTCGAGTATTGGTGATTATTTTGACCAGTGGCTTTTTTATGGTGACCACGAGTATTTCAGAAAACGCGGCCTATTTGGAACTGTCCGGATTGTCTTATAAAACCGTCTACGTTCTGATGTCGGTGTGTTATATTTTGCCGGAAATGATGCGCAATATGAGGAAAATCCAGCAGGCACAAAAAGTTCGCGGAACCAATCCGCAAAAAACGTTGATTCAGAAATTAAAGTCAGTCCTGCCGGTTCTAATTCCATTGGTGATTAAGACCTTGGATCAATCGATGGCGCGGTCGATTTCTCTCCAACTGAGAGGTTTTGATAATCCCAACCGGACTGTCAGAACCTCCCAGCGCGTGTATCGCCTGTCGCGGACGCTGCACATTGGTCTGACTGGATTGGCAATTTTATTGATTGGGTGGAAGATATGGACGAAGATAAACGGATTGTAATTGAAAATTTGACCACCCGTTATCCGGGTACTGAGCAACCACAACTGCGTCAGATTAACGCGGAGGTTCATACCGGCCAGGTGGTTGGGATTATCGGGAATAGCCACTCCGGCAAATCGACTTTGTGCCGTGTGCTGGCAGGGGTCATTCCCAAAATTGTGTCTGCTGAGATTGAGGGCGACTGGCACATGTTTGGCCAGCGAGTGTCCGACAATTGGCCCGTTTATAATGCCATGAATGGAGTTGTACTGCAAAATCCAGCTGGCCAACTAAGCGGGTTGGCAGAAACGGTTGCCGATGAAATCGCCTTTGACTTGATTAATCAGGGAATGGCTGAAGGACTGATTCAAAAACGGGTTGAAGAAGTTGCCACGCAAATGGGGCTGATTGAACAGCTGAATTTGAGTCCCGAGAGCCTTTCCGGTGGTCAGGTCCAGCGGTTGGCAATTGCCACGGCGATTGTGGCTAATCCGGCTGTTTTGATTATGGATGATCCGACCAGTCAGATGGATCCCCTTGGCCGCCGGCAATTTTTCCAATGGCTGGCCCAAGTCAAAGAGACGACTGTCTTCATTGTCACCAGTGAAATTGACGATTTGTGCGAAGTCGCCGACGTTGTGTGGGTGCTGCACGAGGGTCAAATGGTAGCCCAGGGCAGGCCGGGTGAGGTGTTTAATCATTTGGCAGCTGACTGGCAGATTCCAGCCCCGACAATCCAGCAACTTGCTCAAAAAATGGATTGGCACTTGGCTGATGGCCGGTATCCGGTGAATGACGCTGATCTGAAGGAGGCTTGTTATGTCCACAATTGAACTGAACCACCTGACGTTCACTTATCCGGAACGGTCCTTTAGCTTGGATGTTGAAGACAAACACTTCACCGATCCGATGGTGGCGATTGTCGGCCAAAATGGTGCCGGTAAATCAACGCTCTTCAAATTGTTGACGGGCTTGCTGACACCACAAACCGGTGTGATTAAGATCGATGGAGAAAATTTTAATGATCTTAAACCAGTTGAAAAGTTACTGAAGGTTGGGATTACTTTTCAGAATCCTGACGATCAGCTTTTCAACCCGACCGTTCAACGAGAGGTGGAGTGGAGTGTCGCGCAGGTCATGGATGACCACGACACGATTACGAGGCGGGCTTTAGCGGCTCTAAAAAGAGTTGGCTTGGATGATAAAACAGCTGAAAGTCCATATGACCTGTCATTGTCGGAACGCAAGCTGTTGAGTGTTGCCACAGTTTTGGCAGTGGATCCGGCGATTTATTTATTTGATGAGCCGATGATGTCGCTTGATTGGGAAAGCCGGCGCAAGTTGACCGCAATTTTCCATGAGTTGGCTGATTCGGGCCACCAAGTTGTGACCATCACCCATGACATGGATTGGGTCGCCGCCGAGTTTGAGTCGGTGTATGTTATGGAACACGGGAAGTTTAGCTTCGCCGGCAGTCCACGGGAATTGTTCAGCGATCGCGAACTTGTCCAGCGAGTGGGATTACTACCACCGCGGATTATGGACATAGCGGAGTCGCTGGGTGATTCACAGACATATTTATCGGTTAATGATTATTGCCAGAAAAATCGAGATGTATAGAAAAAGTCACCTCTGCGGGTTTTCCAGGTTGAAGGATTAACTTCAGCTTCTGGCAAGAACTCACGGTTCTTTTCTACCATTTGTCAAGTCTATCAAGGCTTTAAGTAAAAAAAAGAGATAAGACAGTATCTATTCTGAGGTTACTGTCTTATTTTTAACACTTTTTGATTTACCAAGCCCAGTTTAAAAAAGAAGAGCAAGAGTTTGTTGCTCGTAAGCTGGATGCGGTAGGCTGGACCAAGTACTTGTCGATCAGTGCCATTTGGTGGCTGGTATTTGGCTATATTTACCAATCAGTTGGAGCCAATCGGCCTTTCCGGGATTCCGTTACAGATGCGACCAATGGTGTCGGCCAACTCTTGATGACGGCTGTCTACCGCGAACAGTGGATTTTCTGGGCGGCTACCAATGTATTCTCCATCTATCTTTGGTGGGGAAAAAGCCTTCAAATTCAAGGGAAATACTTTATTTACTTGATCAATAGTCTGGTTGGTTGGTACCAATGGACCAAGGCGGCCAAGAAAGGCTACTAGTAACAATCAATAAAATACAAGAGGTTGGGCATGTTGCGCCACCTCTTTTTGTGATATACTAGAGTAGTTTTTGAGACTTGTAAAAAATGTTTTTTTTTAGTTCAAATTTAAAAAAGAAAAGGGGAGAACATGGACATCTTTTTGAGGAGCATATCAGGGATTCTCGTCATCCTGGGCATGATTTTAGTGGGCTTTGTCATAGGTGAGAAAGGCTGGTTTGATGACAAGTCACGTGGCTTGATCGCAAAGCTAGTTACTCAAATTGCTCTTCCCTGCTATATGCTCTACACCATCACACAGCGTTTTACAGCGGCTGACCTCCTAAAAATGTTGCCAGCCTTGCGATTTCCTGCCCTGTCTATGGTCGTTTTGCTTGGAATAGCGACAGCAGTAGCTAAGATCTTTGCAGTGAGACAGGACCGCCGTGGCCTCTTTATTTCCATGTTTTTTAACTCCAATACCATCTTCGTGGGACTCCCCATTAACCAAGCTCTCTTCGGGGATGATAGTATTCCTTATGTTTTGATCTATTACATGTGTAATACGACCTTTTTCTGGACTTTGGGGACCTACCTGATCCAGCGGGATGGTGAGGGAGAAGCTCAGTTTGATCTCAAAACAAGTGTGAAAAAAGTCTTTTCACCTCCTTTGATGGGCTTCATCTTAGGACTAGTCATGGTGATGCTGCAGATAAAGCTCCCTGCATTTCTAGCCAGTGATTTGCAGTATCTGGGCAATTTAACAACCCCCTTATCCATGATTTTCATCGGTTTGTCGGTATCTCATGTAGGCGTGAAGCAGTTGGTGCTTGGAAAAGATCAGCTCCTCATTCTACTAGGACGCTTCCTGGTTGCTCCACTCCTAATGGCGACCATTGTTTACTGGGCCCCTCTACCAAGCTTGATGAAGCAAGTCTTTATCATCCAGTCCGCTATGCCAGTGATGACCAATGCCCCGGTCGTTGCCAGACTCTACGGAGCTGATAGTGATTACGCAGCGGTCATGGTGACAGAGACGACCCTTGCTACCATGGTGGTCATTCCGATACTCATGGTGTTGATGGCATAATAAATAGAAACTACAAAAGCTCAAGTTTTTTGAAAACCTGAGCTTTTCTTATATGAGAGCTAATAAAATTGTAATCACCAGAGCGATGCCCATCCGAATCAGGTGGTGGACTGGGTGGAAGTTTCCTTTGTGTTTTCCATTCCAATAGGCTCCGTAGCAAATCAAACCACATCCGATCAGCCAAAGGGCTAGAGAGACAATCGGTAAAAAGAAGTAGAGGATGAGAGATAAGGTCGCAAGGCTACTTCCGATGAGGAGAAATGTATTTCCTAAAGTGTGATTTCCCTTTTTAAATTCTGAAAGGGAGGCCAATAAGTGAAGAAGAACAAAAGCAAGGGCAAAGAAGGCTGTAAAAAAGCCGAGAAGAATGGGGAAGAACATAGGGTTTCCTTTCTAAGATATGATTGCCTGAGTACTATTTTTTATGACTGATTTTATGAAGAATCATAAATGATACTACAAGATTTAAAATAATAACCAATAAGGTAAAAAGAGAGTAACCATAAAGTTTAATTGGAAATTCATTTTTGAGATTGCAAAGAGCAAACAAACTTGTTAAAATGCCCGTTAACAACCCAGGCACATATTTTCGAATAACGACTGTCTGAATCAGATGTCCGAACACATGGTAGATATAAGCGATTATGATGCTTGCGTAAATGCTATAGTTATTAAACTGGTAACTAAGATATAGCGACGTCATTAGGATGAGAAATTGTTCCAAGACAATAAAGTTGAAAGCAAAAGGAGTGTAATAAGTTAGGATTCGATTGTTTGGATACTGGATTGATATTTTTTTGACAAAGGATGGCATCCAAACGATTTCTTCGAGTTCGTGAAGCATGAAGAGTGATGGAAATAGAAAGTAAAATTGCACGCTGGTCATTGAAAATACTCCCTTCTAGTTCGAGCCCACTTTTAGAATCTCCAAATAAAATTGGATCACTTCTTGTTCGGTGTAGGACTTGCCTTTTTTCAACCACCAGCTGAGGGTTTCGATGAAATGGCTGACGACCAAGTGTTTGAGGTAAGAGTGAGGGAGAGTTGGATGGGCCTTGATGAGTTCGTCGGCTACCATTGGGTAGACATCATGTTCTAGTTCTTTTCGCAGTTGCCGTATAAAATAATCGTTTTTAGAGAGCAAGAGACTGGTCACATGATCTTGATTTTTCTTGAAATGCTGAAAGATATGGGCCAGATAGTCTTGTGGTGAGAGGTGTTCAGCACGCTCAAAGAGATGGTGAAAGAGTTTTTGACAGAGTTCATCTAGCAATAATTCCTTGCTCTCGTAATGGCTGTAAAAGGTCGAGCGCCCCACATCAGCAAGGTCTATAATTTCCTGAACGGTGATGGCCTCGTAGTCTTTTTGGTTGAGTAAGTGTAAGAAAGCTTGATAGATAGCTTTTCGAGTTTTGGTGATGCGACGATCCTGAGTATTCATATGGACAATTTGAACAAATTGTTCAGTAACGTACACCCTAAACAGTTTGCTCCTATCCTTTCTGTTGATAGTAGTGGATAATAGATAATGAACATGATGTTCATGAATCTATTATATCAGAGGATTAAGGATTATGAAGACAAAACATGCGGTCTGGATCGCTTTTTTCTTGAATTTGAGTTATGCCATTGTTGAGTTTATTGCAGGAGGGATTTTTGGATCCAGTGCAGTCCTTGCGGATTCGGTCCATGACTTGGGGGATGCAATCGCTATTGGGATCTCCGCCTTTTTGGAGAGTATTTCCAATCGTGAAGAAGACAGCCACTATACCTTGGGCTACAAGCGCTTTAGCCTTTTAGGGGCCATGGTAACAGCTGTGATTCTCATGACAGGGTCCGTTCTGGTTATTTTGGAAAATATAACGAAATTGGTTCACCCACAACCTGTCAACGATGAGGGCATCCTCTGGCTTGGAATCATAGCCGTCAGCATCAATGTGCTAGCGAGTCTCGTCATTCGCAAAGGACAAACCAAGAACGAATCCATTCTCAGCCTGCATTTTCTGGAAGATACCTTGGGTTGGGTGGCTGTTATCCTAATGGCCATTGTCCTACGATTTACTGACTGGTATATTCTGGATCCGCTCTTATCTCTTGCCATTTCCATCTTTATTCTGTCAAAAGCCATTCCACGTTTTTGGAGCACGCTCAGGATTTTCCTCGATGCTGTACCAGAAGGAGTAGATATCCAGCAAGTTAAGAGTGATTTGGAGCAGTTGGACCATGTGGCTAGTATCAACCAGCTCAATCTGTGGACCATGGATGGTTTGGAAAAAAACGCCATTGTCCATGTTTGTCTAGAGCATGTCAACCACATGGAGGTTTGTAAAGAATCGATTCGTACCTTGCTCAAAGATTGTGGCTTTCAAAACGTCACCATTGAGGTCGATGAAGACTTGGCAACCCACCGAGCCCATAAACGCAAGATCGAAGAGTTGGAAGTGGATCAACAACATGGGCATGATCATCACCACCATTAATGACGAGTTGGTACGAGCAGAAGCCTAAGAAAAAGTGTATACTGTAGGTAAGTAAGCAATAGAAAGTAGGTTGTTCTTATGAAGAAAACAGTCTATACAAAAGCTGGGCAAGTGGGCCTTGTAGAAGTGGAACGTCCACAGATCGAAGCGCCAGATGATGTCATTTTCCGTATCGTTCGCACCTGTGTCTGTGGATCCGATCTATGGAGCTACCGTAATCCAGATATTGAAGCGGGGCACCAAAATAGTGGCTACGAAGCCATTGGGATTGTCGAAGAAATCGGTGAGGCCATTACAACGGTCAAACCAGGAGACTTTGTCATCGCGCCTTTTACCCATGGTTGTGGGGAGTGTGATGCCTGTCGTGCTGGCTATGATGGGACATGTGACCGCCACATTGGCACCAACTGGTCTGACGGGGTCCAAGCAGAGTACATCCGTTTCCACTTTGCTAATTGGGCCCTTGTCAAGATTCCAGGTCAACCATCTGATTATACAGAAGCCATGCTTAAATCCCTCTTGACACTTGCTGATGTCATGCCGACGGGCTATCATGCAGCGCGTGTGGCTAATGTGCAAAAGGGTGACAAGGTAGTCGTTATCGGGGACGGTGCCGTGGGTCAATGTGCGGTGATCGCAGCTAAGATGCGTGGAGCTTCTCAAATTGTCCTTATGAGTCGCCACCAAGACCGTCAACAGATGGCCTTGAAGTCAGGCGCGACAGCGGTTGTGGCTGAACGTGGTGAAGAAGGCATTGCCAAGGTGCGAGAAATTCTCGGTGGTGGAGCAGATGCTGCTCTCGAATGTGTCGGTACCGCAGCAGCTGTTGAGCAGGCCCTTGGAGTCCTCCATAATGGAGGACGCATGGGATTTGTCGGTGTGCCTCACTACAATAACCGTGCCCTTGGTTCAACCTTTGCCCAAAATATTTCTGTGGCAGGTGGAGCAGCCTCAGTTACTACTTATGATAAACAAGTTTTGTTAAAAGCAGTTCTTGACGGTGATATTAATCCGGGTCGTGTCTTTACTGATAGCTATAGCTTGGATGAGATTGATCAAGCCTATAAAGACATGGATGAACGCAAGACTATCAAGGCCATGATTGTACTTGACTAACAAAAAAATTCTAGTAGAGGCTGTCTACTAGAATTTTTTGTAGTGAAATAAAATCTTATTTCAAATCCGACATCACTTGTTTCTTGGTGAAGGTGCGCTCTTGTTTGTTGGCTAGGGCCTTGATGCGCGCATCAAGGAGAATGGCACGGCCTTCGGCACTTCGGGTATAGACGAGGTCATACTTGCCCAGACTCTTTCGAATTTGCGCCACAAAGGCTTGAGCATCCTCTTTCCGTTTGTCAAAGAGGCTTGGTACAGCGAAATATTCTGTCTGATCGGATACTTTTTCCTGTGCTTTCAGGATATAGCGCTGATTTTCAATCGGCGCGAAAAACTCGATCATGGTTTGCGAGAAGAGTTCCTTCTCCCGCATGGTTCCGCCCTTCAAATAGATCAGCGTGTTGATGGCATCCTTTCTGTCTCGTACGACTTGGATACGGGTCTCCTGGGTCTGGATCTGGCCAGAAAGGAGCAGGGCTTGGTGAATAGCCTGGCCAAAGATTTCTAGCCGTTTATAAGGACTCTTATAGAGATAGTAGCGGAGCCAAGCAAGGAGAGCGAAAACAGCTAGGAAGAATAGAAGAATTAGAGACGCTTTATTCCCTCCTCCTCTATGTGAATAGTAAAAAAGGTTGGCGAAAGCATCGGTCAAAGTGGCGGCCGTCAGCCAACGAGCTAGCTTCCTGGCGTCAAAAAATAGGGCTAGGGGCAGGAAGTGTTTATCCACTTGGACCTCATTTGCAATCTCCATATTCTCCAGAATC
The DNA here is from genome assembly GCF_019929185.1 of Streptococcus parasanguinis. Classification (GTDB taxonomy): domain Bacteria; phylum Bacillota; class Bacilli; order Lactobacillales; family Streptococcaceae; genus Streptococcus; species Streptococcus parasanguinis_O. Next base: position 153,083 of record NZ_JAHZPC010000005.1, read on the forward strand.
GGAAGGGCTTTTTGCCAGCCGTCTCGGAGCTCTTGGCGATGGGTGGAGCGCTCTAAGGTTTCCTCATTGAGTTTTTGCAGCTGTTTTTTGGTATAGCGGATATTGTCAAAGGCTAGGCGTTCGATACCGGATTCGATGAAGGGCTCCTTGTAATGGAGACCTAAAAATTGCTTCATCCGTCTTTCTAAGAGCTCCAGATCAGGACTGTATTCTTTCAGTTGATCAGTGATAGCCTCGATCTCTTCCTTTTCAAGATCGGACTTTTCATACCATTTCTTTAGGGAAAGATTGATGGAGACCAGGTGCCAGATGTTACTGGTCTTGTCTGGATCCTCAGGCCACACTCGGATGGCACGACCCCGCATTTGGTTGCTGAGCATAAAACTGCCGACAAAGCTCGCTAGGATTAGAGAGTTGACACAAGGAGCATCCCAGCCTTCTCCTAGAAGTGACTTGGTTCCAATGACGACTTGGATGAGCCCTTCTTGAAAGAGCTGGGTCACAGCTGTCACCAAATCATGTTGAGAACCAACCAAACGAACCTTGAGAAAGTCATCAGGAGATAATTGGCCGACACTTTGGTAAGTCAACCTGTCCGCTCCTAGAAGGTCTTCTAATCTTGGCTTAGCGACTGTCGGGATGATGACGATGCTACCGGTCAAGACAGCAATGGCAGGAGGACTAGTTAGCTCTAAGCTTTCCCTGCGAATAGATTCAAAATAGGAGAGAACTCCCAATTGAGTGAATTGGGCGTCCTTATCTCCTAGATGAACTTCAAAGTCTTGACGGATATAGTCTGTTAGCACCAGTTGGCGCAGTCGGCTTCCAAGAGCCTGGTATTCCGCCTTGAAAATCTCTCGAACCGCATTGAGTTTTCCGAGGGATTGATTGAGCAGGAGGTCTTGTTTTTTGTTGCGGACTAGTTTGATTTGTTTTCGATCGATTAAACTAGCTGCTTTTAATTCATGGAGGAGTTGCTTTTCGTATTCTTCTGGTAGATTGTACCAGTGGGGAACCTGAAAGAGCAGGCCTTGCAGAAGAGTTTCAAGCCAGTCCATGGTGAAAGCAGGTAGTTTCTTGGCTCCTAAAAGCTCCTGGAAACGTTTGGGAAACTCAATTCCCTTGCTTCGAAGAAAGATCAGGGTAGCAGAGAGATACTTGGGCTCATTGAGCAATTCATCATCGCTGATCTGACCCGATAAGGCCTGGCAGGTTTGGAGGTGTTGGCAAAAGAGGGGATCGGAAGTCAGTTGCTGCAAGAGAGCATTCTTTTGTTGGCTAAAAGCATCCAACTGCTCTTGCTCTTCCTTGGTTGGAAAGGCGAAGTAAACATAGTCTTGGTGGGGACAAAGGGTTTCTTCCTTGACCAATTCTGGGACGGTGATTTCCTCATCGATCTCACCACACATGCGGATATAGCGATCCCAAAGGGCAGGATCCCCTTCATAGGGAGGGGTCGCGGTAAGGGAGATCATCTTTAAGTCAGGGAAGGCTTGACGAAAAGCTTCCAAACTCTTCCACCATTCATTGCGCAGGTGATGACACTCATCTAAACAAAGGGTCCCAAGTGAGGTGGCCTTGAAAGTAGTAAAGATATCAAAGCCTTTGAAATCAAATGTTTCAATCTCTGCCTGGTCATCGGTATCTTCAGCTTGCGATTGACCGACGACTTGGTTCATGGCGCTGTGTAGGGCCTGATAGGTAGCCACTGTAATCAGCTTAGGATGTTTGAGGTCCTGAGAGATCAATTGCTCCACTTGGCTTTCATCTTTCAAGAATGCCTGGATAATCCGGTCCACCCATTGCTGACGAATGGTGACAGTAGGAGCTAAGATCAGGGTTGGCTGACCAAAGCGCCGGATAAATTCGATACCCAGGGTTGTTTTCCCAGAGCCAGGTGCTGCTACCAAATGCAGATGGCCATCCGCCATAAAAGCGTCACTCTTATCGAGAACGCGTTTTTGATAGCGTCTCCATTGGCCTGTAAAGGCTAGTTCTTGTAACATTGGTTTCCTCCCTTGTACTGTCCCCATTATATCATAGCGGAGGACAAGAATCTCTTGGTAGAAGTTGAAGATTTCCGCTTTCTAATGAAAATAGCAAAGGGGAAATTTTGAGTGATAAAAAGCCCAATCAACGGATTAGGCTTTTCATGTTAGTCTTTCTTTGTTTTACGAGAGAGGCCAAAGGCAGCACTCATGCTAAGAAGACCAAGGCCAAGAGTTGTCAAGGCAATTGAGGTCTTGCTTCCTGTATTTGGAAGACTTGCTTCTTTTTGAGGAAGAGCTGCAGGTGCGATATAGACTGCTGTTTTGGCAGGCTCGTTTTTAGCAGGTGTGAATACAGTCGGTTTCGCAGGGGTTACAACAGCCGGTTTTTGAGGGGTAGGGGTCGGTGTTGCAGGCGTTTGGATGCTAGGAGTTTGTGGTTTTACTTTCGCCACACGATGAGTTTTTGAGATCAACTCATACTTGTCTGTTTGGACTTTGAAGACACGACCTTTTTGGACAGTTTCAACGACTTTGTTGGCAAATTGAACGTTCAACAAGTCAGCAAAGTTTTTGTCGATATCTAAGTAGAGACCATTTGTTCCATTGACCAATGGAGCAAAGTCAGACTGGTCTACTGTGCGTCCTACAACTGTTAAGGAAATATTCGCTGCCTTCAATGATTGAAGAGTTTCTTCTTTTGATGGGAGAGGATTCTTATATGGAGTATTCATATCGATTGGCTCGTCTGTAATGACGAATGCAAATCGATGATTGTTTGTTCCGGTGCCCCAGTTGTAGTCCTCTGAAGTAGCGATGTGGCGCAATGGAACAGTGGTGTTTTCATAACCACCATAGGTTTTGATAGTTTTCAGAGCAGAAATAAAACTTTCTGGATCCGTTGTGAATTTTGATCCGTTAAAATCAAAGTATTGTATACGATCTGATCGTTCAAATGCAACCAATCCCAAGCGTGCTTGGATATTTTTTGCAGATAAATTACGAACAAAGGTCTCAACGTTCTTCATTGTATCATTGATATGTGAATCCATCGAGGTTGATTTATCAATGACAAAGACGATGTCGGATGTTGCTTGGACTTCTTTTTTATTGACGATATCTGCTTCTTTTGTCACTTCGACTACAGTTGTTTTATTGACAGTTTCTGTAGTTGTCTCAGTGTAGTCAGCTGTTTCTTTTGTGGATGTAGCTGTCTTGGTAGAAGAGACTGGTTTTGAAGTGCCAACAGGTGTGTTTGGATCGGCTAAGCTAGTCGTTTTGATGGTTGCTGTTGAGATAGTAGTTGTGTCTGCGCCGTCTGTTTTAGCAGATGGGCCAGTTTTTTTAACGTCCACAGCGATTACATCTCCAGTTTTTGCTTTATCAGCAGGAACAACTGGTGTATTGGCTTTGGCGTTGATTTCTTCTGTTGCAGCCGTAATAGGTGATTTTGCTGCTGTAGTAGTTGCAGGAGCAGCTTGGGTTGTTGCAGGTGCAACGTCATCAGCAGAAGCAATAGTCGTTCCTGTGAAGACAGTTCCTAAAACAACGGAAGCTAAAGTTAAAGTTTGTTTACGTGAAATAGTATATTTTTTCAAAATACGTCCCCTTTTTAATAAACTTTTTTCTATCATACAGGTTTTTGAAAAGCTTGTCAACGGTATAATAATCAAGGGTTTTGTCGACTTTTATATCCCTAATTATTGATAAAAAGTTGAATCAGAAAAATATACACAAAATAATTTAAATATACAAATTACAAGAAAGAAAATAGGATTTCCACAAATTTGCAGGAATCCTTATTTTATCGGCATTTCTACTCTATTTTTTATTCGTAAAAAATACTAGCTAGTCACTTTATTTATGTCCCTAAATCAAGACATAAGTCTCAACCGCTTGCCCTGCCCCGTTTTCATTGTTGGTCTTTGTGACGACTCTTGCTCCATCTTTCACTTCTTGAGGAGCGTTGCCCATAGCGACCCCGATTCCAGCTTTTTTGAGCATAGGGAGATCATTGAAGTTGTCCCCCATGGTGAGAACTTCTTCCAAGTTTAAGTGGTAGTGGTTGGCGAGCTCAACCAGGGCATCCTCTTTGGAGACCTGCTTAGCAGTGACTTCTAGGTAGTTGGCTTTGGAAAGATAAAAGGCAGTAGAAGGGAAGTCGTTGGTAGCAATAGCGCGATAGAGATCTTGGATCTCTTCCGGCTCTCCAATTAAGAGCAATTTGTGAAGGGGCTTTGTCGGATCGAGCAAAGGATCCGATAGAGGGAGAATGAGAGGTTCTTCTCCTGTAATACGGGCCTCTTCTTGACTCCATTGGTCCAGGCAGTCGGTCATCCAGTCTTTTCCGCTATAGAGGTTGATCGAAACTGGAGGAAATTGCTCTCGGACCCAGTTGATGAACTGCCGAGCTTCATTCTTGTTCAAAGGATGCTCGAAAAGAACCTGTTCTCCCTTTTGGATCAGGGCCCCATTATAGCAGGCCATGGGGAAGTCTTCTATGCCGAGTTCTTTGGCAATGGGAGCCATCCCTTTTGGAGAACGAGCAGAAGCCAGTACGAAAGGAATGGCTTCGCGTTTTAAATCCGGGATCAATGCTGCCAACTGTGGATCGATCCGATGGTGGTCATTTAAGATAGTGCCATCGATGTCGCTGATGATGAGACGAATATGAGACATAAAGATTCCCTCCTAATAGAGAATAGTGGTTTCACTGCCGATTTGTTTAAGGATGTCAGGACTTGGTTTTTTGTCGGTTATCCAATAATCAAATTGCTGGAGACGAGCGAGATAGTAGTTAGCATGTTGGTGGAACTTGGCACTTTCTGCTACCAGCACCTTTGTACGAGTCCGCTCAAAAACGAGAGACTTGACCGCAACGTCTTCAGCATCCTCAAAGGTGACTTCGCCATTGGCTAAGCTACTCGCTCCAAAAAAAGCAAGATCAAAGCGAAGATTGTCCAGTATTTGTGCTTGGTCCGCAGCATAGTAGAAGCGGTTTTTGGGATAGAATTTTCCTCCTAAGAGATGAAAGTCAACCTGGGAATGGCTACTGAGTTGGATAGCATTGTCAAGGGAGTGCGAATAGACTGTAAGATCTCCATCAAGTAGGCCTGCCAGCAAAGTGATTGAGGTAGAGGCATCGAGAAAGATCACTTGTCCATTTTGGATCCATTGCAGGGCTTTTTGAGCCATGGCAGTCTTTTCCTTGTTAGCCTTTTGACTGCGGTCTAGGTAAGAAGGTCCGGGTTCTTTGTTTAAGGGGAGAAGTCCACCATGGGTTCTACGTACTAGCTGGCGTTGGCTCAGAAGGGCAAAGTCTCTGCGGATAGTATCTTTTGAGACCTTGAAATAATCGACCATTTCTTTAGCGGATAGCTGTTTTCGCTCTTCTAAAAGTTCTAGGATTTTTTCAAGCCGTTGTTCCTGGTACATGAATTCGCTCCTTATTGCTGTTCTTGCCTTTATTGTACATCATTTTGCAAGCGGATGCAAGTTTTCTTAAGTGTATTTAAGTGTTTATGATCTCTTTCTTAGAAAATCTTATTCCTGACGTTTGTTTTAAGGGGGGAATTCTGCTATAATATGTCAAAATAACGTGGAGGTTTCCTTATGGCCAGTGAATATGAAAAAATGATTGCAGGTGACTATTATAGACCTGCGGACCCTGAATTACGGGCTTTGGCCAAAGCTTCTCGGGAGAAACAAGAAGCCTTTAACCAAGAAGTAGACCCTAAAAAAGGGGCCACCATCATCAAAGAGTGGTTTGGCTCTACTGGTGAAAACCTCTATCTCAATCGTCAGGTTCTTGTGGATTATGGGGTCAACATCCATTTGGGAGAGTATTTCTATGCCAATTACAATTTGACCATGTTGGATATTTGTCCCATTACGATCGGAAAGAATGCCATGATTGGCCCTAATTGCCAATTTTTGACCCCCTTACACCCGCTGGATCCAGATGAGCGCAACTCGGGTCTTGAGTACGGAGCTCCGATTACGATAGGAGACAATTTCTGGGCAGGAGGAGGAGTCACCATCCTTCCTGGTGTCACGCTGGGTGATAATGTGGTCGCTGGCGCTGGGGCAGTCGTGACCAAATCCTTTGGAGATAATGTAGTTCTTGGAGGAAACCCAGCCCGTATCATTAAAGAAATACCCATTAAAAAGGAGAAGGGATGATCCAAAAACATGAAATTCCTATTTTAGAGTTTGACGACAACCCACAGGCAGTCCTGATGCCGACCCATGAGGGGTTAGACCTGCACCTGCCTGAAAAATGCGTTTATGCTTTCTTAGCGGATGAGATTGACCGCTTTGCCAAAACTGTTGGAGCTGAGCAAGTGGCTACCTTTGTCTCAGCTACCAAGGCTTATCCAGTCTATGTTCTGGAGCACCAAGGGGAGAAACTCTGCTTGGCACAAGCGCCAGTTGGATCTGCACCTGCTGCCCAATTCATGGATTGGTTGATTGGCTATGGGGTGAGGAAAATCATTTCCTCAGGAAGCTGTGGCGTCTTGGTGGACATGGAAGAAAATGCCTTTTTGATCCCGACCAAGGCCTTGCGAGATGAGGGAGCTAGTTACCATTATGTAGCGCCTTCTCGTTATATCGAAGTGGACAGTCGTGCACTGACCGCCATCGAAACTGTCTTGAAAGGAAAAGATATTCCTTATCAAGAGGTCATGACCTGGTCGACGGACGGTTTTTATAGGGAAACACCTGACAAGGTGGCCTATCGCATCGAAGAAGGGTGTAGTGTGGTGGAGATGGAGTGTGCTTCACTTGCTGCAGTGGCCCAACTTCGTGGGGCGATTTGGGGCATGCTCCTATTTACCGCAGATTCTCTAGCAGATCTGGAAAATTATGACCAGCGTGACTGGGGCTCAGAAGCTTTTGAGAAGGCCTTAGAATTATGCCTAGAGATGGTTCATCACTTATAAGTCTTTTCTCTTTTTATGATACAATGAAGCTATGTTAGACAAAATATTTTTTAAACAATGGCGGGCCAAACTGACTCGCCTGTCTCCGGCAAGGCGAATTTTTCTCAGCTTTGCCTTGGTTATCCTGGTGGGCTCGCTCTTATTGAGTTTGCCCTTTGTCCAGCAAGTAAGCTCAACAGCAGGCTATATCGACCACCTCTTTACAGCAGTCTCTATGGTCTGTGTGACAGGACTCTTTACCCAGTCGGTGGCTTCGACCTATAACGGCTGGGGGCAACTCATCTGTATGCTCTTGATTCAGATTGGGGGCCTAGGGATTTTGACCTTTATCGGTCTCTTCTTTATGGAAAGTCGCCAAAAGCTCAGTTTCAAGGACCGGCAGACCATTCGGGATAGCTTTAGTTTTAGCAATAACCAAAGTTTGACCCGTTTTGTCCGCTCCATCTTTATTACCACATTTACCATCGAAGGTGTCGGGGCCTTGCTTCTCATGACTCGCTTTATTCCTCGCTTTGGTTGGGGTCATGGAATCTTCAACTCCATCTTTGTTGCGGTTTCCGCCTTTTGTAATGCGGGCTTTGATAATTTTGGGGGCGATAGTATGATGAGTTTCCAGACCGATTGGTTGGTCAATCTGACCTTATCTGCCCTGATCATTACTGGGGGCTTGGGCTTTATGGTCTGGTTTGACCTAGCGACCAAGGCCCGCAACCAATCTGGACGCCGGACTCTTCGCTTTCATACCAAGGTGGTTCTCTGGTTGACAGCTGCTATCCTTCTCTTTGGGACCGTAACTAGCCTCTTGACAGAGTTTAATAATCCAGCAACGATTGGGTCCCTTCCATTGGGAGAGAAGATCTTGGTCAGCTTCTTCCAAACTGTCAGTATGCGGACGGCTGGCTTTGCCTCACTGGATTATACAGCAGTCCGACCTGTGACACTCTTTGTTTATATCCTCCAGATGTTCCTAGGTGGGGCACCAGGTGGGACAGCAGGAGGGATGAAGATCACCACCTTCTTGGTCTTGATCCTCTTAGCTCGCAAGGAATTGCTGGGTTTGCCACATACCAATTTAGGCAAACGAACCATCGCACCAGACTTGGTGCAACGTTCTTTGGGCACAGCAGTGATTTTCCAGTTGACCTTTATCCTGGGTCTCTTTGGCCTTTGTCTTGTGACGCCGGATGGTCAACGTTTTCTGTACCTGGTCTTTGAGGTGGTATCGGCTTTAGCGACAGTGGGCGTGACGGCCAATGTGACCTCAACCTTAAATGGAGCAGGTCTGGGGATCATCATGGTGCTCATGTTTATCGGTCGAATCGGCCCCTTGACCCTTATGGTCAGCTTGAACAATTACAAGGCCAAAAAGGCAGACGCCTTGCAGTATGCCAAGGCAGACATCATTATCGGATAGGAGAGACTTATGGCAAATCGAACCATTGGAATTCTGGGATTAGGGATTTTTGGACAGAGTGTCTTAAAAACCCTGCAGGACCAGGATGTGGATATCATTGCAATTGACGATCATGAAGATGTGATCAACCAGTATGAATCTATGATTACAACTGGAATTGTTGGAGATATTACGGAAATGGACCTCTTGGATGCGGCAGATATTGGGAACTGTGACACAGTCGTCATTGCGACGGGAGAAAACTTGGAATCAAGTGTCCTGGCGGTCATGCACTGTAAGGCACTTGGCGTCGAGCACGTCATTGCCAAGGTCAAGAATGAAGTGACCAAGGAAGTCCTTGAGAAGATTGGGGCTGATTTGGTCATCCTACCAGAGGTAGAAGCGGGGATGTCTCTAGCTAAGATGATCCTCTTCCAACACGGGATTGAAGTCTTCCAGTTGGATGAAGCAGTGGTGGTGGCTGAGTTTACGGTTCCAGCTAGCTGGGTAGGAAAAAGCCTTCAGGACTTGGCTGTCAGAGAGGAGCACCATCTCAATATTATCGGCTATCGAGATGCGGAAGACCAACCGCTTCATATTCAGATTGGTCCCGACTTTATCTGGCCTGAAGGGGTGCGTGTGATGGCAGTGACAGACAACCAATATTTAGATAGAATCCAAGATTTGTTAGACTAATAGTGTAATGGAAACGGCCGAAAGGTCGTTTTTTTCTTCTCTAGGTTAACTCTTCTTTAAGCGTTGATTGCTAAAGTAAGAGAAACAAAAACACTTCCATTGTGGGAATAGAAGGATGAAAGATGATATTTTTTAACAGAATACGACCCAAACAGCCCTTAAAAGAGCTCAAATGGTTTGATATTGGTATTGTGACGGCCATTCTTTTTGGGCTTAATGACTTCGGTAAGTGAGAAGAACAAATAGAAGGCGCTGGCCTTTTCAACTTTGATCCGTTTTTCTTTCCACACCTATCAGGGGCTTCTCTAGGCCCTTGTGATTGGCGTCATTTATGGACTCTTTTATTACTTCATGTACAAGAAGGTCGTCAAGAATCTCTTGCCATTTTTCCTCATGCATGCCTTGGCAGATATGTTTGGTTCGAGTCTCATGTATCTCTTGATCCGTTGGGGAAGTTGATCTTATAAAATTTTAGGAAAGGCTCTGTCAGGTGTTGACAGGCCTTTTTTTGAGTGCTATAGTATAACCGTAAACGCTTACACAGCGAGGCGAAGCAGATAAAAAGCGGGCAGTCAGATGCCCATAAAAGCGGAGGAACGACAAATGGCAGGATCAGTGATACAGGGAGAGAACTACCGAATCTCCGTATTAACGGAATCTTTGGTGCGCTTGGAATACTCAGAGGATGGTGTTTTTGAGGATGGTCAGACGCAAGTTGTGCAAAATCGTGATTTTGGACCTGTAGCCTGTGAGGTCGTAGAGACAGAAGAGGTCCTCGATCTGCATACGGAGAATCTCCACCTTCATTTTGAAAAGGGACCTTTTACACCGGATCGACTTTTTATCGAGCTCAAGGGTCAGTATGCAGTCTATGGTAGCCGGTGGCACTATGGAGATCAGCCTGAGACCTTGAAGGGGACCAGTCGGACGCTTGACGAGGTCGATGGGGCTATGGAGTTGCAAGATGGGATCTTGAGCAAGGCCGGTTATGCTCTTTTGGATGATTCCAGTTCCTACTTGTATGATGTCGAAAGCGGATTTAGAGCACGGCCATGTCCAGAAGTGGATCTGTATTTCTTCGGTTATGGGCGCGATTATCTAGGGGCCTTGAAAGATTTTTACCATCTGACGGGACAACCACCCCTCTTGCCACGTTATGCTCTGGGAAACTGGTGGAGTCGGTATTGGCCTTATACCAGTCAGGAGTACACAGATTTGATGGATCGTTTCAAGGCTGAAGGGGTGCCTTTGGCTGTCAGTGTGATCGATATGGACTGGCACAAGACAGCAATTCCTGCTCGCTTTGGAAGTGGTTGGACGGGCTATAGTTGGAACCGGGACTTGATTCCTGATCCTGCTGCCTTCTTACATGGTCTTCATGAGCGTGGTTTAAAGGTGACCTTAAATGTCCATCCAGCAGATGGCATTCGCGCCTTCGAAGATGCTTATCCCATGGTCGCAAAACGCTTGGGATTAGATGCGAAAAAAGAAGAAGCGGCTAGCTTTGACTTTTACAGTCCAGCCTTTCGCGAAGCCTATTTCGAAGATGTCCACCATCCCTTGGAAGATCAAGGAGTGGACTTTTGGTGGATTGATTGGCAGCAAGGTAGTCATGGCAAGATGGATCCCCTTTGGTTGTTAAATCACTATCATTATCTAGACAATTGTCGAAAAGGCCAAGCTGGTCTCATCTTATCGCGTTATGGGGGTCCTGGCAGCCACCGGTATCCGATCGGTTTTTCAGGGGATACCATTGTGACTTGGGAATCCCTAGCCTTTCAACCCTATTTTACCAGCACAGCTTCCAATATCGGTTATACGTGGTGGAGTCACGATATTGGTGGCCATATGCGGGGTTACTATGATGAAGACTTGGCTCTTCGCTGGTTGCAATTTGGGGTCTTTAGCCCGATCAATCGTCTCCATAGTTCTTGTAATGCCTTTAACAGCAAGGAACCGTGGTTTTACTCGCCTGAGACCTGTCGCTGGATGAAGCAGTATTTGCGCCTGCGTCACAGCTTACTGCCTTATCTTTACACCATGAATGTGGCGACGCATGAAGAAGGACTGCCTTTGGTTCAGCCCCTCTATTACCATTACCCAAATGAAGAAGAGGCTTATGAAGCGAAAAATCAATATTTCTTTGGCAGTGAACTCATGGTGGCACCGATTACCGAAGCACTGGATCCGGTCTTTCATAGTGCTTCTGTGAGTGTTTGGTTCCCAGACGGCGTTTGGTATGATTTCTTCCATGACTGGAAGTATGAAGGAAGAGGCAATCTCACGGTCTTTAGGACCAGCCAGGATATTCCAGTCTTTGCACGTGCGGGAGCCATCATCCCTATGGATGCACAACCACAGACAGGAGTGGACCTTCCAGAAATGCTGGACTGGCATCTCTTCCCAGGTGACAATCGTTCCTTCGTACTCGTCGAAGGAGAAGGAGCTAGCAAGGTTGAAACCCGCCTAACAGTCGATTGGGATGAAAGAAAGATTATGCTGGATTTAACAGGTGAGATTGCCTTGCTTCCTGAAAAGAGACAGCACCGTTTCTTGCTCCATACCTTTGAGACAGCCCCTATTTTAGTGGACAATCAAAGTCAGGAAATTGCGATGGGTGAGCTGCAATCGCATCCGATTGCCAAAGAAGATCGGATGTTTGAACTCTTAAAATCTGCCAACCTGGCCTACGATAGGAAAAATGAATTATTTGCGGCTTGTTCAAGAGCGAAGGATTGGAAACAGTTGATGAAGGTCATCACGCCTTTGGAGGAAGGCTTGCGCCAACGTCTCTTTGAAGTGATTTATTCCAGTGAAGAGAATGAAGACTTGTAAATTCTTGCAATTTCACTCCTATTTTTGTATGATGAAAGTGATTTCACAATCATAAAGGAGAAGAAAAAATGGAACAAAAATGGTGGCATAATGCCGTAATTTACCAAGTTTATCCAAAAAGTTTCAAGGATAGTAATGGCGATGGCATCGGGGATCTCAAGGGGATCACGAGCAAGCTAGACTATTTGGAAAAGCTAGGGATCACAGCTATCTGGCTCTCACCAGTCTACAAGAGTCCCATGGATGATAACGGCTATGACATCTCGGATTACGAGGATATTGCCTCCATCTTTGGTACCATGGAAGATATGGAAGAATTAATCGCAGAAGGTCAGAAACGTAAGATCAAAATCATCATGGACTTGGTGGTCAACCATACCTCTGATGAGCATGCTTGGTTTATCGAGGCGCGTGAACATCCAGACAGTCCAAAGCGGGATTTCTATATTTGGCGCGATGAGCCCAATGGCATTATTTCTGCTTTTAGTGGCTCTGCTTGGGAGTTCGATGAAGCTTCTGGTCAATACTACCTGCATAACTTTAGCAAGAAGCAACCAGACCTTAACTGGGAAAATGAGGAGCTTCGCCATCAGATCTATGACATGATGAATTTCTGGATTGACAAGGGAATTGGTGGCTTCCGTATGGATGTGATCGATATGATCGGTAAGATCCCAGATCAGGAAATCATCAGCAATGGTCCCATGCTCCATCCTTACTTGAAGGAAATGAATCAAGCGACCTTTGGCGATAAGGATCTGCTCACAGTGGGAGAAACTTGGGGAGCAACTCCAGAGATTGCCAAGCAATACTCCAATCCAAAAAATCAAGAATTGTCCATGGTTTTCCAATTTGAACACATCGGCCTTCAATACCAACCGGGTCAACCAAAGTGGCACTACGCTAAGGAATTGGATGTGCCTAAATTGAAGGAAATTTTCACCAAGTGGCAGACGGAATTAGGAGAAGAGGAAGGCTGGAATTCCCTCTTTTGGAACAACCACGATTTGCCACGGATTGTGTCAACTTGGGGGGATGATGGCGACTATCGTGTCAAATCTGCCAAGGCTTTAGCGATTCTGCTTCACTTGATGAAGGGAACTCCTTATATCTATCAAGGGGAAGAAATCGGGATGACCAATTATCCATTTAAGACCCTTGAGGACGTAGAAGATATTGAGTCGATCAACTATGCTCATGAAGCCTTAGAAAAAGGCGTGCCGCTCGAAGTGATCATGGATCAAATCTGCCATATTGGTCGGGACAATGCCCGGACACCGATGCAGTGGAATAGTGAAGCAGAAGCTGGCTTTACGACAGGTCGTCCATGGCTTGCGATCAACCCAAACTACAAAGAGATCAATGTAGAGGCTGCCCTCGCAGATCCAGACTCTATTTTCTATACCTACCAAGCCCTCATTGCTTTGAGAAAAGAACACCCTTGGCTTGTGACTGCTGATTATGAATTGGTGGATGCAGCAGACAAGGTTTTTGCCTACAAGCGGGTAGAAGGAGAGCAAGCCTATTTGGTGGTTGTCAATCTCTCCAGTCAAGAGCAAGACTTACCGCTCGTTAATGGGGTTGAAGAGGTTCTCATTGCCAATACCAAGGTAGAACAAGTCCTCGAATCAGGCAAGTTGGCCCCTTGGGATGCCTTCTGTATCAAATTAGCCTAATGAAGCAAATGAAAAAATAGAGGAAATTACTTCCTCGTAGAAGAGGCTGGGACAAAAGTCCTAGCCTCTCAATTGTTTTTGGATTGTCGAGCAAGACGCAGTGGTTGAGTGGGCTCT
>NZ_JAHZPC010000006.1 GCF_019929185.1 Streptococcus parasanguinis
CTACCCTTATCAACTACCAAATCTGTCGCAGCAGTTAACTCTGCTGCAGAAACAGTGATTGAAACGTTTGAAAGTTGGTAGCCTTCTGGAGCAGTCAATTCTTTAATAACATAATCCTTAGCTACAAGTCCTGTAAAGGTAACGAGGCCATTGGCATCTGAGGTCGCAGTCGCTTGACCTTCTCCATATGGGTTGGCAACTGGAGTTGTACCATCTGCCTCAAAGAGTCCAAAGACAGCTCCAACAAGTGGTTTCCCTTCATTGTTGACTTTATGTAATTGAATGTTGTACAGTTTCAACTCAGGTTTTTCAACAGTCGGAGGAGTTGGTGGAATTGAAGTGAATGGTTTGTTGACCACTGTTCCTTTGTCTACGACGAGGTTAGTCGCAGCTTTCAACTCGCTAGCAGAAACTTTAATCACATCTGTTGATAGTTGATAACCTTCTGGAGCAGTCAATTCTTTCACTACATAATCTTTTGCTTCAAATCCTGTAAAAGTTACAAGACCATTTGCATCAGAAGTTGCTGTCGCTTGTCCTTCTCCATAAGGATTCGCTACAGGAGTAGTACCATCGGCTTCAAAGAGTCCAAAGACAGCTCCCGCAAGAGCATTTCCATCTGCGTTAGCTTTGTGCAATTGAATGTTGTAGAGTTTCAATTCAGGTTTGTCAACAGTTGGAGGAGTTGGTGGAATTGAAGTTGTTACTAATTTGTTGGTGAAGGATGTCTTATCACCATATGCCACAGCAGCTTTGAGTGTATTGCTTGCATCATCTTTTGTGACAGTTACAGTCACGTCAATGCTTCCTTCATCGTAGGTCATTCCTTTTGCTTTGCTTTCAGGAATAACTTCTTTAATCGTGTAGTGGAAGGTTTTTCCTGCGTCCTCTGATGAATATGAAATGTCATCAAAGGTTACTGTACCATCTGCAGCATTTTGTTTTGTTTGAAGAACTTTTCCGGTTTCATCCAACAATTGGAAATTGAATTCGCCATTCTTCAATTCAGCACCTTCTAAAATCTTGCTCGCTGAAATTTTAGCTTTTGCTGGTTGAGGAGCCGTATAAGTATTTGAGAAGGTTTTATTATCTGGATAAGCCACATCTGCTTTCAGGTTGTCGCCATCTTTTTTCACCTTAACAGTTACTTGTTTATCAGTCTTGTCATAGGTAATACCTGGGGTATTTCCAGCTACTTCCTTAACAGTGTATGTGTGTTCACCTTCTTCGGTGTACTCAATTGGTGCAAATGTTACTTTTCCGTTTTTGTTTGTAACAGTTTGAAGCTTGTTAGCACCCTCGTACAATTCAAAGCTGAATTCGCCATCTACCAAGTCACGACCTGTCAACTCTTTTGTCAACTCAATTGTTGCAGTCGTTGCGTTTGGTGTGAAGGCATTGGTAAATGTTTTGCTTTCTGGATAGACGACTTCTGCCTGCAAGGCATCTCCATCACGAGTGACTTTAACAGTCACTTGTTTTTCAGATGCATCGTAAGCAATCGTAGCATTATCCCCTTTGACCTCTTTCACAGTATAAGTATGTTCACCTTCTGCTGTGTAAGAAATAGCATCAAAGGTTACTTTGCCAGATTTGTTGGTAACAGTTTGAAGTTTGTTTGTACCTTCGTACAATTCAAAACTAAACTCACCGTCTACCAAGTCACGGCCTGTCAACTCTTTCTCTAATTCAATTGTTGCATTCGCAGCCTTTGGTGTGAAGGCATTGGTAAATATTTTGTTTTCTGGATAAACAACTTCCGCCTGCAAGGCATTTCCAACACGAGTAACTTTAATAGTCACTTGTTTTTCGGAAGCATCGTAAGCAATCGTAGCATTATCCCCTTTGACCTCTTTCACAGTATAAGTGTGTTCACCTTCTGCTGTGAACTCAATCGGCTCGAATGTAATTTTCCCGCTTTGGTTAGTCGTTGTTTGAAGCTTGTTTGCACCTTCGTACAATTCAAAGCTAAACTCACCGTCCACCAAGTCACGACCTGTTAGAATTTTATCCAGCTCGATAGTAGCTTGGGTTTTGGCTGGCTTCTCTTTCTTGTTTACAATCGTTTTGCTAACAGCTTTAGTTGGTGTCGTAAATTCACTAGCTTCAACAATTGTATCTTCTGCCAACCCATACCCTTCTGGAGCTTGAATTTCCTTGATGATGTATTTATCTCTCAAGAGTTCTTTGAGGCTAAATTCACCTTTAGCATCTGATTCAAACTCACCTAATACTTGGCCAGTCGCTTGGCGGATAACCTGGAATTTCGCACCTTTCAGCGGTTCATTACTTTCGTCAACTTTATGAACTTGAATGCTGAAGGCATAACCAACACCTTCACCACCAGCGATTTGGATGTTTACTTTACTTTGTGAGGAGTACGGTTTTTTATTATCCCCTACGATAGTCGCCTTATTTTTGATAACCTCACGGTCAACCGCATCATAGTTAACAACTGCTTCATATTCAACTGCAAAGTGATCGTTAGCAGAAATGTTCCCTAGATTAATCGTAAACGTAGTATCTGTTGCATTTACAGTGTATTGAGAGGTGACATCTGTTTTGTTTTTAAGTTGCCATGTTCCAGTGCTGTAATCCCAAGTACCTTTGTAGATCTTAAAGCTACCTGCCTTGTAGGTGACACCTGGTGATTCCAAAGAATCTGAAAGAACTGCATTGGTGATTGCCTCGTTGGTCCTATTTACAGAAATACGAAAACCTAGTCTTTTGTGATCTCCATTATCCCAACCAGATTTGATAATAGTATACCGTTTACCTTCTCCGACAGTCCCACTTTTTACTGTACCATCGAATTTCACTTTGTTATCAACAGAGACCTTAACTGGCGCATTACCATCATTTGGAAACTTATCTTTATTAACACCAGCATAGAAGAAGAACGAACCTGAAATATCATTTTTCTCTTCAACAAACTTTGTGAATGTCAATACAATTTTACCAGTAGTTGCATCAACTTTTGCCTTGGCAATTACTTTACCAGTAATTGAGTCAGTAATTTCAAAATCCTGAGATTTGATGTCAATTGGAGAAGCAATAACTACTTCCGTCGTATCTCCTGCTTTAACGTTTTTTCCTTCCAAAGCAAACTTTGCATTAAGACGGAAAGTATCGTATCTTCCAAGCGGAGCTGTTAAATCCCCGCCATCATTGTTTTGAACTTTTACATCTGTGATGACATCCACTTTTTTTGACGTTTCTGCATTTACAATTTTAGAAAAAAGCGTAAAGCATACCATCAATAATGAAAGCATCATCAATAGATATATTGCCAATTTTTTCATTTTATCTCCCCTTATATTCATAATAATAGGCAAAAAATATTATATCACAAATTAGTAGTAATACAAGTAAAAGGTGGCATTTTTTTATTTAGCATCTTGTCAAAATGAAATGTCCTCACAAAACAATTGATAGTTATACAAGTTTTTTTACCTATATTATGTTAAAATAGAGAGGAAAATAGAATCGTCCTTCAAGGCACACATTAGGCTGTTTCGAAGGCGCAAGCGCTAGATTTCTAGCCTTGTTGAAAAATAGACATAGAAATGGAAGATACAATGGAAAAACAAACCGTTGCAGTATTGGGTCCTGGTTCATGGGGAACAGCCCTTTCACAAGTCCTCAATGATAACGGCCATGAAGTCCGTCTCTGGGGAAATATCCAAGAACAAATCGATGAAATCAATGCCACTCATACCAATCAACGCTATTTCAAAGATATCGTTATTAGCGAAGACATCACTGCTACGACTGATTTGAAAGCAGCTTTGGACGGTGTGGACGCTATCCTCTTTGTCGTTCCTACAAAGGTGACCCGTTTGGTGGCGAAACAAGTCGCTGAAACACTGGATCACCCTGTAACAGTCATGCACGCTTCCAAGGGACTAGAACCTGGTACACACGATCGAATTTCTCAAATCCTTGAAGAAGAAATTCCTGCTTCTCTTCGCAGCGAGGTAGTGGTCGTTTCTGGACCTAGTCACGCCGAAGAAACTATCGTACGGGACATCACCCTCATTACAGCTGCCTCAGTAGATTTAGAAGCTGCACGTTATGTTCAAGAACTCTTTAGCAATCACTACTTCCGCCTGTATACCAATACAGATGTTATCGGAGTGGAAACTGCTGGAGCCTTGAAGAATATCATCGCGGTCGGAGCTGGGGCCCTGCATGGTCTTGGTTACGGTGACAACGCCAAAGCAGCTATCATCACGCGCGGTCTCGCTGAAATCACGCGCCTTGGCGTTAAGCTAGGAGCTAGCCCCTTGACCTATAGCGGTTTGTCTGGGGTTGGTGACTTGATCGTTACCGGTACTTCTGTTCATTCCCGCAACTGGCGAGCTGGGGATGCTCTCGGACGTGGCGAAAAATTGGAAGACATCGAAGCCAACATGGGCATGATCATTGAAGGGATCTCTACGACCAAAGTAGCCCATGAACTGGCGCAAGAATTGGATGTCTACATGCCGATTACACAGGCCATTTACCAAGTCATCTACGAAGGAAAAGATATCCGTGAAGCCATCCACCACATGATGAGCAATGAATTTAAAGAAGAAAACGAGTGGAAATAAGTCAACCACTCTAACATCAATCCTACCTTTTAGAAAGGAAACTATATGACTAAAGTTAGAAAAGCAGTCATTCCTGCGGCTGGTTTGGGGACACGCTTCCTCCCAGCTACCAAAGCTTTGGCAAAGGAAATGTTGCCAATCGTTGACAAACCTACGATCCAATTCATCGTAGAAGAGGCTCTGAAATCTGGAATTGAGGAAATTCTTGTCGTAACAGGGAAGGCCAAACGTTCGATCGAAGACCATTTCGATTCTAACTTTGAATTGGAATACAACCTCGAGCAAAAAGGTAAGACTGACTTACTCAAGTTGGTCAATGATACAACAGCGATCAATCTTCATTTCATCCGCCAAAGTCACCCTCGAGGTTTAGGAGACGCTGTTCTTCAGGCGAAAGCTTTTGTTGGGAATGAGCCTTTTGTTGTCATGTTGGGAGATGACCTGATGGACATCACCAATGATGATGCCTTGCCATTGACCAAACAATTGATGAACGACTACGATGAAACCCATGCATCCACTATCGCTGTGATGGAAGTCCCTCACGAAGAGGTTTCTTCTTACGGTGTGATCGCACCTCAAGGTGAGGGCATCAATGGTCTTTATAGCGTTGAAACTTTTGTCGAAAAACCAGCTCCAGAAGATGCACCAAGTGATCTCGCCATCATTGGCCGCTATCTTTTGACTCCAGAGATCTTTGACATTCTTGCAAATCAAGAACCAGGTGCTGGCAATGAAATTCAATTGACGGATGCGATCGACACCCTCAACAAGACCCAACGAGTCTTTGCCCGTGAATTTAAAGGCCAGCGCTACGATGTAGGTGACAAGTTTGGTTTCATGAAAACATCGATTGATTATGCTTTGAAGCATCCACAGGTTAAAGAGGATCTCAAACAGTATATCATTGATCTTGGAAAACAATTAGAAGAATCTGAACAAACTGCAGACTAATCATTCACAAATCAAAGAATACAAAAAGACTGGCCATATCATGTAAGGACTTTGCTGCCTTACAATGGTCAGTCTTTTTTTATAAAAAAGAAGCTGGATAAAAATCCGGCCTCTTTCATATATTAGAACCTCGTCCATCTCATTTATATTTTAAGGATGAACATTGTAAGAATAGTTTGTATTTGAGTAAGTTTCAATTTCACCTGGATTGAAATTAGATCCGAAGCGATTATTGTTGTTTACACTATTTCCTGCTACAGGAGCTTCAGTTGAAGCTTGAACTTTTTCTTCTGGCTTCACAGGAGTCTCTACTTTAGGAGATACAACTGGTTGTTTCTCCTTGTTAGCAGCATAGCCAAAGCGATTGTTTGGATTTCCTTCTGCATTAGCAGGAATATCACGTGTATAAGGTGTTGCTACATAATTTGGCGCTGGGATGTAAACTTTGTTCGCATCTTCACGGATTTGTGGTTTTTCTGGAACTGTTGGTGTATCTGGTTTCTTAGGCTCTTCAGGATCTTTATAATTATCTGGTTTAGAAGCACGATAAGGATCTGACTTGCGTCCAGCTGCCTCTAATTGTTTTTCCATTAATTTTTCATAATCTTTGAAGTGTTGGAAAAGACGATCAGACAAGTCAAGGGCATCTTTTGTCACCTTATCTTCAGCAGCTTTTGCAGCTTCTGGTTGATCTTTTAGTGAATAATATTCAATATCCTTCTTCTCTTGATCAGCAATAAATTCTTTTTCCAGAGCTTTCCAGTGATCTTGAACTGTTTTTCCGAAGATATCTTGATTGTTGATTGCCATGTTGTCAATATGCCAAACAGTCCAATACCAAGAATTTGGATCATAAGTTGCTGTTTGTGGTTTAAAGACTTCATGGGTGTCTTTCACATTTCCATAGAATGGAACATACGGAGTATTCCGTGAAGGACCCATTCCTAACCAAACTGTACCACCGAAAGATTTTGGTAGTTTTGGATTGATTTGGTAGACATGGGCATCAATGACGTTTTCATTTCCTAAAGCATACTTGTATTGGTCTTTACGGACAGCATCGTTGCTACCGTTATCCCCTTGTTTCTTGACACCAATTTGATCGTCCGGTACGAAGCGACCATTTAAGTGTTCAAAGCGATTCCGTTGCATAGCAAAGGCATCTTCCAATGTAAATTTCTTGTTTGGATCTGTTGGTGAGCGGAAAAGTTCATATTCATCATCTTCATAAGTCACTTTTGATTTTGGATCCAAAAGAGTGATCCCTGCATAAGTCCGAGAACGGTCCCCTTCTGCATATTTTTCAGGTCCGTAAGATTTAGCGATATGGAAGTTACCATCTTTATCTGTCTTGTAGTTACCAGATTCTTTAGCTACTTTTTCGACATCTTTCGAAGCGATCACATTTTCCTTGTCATTCAAATCCACATGACCAAGGTAGTAGGTATTGGCAAAGACTGCATATTTGTCTTCTGGGACTTTAACAGCTACATATTGGTGACCAGAAAGAATTTCCATATACCAAGTTTCTTTTTGGTCCGCAATAACAACTGTATTCCCCTCAGCTGAACCTTTTTCTTCAATGACTTTCGCAAGTAATTCGATTCCTTCGCGAGCAGATTTTGCACGAGGTAAAATTACATCAAGCATGGCAGCTTCTGGGAGACCGTTTTCTGTCAATGGGTCAGTCTTCAAGACTTTTTTGTTTGGAATGGCTGTAACAGTTGAGGTCATAGAAACGCCGGCTTCGTTAAATCCATGTTCCCCAAAAGCACCGTTACTACCATCTCCACGAGCAGAGTCATAAGTCGCTGTGTATTTCATTTCACTAGCAGCATGTGGATAGGTAAAACCATTGGATTCGTCTTCCAATTGATCCCCTTCCTTATAGTTCTTCGCATCAACAACCACAAAGTTTTTGTTGTGCTTTCCACCATTTGGATAGTAAGGGTAGTCTTCTGTCCGACCAAAGAGAGTGGTACCATCCTTGGTCAATTGGCGACCAATGATAAAACCACAACAGGCTTGAACAGCTTGAATCGGTAGGAGCAAAAGTGTCATCGCTACCAATGAGAGTTTTAACAACCATTTTTTCATGGCAAATCTCCTTTGTTTTTGCACTACTTTTGACAAAATAGCACTATTTTTGATTTTTATATCTCCAGTTTACACCTTTCTCAACTCTTTTGCAAGCGCTTTCTAATTTGCGTTTTTATACCTTTTTACCCATGATTACCTTCTCTATGGGCCTACCAATAGTGGGTTCACTCGGCTCCTGCAAGTATATTATGATAAATATATACAATTCTTTGCATTTCAAACAATTTTCTGTTAGTTTACGATTTTGCTACATTTTTTAGAAAAAAAGAGGCTGGGACAAAAGTCCTGGCCTCTCAATTATTTTTGGATTGTCGAGCAAGACGCAGTGGTTGAGTGGGCTCTACGCTGATTTCATCAGCTTTTACAGCCCTACTCAACTGTGCGGAGGTGGGACAACGAAATCGAATTCTAACGAATTACCGATTTCTGTCCCACTCTCTCTTAAAATAGATTCAAGATTTTACCTAAGAAATAAAGGAAAAGTAGGAGATAAGATAAGGCTGCACTAATCTGATAGGTTCGGTTCATAAAGCGAGCCTCTCCTCTTACTGGAAAGACATAAGCCAACATGACCCCGGCTACTAAGCCACCAATGTGGCCCGCCATACTGATGTCTGGCATAAAACTAAAGATCAGATTGACCACAATCAAGCTGGTATAGGACTGACTCAAGTGGCGAATATAGGGACTTTGGACAATAAAGCGCAGAGCGCCAATGGTCCCAAACAGTCCAAAGAGAGCTGTAGAAGCGCCTGCCGCAATCACATCTGGTGTAAAAATAGCAACAAAGACATTCCCCATCATGCCTGATAAGAGATAAAGAGCTAAGAAAGCCTTGGAACCAAAGAGATCTTCTGCCAAACGTCCCAAGTAATAGAGGGTGATCATATTGAGCACAAAATGTTCTAGGCCGATATGAACAAAAGTAGCTGTCACTATTCGCCATAACTGGCTAGGATCGACTTTCACAACCTCTCCAATAATACCACCGCTATAGTAAATAGCAGCACCCGTTTGGTAGTCGCCTCCAAATCGGATAAACATGGAAAGAAAAACTGCCGTTGTGACGAGCAACAAGATACTAGTCACAGGATAACGACGATCAAAGAGTAACTTCATAGACTAGCACCTCCTGAACTGCTATATCAAATGCATTTGGTTGGAACTCCCCTTGCTGGATAGAATAAATGGTGCTGACCGTTTTTCCAGTAAAATCTGCTAAATAACGATCATAATAGCCACCACCATAGCCGATCCGATAGCCTTTAGATTGGAAGACCAAGCCAGGGACATGGATCAGATCAATCTCTGCTTTATCCACAACCTTTCCTTTTTCATTGGGCTCCAGCAAACCAAAGCGCGTTTTTTCCAAAATGTCAGGATCGTATTCCACAAATTCCATCCGACCTTGTGGATAGGTACGAGGAACACAGACGCGTTTTCCAAGTTGAAGAGCAACCTGAATCAAGCTAGCTGTGGAAAATTCATGGTCAAAGGACAGATAGGTTGCCAAGGTCTTTGCCTCCTGAAAGGCTGGAAGCTCCAAGAGATGTTGAGTGAGCTGTTCATCTGCTTGAATTTTCACGGATTCTGGCAGCTCTTTCATGGCTGCTATGGTTTCTTTTCGTAGTGTTTTCTTCATTCCCTACTCCTTTTGTATAGCTTTAATTGTATCATTTTTTATGAAACATCCGAACAGTTTGCACACGAGAAAATAAAAATCCAACTCCAGACGGAGTTGAATCAATCCCTTATTGGTTGGCTTTCATTTTCAAAAATTTGCCAATGTTTTCCACAGCAAAGGGAAGGGCAGCCTCATTTGGGCTCATCTTCGGATGGTGCAGGGCATAAGGGGTATCAATTCCCAGCCAGAACATGACACCAGGGACCTTGCTCAAGAGAAAGCCAAAGTCTTCTCCTGTCATCGCTGGCAAGATATCAATCAGGTTCACGTCTTCCTCAGCTGTGAAAAAGTCCATGAGTTCTTTGGCCAATTCTGGTTGGTTTTCCACAGGCAGGTAGCCCCCTTGCTTGAGTTCCAGGTCCAATTTCACATCAAAGGCTGCTGCAACTCCTTCTGCAATGGCTTTGACCCGTTTTTGAGTCAAAAGATTCATCTCCATGGTCAAGGTCCGAATGGTCCCATGAAGGAAGGCTGTCTCAGCAATCACATTATTGGTTGTCCCTGCATGCATGGAACCAAAGGTCACCACAGCCCCTTCAATCGGATCGACATTTCGACTCACGACCGATTGGACTTGGGTAATGAAGTAAGAGGCTGCTACAAGAGCGTCATTGGCCTCATGTGGAAAGGCGGCATGCCCTCCCTTTCCTGTAAAGGTGATCTTGACTTCACAGGTCCCCGCAAAAAGGGTACCCGTATTGGTCGCAATGTCCCCCACCTTCAAATCAGGACGCACATGCAGACCATAAAATTCATCAGGGAGCCAGTCGCCAAAAGCATTGTCCTTATACATGAGCATCCCACCAGCTTCATTTTCTTCAGCTGGTTGGAAGAGAAAGAGCAGGTTATTTTTTGGTTGTACTTGGACCAGTTGATCCAAAAGTCCAAGGGCTGTCGTCATGTGCATATCATGACCACAAGCATGCATCCGTCCTTCGTGCTTGGAGGCAAAATCAAGGCCCGTTTGTTCCACGATCGGTAAGCCATCGATATCTGTCCGCCAACCAATAGTTTTTTCAGGTGCAAACCCATGGAGATACACCAGAATCCCGGTCCGCCAGGTCCGTTGCTCTACAAAGTCTTTGCCTTCTGTGATCTCTGCGATTCGCTCTAAGAGGTAGGCTTGGGTTTCAAATTCTTCTAATCCAATTTCAGGGATTTGGTGCAAATCCCGTCTGATTTTGATTAAGTCCAATGTCATCGTTATCTTCTTTCTATTAGAAGAGGCTGGGACAAAAGTCCTAGCCTCTCAATTGTCTTTGAATTGTCGAGCAAGACGCAGTGGTTGAGTGCGCTGATTTCATCAGCTTTTACAGCCCTACTCAACTGTGCGGAGGTAGGACGACGAAATCAAATTCTAACGAATTACCGATTTCTGTCCCACTCTCATTTCTATCTTACAAATTGCGCAAAGCGTCTTCCAAGGCTGTTTTTTGTTGTGTTTTTTCGTCAATTTCCTTGATGATGCGAGCTGGGACACCAGCTACGACCACATTTTCAGGGACATCTTGAGTAACGATAGCTCCAGCGGCAACAACTGATCCGTCCCCTACTTGAACCCCTTCAATCACAACAGCGTTAGCACCGACCAAGACATTGTCACCGATCCGAACCGGCTCAGCAGAAGCTGGCTCAATGACACCCGCAAGAACGGCACCTGCACCGATGTGGCTGTTTTTACCAACTGTTGCACGACCTCCAAGGATAGCCCCCATATCAATCATAGTACCTGCACCGATTTCAGCACCGATATTGATGACAGCCCCCATCATCACGACAGCATTATCTTCGATGGTCACTTGGTCACGGATGATAGCGCCTGGTTCGATACGCGCATTTAGATAGCGCTTATCCAGCAAGGGAACAGCTGAATTACGGCCATCTTGTTCGACCACATAATCCTTATTCTCTGTTAAGTTGGCAAGAAGCGGCTCGATATCTTTCCAATCACCGAACAAAACATTGCCAAGCTTGGTAACAGAAGCAGGAACAGCTGTTGCCAATTCCCCTTCAAAGGTTACTTTCACATTTGTTTTCTTTTCTGCATTTCCGATAAAAGCGATAATTTCTTGAGCAGACATTTTTTGTGCTGTCATAAGATTCTCCATTCATTTCAATTAAAGGTATCCATATTATACCACAATCCTAGTGAGATGAACACCTAAGGCGACGTGGTTGTAGCCGGATCTTCGAGACCCTTGATTTCACTAATAGTTCGATTACTTCCAAAACGAATAATGACTGATCGCGAATCAGACAGTTTATAGTAAAAGATTAAGAAGGACTCTGAACTCATCATACTCGACCAAGAAACACGGCTAGGAATTCCTACGGTATTCACAAGCTCTGAATAGCTGGTTCCTATTTTAATATTGGCAAAATCCTCTCTGTTCAAACTGCCATTTTTATTGGCTAATCGCTCACTGTTTAAGTTCTCAAAATTAAGAGAAGATAGACGGCTACCAATTATATTTGAAAGCAAAACAGATACAGAAGAAGGGGATCCTTCAGCCTCATAATCCAAGCTTGTCATGAAAGGACCGACACTACCCTCTTGGTAGGTTTCTTCCCCACCACTAGCCTTCCCCAGTACAGCTACCACATCCTGCGGAGACAGATAAGTTGAAGAGGTACGGCCTTGATCCCCCTCACTTAAACCAGGAATCAGGGAAATCGCCTTCTCATAGGTCACTTGAAACTGAAATTCCCCCTCCGGAGCAATCAAGGTACTCGTGCCACTCTTCAAGGTTTCCTTTCTGGTTCCATAAGACCGACCAGTGCTTCCATATTCACTAGTAGTAGAAGAAGGAGCTTCCTCACTATGGATACCTCCTGAAGCCAGATAGGCAAATAATCCCAGCATGGCCAATAATCCAAAAAAGGCTGCTAGCGAAGACCCTCCACTATTAGAGGAAGGAGAGTAGGTTTTCGTCCTATCCGATTGGGAGTCTAGCACCGTTTGCCTTGGTTCTGAATGCCTGCTTCCCCCTATTGAAGCCAGATCGGCTTCTGAAATCAAGCGACTCCCACCCTGGTGCTCTACTTTTTTCTCAGCTGAAGGAGACTGCCCTATTGTATCTTGTGCTGGTGTTTCTGACCTTGCTTCTTCTGTTAGTGGTGTAGCAAGAACGACCTGAGCTGATTCGTCTTCAGGTGTAGCAAATGAGCCTTCCTTTGGATCATACGATTCCTTCTTCACACCAATCGCTGGTTCGTCTTTTCGTTCCTCTTCTTGTTTCACCTCTTCCTGAAAAGCAGGGACTTCTACCACTTCTGGCTCTTTTGTGAGCGTATCTTCTAGCTTCTCAGGACTTCCTTTTTCTAAGGGTGCTTCTTTCGGCTGGCCTTTCGAAAACCGACTCTGGTGCTCATTTCGTAGATGCGACCAGTCTTTATTTCCCATTGTCCTCTCCTTTTATTTAAAATGCTTCGGCTGATTTTTTTACTGTGCTGTAGATGTAGAGGAAGCTGGTGTGGTCGCTACCTCTTTCGATTTGATATCCTTGATGGTTTGCCGGCTATCAAAATGGATTTGAACCGTTTGAGAATCCGATAATCGATAGGTAAAGGAAGGCGCTTCCCCGTAACCTAAAAGCCCAGATACATATATTTCATCCGGAATCCCTACCGTATTGAGTAGGTCTAAATAAGGCATTCCGACCTTGATAGTGGCAAAATCGTCCTTCGTCAAGCTCCCATTCTTATTCGCAAATCGGTCACTTTTTAAGTGTTTCAAACTTAAAAGAGAGATCCTGTAAAAGGCACCTGTTTTTTCAAGAAGAACCTTCCCATCTGCATCCTTTGATTGGTAATCTAATGTCAGCAAAAAGGGACTGGAACTGCTATCACTATACGTTGCTTCCCCACTCCTTGCTTTACCTAATGCTGCAACGACATCTTGTGGGTCTACCGTCCCAAAAGAGGTCTTTTTTTCTTCCACTGCAAAATTAGGAATGAGAGACATGGCCTTTTCATAGGTTGGCTGAAATTGAAATTCATTAGTTGAGGCGATATAAGAACTATTTTCACTGGTCAGATATTCCGTTCTGATACCATCACGTGATAAACCATTGATCCCCTCACTCGAAGAAGATGAAGAAGAGCTTTTATTAACTTCGTTTTGAAGCACAAACACAAAAGCCATTAACAAGGCGAACCACCCAAAAAATCGCAAAAGCGAACCAATCCCCTCTTTTGAGGAAGAAGGGGAAGACTCCATCGTATCTGAATGGCTTCTAGTATCCTGATGATTGTCCATCCCTATTGAAGCCAGATCGGCTTCTGAAATCAAGCGGCTCCCACCCTGGTGAGAGGAAGCTGCCTTGATGTCTGTCCGTTGATCGTCCAATGATGTCTCCTTTCTTATACCAACACCAATTTCTTGGCTTTTTTCTTGAATTCCATCACCACTTCTGGCTGCCCTGGCACCTGGTAAGTCGCGCGATAGCCCATTCCGCCATCTGGCATTTCCCCCCAGACCAAGCGCTGAGGATTTCCAAGTTGCTTAATGAGCTGGGCGAATTCTGTACCTTTTTTCTCTTTTTCAGTAGTGATTTCTTTCTCACTGCTTGTCTTCTCTTTTGCGTCCAACAAATTCGTCGCATCCACCATCATCAAGCGATACCCCTGGTCTTTTTCCTGTTCAAACCACAAGGTCACACTTTTCTTACCCTGATCGGTTTGCTTAGCTGCATAAGTCAAGACGAGAACCATTTTATCTCCTTGAGCTGTCTTTGTGTAGCGAACTTTTTGGGCTTTTCCCCATTCCGTCACAACTGTTTCCAAGCGGGTTCCTGGTTGCTGACTCTGCTTGAGACGAACTTTCAAATTCGCCACAGCTTCGATGGTCCATTTAAACTGTTTGATTTCTTGTTCCTTGCTGACCAAATTCTTGTGATCCTTTGGCTGGAAATGAGTCAGTGTTTGGTCCTCCTTGGTATCGGTTCCTTGCTCTTGCACCTGGATGCTTGCAATCGCAAGTAAGAGCCCTAAAACAAAACACAAAAACGGCAACAAGAGTTCTTTTCGATTCTTTTTCATCCACTCGATCATCTGCTTCACCCCTTCTTCGTCAAACAATACTGACCAGTCTGGTCGCGTTCAAAGGTCAAAGAGACCAGTCCATCTGTCACCTGATAAGACAGGGCTAGGACTTGCTTGTCCTTTTCAGAGGTCAAACTAAGAGAATTGGGAAGACCTGATTTTTTCAAGACATCTTCTACTGCTATCCCCTTTTCCTTTTTTCCATCTAGCGTCTGATAGCCTGTAAAATCTGCCAGTTTTAAGTTCTTTTTGCTCTGATAGTGAGCCGACTTGGGCGCAAATCCTTGAATCGAGCTCAAATAAAAGGTATCATCCTGCCTTTGAAATTCTATGGTATAAGGATGAATCCCCTGCACAGGAATCCCATAGCCTAGCTGGACTTGCGCTCCAAAACTCGTATCTTCTTGTGTAAAACTCGCTGCTTTTCCAAATTTTTTGATGAAGGCAGACAAAGTCACCCAATTTTTTTGTGTCTTTCCTTCTCCCTTTGCAAGCTCTAATGACAACAAGTCTTCTAGAGCCGGTTCTTTTGAAGAAGGAGCGACAAATTGTTGGCTAGCTTCTTGCATTCGAGATAGGCTCAGCAAACGGTCTTTTGGCAAGGTTTTCACTGGATGAATCATAAACACCAAGCAAACACCAACCATAAAAGCCAGCAAAGCACTTGCAGCTTTTTGGAGGATCCGCTTATGATGTTCTATCCACTGTTTCATTTCTTCCATCCTTCATGCTCTTTCTATTCAAACTCCTTCTATTGTATAGAAAATTAGCGTATTTGTCTCGTCTTATCCCAAAAAAGAGGCGCTTGCCTCTTTCTTGTCTGATCCGTTTAGTAGCTGTCTTTACTGCTCAAGAGGAAATCTCCATTTTCTTGGCGAATAAAGGTCAAATCCACGTAGTCCCCATTTTTCTTTTGGAAGTCCATGACCAACTCTATCTCGTCTGAATCATCAGATGAACTCACCGTAAGATTGACCGCATCACCGTATTTTTCTAAAAGCTCTTTGTAAGAGGTTCCTCCAGCACCGGTCTCACTATTTCCAACTTTGAATCCATCTGCAAAGTTGTCCTCAACCGTAAGATTTTTCCCAAATTGATTAAATTCAAATTTGACAAGCTGTAATTCTTTTCCTCTCTTAGAGTAGGTCGCTTTTACCTCTTTATTATAAGAGTTATCATCCCAGAATAATTTCAATTCCCCACTATCAAATTGAACGGAACTAGCCTTTCCATAAGCGTCGACCATTTCCTCAGGAGTCTCCCCAGAATCCTTTCCCGTCAAAAACTGAAGTTGCTCGATATCAGATTGTTCCCAGCTAAAATTGGCTTCCGCGTCTTCAGAAGTCAATTGATCCAAATCGATATTGGAAGACGAACCAGACTGGTTACCTGACCAAGAAGTCTGCTTTCTAGATGATGACGTGCTAGGGCTAGCATGACCAATCAAATAACCACTGACTCCACCGATAAGAAGCCCAACTAAAATCCCAAGGGCAAAACGAATAGCCTTCTTGTCTGCAGTATCCATCGGTCTTCCAACAGGAGAAAGAGGAGCTTGTGGAATAGGTGTCTCAGGAACAGGCACTGTTTGCGGACCAATTGGTTCAGTTGCCATATTTTGAGGAGCTTGTGGTGCAGGTTGGAATGGAGGAGTCGGTTGGGGAGTAGCAACTACATCCGGATGTTCTCCAACAGTTGCTTCATCCACCTTTGGAGGCTCCACTGTTTCTGAAACAGCTGGCTCGTCTGCCTCTTCTTTCATTGCTTTCGACTCCGTCACTGAAAGGCCACTAGCTTCTGGAACGACCAAGTCTTCGGCTTCTTCTTTTGGGACAAAGGCTGGCGCAGCCACATCAAATTGAGGCGCACCCTCTACGGGAGTATGTTTCATAAATTGTTCTTGATCTTTCTCGGACATTTCGAATTCTCCTTTTTATTCTTCTCTTCTACTATAACATAAAACCAAGCAAGGACCAACTCCTGTCTGGATGGACTAAAAAAGATCGGAGAGATATCCGACCTTTTAGATGCTTATCTTAAAATTTCTTGCGAAGGGAGACAATAGCAATTCCTGCAAGTGAGAGCAAGCCCAATGTTGCCAAAACGACACCTGTTTCTTGACCTGTTTTTGGCAATAAACGGCCAACTACAGATTTGCTTGAGTCGCTTGAATTTGAGGAAGAACTAGAAGAAGAGCTTGAGCTCGATGAAGAAGTTGAACTTGAGGAACTTGAAGATGAGCTGCTTGAAGATGAGCTCGATGAGCTACTTGAGCTTGAAGACAAACTACTTGAGCTACTTGAACTAGAAGATGAGCTACTTGAGCTTGAAGATGGGCTTGTTGTACTTGGTGAAGTGGATCCTCCTGTCTCAGAACCGTTATAGCCTGCAATGAAATTACGATAAATTGGGTTTGAACTTTCAAGTGAATCCACCATCAAGCGTCCTGATCCATCGTAAGCAAGGGACACTGTTACTTCCCCTTCTCCATTATCCAACTGTTTAAAACGACCATCATCCTTTGTGGTTTGACGAATGTAGAGTTTAACAGTCCCAGAATTTAGTCCAGAGAGATCCACATCATCAAATGCGATGGTCCCATCTGCTGTATTTTGCCCTTTAGCAACGGTCTCTTCTTCGCCACCTTCAGATTTGTAGATCAATGCAAATTGGTAGGCTCCTGCATCATGCGCACTTTCTTTCTTGCCTTCACGCGCTCCCACTACATCGACACGACCTGTTTTCAATTTCAAAGAAAGCTGATTCGATTCGAAACCTTCATATGTTGGTTTTTGAACAAGGTCTAGCTGACCATTTTTGTACTCATAAACCGCAGCTTTTGTATTCGCAGAAACTGGGTGAGCAACAGCCATTCCACCAAGCATAGATGAAAGTAACAAGAATTTAGCCAATTTCTTTTTCATGATTTTCATTCCTTTTTCAATCATTTTCATTCGTCTTTCATTTTATAATATGAAACAACAAATGACAACTTTTATATTCAAACAACTTTTTATATTAAAGGATTTGAGTATAAAATCCGTGCCTGTAGCTATTGTCTAGCTAGAAACCCTGTATCATCAGTATTTTAGAAATGAGTTTAGCAAATGATCAAGAATAATAACTAGTTAGTGTTTATATAATTGAATCTTAAGGGAAAAATTATGAAATTATTTTACAAGTAAAAAAACGACCTCTTGAGAGATCGTTTTATCCAGATGTTGCTACATTTTCAAGTCGGTATTCCCCTTGCTGATTCTTTTTAAATGATAAGGTTATTTTTCTTTGATCTGTTGTAAAGTATAGAATATATATATAACTATTTTCCCCTTCATACAGGTTGTTACTGTAACTATTCTTAGGAATTCCAAACTGACTTATAGCCTCCATTAACCCAATCCCTTCCTGGCCACTTTTAGGTAAATAAGAACGATATTCTTCTAAAGTTTTATTCGCCATGCCCGCTTGAGCTTTAGTCACTTCAAGATAGACACGCTCAACACGACTTTTTCCTTCAAACTCATTAATAACAATTTTGAAAAAACCCTGTTGGTCAGAAAGCTTATAATAAAAGGTTACTCGTTCTTTCCCCGAGGAATTATAATCAAGTAAACCTGCAAACGCCTTTCCATATTTCTCAATTACTTCTGAAGATGTTATCGTTGGCTTCTTTGTAGCATCCATTAACTCAAAAACTTCATCAACTGAAAAAGCTCTTACTTGAGATGGATCAACCCACTCAGAATTTTCTTTTTTTAATATATATCCAATTTTTTTATTCTCACTTTTGCTTGCTTGAGTATTTGAAGGGCTGGTAGAAGATTTCTTATTTTGATATCTTTCCGAAGATCTTATGATCTTATTTACGGGTTTATGAACGACTGTTTTTTTATAATACCAGACTCCTATCAGAAAAAATACGAATACAACGATCACTGAAAAGAGTACTCGGATTATGTTACGTGAAATCCGAAATCCTATTTGTTTCTTTTGATCTTCAAAAATCGCTCCTTGAGGTCCTTCATCCGAAAATGCACTCGGAAAAGAGTACAGATTCCCATGATTCTTAGACCATTCACGTTGTACTTTTCTTCCTCTTGACATGTCGTACTCCTTAACTTTATTATCTTACCCTACTATAGCATAAATCACCTGAAGGCGCCAATTCATCACTAAATGGGGAAATAGACACAAAAAAACGACCTCTTTCGAGATCGTTTTGTCTGTCGATTAAAGGCGAGCGTTGAGTTCTGCTCCAAGTTCTTCAAATCCTGGTTTACCAAGAAGGGCAAACATATTTTTCTTGTAGGCTTCAACACCTGGTTGGTCAAATGGGTTGATCGCGTTCAAGTAACCTGAAAGGGCGATGGCCAACTCGAAGAAGTAGATGGCATAACCAAGAGTGAAGGCATCTTGCTCAGGAAGAGTTACGTACATGTTTGGCACGTCACCGTCTGTGTGGGCAAGAAGAACACCGTCAGTTGCTTTTTTGTTTACGAAGTCAACGTCTTTTCCTTGGAGGTAACCAAGTCCATCAAGGTCTTCTTCCAATGTAGGGATGATCACGTTCTTACGTGGTTTATCCACACGGACAACTGTTTCAAACATGATACGAGTTCCTTCTTGGATAAATTGACCCAATGAGTGCAAGTCTGTTGAGAAGTTTGCTGAAGTTGGATAAATACCTTTTTGGTCTTTTCCTTCTGACTCACCAGCCAATTGTTTCCACCATTCTGAGAAGTATTGAAGTGATGGCTCGTAGTTAACCAAGATTTCAGTTGCATATCCTTTACGGTAAAGGATGTTACGAACAGCTGCGTATTGGTAAGCTTCGTTTTCAGAAAGTTTGTCTGAAGTGTATTCTTTACGGGCTGCATTCGCACCTTCCATAAGGGCTTTGATATCAGCACCTGATGCAGCAATTGGAAGCAATCCAACTGGTGTCAAGACTGAGAAGCGTCCACCGATATCATCTGGAACTACAAATGTTTCCCAACCATTGGCATCTGCTTCCACTTTTACAGCACCTTTGGCACGGTCAGTTGTTGCGTAGATCCGTTTGTTAGCTTCTTCTTGACCATATTTCTTCACCAAGAGTTCTTTGAAGACACGGAAAGCGATCGCTGGTTCAGTTGTTGTACCTGATTTAGAAATCACGTTGACTGAGAAATCTTTATCTGAAACATACTCTACCAAGTCAGCAAGGTAAGTAGATGAGATGGAGTTTCCAGCATAAAGGATTTGTGGCGCTTTGCGTTCTTCTTTTGTTTGCAAGTTTGCAAAGTGGTGGTTCAAGAAGTCAATGGCAGCTTTCGCTCCAAGGTATGATCCACCGATACCGATCACGACCAAAACATCGCTGTCTGATTTGATTTGTTCAGCAGCTTTCAAGATGCGGTCAAATTCTTCACGGTCATAATTTTCAGGAAGGTCCAACCAACCTAGGAAGTCACTACCAGCACCTGTTCCTTTACGGATCAATTCATCAGCTGCAGTCACTTGTGGTTGCATATATTCCACTTCGTGTGGGGCAACAAATTTACCCAAAACTTTTGAGTAGTCAAATTTAATATGAGACATGTTATTCCTCCAATATTTCTTCTCCTCTATGATATCGCTTTACAGGGATTTAATCAAGGGAAACCATCCTGTAAAACGTTTTCATTTGCTAATTTTTTTATTTTCACAAATCAAGCAACGACGCAATAGCAATCGTTTGCATATTTGTACTATTTTTGACTAGAAAATCAAAAAAAAGAGGCTTCTTCCGAAGCTCTATTTTCACGCTATTATTCTTTGAATCCGCTAATGAATTTCAAGATGACTCTAGTGAGTGATAGCCCTCACGTCGCTTCACTCCTCAGGATCAATATCTCTAAGTTCGGTTACGCCTTACAGGCTTTTTTCATTTTACGCTATAGCCCTCACGTCGCTTCGCTCCTCAGGATCAATATCTCTAAACTCATCTGCGACTTCCAGTCTTGATTCGTTAAGAGCTTTTATCGGTTTACAGCTTTTTCCCTAACGGGAAAAACTGCATCCATTGCTCTAAGATTCGTCTGCGTCCCTTGGACTTGACTCATCAAGAGCAATAGAAAAGAGCACACAGTTCACTTCGCTTAGGGCTGCTGGATTCCTCCCCTGACCCGCTTCACGCAGAACTGTTGCTCCGATAGGTATTATATCATAATTTGTTCGATTTGCAAAGGTCCGGTTTTTATTCTTGTGTTTCGGCCTTGGCTGCGAGTTTGGCTTGTTTTTTTCGTTCTCGACCTTGGCGGAAGAAGGTCTGCATGATGGCTGCACATTCTGCTTCCAAGATTCCTGTTTCTACTTCGACTCGGTGATTGAGGCGTTCATCTGCCAAAATGTCGTAGAGACTACCTGCTCCACCGAACTTCTGATTGGTCGCCCCGTAAATCACCTGGGGAATCCGAGCTAGACCAATGGCACCACTACACATGACACAGGGCTCAATCGTGACAAAAAGCGTCGTATCCAGCAGGCGCCAGCTATTTTCACGCTGATTGGCCTCCTCGATCGCCATGATTTCCGCATGCATGACCGCCCGCTGCAGCTCCTCACGCGCATTATGTCCACGCCCGATAATCTGACCATCCTTGACCAAGACACAGCCAATCGGTATTTCATCATTGGCGAGGGCAATCTCCGCCTCCTTCAGGGCTTCCCTCATAAACATCGCTTTTTCCTCTATCGTGTAGTCCATCTCTTCCTTCTTCCTTTTAGTTTCTTTGTTCATTATACCATAGGCAGCTTACGACTCACAAAAAAAGCCGCCGATTGGGCGACTCTTATGGGAGATTATTATGAAAAAGTTTAGGAGGTTTAAACAAAGTTAGGAGGTCTTTGTTTATGCTTCTAGTATAGCTGGCCTATCTTAAATAAAGCTTAAGTTCTCTGAGTATTGATGATTTTGGAAATATCACCACTTAGAATCTCAAAAATATCTGACAAATTGCTGGCTTACTACTATCCGCTTTGTCGCAGAACCAACTATTGTGGCATCGCTCATCCTTTACGTAACTCAAGGATTTGGTCATAGCGCTCTTCTTCATCAATATGATGGGCTATTTCTAGTACCGTGATCGGCAAAGAAAAGATTAGGTCTCTAACCAGACGACTATTTTTTTCGTCCAAAGCTGATGTCACTTCGTCCGCTAATAAAATATCCTTCTCGCGTAAGAGAAAACGAGCCAACTCTAATCTGACACGCTGACCTCCTGAAATGTTTTCACCATTATTATGAATTTCTACATTCAAAATATCCTGAAATTCATCTATTAAGCCAACTCGGTCCAATACCTCCAATAATTCATGGTCCTGAAAAGGCTGACCAAAAGTTAGATTATAGCGGATAGTATCGTTAAACAGGAAGGGATGCTGGCTAATTAAACCGATATTCCCTTGGAAATGACTCGTTATTTGATTTCCATCATACTGAACGAAAATGTCACCCTCATCACATACTTCTTCTCCTAAAATCAAGCGAAAAAGAGTCGTCTTTCCAGACCCGCTCGGTCCTTTGATTAAGACCTTCTGACCTACTGAAATCGTCGCCGTCAAATCAGAAAAAAGCTGACGTTCAGCAAAACTTTTTGAAATATGATTTAAGCGCAACGATTCGAGATTTTCAACAAATTGATCCTTTGTCTCTTCGAAATCAGGTTCTTCCTCGATAATCTTAAACAGGCGGTTTGCAGTCGGCAAGGCACCTTGGAGATTGGCTGCACTGTACATCAGAGTTTGGATCGGTTCTACCAGCATCCCCGCAGCAACATACATAGAGATGAGGCTTGTAATAGAAATAGAATTTCCCTGTAAACTCAAATAAAAGCCTAAAGCAAGAGGAACAACCTGACTAAAAAAGACCATAAATCCATTAAAGAAAAAAATAATATTATGTGTGAAACAAAATCTTTGGATGGCTTTTTGATATTCTCCGTTTAAATCATTCACGCGCTCTTCATTCAGCCTCATGGCCTGATTAATCCGTAAGGTTTGGCTGCCTTGCATACTATCCGAGACAAGCCCATGTAATTTCGTTCTAAGCTTGGACCAGCTGTCTCCCGAATCTTGTAAACGACGATTCATGATGAACTGAGGAATAGGTCTCATAATCGTAAAAATGACAAAAATAAGTCCTAAGAGAAAATTTTGTGAAACAATATAAATGGCTGTAACAAGGGCGACAAATCCCCAACTCACCATAACATTTATATTTTCCAAATAATTATCGCCCACATATTCCATATCTTGAGTTAGCAGACTAACTTTTTCATCATTGGAAAATTTAGGATTCAATATGACTTTCTTAAATAAAAGGGCACGGACACTTTTGTTGATTTCTCTTCGGAATATATTGTGCGAATAGTTTGAAAACAGCATCAGACTATAAATAACAAGATAGACAGACAAACCAAATAAAACAAAATTGAGAATTTTTCCATAAGAAAGGCCGTCTTGATCTAACTTCAAGGCCTTCGTTAAAATCAGAGGTTGCGCCAACACCAAACCACTATTCACAATACGCCCTAAAAAAATAGGAAAAAGATACTTCTTATCAATGTACTTATAAATATTTCTCATAATTATCATCCATCAAAATAGAGGGCTAGCACAACCCTCTTCTCTAATTTATTTAAAATCGTGATTATTTACAATCACAATTATAGTTAAATACTCTAGGTTTAGCATTCATTTTGTCATCGAATTTGTTATTCACTTTAACCTTCACCGAAAATTACAATCTCCATGTGTCAAAATTGTTAGTTCCAATAATTCAGCATCTGTATCGCTTATTTTAGATAGATACTTTTCGACCTCATACTCACCCTCACTTAAATATTTATTTTTATCAAGATAAGCATGAAACTCTTTCCTAATCACATCATTGCTGTCGACTACTCTATTCAATTCA
Organism: Streptococcus parasanguinis; assembly: GCF_019929185.1. Taxonomy (GTDB): domain Bacteria; phylum Bacillota; class Bacilli; order Lactobacillales; family Streptococcaceae; genus Streptococcus; species Streptococcus parasanguinis_O. The sequence goes on from NZ_JAHZPC010000006.1 coordinate 23,315, forward strand.
TTCGTAAGAAAAAATGAATGATTGGTTTTAGTATTAAAATACAACGTACCATCATCAGTACTATATTTTAATATATATCGTGACAAATTCATATTATCACCTCTTAATCTGTGTGACTTAACCTACAGTAAGTATACACCGATAGAAATATTGAATCAAGCAATATTCAGCAGATTAGAAAAGTTCCAACTTTTAATATTTTGGAAAAGGTTATCCTATAAAAGCTGCAATTTCGCCAACTTCTTGAGCAATATAGGTGGCGCCGGCTTCTTCCAATTCTTCCCTGCTTCCAAAGCCATAAAGGACACCGATAGAATCAAGCTTTTGCGCTTGAGCGCCAAGCACATCGTGCTCCCTGTCTCCAATCATGATGGTATGCGCCAAATCTGTAATCCCATTTTGCTCCAAGGCATACTGGATAACATCGCTTTTTTTACTACGTTTTCTATCCATGGTCGCACCAGCGACAAAGTCAAAATAATCATACAAACCAAAGTGTTTGAGAATTTGAATGGAAAATTCTTCAGGCTTTGACGTAGCTACAATCAACTGTTTGCCAGCCTGCTTGAGAGAAGCCAGCAAGTCAGGAACGCCTAGATAGACCTCATTTTCATAAAGGCCTTTTTCGGAAAAATACTCATGATAGTAGTCAATGGCCTTTAAACATTCTTCCTTAGAAAATCCATAAAAGCGCTCAAAAGACTCCTGCAAGGGCGGACCGATGAAAACTCTCAATGCTTTCTTGTCTGGCACTTGAATCCCATATTTTCCTAAGGCATAGGCCACCGAGTTGGTAATCCCTAGTTCTGAATTGGTCAAGGTGCCGTCTAGGTCAAATAAAATCGTTTGATACATTTTTTCCTCTTTCTGCTTTCAAAAAGAGGCTGGGACAAAAGTCCTAGCCTCTCAATTGTCTTTGGATTGTCGAGCAAGACGCAGTGGTTGAGTGGGCTCTACTACGCTGATTTCATCAGCTTTTACAGCCCTACTCAACTGTGCGGAGGTGGGACGATGAAATCGAATTCTAACGAATGACCGATTTCTGTCCCACTCTCTTATCTTCATTTGCTTATAAACTAGACCACACACTTTCAAGGATATTGGTTTGGTCACGATCTGGTCCGACTGAGAAGGTTGAAATGCGCACACCAACTAATTCACCGACACGGCGGACATAGTTGCGGGCATTTTCTGGAAGCTCATCCAAGTGGCGGACACCTGTGATGTCTTCTGACCAGCCTGGTAATTCTTCATAGATTGGTTTGCAACGTTTGAGTTGCTCCAAGCTTGCTGGGTAGTGGTCGATGCGTTCCCCATCCAAGTCGTAGGCTACACAGATTTTCACTGTATCCAAGCCGGACAGAACGTCGATCGAGTTCAAGCTAAGGTTGGTAATTCCTGACACGCGACGGCTATGGCGCATGACAACTGAGTCAAACCAACCAACACGACGAGGACGACCGGTTGTTGTCCCATACTCATGGCCGACTTCACGGATCCGATCACCCACTTCATCGAAGAGTTCCGTAGGGAATGGGCCATCACCAACACGGCTAGTGTAGGCTTTACATACACCGACAACCTTGTCGATCTTGCTTGGGCCGACACCTGATCCGATGGTCACCCCACCTGCGACTGGGTTTGAAGAGGTTACAAATGGATAGGTTCCTTGGTCGATATCCAACATAACCCCTTGGGCTCCTTCAAAGAGCACGCGCTTGCCGTTATCCAAAGCATCGTTCAAGATAACAGAAGTATCGGTTACATATTGCTTGATTTGTTGACCATATTCATAGTATTCTTCGAAGATATCGTCAAATGACAGAGCCTCTGCATCATAGAGTTTGGTAAATTGACGGTTCTTTTCTTCCAAGTTGATACGAAGACGTTCCGCAAAGACGTCGCGGTCCAAAAGGTCCGCGATCCGGATTCCCACACGCGCAGCCTTGTCCATGTAGGCTGGTCCAATCCCTTTGATGGTCGTTCCGATTTTGTTGTCGCCTTTAGACTCTTCTTGGAGACGGTCCAATTCGATATGGTAAGGAAGGATGACATGGGCACGGTCTGAAATGCGCAAACTGTCCGTTGTCACACCTTCTTCATGGAGATAAGCCAACTCTTTGACCAATGATTTAGGATTGACCACCACGCCGTTTCCGATGACAGAGATCTTTTCAGGGAAGAAGATACCAGAAGGAATCAAGTGCAACTTGAACTTTTTGCCGTCGATTACGATGGTGTGTCCGGCATTGTCCCCACCTTGATAGCGAGCAATGACTTCTGCATTGGCTGATAGGAAGTCTGTAATCTTCCCTTTTCCTTCATCACCCCATTGGGTTCCTACTACAACAACTGATGTCATAATTCTTTTTCATATACCATAGATAGTTCCCTATCTATGCCTTTCTTCAAACTAGGGGCAGGAGTCTCACCTGCAAGTTTGTCTTACACTCTATTATAAGAAATTTTTGATGTTTTTTCAAGAACCACTCGGCTATCGTTTATTTTTCTCCTTCTTTTTTAAACCAACTTCTCTATGAAACTCGTCTTTTACTTGGAAATTGCTTCTTTCTAGAAATAACGTTCGGAATTTTCTTTTCTTCTTGCCCTTCTTCTTAAACGACTGATTTTCAGAATTCTCCTTGTCCCCACTTTGCTTGATTTGTGCTAAAATAGTAGGTATGGACAAAATTATTAAAACTATCTCAGAAAGTGGCGCTTTTCGTGCCTATGTACTAGACAGTACAGAAACCGTACGAAAAGCCCAAGAAAAACATCATACACAAGCTAGCTCCACGGTCGCACTTGGCCATACCCTCATTGCCAGTCAAATCTTGGCGGCAAACGAGAAAGGAGATACTAAAATCACGGTCAAAGTCCTTGGAACTAGCTCACTCGGAGCCATCATCACCGTGGCAGATACCAAGGGAAATGTTAAAGGCTACGTGCAAAATCCTGGAGTGGATATCAAGAAGACGGCAACTGGTGAAGTCCTGGTGGGACCATTTGTCGGAAACGGAGAATTCCTGGTCATCACTGACTATGGTACGGGAAATCCTTATAACTCCATGACCCCTCTTGTCACCGGTGAAATCGGAGAAGACCTGGCCTTTTATCTGACGGAAAGCCAACAAACACCTTCTGCAGTTGGACTCAATGTCCTTTTGGATGACGAAGACAAGGTTAAAGTGGCGGGTGGCTTCTTGCTTCAAGTCTTGCCAAATGCCAAGGAAGAAGAAATCGCGCGCTTTGAAAAACGCATCCAAGAAATGCCTGCTATCTCCACACTTTTGGAATCTGAAGACCATATTGAAGCTCTTCTTGCCGCTATCTATGGAGATGAACCTTTCAAACGCCTCTCTGAAGAAGAACTTCGCTTCCAGTGCGACTGCAGCCGTGAGCGTTTCTTGAATGCTTTAGCAAGTCTGCCAGCTAGTGATCTAAAAGAGATGAAAGATGAAGATCACGGTGCAGAGATTACCTGCCAATTCTGCCAAACACACTACCACTTTGACGAAAATGACTTGGAGGAACTCATTCGTGACAAATCTTAATACGCCATTTATGATCGGGAATGTCGAAATCCCTAACCGTACCGTCCTAGCCCCAATGGCCGGAGTGACCAACTCAGCTTTCCGGACCATTGCCAAAGAACTGGGGGCAGGGCTCGTTGTGATGGAAATGGTCTCTGACAAGGGAATCCAATACAACAATGAAAAGACGCTTCACATGCTCCATATCGATGAAGGAGAAAATCCTGTATCGATCCAACTCTTTGGAAGTGACGAAGATAGCCTCGCACGCGCAGCTGAATTTATCCAAGAAAATACCAAGACTGATATCGTCGATATCAACATGGGTTGCCCGGTGAATAAAATCGTCAAGAACGAGGCTGGTGCCATGTGGCTCAAGGACCCAGACAAGATTTACTCCATCATCAATAAGGTTCAATCCGTCCTTGATATCCCCCTCACTGTAAAAATGCGGACGGGTTGGTCAGATCCTTCTCTAGCAGTTGAAAATGCGCTCGCTGCTGAAGCTGCAGGTGTCTCTGCCCTTGCCATGCATGGACGGACTCGGGAGCAAATGTATACGGGGCATGCGGATCTTGAGACCCTTCACAAGGTTGCACAGGCCCTAACTAAGATTCCATTTATCGCAAACGGAGATATCCGTACGGTTCAAGACGCCAAACAACGGATCGAAGAAGTCGGTGCTGATGCGGTCATGATTGGTCGCGCTGCTATGGGCAATCCTTATCTCTTCAACCAAATCAATCACTACTTTGAAACAGGAGAAATCCTGCCTGATTTGACCTTTGAAGACAAGATGAAGATTGCTTACGAACATTTGAAACGCTTGATCGATCTCAAAGGTGAGCACATTGCCGTTCGTGAATTCCGTGGCCTTGCCCCTCACTACCTTCGTGGTACCTCAGGTGCAGCAAAACTCCGTGGAGCCATCTCCCAAGCAAGCACCCTGGCAGAGATTGAAGAACTCTTACAATTAAACGCATAGAAATAATAAAAGCAGGACCTCACATGAGGTCCTGTTTAGAATTATGACAAAGTCATCTTAGAAACTTTCCTCAGGTGAGTACGGACGTCAGCGAACTTCGAAGAAGTTCCATGACTTAGTTTTGAGCCTAAGGTCTCAAAACTCCCGAGTGTCTGAAACAATTGTGTTTCAGACACTTTTCTCACGGCGGAAAGTTTCAGTGTATATTTGAACAATCCTAATAGTATATATCAGTTTAATTTTTTTGCATCACCTAGATTGCTTAATATTAAAAACAATTTGTCTACAATCTATATAGGATCTCATGTGAGGTCCTATTATAGATTATCTGTCTGTAAGCCGAGTTGTTTGACTCTAGCGGTGTAGTAAGTCATGATCAAAAAGAGGTTAGCTGTGATCAGCCAGATGGACCATTGGTGGATGAAATGCATGAGGATGGCCACGCTAATAGCTCCCGCGACAAAACTTCCAACGACAATCCCGTAGTTCATGGCCTGACGCCGATACTCGACCAAATCTCCTTCACCTCGAGCGATTCGGTACAAGGCCGTCAGCATCTTGCGATAATTTCCGGAAGTCATAAAGATCACATAAGGGTGATTTTCGATCAAGCTCCCTGTAAAGGTCAACATCATCATTCCCGTCCCAAAAGCTATAAAGGGAACTTCTACAGGTGGTATGACAGACACTAAGGGAATCAGGAGTGTCACCACAAACAAAGGAATCAACATCTTGGTTCGCCAAAAGGCTGTCTTGCGATATTCTTTGATATGGAGGGCAACCACAAAGCCGATGGAAAAGAATAAAATAGATGAAAAACGCATGATGGTATTTTCGACGCGGGGATCGTGCCAATCAGCGATGAGAAGCAGGAGGTTCCCAGTTTGGGTCGCGACCAAACTCCGGTAGTGCATGTGGCAAAAAACATCAAGGCCCCCGCCGATAAAACCAAGCAGAGCCCCCATCAGTCGTGTATTTTGTGGTAAGATGATTTTTTCTTCCATAGTCGTATCCCTTTTGATTTCAATTATTTTTATTATACCACTTTGCACACAAGTGGAGCAGGAAAAATCAAAAAAGCCCTTAGTTACTAATCGTAACTAAGGGCTGATAGAATTCATCTCGCTCGATCTACTGTTTTAGGCGATAGGTCTTCCGTGGTTTTTTCTTAGGAACCCGCTTGACACCCACTTCTTCCACGAATTCTCCGAACTTCACGAGGAAGTTATTGCTAACGATGGGGCGTCCTGGATTGATCAGATTGACCAATTCGGTTGCTTCATAAACGGTAAAGGGCTCCTCTAACAGATAGAGGAAGGTTGGGTTCCAGTCCAAACGCCCCTGAATCCGCTTGATCGACTCTTGGACGATTTGATAGTGGTCAAAGGCAAAATCAGAAGCAACTAAGGCTTTCCCCTCTAACAAACACTGGGACTTCTTGAAATCGACATCGAGAAAAACAACTTCCTTGGCATCATCTCCTGCATGGGCTAGCTCCACTGCTTCTGCTGGCAGATAGACCAGATGAGCGATGGTAATGACCCAGCCCCTGGGGTCCCGCCCAGGGGTGGAAACCGTCATGAGCTGCTCCACCTTATTAACTGGAAGATCAAGCCCGACTTCTTCTTTGACCTCTCGGATACAAGCATGGGTTGCATCTTCATCCTTGTTCACAAAGCCCCCCACCAAGGCTAGGCGGTGTTGATACGGGTGGGCCTTGCGGCGAATGGCTAAAAGCTTGAGCTGGCCTTCAACAAAACAATAAGCCACCATGTCCGCTGTGACACTTGGAGTTTCATAAGTTGGCAGGTCTTGCTCCTTGTACCACTTGAGAAAGTCTGCTTCACTTGCGACCGTCTCAAAATACTCTTTCTCCGTCATTCCTGCTGGAATCAAGAGATTGGTCATTTAGGCCACCTCCTTCTTGAGGGCTTTGGTCCATTGGTACCAGCCCACTAGACTATTCAGCGTGTAGACCCAGTACATCCCTTGAATTTGAATACTCTGATCCCACCAGAGGTAGATACTAAAGACGTTGGTCGCAATCCAGAAGATCCATTGTTCCCGATAAAGGCGGGTCATGAGGAGCTGGCCGACCCCATTGGTCGCATCGGTGATACTATCACGGAAAGGACGAGCACTATGGATGCTCTGATAAGCAAAGCCCATACCAATCCAGATCACGGCACTCAAGGCCAAGTAGCGCATCCACTCGATCAAGGTCAATTTCTTGGCTTCAAAATGAGATTCTTCGACCTTTCCTTGATCGTTGATCCGATTGGAGAGCCAGACATAGAGACCGATCGGTTGCATGATGAAGAAATAAAGAGTTGTCAGGACTTCCCCATAGAAGTTTTTATTGAGGGCTAAAACGAGGTAGATGGCTGAATTTACTGCTCCAAAAAGGTAGTTGCTAGCTCGCCCTTCTGCAACAAGAATGACACAGACAATTCCTGTCCAAGAGGCAAACAATCCCAGCCAATCATGTTGTCCTATTAAATTTGTCCAATCTATAGAAAAAGAACCATTAGAATGGAAAAGGACCTTGATGAAATATTGTATTTGAGTCATGAACTCTAATACAAAAGGAACGCTAGAAAGAAGAAGGAGATAGATCCATTGAAAAGCTGTCCGTCCCATAAAAAGGTCCTTCCAGAGGAGTTTCATAATATTGACAAAGCCTTGCTTTTTCGCTTCTCGGTGGACATTTGTAAAGTCTTGGATAAAGGTTGTGAATTTTTCAGTGAGGTTCTTCATTAGATGATTCATAAGCTGCTCCTTAGTCGGCTTGGTAGATGGCATCAATAACCTTCTTGGCTTCTTCATAGTTGCCGAGGTAGTCTGATGCGAGGAAAGTGGTCGGAATGTTTCCTAGGTATTGCTGGCGCAATTGGTCTAGGTAATTTGAAAAGCTGGTGCGGATCTCTTCATCAGCCATGGTCATGTCTCGGAAACCATCATTGACATAAGAGCCGATCGGCTGAACAAAGAGGATCAAATCCCATTTTTCTTTAGACAAAATACTAACAAATAGGTTGTCAAAGGTATCGGTCATGCTGGTATCCTGGCCTTCGACTTCCATGTAATAGTCGTAGTAACCTTTGGTCACCAGGGAATTGGTATCTGCGATGACCAGGCCTCGATTGGCACTACTATCGATGAGCTTAGAGGTTTGATCATACTGTCCTAAGAGGAGGTAATAGTAATCTTTTGGTGTGAGTTCATCATCCCGAACATTGTTCTTGATCTGGTATTCACGGGCATACTCAAGACTAACAGGTGCATCGTAAAAGCGGGCTAAATCCTTTGCAAGGGTCGTTTTCCCGTTGCTGGCGCTCCCCATGATCAAGACTTTTTTTGTGAACTGACGACGGAAGGGCTGGGCGATGTATTTCCAGTATTTGCTTGGATTTTCCCGGATCATGGTAGCAGAGATTCCAAAGCGACGTTCCTCTAAGTGGACTTCAAACCCTCTCGCTTCCAACTCTTCCTTGTAGGCTTTCTCCCCCACATAAAAGATCAACTCTTCTGTCTCTGTTCGATACTGGATGGTATCAAGGGCTGTTTGTAACCAAGGTTCCCAACCCAAGGGATAACGAGGAAGTTCTGTCTCATCTAGCTTATAGACTTGGGTCAATTCATCATCTGAGAAGGCTTCACGGATATAGCGGAAGCGTTTTTGTAAGGTCAAGCCCACTTCTTCGCCACGGTCCCCTTCATAACCAGATACGATGACACGAACACGATCACACTGACGCTTGGCCCGTTGGATCAGGTCAATATGCCCTTGATGAAGAGGAGCAAAGGTTCCAAATACCAGGGCAATTCTTTCTTTTTTCATATGAACTCCTTTTTATATTTTTTTATAAATAGATTTTCTTTATGTTTTTATTATAAACTATATTTTCTGGATGTCAACACCTTTTTATAAAAAAATATATTTTTCTTCAAAACAGCAAAAAAAGATTTGAAAAGATAAGATTTTCTTTTCAAATCTTTCGAATTTTATTCACGAGTGAGGGAGTGGCTGACACCGTCTTTAAGAACCGTCACACTAGATACAGAGCCATCTTTTCCAACTACGATATCTAGAGTCGCCGCAGACCCATCGCCTGCTGAGAGATTAGCATGGTAATGACCATCATCCAAGGTATAGTTATAAGCGCTGATACCATAGGCTACGGGTTGGCCCCCAGGAAGTTGGATGGTCACTTGACCACCTTGGCCAATAGTGACTCCAGTGTCGCGTTTGTCAGACCAATTCCCAGCTGCTGCAGAGAAATCCCCTGCTGCTACAGAATAGACTCCCTTGTATTGGGCATTCTCAGTAGCAGAAGCTTGCTTCTTAGCATGGGCATGACCGTCTTCTAGACTTGGCAATTTTGCTTTTGCTGGTGTTGCTGGAGTGGCTACTTCTTTTGTTTCTTTTGTTACGGGTGCTGCTGGTGTCGCTTCTTTAGCTGGAGCTGGTGTTTGACTAGCTGCAGCTTGGTTATTTTTGCTACCAACGGTATGACTTTCTTCTGATTTGCTATCAGAGGATGAAGAGACAATCGGATCTTTACTAGTGATCACTTTTTTCTTAGAAGAAGAACTTGTTTGTTTAACCTGACTGGTCTTTGAACTACTTGCTTCTGAAGTTTTTTCTTCTTTATTCCCACCACAAGCTCCTAGGAAAAGACTAGCTGTAAGAGCTAGCGCTGCTAGGGAAATGATTTTTTTGTTTTTCATAACAGAACCTCTTTTGTAACATTTGTAATATTTTGTAACATTATTGTAACACTGTTATATGAGGGTGTCAATAGTTTCTCAAATATTTTTCTAATTTGAAAGAAGTTTTAAATAAGTTACTAAGCCATAGTAGAAAAAAGCCGGACACACTGTTCTTTTATACAAATCTAATACTTTCTATAAAGATAAAATTATTTTATTCGTTAGGGTTACTCAATTATCTACTGAAACTTTCCGATGTGAGAAAAGTGCTAGAAACACTATTGTTTCTAGCACTCGGTAGTTTTGGAACCTTAGGTCCAAAACTAAGTCATGGAACTTCTTCGAAGTTCGCTGACGTCCGTACTCACCTAAGGAAAGTTTCTAAGATAACTTTATCTATAATCTGAAGCCGGACAAACTGTCCAGCTTTTCTTATTTATACACTTCTTGATAGAATTCGATCTTATCCCCTTTTTTAACGGTGGTTTCAGCAGCACCTTTTGGAGCCATCTCGCCATTGATCTTGTACATCCAGTAAAGACCTTTGGCTTCGTCTTGGCTGTGACCGTCAATCGAGGTGATCATGCCATTTTTTTCTTCAATCTTGTAGTTGGCTTTGAGCACTTTCATAAGGTTGCTCTCTTCTGCTACTTTCAAGGTTTTCAATTGCGCTTTTTGACCTTCTGGCGTCACGCTAATTGTAATCGAAATTTCGTTTTTCTTGGCAACTTCTGTGCTAGAAGCTGTTGGTTGATGGTTTGTGCTATGAGACGAAGCGCAACTCGCTAAAAGAAGAGCTGCAAGTAAGGTCATTAAGCTAGAAATGGTTTTTTTCAACATAAAATCTCCTAAAGATTTGATAAATAATGGGATAGAAAATGATCGTCGACAGAGCATGGGCAAGGTTAAAACTAAAACCATTGACCAAAGCATAGGTCCACCAAGGAATATGGTATATCAAGGCATAAACACTATCGATCAAGACCCCATAAGCAAAGGACAGTAGGCCCACAAAAAGGATCTGAAGGACAAAGGGCAACCACTTGTAACTGATGCGCCAAATGAGCATCAAACAGCCAAAGGCGACAATCTGAAAGAACACAATCAAGCTCATCCCCAGGAAAAAGGCAGAGACAAACATGGTGATCATCATCACAAGAAAAGCAAAGCTATACCCTTCAAATATCACCAAGAGAAAAAAGATAGCAGAAATAGGTTGGACATTTGGGAAAGGGGCAAAAGCCTGACGTAGAGCGACACAAAGGGCCGCCAAAAGCGAAATACGGGTTAATCGCTGAAGCGTCATGACGTCCTCCTAGACAATCTCGAACTTGATCGTTCCGGCTGTCGTTCCAACCTTGATGGTTTGCCCTTCTTGGGCTTGACCTTTCAGCAATAGCTCTGCTAGTTGATCTTCCACTTCGGTCTGCAAGACACGACGCAGTGGGCGAGCTCCCATTTCTGGATCGTAGCCTTTGGTTGCTAGCAACTTGAGCGCTGAAGGCTGGAATTTGAGGGTCATGCCTTGTTCGGCCAAGGTCGCGATGAGCGGTTTGACCATGACTTTCACCACCTGCTGCATGTCCTCGCTTGAGAGACTATGGAAGACCACCTTTTCATCAATCCGGTTGATAAACTCTGGACGATAGGTCTTCTTCAACTCTTCAAACATGCGTTTTTCCATATTGGCCTGGTCAAAGCGAATATCTTTGGCACCAAAGCCAACTGTCTTATCATCCCGAAGGGCTGTTGCTCCCAGATTTGAGGTCATGATGATAATGGTATTGGAGAAATCAATCTTCCGGCCTTTGCTATCGGTTAAGACTCCGTCATCCAAGACCTGCAAAAGGACATTGAAAATATCTGGGTGGGCTTTTTCCACCTCATCAAATAAGAGAACGGAATAAGGTTTGTTGCGGACCTTTTCGGTCAACTCGCCTCCTTCTTCGTAGCCCACATAGCCTGGAGGGGCACCGTTGAGGCGGCTGGCCGCGAATTTTTCCATGTACTCACTCATATCAAAACGGATGAGGGCCGATTCATCATCAAACAGAACTTCTGCCAAAGCTTTGGCTAGCTCTGTTTTTCCGACACCGGTAGGTCCTAGGAACATGAAAGAACCGATCGGACGTTTATTGCTACGGATCCCCGATTGATTGCGTCGAATAGCCCGACTGATACTCGAAACGGCTTGGTCTTGACCAATCACGCGCTTGTGCAATTCTGTTTCTAAGTTGAGGTACTTCTTGGCATCGGTTTGAGTCAGTTTTTGAGTTGGAATACCAGATAATTGGCTCAAAGTCACCAAGACATCTTGGTCAGTGACTTCTTTTTTGTAGACAATGGGAGCGGCCTCTACTTCTAGGAGTTGGGCTGCTTTCTTCCACTTGCCATCCATCAAGGCCCGATCCAAGGCGGTCAACTCTTCTTTTACGTGACCGTTGGAATCGCGGTTTTGTACGGTAGCTGCCGCTTCATCCAAGAGATCAATGGCTGAATCTGGCAATTGACGGCTAGTCAAATAGCGGTGGGCATATTTGACAGCTGTTTCGATCGCTTCATCGGTAATGGTCACATGATGGTGGTCCTGGTAAGTTTCTTTCAAGCCTTGGAGAATTTGGATGCTATCTGCAACACTTGGCTCTTCAATGGTGACTTTCGCAAAACGCCGAGAAAGGGCTGCATCTTTTTCGATATGCTTTTGGTACTCATCTTGAGTCGTGGCCCCAACTGTACGCAAGGTTCCCCGTGCCAGGGCTGGTTTTAGAATATTGGCTGCGTCTAAGGTCGAATCAATACCGGATCCTGACCCCATAATGGTATGCAGTTCATCGATAAAGAGAATCACGTGACCGTCTTCTTCGATGTCCTGGATGATATTGTTCATCCGTTCTTCGAAGTCCCCACGGAAGCGCGTCCCTGCAACGACATTCATGAGATCCAATTCAAGAACACGCATTTGCGCGATTTCAGCTGGAACATTGCCACTAGCGACACGCTGAGCCAGACCTAATGCAAGAGCGGTTTTTCCGACCCCTGCTTCTCCCACCAATACAGGATTGTTCTTGGTCTTGCGGCTGAGGATTTGGATCATGCGTGAAATCTCTGCATCCCGGCCGATCACAGGCTCAAGCTGGCCTGCACGCGCCATTTCTGTCAAATCACGGGTATAATCTTCAAGACCTCCACTGGTGCTTGGGGGCATGCCCATCATATTTCCCATGGTTTGGCGGTTAGGGTTTTGGGCCCGGTAGAGGCTCCGGATGGCTTTGATATCATTCTTGTCCCAGCCTGCCTTGTCTTCTAAATTCTTGCGAAGGGAGGCAATAGGAACTCCCTTGTCTTGCTCTGTAAAGGCAAAGCCGGCAAACTCCATGACTTGGCTCGCCAAGGTCCCACGGTCTGCTAGAAGAGAGAGGAGCACATGCTCTGTTCCCAAGGTCTTGGCATGAAGGACCTGGGCAATCTCTCTTGCGTGCTTCATAATGGCTTCCATCCGATAAGAAAATGGGAAGATTTCATACCGATTGTCGCTTTGAAAAGCTTGGCCTGTAATATGCTCCGCCGCATCCTGAAACTCATCGATCTGCATAGGATAATCGTTAAGTACAGAACCTGCCACGCTATAGGGATTATTGGCCATAGCCGTCAGGAGATGCCAAGTATCTAAGGTATGTCCCTGATAGTGGCCTGCTAGTATTTGGGCCGCTTCTATACTTTCTAACAGTGCTGTTGAATAGTTCATCTAGTCGGTATTTCCTTTTCTATCTACTTGTTGAATGATTTTTTTCAGCATCGTTGCTCGTAGGATGAGAACATCTCGACCTAGGACCTCATCGGAGGTCGTCGCAAGCAAGAGCTGCGTTTCACGTCTTGTCAATAATTTTTCTTCATAGAGCATCTGGAGGATATCATTGAAGACCTGCTGGCTGATGGTTTCTCCAATATTGGCTGCCAAGTCTTGGAGCATCTGATGGTGATCTGAAAACTGGACCTTGCCAATGCGGATATAGCCACCCCCACCGCGTTTGCTCTCTACAATATAGCCTCGACTCTCGGTAAAACGGGTCTTAATGACATAGTTAATCTGACTGGGTACGACCTGAAAGACATCGGCTAACTCACTTCTTTTGAGCTCTGCCATGCCAGCTTGAGCCAGCAAGGCCTTAATATAAGCTTCGATGCTATCAGATGTGTTCTTATTTGCCATGATGCTCCTTTCTGGCTTGTTTTTTTCTAGATGGATGCTCTGCTCTTTGGCCCATAAAAAATGGCCTTGGAGTGTTCCTTCTCATCATTGACCTTATTTGACTATTATACAATTTTTACGGCTGTAAATAAAGCAAAGACTCTATGGAAATAGGAATCTCTTAAGAAGGCAAAAAAAAGAGGCTAGTGAGAACTAACCTCTTATGCGAAGAAGGAGCTACTCTTTGCGACGAGCGAATTTGGCGCCTCCGCCCAAGAAACCTAGACCAAGAAGGCCTAACCAAGCAAAGAAACCACCTTCTTTTGTACCGGTTTGAGGTAGTTTTCCTTCCGATTGTAGAGAAGGACTTTCAACCACTTCTTTTTCCGGATGGTCTGAAGTCAAAACAGAAACTGCTTCTGGGGTTTTCGGTTGCAAGAGAACAGGTCTTCCTTTTTCTTTTTTGTCTTCAGCTTGAGAAAGAGTCATAACTTCTGGTTGCACCTTACTTGGGGTGACAGGAGTGGTTGGAGTCGGCATATCAGCTATCAACGGACTTTTTTCCGCTTCCTTCGTTCCGACTTCTGTGATCTGGTCCTGGGCCTCCACTTCGACAAAGGCATCGACTTCTGTCCGAATTTCTTTGCCTTCTTCTTGTCGAACCTCGATCAATTTCAACCGGCGTCCGACCTTTCCTGCTTGAAGGATCCGGCTTTCGCCCTTGGCCAAGTCCTTGTTCTCACGTGTTTGACTCTCAAATGGAATCTCCTCCGCTTCGATGAGAAGTTCTGGCTTTTCAAGAATCAAATCCCGAATACCTTCTTCTGGCCGTGTCTGCGTCAGGGGTTCATAATTGTGAGCATCTTCTAAGATGGTTTCAAGGGCTTCGACTTGATTAGCTGCAGCAACCAAATCTGGCCGCTCTTGATCCAACAACTGAGTCAAGTCCGTCAATTGTCCTTGAACCGTCGGTTTGAGATCTGCTTTCAAGCGATCGAGAGAAGTAGCCTTGATCTTTTCTACTCCTTCTCTGATGATCTGTTGCAGCTCTTCTTGACTGAGCAACTGGCTATCTTTCCCTGATAGGATAAATTGATCTACCTGGATGGCTCTGGATGACTGAGGGTCATTGAGGGCTGGATCCAGATGCAAGCGTAGCTGGTGGTAGCCTTTTGCTAGGCCTTGCAGATTGACCAAACTCTGGTCGAGCTTGCGTTGATCTCCGTAGCCACTGAAATAATGATCGCCGTCGATCTCATAATCATGGCCACGCCCTTCTTCGAAGGCCATTTCTTTCCCATCCAAAGTGACGCTGTAGAGACCATGACTTGGATCAACCACTCCTCGGACCTCCACGCCTGTGCCCTTAAAGGTAATGGTCACTTCAATGTGTTTCTTGCCTTCCTCATCGGTCACTTGGTTAAAGCTGGACCAAGATTCTGTGCCATTTGAGAAGTCTTTGTTGTCTGTCTCATGATGCCAGCCTTGGCTATAGTGCAGTTTTGGATCTTGGTCATCCACTTCTTTGCGATTTTCTGGCAACTGGTCTTCATTCATCACTTGGACTGTCAGTTCTGGAATAAAGCCGACCAGGCTTCCTTGATCCGGATGCAACAATTTGACCTTAAAGTCATAGACATCGGTCGCTTTCCCTGCAAAATCAAGGGTTGGAACTTGGACTGTTTTTTCCGTCTCTCCATCTGCGAACTCAAGGGTGACGTTGGTATCTTTGTAGACCTTACCATGAACCCCTGTTCCCGGCTCTGTGATCAATTTCAGACTGGCACTTCCTTTAGAGCCACCTTTTCTCTTGACGACGACTTGCGCTGGGTCGCCTTTTTTAACAGCTAGGGTTGGCTGAGCAAACTCAAAGAGACCCTTTTCTTGGTTATTGAGGGCATAAATCCCTTCCGTTGCGATCGCATCTCCCTTGCTATTGACCAAGGTCAAGGTGTGAGATCCTGCTGCCAAATCCGATGTTTCATAGACCTTTTGGCTGCGTTTGCGGCTTGGACTTTGGGTATTGACGGTCGCTAGCTTTTGGCCATCGACATAGACATCCATTTCCCCATGACCAGGGTCGACAGTTGCGACGACATAGGCCTTGGTGCCTTCAAATTGATAGGTCACCGAAGCTCCCTTTTCTTTGGTCCACATAGAGGTGCCTCGAACGCCTTCTCCCTCTTCATTCCACTGGCCATTGGACCGCTCTGCTGTCCGGTCGGAATGATAAGTCAAACCAAGCGGATAGCCATCGGTTTCTTCAATGCTGGCTGGTGTCTTATAGACAGAGACACCGTTCAAGATTGGAGTGGCTTGGGCATCAGTGATGGACACCCGAATATAGCGACTATCAACTGGTTGCCCTTTGATTAATCGGCGGTATCCCACAGTTGAGCCAGCTCCATAAGGAACCCATTGCCCATTCACTGCCACATCAATGGTGAAGCCAGAAATCCGTTGGCCTTTCTCGATGGTTTCTTTGAGCTCTACCACATCAAAGTGTTGCTCTTTTCCAAGATCAAGGACAAAAGAGCCGGTTTTGGCATCATCTGCAGGTGCCCAACTGGTCTTTTCATCGCCATCTGTCAAATGGCTGGCCTTGTAGAGAGGATTGCGCCGTGTCGAGTCAGCTTCTACCAAAGCTCCTGCCGCATAGTTCACACTGTAGAGTTGGTCCAAGGTCTGGCGGAATTCTTTCAAACGGGCCACATCGGCCTCCGCAAATTTTCCGTCTTGATTGGGTGGAATATTAAGCAGAAGCGGGGTGCCACGGCCGACCGATTTGAAGTAAATGTCCATCAATTCGCGCAAGGACTTAGGCTCTTGGTTGTCATGGTAGAACCAGCCTGAGCGAATAGAAACATCGGCTTCTCCCACTGAGTATTGCTTCCCTTCCGGATCCCCGTGATTGAGGTAGCTATTAGATGGATTGTTGCGGATCTTATCTGGATTAACCTTTTGCCAAACCGGATCTCCGGCAATCCCCTTTTCATTTCCAATCCAACGAACATTGGTCGGCTCAGCTGAGAAGATAGCTATATCCCCTTGGGCCTTGCGAATGGCTTCAAACCACTTGTCAAAGGTATAGGTGACCTTTTGAGCCCCATCGCCACGCGCACCATCCATCCAGACTTCTACGAACTTGCCTTTGTTTCCATATTTAGGATCTTCAAGGATTTCTTTGAGCTGGTTGAGGTAGTATTCATTGTATTGGTCCTCTGTATCCATATGGTAGAGAGGGCTGTGAGCATCCCAAGGTGAGAGATAGACCCCCATGTCCATGTCATACTTGCTGGCAGAAGCAGAAACCTCGGCTAGAACATCGCCTTTTCCATCTTTCCAACCACTTTTGGCAATGGTATGGTCAGTGTATTTGGATGGGTACAAGAGGAAGCCATCGTGGTGCTTGACGACCATGATCGTCCGTTTAAAGCCTGCATCCTTCAGGGTTTTGATCCACTGATCGGTATCCAGATGCTCTGGATAGAAATAATAAGGATCTTCTTGCCCATCTCCCCACTCACGATCGTAGTAAGTATTCATCCCAAAGTGGATGAAAGCCGCTAGTTCTTCGCGGTGGTATTGCATCTGAGCCTTGCTTGGAAGTGGTCCGTAATCCGCAATCTCAGTCTCCTCATCTAGAGAAGTGGCTGGTTGAGTGGCTTCTGTCCCTTGGCTGGCTGTGCGATTTTCTTTCTCGCTAGTAACTGCTGAGGGCTGTTCTGATTCTTCTTGGTGCTCGTTCACAGTTTTCTCCTCCTTTCCTTGATCTCCTGCATCGCTCGTTTCAACCCGTTCTTCACGCGGTTCACTATTCTCAGCTTGTTCCTCTGCGTAACTGGTAGTAGCTCCTAAAAAACAAGTCGCTACGACTACCGAGCAGACGCCTACCGAGAGTTTACGAATGCCAAATCGATTTCTCTGATCAACTAATCTTTTTCCCATATTCCATTCCTTTATGTCACCAGGTAAAGAGGGTGGGGCTTCCCCATCCTCCTTCTTTTTACCTGTGAACTTTTCACCGTTTTTTGCTAGTTTCTCTAGCTGTTTTACTTGGCCTTATTGGCTCTTTTTTTCTGATCGTCCAGCACAGCACTGGCAAGGCCTGCCGCTAGGATTCCAGCAACGAGGCTTGCGACGCTTTCTTCCGTTCCTGTATTTGGTAATCTACCTTCGGAAACTGGAGCAGCTGAAACTGCTGGTGTTTGAGTTTCTTTCTCGACTTCCTTCCCTGCTGCATCTATCCCTTCCTGGCGCACCGCTTTGACCTCAAGAGATGCTTGAGGAGTTGCGATAGCTACTGGTCCTTCTGAAACATGAGGGCGCTCTAGGTTCGGAAGCGGTTGTGGTTCTGGTTGTGGTTGTGGTTGTGGTTGTGGCTCTGGTTGCGGTTGCGGCTGTGGCTCTGGTTGTGGAGTATCTGGAAGTACTTCTTTCGTGCCCACCTCTGTGATTTCTGCCACTGGATCTAGTTCTACAAAGGCATCTAGTTCCTTCCGGCTTTCCACACCATTTTCTTGAGAAACTTCCACCAAGCGCAATTTGCGGCCTTTTTGACCTTCTTGAACCACACGTTTCTCACCTTTTGGAAGATCCGCATTTGGACGTTCTAAGCGTTCAAAGTCCATCTCTTCTGGCTCAATCACCAACTCTGGCTTGGTATGAACCAGATTCTTAACTCCTTCTTCAGGAATGGCTGAGCCTGTAGGTGCTTTTGCGGAGAGAGAAAGTTGATATACTTTTTCGACCTTGCCATCTTCTGAGACAACCTTGACAAGAACAGGAGCATTGGCGCTTTTAGCATCCACGACCGTAACGGCTGTTCCATTCTTGCCTTGTGCGGAAACGATTGGACGGTCTCCCTCATACTCTAGATGATAATCTGTCACATCTGGTTTAAAACCTTCTAGGTCTTTACCATTCACTTGGATGGTGACATCAGTTGTTGCCCGAGCTTCTTCCGTTGGTGCATAGGCACTCAGTTCAATAATTCCAATCCCTTTTAGATTCTCATTTCGAACCATTCTTAAGCGGATCGCTTTGGTTCTTGTTTCATTGAAGCTAAGGTTGGAGATATAGCCCGGTTCAAAGTCATAATCCAAGCTATAAGGAATTTCTTCCCAGTTAGAGGCCTGGTTAAATGGATGATCTGGAAGATTCTTCAGATTGCCATAATCATCCGGAACATCAAAGTCTGGACCAATGTAGCGTTCAAGAACAGTTTTCGTTGGCAGACCTGTTTCCTGATCTGCAAAGAAGTCGACCGCTACTTTATTGACCAAACGCTCTGTTACTTGACCATTTTTCTTGAAGATAAGACCAGCAAATACTTCAGTTTGATCCGGTTCTCTCTTCCAGTTGGTCCAGCGATAGTACTCGTTGTAGCCACCATCGTTGATGTAATCGATATAGTCGATTTGGTTTGGATCGAGATCATTGGTTTCACTGGCAAATGCCCTGCTATCCTCTGCATTGTAGTCACGGTTCACAGAGAGGATTTCTCCTGTCTTTTCTGACACCCGAACGGTCAGCTGAGCTGTCAGATCATAGCCGAGGACTTTTCCTTCTAACGTGAAGCTGCCTTCATGAGAAAGTGCATCAGCTGGGATAGCCTGCCAGTCCACCGTCAGTTCCTTGCGTTCATAACCTGTGTCCCCTTTAAAGTAGACACCTACTGTAGATGGTAGAACTAGATCTTGACCGGCTTTCACAAAACGTCTGCCTGCTTCTACTGCTACTGGAACAGCTTGTTTCAGTTTTTCTGCATCGCTTGTGAGATGGAGATGGTATTCTTGTAAGATGGTACCATCTTCCGCTTTATGGATGACACGGATTGGCTCACCTTCATGGACGCTTGGCACAACCGTTGCAAGACCGTGATGGCTAGCTGTCGCTTCCACCTGTGGATAAGCTCGATCACGCGCATCGATGTAGTAATCGGTCACACTTGGGTTGACACCTGGCAATACATCGCCATTGACGCGAATGGTCAACTGGCTCTTTTCTTCTGCCGCAACCTTATTGGCAAATACCTGAATCTCTGAAATAGAGCTTCCACGTTTGCCTTCTGGTGTCTTCATGCGAATACGAACAGCATAGGTGTCGACTTTATCAAAACTGAAATGATTCATCTTGCCAGCTGCTACCGGTTCTTCAACGGTTAGGTTGCTGACTTCTTTCCAGTTGGCTGGATTGTTAAATGGATGGTCTGTTTCGTCTTTGACGCGATTTGGATTGCTTGGAACAGTTGGGATTTGTTCCCCTGTATAGTACTCAATCACATACTCACTTGGAGCCCCAACGCCGTGGTCTTCATGGAAACCAACATGGAGGTTGTCCACTGCTCGCTTGGTCAAGATACCAGAATCCCCAAACAAGATACCAACAGAATCTTCCGCATTGTCACGGCCCCAGTTGGTCCAACGGTTAGCTGGAGCATCGGTAAAGGAGATGACCTTATCATTGACCTTAGCAACTGGATCCGCATCGTTAGAGTCACTTGCAAAAGCGAGTGGCAAGACTGATCCTGTCCATTGCTCTGCTACATTGGCCCCCTTGACTGTGTTTGCGGAAACACGAATATGAAGACGTGTTGGAAGATCCGTTCCTTCTACACGACCGGCTAGGACAACTTCTCCTTCTTTGGCCAAGAGTTGCGGATCGATCGCATCCCAGGCCACCTTAGCTGTATAGGTCTTACCATTAGAGTGATAGGTCCGCACGCTTTCTGGAAGAGCTGGTTTTTCTCCGACTGGAGTGGTGGTGCTGACTTCTTCTACAGCGATAATGCCTTCAACCGTCACTTGAGCTTGGGCTTCTTTTTCCACACCCTCTACATGACCTGTGACTGTAAAGCTATGGTAATCCTTGACTTGATCTGCGGTCACAGCATCCCAGGTCACGCGTTTTTCTTTAGGGAATCCCTTGTCATACTCGACCAAGACGGTCTCTGGAAGAGCTGGCAAAACATTTCGATCGGTGCTGATTCGTACAGGACGCACCTTCACAACCGTTTTTTCTTCTGGATTTGGCGTGATGGTAAAGGTTAATTCCCCTGTTTTTCCTTGGAAGCTAGCTTCTAAATGAACCAATCCTGCTTCCCGCAATTCCAAACCTTTATTGGTTGCGACGGCTTTTCCTTGGCTACCAGATCTTGTCTTCACATCGATTTGATCTGCTTTGAGACTTGCCTGGCTACCATCTTGGTAATGGGCAATGACTTCAAGTGGTACCGTTTGGTCTTCCTTGAGTTCCTGTCCTTCTGGCAGACGCAATTCTAGGCGCTCAATCTGTGGACTTTCTTCTTGGAATTGGACCACATAGGTCTGTACAGCTCCCGTATCCTGAGCAGTTACAAAGATTTGAGCTTTCAAACCATTTTCACGGTTAGCTTGGAGGACCGTCACTTGGGCATTTTCTGCACTTGCTGTGACTTGACCTGGCTCTTGACCATAAGCGAGGGAACGGAAAATGGTATGGTTGCCACTACCAAATTTTGGAAGAACTACTCCATCTAGCTGAACCGTTGGTTTCTTAGCCTTGGCTACATCTCCTCCTGCAACCACTAGTGTCGCTTGGACGGTTTCCCCATTGCCTAGGAGTCCTGTCGCTTTCAAGCGTGCTCCTGGTGTGGACAACTGATTTTCTTGACCAGCTTCCAAGGTCCATTGATCGACCTCATAGTGGGCAGTGGTCCCATCGGTGAAGACTAATTGCACAGCCTTATCCACTGCTGCTAGATCTGCTCCCTGTGGGATTTGTTTGATGACTGGAAGGACTTGTTCCACGCCGATCACATCGACCAGAGCTTCGACCGTGCGTCCTTGAACATGACCTGTCACACGGACTTGGCCAGCACGACTATAGTCTGCCGCGTCCCATTCAACGGCTTCTTCTTGGGCCTTGCCATCACTATAGACCACATTGACCTTACTTGGTAAGGTTGGTTTTTCTCCTAGATAAGCACTTTGTCGAACAGGTTCCACACCTAATACAGTGCGTTCTGCTTGGTCCTTCTTACCTGTAAAGAGGCTGACTTGGTCTGATTGCAAGCGATCTGAGTCTGCATACAGAGTAAAGGCACCTGCTTGCTCCGTTGATTTGACAATGACAACCCCTTTGCCATTGAAGGCTCTGCGTTGCCATGTGCCATCTTCCTGCGCTTTGTAGCGTTCACGGCTGGCTTGCTCCCCATTATCGACACCGACAATTTGGCCTTGTCCATGCAAATGGAAATGCACCAAATTATTGGCAGTTGGGACCACACGACCTGCTTCATCGACGATTTCATAGGTAATATAGGTCAAATCCTTACCGTCCGCTGCGATCGCGTGTTCTTCTTTCAACAAACGGACACCCGCAGGCTTGCCGGCTGTTTCGACTTGATCTTTCGCGATCACTTCTCCTGCTTCGTTGCGCGCAATAGCTTCCACTTTACCTGGTACATAAGGGACCAACCACTCTAGATAAAGTTCATCCGGATTTGCCCCTTCTTGGTAAGTCCGGCCATCAGCTGTGGTCTTCTTGGTAAAGGTCTTCACTCCTTGTGATTCCCCATTGACAATCAATTCCACACTGTGGGCATTGGAGAAGGTCCGAACAGGAATCCGTCCTTCTTCATCCATGACACGATTGGCTAATTCTGGATTGTCCCAGTTCCAATGCGGCAAGAGATGGACCATCGGATGTTTCTCAGCCGATACCCATTGGCTTTGGTAGAGGTAAAAATCATTCTTTGGAAGACCTGCCGTATCGACAATACCGAAATAAGAACTTTTCACAGGTGTATCATTTTGGTTGTGCCATGGTGTTGGCTCACCGATATAGTCCGTACCTGTCCAGATAAATTGTCCTGCATAGCCGGCATGATCACGGTCAAAGGTCCAAGAGGCAGTCGCTGTCCGACCCCAACCAACCCGGTCATTGCCGTAGTCTGATTGTTCATAATGGCGGTCTTCTTGGTTGCTGCCGACCCATTCTCTTTCAGGGTGGTAGTAAGAGCCCCGTGTCCGCGTTGCAGAAGAGGTTTCTGAGCCATAAATGAGCCAGTTTGGATGTTTCGCCCATAAGCTTTCATAGTTGGCCTCTGAATAGTTGAAACCAACCGCATCAAGCTCTGCTGCTACCTTTTCATGGCCTCCTGATCCATCACCAAAGCGGAATTTATCAGCTCCCATGGTGACATAGCGGGTTGCATCCACGTCCTTGATGGTCTTGACTAACCGACGAACAGTTGCGACAGATTTGTCTGAACCATCTGCTTCACCGACTTCGTTACCGATTGACCACATGACAATGGCTGGATTGTTCTTGTCCCGCTCTACCATGGTCCGTAGATCGTAATCGGACCAAGTATCCCCCTTACGAGCTTCTGGGTGAGTGGCATCTTTTTCAAAGAAACGACCGTAATCGTATTGCTTCTTGCCACCATACCAGGTATCAAAAGCTTCTTCTTGGACCATCAAGCCCAACTCAGCCGCAATGTTTAAGGTTTGTTCACTGGCTGGGTTGTGGGTCGTCCGAATCGCATTGACTCCCATGTCCTTCATCTGTTTGAGACGGCGGTATTCAGCCTTGTAATTTTCCTCAGTTCCAAGAGCCCCGTGGTCATGGTGAAGAGATACCCCGTGGAATTTCGTCGCCACCCCATTGAGGAAGAAGCCACCTTCTGGCGTCCAGTTCAGATAGCGATAACCAAAGCGTTCCTTTTGCACATCGACCAACTGCGAATCCCGATAAACCCGCGTATACAAGGTATAGAGAGCTGGATGATCCGTTTTCACATCCCAGAGGGTTGGTTTTTCAACATGCAAGGTTTGAGAAAGGTTGATCGCTTGACCTGCTAGAACAGCTTGTGCTTCACTGCGCGTTTTTTCGCTCACCACTTGGCCATTTTGATCGACAATTTCATATTCCGCATAAATACTATGGGCTTGATCATCCTGGTTGACAATGCGGCTCTTCACCACTGTATCTACTGCCCCATTTTGCTGTTTTTCCAACTGAGGGGTCGTAATCGTAGTCCCATACTGCGCTAAATGAACCTTGTCCGTCACACTCAGCTTAACATCCCGGTAAATCCCGCTTCCAGAATACCAACGGCTACTTGGTTGTTGATTGACCACATGAACGGCGATGGTATTTTCACTTCCATCCGCATTCAAATAAGGAGTAATATCATAAGAAAAGGCATTGTAGCCATTTGGATAATGACCGACGAATTGTCCGTTTACATAGACTTTGGAATCCATATAAACCCCGCCAAATTCCAAGCGGACCTTCTTATCTAGATCCTTGTCGTCCAAACGGAAGGTCTTACGATACCAAGCATCCCCACCGTTTAATTGCCCCCCTTCATTTTGAGCAGGAGAGTTGTGATCAAAATCAAAGAAAATAGACCAGTCATGAGGAAGATCTAA
Organism: Streptococcus parasanguinis; assembly: GCF_019929185.1. Lineage (GTDB taxonomy): Bacteria > Bacillota > Bacilli > Lactobacillales > Streptococcaceae > Streptococcus > Streptococcus parasanguinis_O. The sequence continues at coordinate 47,156 of NZ_JAHZPC010000006.1, forward strand.
TTTTTTCCAATCCTTGACATCCACTTGACGCCCTTCTGCACCAGGAGCCGCATTTAATTTAAAATACCAATCTTTATTAAAATCACGTTCTCGATCTTGCACAATATCCTCCGCTACACGATTTTGATCTGGAGCTGCTGTTTCTTCCGTTCCTGTAGCACGCTCAGATGAAGCTGAAACGGGCTGGCCTTCGCCTTGAGGCGCTGGCTTTTCCTCAACTCTGGTAGGGGTGATGACAGCTGGAGCTTCTGAAACCCTTGCACCAGCTTCAGGAACTTCCGCTTCTGAATTTTCCGTCACAACACTTGGTGTCTCAATCGAAGTCGGTTCACTTTCGAGGGCTGGCTTTTCTTCCGCATGGACCCTTGAAAGACCCAAGGCAGAAATCCCAATCACAACAGAACAAGCTCCAACTGAGAGCTTACGAATACTAAAAACAGGACGCTTTTCAAAAAAAGACTTTCCCATAAAAACCTCCTCTTAGGATTAACTATTAAAATTGTAAGCGCTTTCTTATGCCTGCGAACGCTTATAGAAAATCACATATTAACTATACCAAAAAAATAGGAGCGATAGGCCTCGATTTCGCTCCAACTATAGTTAGATTAAGAATTCCTTTAATTAGTGGAAATCTCCTACGAACCAAAAAAATAGAAGCCAATGGCTTCTATTGAGAGCATAGACAAACTGTTCTTTTTTACAAATCTAATAAATTCTATAATATAAAAAAATTTATTCGTTAGAATTATTCAATCATCTACTGAAACTTTCCGCCGTGAGAAAAGTGCCTGAAACTGAATAGTTTCAGGCACTCGGAATTATTGAGACCTTAGGCTCAATAATTAGTCATGGAACTTCGTAGAAGTTCGCTGACGTCCGTACTCACCTAAGGAAAGTTTCTAAGAAGACTTTGTCTTCAGTCTGAAATAGAAGCCGTTGGCTTCTATTATTTTTTTTGATCTTATAATCCTGGTTCTTGACCAAGTTCAGCAGCCACCATCCAAATGTTCTTTTCAAGTTCTGCTTTAGCCCCAACAAAGATATCGTTGGTTACATCGTCCCCTTCAGCATCTGTAACATCCAAAGCTTTTTGGTAAAGGCCATCGAGGTAATGGAAGATTTCAAGAACACGTGTCAAGCTTTCTTCTACATTTTTCGTAAATGTTCCACGGCGTTCTTCAATATTGCTGTGTTCCAAAAATTCAGTCATGCTAGAATATGGCGCACCACCAAGAGTGATCAAGCGTTCACTCACTTCATCCAAGGTTGCATCCAAGCTGTCCATGTATTCGTCCATTTTTGGATGCCAGACCATAAAGCCACGTCCACGCATGTACCAGTGTACTTGGTGAAGGGCAATGTGAGCGACGTAGAGATCTGCTACGACTTGGTTCAAGAGGGCTTTTGTTTCTGGAAGAGTTTCTTTATTAGAAGGTGCAAAAGTTGCTACATCAGTAGCTGCTTCATGTTTCATAGTTGTCATATCGTTTCTCCTTTTTTATAATGATTCTAATTAACTATATCTTTATTATATGCTTCCTCATTCAGAAAGTCAAGATAAAAGATTTAAAAATATCATAGTTGTCAATTGAGAAAAGATACGATAGAATGAAGAAGACTAATCGAAAGGCTTGACCAATGAAATATATCTTTACCTTCCTGATCTCCATGGTTCCCCTTGTTGAATTGCGCGGGGCCATCCCTTTTGCCATTGCAAATGGCATTCCCTTATGGACAGCGCTCTTGATCGGAGTGATCGGAAATCTTCTCCCTGTCCCTCTGATCTTCTTTTTCGCCCGCCATATTCTTACTTGGGGGGCAAAAAAACCAATTATCGGAGGCTTTTTTAGCTGGTGTCTCAATAAGGGCCATAGAGGCGGACAGAAATTAGAAAAAGCTGCAGGAGACAAGGGAATCTTCTGGGCCTTATTGCTCTTTGTGGGAATTCCTCTTCCGGGAACTGGTGCCTGGACTGGTGCCCTTGCAGCTTCTATCCTTGACTGGGACTTCAAACGCAGTAGCCTCGCAGTCATCCTCGGAGTGATCCTAGCCGGCCTCATCATGGGAACCCTGTCCCTGATCTTAGGAATCGATACCTTCGCACATTAAGCAAAAGACTGAAGCATCGGCTTCAGTTTTTACTTACAAAAAAGAGGTTCCCGTTCCTCTAAGAGTATAGACAAACTGTTTTTTTACAAATCTAATAAATTCTATAAAACAAAAAAATTTATTTATTAGAATTACTCAGTCATCTACTAAAACTTTCCGCTGTGAGAAAAGTGCTAGAAACAATCATGTTTCTAGCACTCGGGAGTTTTGGAAGTAAAACAGTTCGGGGAACTGTTTTAGCATGAGCCTAAAATTTGAAAAGCGAATGGGTCCAAAACTAATTGAACACGGGCGGCGGATTGTGTCAAAAAGATAAGTTTTCCTAGAATCTAAAGATTCTTCGTTAAACTTCCTATTTTGACTTTATCCGCAGACGCCCTTTGTATCTTAATTAGTCATGGAACTTCTTTGAAGTTCGCTGACGTCCGTACTCACCTAAGGAAAGTTATTTAGATGACTTTATCTTACAAAAAAAGAGGTTCCCATCGAAACCTCTTTTTTTGTATTCTTAGTTGTTAAGAGCCGCTGCCATTGTAGCTGCAACTTCTGATTCAAAGTCGTTAGCTGCTTTTTCGATACCTTCACCAACTTCAAAGCGAGCAAACTCAACTACTGAAGCATTTACTGATTCAAGGTAAGCTTCCACTGTCTTGCTGTCATCCATGATGTAAACTTGTGCAAGAAGAGTGTAGGCTTGGTCAACTTTAGTGTTGTCAAGCATGAAACGATCCATTTTACCAGGGATGATTTTGTCCCAGATTTTTTCTGGTTTACCTTCAGCTGCCAATTCAGCTTTGATATCTTCTTCAGCTTGAGCGACAACTTCGTCAGTCAATTGAGCTTTAGAACCATACTTCAAGTGTGGAAGAGCTGGTTTACCAACCATTGCACGGCTTTCGTTATCTTGGTCGATGACGTGGTTCAATTGTGCTAATTCGTCTTTCACGAATTGCTCATCCAATTCTTTGTATGAAAGAACAGTTGGTTTCATTGCAGCGATGTGCATTGAGATTTGTTTAGCAAGTGCTTCGTCTCCACCTTCGATCACAGAGATAACACCGATACGTCCACCGTTGTGTTGGTAAGCACCGAAGTGTTGTGCATCTGTTTTTTCAAGCAAAGCAAAACGACGGAATGAAATCTTTTCACCGATTGTAGCTGTTGCAGATACATATGCAGCTTCAAGAGTTTCACCTGAAGGCATTGTCAAAGCAAGAGCTTCTTCATTGCTAGCTGGTTTACCTTCAGCGATCACTTTCGCTGTTGCGTTTACCAATTCAACGAATTGAGCGTTTTTCGCAACAAAGTCAGTTTCAGCGTTCACTTCAACAACTGCTGCAACGTTACCGTCTACATAAACACCAGTCAAACCTTCAGCGGCAACACGGTCAGCTTTCTTAGCTGCTTTAGCCATACCTTTTTCGCGAAGCAATTCGATCGCTTTTTCGATATCGCCTTCCACTTCAACCAATGCTTTTTTAGCGTCCATGACACCAGCACCAGATTTTTCACGCAATTCTTTTACAAGCTTAGCTGTAATTTCTGCCATTTTTGTTCTCCTATATTTTTTTAATAAAAGAAGAGGGTCGGGCTGAGCCCTGCCCTCTTAGGTTCGTTACTTATTGAATGAAATTAAGCGTTGTCGCCTTCTACAACTTCAACGATTTCTTCGATTGAATCAGCTTGACCTTCAGTAGCTGCCAATTCAGCTTCTACTGTAGCAACACTGTCTTCACCTTGACGTCCTTCGATAACAGCGTCAGCCATTTTCGCAGTGATCAATTTAACAGCGCGGATAGCGTCATCGTTCGCTGGGATGATAACATCGATATCATCTGGGTCAGTGTTTGTGTCGACCATCGCTACAACTGGGATACCCAATTTCTTAGCTTCTTTAACAGCGATTTGTTCTTTATGTGGATCCACAACGTACATTACGTCTGGGATACGAGGCATGTCTTCGATACCGCCCAAGAATTTTTCAAGACGAGCGCGTTGTTTGTTCAACAATGCAACTTCTTTCTTAGGAAGAACTTCGAAAGTTCCATCTTCTTCCATGCGTTTGATTTCTTTCAAACGAGCGATACGTTTTTGGATTGTTCCCCAGTTAGTAAGAGTTCCACCTAACCAACGGTGGTTGATGAAGTATTGACCTGAACGAACCGCTTCTTCAGCAACAGCATCAGCAGCTTGTTTCTTAGTACCTACGAACAAGATCACTGCATCGTTTGCAGCTGCATCACGCATGAAGTCGTATGCTTGGTCTGCATATTTTACAGTTTGTTGCAAGTCGATCACGTGGATTCCGTTACGTTCAGTGAAGATGTACTTAGCCATCTTAGGGTTCCAGCGACGAGTTTGGTGACCGAAGTGTACACCAGCCTCAAGAAGTTGTTTCATTGAAATTACTGCCATGAGTAGTTTCTCCTTTTTTGTTTTTTTCTCCTCTCTCAGACGTCAACTTGCAGCACGACCACAAGGGCAACGGTGCCACAATGGATCCGAGATGAGTATTTGCTGTCTTAGACAACTCTATAAGTATAGCAGAAATCCCTAGAATTCGCAAGCTATTTGAGAGATTTTTTCAGCATTCTTCATCTGTAATGATTTGAAGGAAAAAGTTTTTCTTGACCTATCTTGTTTTTTAGGTTACAATATTATATGTTACGGCGGTATAGCCAAGTGGTAAGGCACGGCTCTGCAAAAGCTTGATCGTCGGTTCAAATCCGTCTACCGCCTTGATAATAAAATTTTTTATCATCTTTTATCTTTTAAAAATTCCCCTAGCAATAGGGGATTTTTTGTTTCCATTTGCTCCATTCCTTGATTATTGATATAATAAAATCTCGCCTGATCGGCGAAGCACATTAGAAAGGGTCATTATGAAAAACATTCGTTTCTTTACGATCGGCCTTCTTTCACTAGTAACACTAGCAGCCTGCTCACCTGCCAATTCTGCGCAACCAGCAAAAACAGCTTCTAGTTCTAGAAAACCGATCAAACAATCCTCAACAAAAAAATCATCTAGTAAATCGTCGAGCACTTCTTCAGACAGCAGTAGCTCAGATGATTTTTCAGGTCGCTTCAGCTTGGATCCAGATGATGGCGCATCTCTCCAATATGTGCCAGGAGCTGCATCCATTCCTGAGATCGAAAAGCTCAAGAACCTCCACCCTACCACCGGTTTTGTATTAAGAACTGAAGATGGACAAGAGGTTGGTGGGCCAAAAGAAAGAAGCAGTTACGATGACGTAGTTGCAGCCTTTGGTCAACCCGTAAGTAGCACAGACAGTGCGAATCCTGGTGATGGAGTCAATGTTTGGGCAACAGACAATGGCGATATCATGGCTTTCTTCCGCAATAATGTGTTAACAGATATCACCTTCCGACTAAGAGGGGGCGATGCTAACCACCAGTCTACTGGCAGCATTTCCAAATCCGATACACCAAAAACGGCCCTCGAACGTCTCGGAAAACCCTATGCCATTATGCGTTCAGAAAATGGGACCAGCTATGTCTATAAAGATAGCAACGGAGATGAATCTAGCTTCTCTACACAAGGAAATAAGATCTTCAATGTTACATCTGCTGCAGAAACCAAGCAGTTAAAAAAGATCACCGGCCTAGATAAAAATCAATAACGATCCATACAAAGAACCCTCCAAGTTTTTCTTGGAGGGTTCTATTTTTCTTACAATTCAGCAATTTGGTTCAAATTCACTTCTGCAACCGTATCGTTACCGAACATAGAAATGACCATTTTCACCTTGTTGTTATCAATTTCAGTGATCTTACCAGTATAGTCTGTGAAGGCACCGTCGATGATACGAACCGTATCGCCCACCTTGACATCCAAATCAAACTCTTGAACGGTTTGACCCATAGAGAGCAAGATGCTGCGGATTTCTTCTTCCAACAATGGAGTTGGTTTTGAACGGTTCCCGTGTGATCCGACGAAACCTGTAACGTTCGGTGTATTCCGAACGACAAACCAAGCTTCATCTGTCATGACCATTTCTACCAAGACATAACCTGGGAAGCGATTTTCTTCGATTTCTTTGGTTTTACCGTTTTTCTCAACTTGTACGGTTTGAGTTGGAATCTCTACGCGCAAGATGTTTTCTAACATATTGTAAGTTTGCGCACGTTGCAAAAGATTCTCTTTTACCTTATTTTCATATCCTGAGTAGGTTTGTAGTACAAACCAGCCTTTATCAAAACTGTCCATTTGGGTATCCTTTCTTTCTGTTTAGCCTGCTCGAGCTTTTGTGAACATACTAAAAAAAGCCTCTTGGCTTTCCTTTTCCTAGCTTCATTATACCACATTTTGCAGGAATGCAAAGAGGTTTGCTGATTTATTTTTAAGAAAAGACTACAAAAAGTGGGAGTGGGAAAGAACTCCGACTGGTTAAAAAGAGTTCGTTTTCCCACCCCCGCACAGTTGATTAGGCAATCTTTGAAGCTTAAAAAGCGAACAAAGATGCCAATCAACCACTGCGTCTTGCAGTTATTCCTATCAAAAATCAAAGGCTGGACAGTTGTTGCCCAGCCTCCTGGCTTCTTTTCTTAAAAGAAATTGATCATGTGCAATAGGCCACGTGCAATGACTTTGTCGAACAAATAAATCAATGCAACAAAGAAAGCGGTGTACTCAATCACTGAGATAAAGTTTTTCCATCTTTCCTTGCGATTTGGCCAAGTTGTATCTTTTAGTAAGACGAAAATATCTTTAATGAATTTCACAACTCTCTCCTATCGTGTTTCTTTATGGATGGTATACTTGCTGCAATGTTTGCAGAATTTATTGACTTCTAGACGTGTTGGTTTTGGCGTCCCACTCAACTTAATGGAGTAATTGCGTGACCCACAAACCGTACACGCTAGACTTGCTTTTTTTAATGCCATAACGCCTCCGTTCACCCCATTATAGCAAGTTTTCCACGTTTTGACAAGAACAGAAAATCTCCTGTCAAGAAAAAAGCAAATCTAAAGCGTTATCACTCTGGTTTTTTCCTCATTTTTGGTAAAATAAAACAAAAGGAGACGAATATGAAAAGTGATAACCTAAAAGAAAGTAGAAATATCGAAGACCGTCGAGGGCAAAGCTACTCCCAATCTTCAGGAAACAGTAACCTTGGCGGGGGCATTTTACAGATCTTACTATCGCCCGGAAGCTTCAAGAGTAAGATCGTCCTCATCCTTCTTCTGGTTCTTCTAGGAGGTGGTGGCGCTAGTCTTGGTGGACTCTTTGGAAACGAGACTTCTCATTCTTACCAGTCTAGCCAGATCACGCGCACCAACAAGACCCATGTCGACGATGCAGATGCTGAGTTCGTCAGCAAGGTCCTTGCCACAACAGAAGATCATTGGCACAAGGTCTTTCAAGCCGAAGGACGGACCTACCAGGAGCCCAAACTAGTCTTCTATACCGGACGGACAAAGACAGGCTGTGGAGTTGGGCAAGCATCGGCTGGTCCCTTCTACTGTCCAACCGACAAAAAGATTTATTTGGATATGAGCTTCTACAAGGAATTAACAACCAAATACAAGGCTAGCGGGGACTTCGCCATGGCCTACGTGATCGCTCACGAAGTCGGCCACCACGTGCAAAATGAGCTGGGAATCCTTGGTAAATACCATCGGATGCAACAAGGTCTTTCTGAAAAGGAACGAAATGCCATCAGTGTCCGCATTGAGCTACAAGCTGATTATCTAGCCGGTGTCTGGGCCCGCTCCATTCAAGACCGAAACCTTCTAGATATCGGCGATATCGAAGAAGCCATGAATGCAGCCCATGCAGTCGGGGATGACACTCTCCAAGAGCAAGCCTACGGCTACTCGGTACCAGATAGCTTTACCCACGGAACTTCAGAGCAACGCATGCGCTGGTTCAAACGAGGCTACCAGTACGGGGATCTCCAACACGGCGATACCTTTAGCTTGTCAGATAGTGAACTTTAAACAAAGGTCTATTCAGAAATCCTTCTGAATAGATCTTTTAGAATATAGACAAATTGCATTTTACATAAAACAACTTAAGTGATGTTGAAAAATTAAAATAATTAATACTATTAGGATCATTTCAACAGAAACTTTCCGCCGTGAGAAAAGTGCTAGAAACACTAGTGTTTCTAGCACTCGGGAGTTTTGGAACCTTAGGTCCAAAACTAAGTCATGGAACTTCTTCGAAGTTCGCTGACGTCCGTACTCACCTAAGGAAAGTTTCTAAGAAGACTTTGTCTTCAATCTGCAAAAAACGATTCAGAAATCCTTCTGAATCGTTTTTTTGATTAGAAACCAAGCCAGCCTTTGAAGGTATCCCAAGCGTTTTTCGCTTTTCCTGGGATATCGGCTTCGTCGATTGCTTTTTTCGCATCATCGACCATATTCGACGCCTTTTCTTTGACATCCTCAAAGAAACCTTTGTCTTCTTTGCTATCTGTTTCTGTCGTTTCTTCTCCGACTGGCGCAATGCCATTTTCAGCATAAGAGTTCTTCACCGAGTCAAACTGAGTACCGTCTGTATAAGGCAGGACACTGTTGGCAACATTGCGGAAGATCTCGGATGCCGTCCCAGCACTACTGTCCGTCAGGTAGTGATTTTCATCGGTCGTTGGGAAACCAAGCCATTGACTGATGACCACATCTGGCGTGTAGCCGATCACCCATTGGTCTCCAGAGAGGTCCTTGTTAAAGCTGGTCTCTGTCGTACCGGTTTTCCCTGCCATGGTATAGCCATAAGGCGCAGCGTTCACCCCTGTACCATTACTGAAGGTACCAAGCATCATATTGGTCATCTTATCTGTCGTTGAACCACTGAGCACTCGGGTTGATTTCTGGCTATGGCTCTTGACCACTTGGCCACTTGCATTTTCGATCTTGGTAATGAGGTGAGCATCATTCATGACCCCGCCGTTAGCAAAGGTGCCATAGGCCTGAGCCATCTGCATCGGATTGGTTGTCACACCAGCTCCCAAGGCAACGGCAAGCGACTTGTCCACCTTGTCCATGTTGAGTCCGAATTTTTTCCCGTATTCAAAGACCGTATCGAGACCCAAATCATTAGCGGTCGCTACGGCTGGAAGGTTAAGGGATTCTGCTAAGGCCTGGTACATTGGTACCGTTGGGCTCGACTGGATTCCCGCATAGTTATTAACCTCATAGCTTCCATATTGGGTGGTACTATTGTCCAATTCCTTATTGGTCGACCAACCTTCAGCAACAGCTGGGCTATAGACAACCAAAGGTTTGATGGTTGAGCCTGGACTACGGGCAGCCTGGGTAGCGTAGTTGTAGGTACGGAAACCTGGATTTTGATCGCTTCCGACACGCCCTACGAGAGCCCGAACCCCTCCGGTCTTAGGATCAAGCGCTACACTACCAGATTCCGCGCGCGTGCCGTCTTCCGCTACTGGGAAGAGAGCTGTATTGTCATAGATCACCTGCATGCTTGCTTGGTAATTTTGATCCAGCTCAGTGTAGATCCGGTAGCCATTTTTGACAATATCTTCTTCGGTGAGACCGTATTCGTTGACCGCTTCATTGATGACCGCATCAAAATAAGATGGGTAGCGGTAGTCCTCTGACTTGCCTTCATAAGCATCGACAAGCTGGCCATGGATATCAACAGCAGCAGATTGATCGGCTGTTGCCTGGTCAATATAGCCGGCCGCTACCATATTTTGAAGGACCGTATTGCGGCGGTTGGTCGCATTCTCTACTGAATAGAGCGGGTTATAGATCTCCGGTCCCTTGAGCATGCCTGCGAGAACCGCTGACTGATCTAGGCTTAATTGACTGGCTGAAACCCCAAAATACTTCTTGGAAGCATCCTCAATTCCCCAAACCCCATTTCCAAAATAGGCATTGTTGAGGTACATGGTGAGGATCTCTTTTTTACTGTATTTCTTATTGATTTCAAGTGCCAGGAAGAATTCCTTGGCCTTGCGCTCCACCGTCTGGTCCTGGGACAGATAAGCATTTTTAGCTAGCTGCTGGGTGATGGTCGATCCACCACCTGAGCGACCCAAAGTCAAAATGGCTAAGAAGAAGCGACCATAGTTGATCCCACTATTCTTGTAAAAGCTCCGGTCCTCTGTTGCGACCACGGCATTTTGCAGATTCTCACTAATGGCATCGAGTTCGACGTAGGTTCCTTTTTGTCCGGTCAAACTTCCAGCCTGGTCCCCATTCTTATCATAGATAATGGTCGTGGCCTTGAGTGCATTCTGCAAATCCTTGACGTTGGTCGTCTTTGCGAGATAGAAGAGATAGCCCCCTGTCAAGAGACTAAAGCCTAGTCCAATGATCAGGAGAATCTTGGTCAAATGGAATCGGCGCCAAAAACGACGGAAGGGGTGCTGAGAGAGAGGCTTGCTTCTGTGCTTGCCTGAGCGACTATAAGTTGGCTCCACTGTCTCTTCCGGCAATTCCGTGTCGGGCACTTCTTCTGCCACCGCTTTGGGCGGATGATCCTTTCTAAAAAAAGTGATCAGGTTTTCAAATAATTCTTTTATTCTATTCATACCTGTTATTGTAACACCTTATCCTTGTCCTAGCAAGAAAAGATAGCTCCTCGCTATTTCTCATTTAGTTTTCTTTAAGCTTAGATTTTGCTACAATAGGGTCATGAACTATCAATTTACCATTCCACAATCCTTTCCCCAAATGACTGTGAAAGAGCTCCTTGAAGACTACTTCCTCATCCCCCGTAAGATCCGGCATTTTTTACGGGTCAAAAAACACGTCTTGGTGAATGGAGAGACCATCAACTGGCAGAGCCCCGTTCAAAAAGGGGATCAGATCCGGCTGATCTTTGACGCAGACGATTACCCTGAAAAAGAGCTCCCAGAAGGAGACCCCAGTCTCGTCGAAGAACTCTATCAGGATGAGCACGTCATCATCGTCAATAAGCCCGAAGGCATGAAAACCCATGCCAACGAACCGATGGAAATTGCTCTTCTCAACCATGTTTCCAGCTATGTTGGATCCACCTGCTACGTCGTGCACCGGTTAGATAAGGAAACCAGCGGAGCGATTTTATTTGCCAAGAATCCTTTTATTCTGCCTATACTCAACCGAATTTTGGAAGATAAAAAAATCCAACGCGAGTACTGGGCCTTGATCCAAGGAAATTTAGCGCAAAAAACTATCGTCTACAAGGATAAAATCGGACGCGATCGCCACGATCGGCGCAAGCGCCTGGTCGATCCACGAAAAGGTCAGTATGCAGAAACTCAGGTGACGCAACTGAAAAAAATCGGGCGAAACAGCCTGGTCAAATGCCAACTCAAGACAGGGCGCACCCATCAGATCCGGGTCCATCTCTCCCATCATGGGCACCCGATTGTCGGGGATCCTCTCTATAACCCTGCACGCGGAGAGCGACTCATGCTCCATGCCCACCGCTTGACCTTCACTAATCCATTAACGCTTGAAACCATACAAGTTGAGGCGCCTTCCAAGAGTTTTGAAGAAGGATTGGGAGACTAAAAAAGAAGCCACAGGATTCTTTTAGATTGAAGACAAAGTCATATTAAAAACTTTCCTTAGGTAAGTACGGACGTCAGCGAACTTCTACGAAGTTCCATGACTAATTATTGAGCCTAAGGTCTCAATAATTCCGAGTGCCTGAATCGTTATTGTTTCAGGCACTTTACTCACTGCGTAAAGTCTCCAGTCATTATCGAATAATTCAAAAGATAAAAATCATTTAAAACAATTGACAGAATCTCTCATTTTATTTTAAAAACTTATCTGCATTCAAAAAAGAAGCCACAAAAAGAGGCTGGACAAAAACTGTTCAGCCTTTTTATATTTGATAGAAATAACTGTATGACGCAGTGGTTGATTGGCATCTTTGTTCGCTTTTTAAGCTCCAAAGATGACCTAATCAACTGTGCGGGGGTGGGAAGACGAACTCTTTTTAACTAGTCAGAGTTCTTTCCCACTCCCTTTTTATTATTGATAGCGAGGGGTTGCAAATCCACGGATATTGCCATGTCCGATTCGGTAGGTATTGCGACGGACTTGGTTGTTGGAGTTTCCTTCAATGGTATGAATGATCCCATTTGAGACGCTCTCGACAATTCCTATGTGATCCGCAAAGCCATTATTTTGTTGGCTATTTTGATCCCAGTTAAAGGTGATGATGTCCCCTGCTTTTGGTGTAGTGGTACCATCTTCATTCCAGATGCCCAAGCGTTTGAAGATCTGGATGTGACGTTCGACTCCACATTCACGGCCAATCAAACCGCTCAAACCTTCCCGCTGGAAGACTGTTGTGACAAAGATATCACACCAGTCATCGGTCGTCTTCACTGCATAACCAACCGGAAGTGGTTTAACACTGTTATAATCATTGACCAATTGATGGTGAGCTGCAGTGCCGCCACGAACACCCACTAGACTAGCTGCTGCCCGTAAGACACGGTCCCGTTGTCCATTCGTTACACGAGGACTAAAGGCAGTTTGATCTACTGTCGCACGGGGATGAAGGGCTGTTTGACCAAGGTTAAAGCCTTCAACGCCACCATCGACATAATCCACATAGACGTGAGTGGTATAGTTACCTGATTGGTACTGGTGATTTGCTGCAGAGACCTGCACTTCTGTATGCATTCCAGAAGGTGCTGTTGAATACCAGAAAAGATTTTCTTGGTGTGCTTGAGACCAGGCTGCGACACGGATGTTCTTAATCCGACGACCTTGAGGCGCTTGATCCACCGTTACTGTATAGGTTCCAGCACCAGAATTGACATTCTTGATCCCTGTTTGTGTCTTCGTCTGAGCATTTCGGAATTCAACTTCTGTAGTCGTTGAACCAACACCCACACGAGAACCATCATTTTGAATATAGTAAAAGTGAATATGGTACTTACCAGTAGAGTTCTTATGATCGCTCGCTTTTACAGATACCTTGTAATCTCCGTTCGCTTGACGAGTCGCTTCATACCAGCGAATATCGTCTTGGCCATCCTTATCAGACCAAGTAGGAACTTGCACAGTCTGCACCCCTTTAGGGCTATAAACATCCTTGATGATGACGTCAAAGGTACCCGCATCCTTGTTGTTGTTTTGGATTAAGAGACTAGCAGTTGGACGTGATTGATTTTTGTAATCAATAAAGGCTTTCTTGACAAACTTGTTTTGGCCTTTGGCATCTACATAAAAGACTTGCGCTTCATACTGGCCATCAGCGTTTTCGTGGTCACTAGCTTTGGCTGTTACAGTATATGAACCGTCTGCTTGACGTGTCGGAGTATACCAGATGATATCTTTCATCCCATTGGCATGAGACCAGAATGGAATCTTCACTTCTGTATAACCATCGAAACCTTGAAGGTTCTTAGCTGTAATAGTGAAAGTCCCGTCTGACTCTGATTTTGTAATGGTCAGATCAGCAGATGGTTTAGAAGCTGTGTAATCAATAAAGGCTTTCTTGACAAACTTGTTTTGGCCTTTGGCATCCACATAGAAAACTTGCGCTTCGTATTTGCCATCAGCGTTTTCGTGGTCACTGGCTTTAGCTGTTACAGTATAAGAACCGTCTGCCTGGCGAGTCGGAGTATACCAGATGATATCCTTCATCCCATTGGCATGAGACCAGAATGGAATCTTCACTTCCTTGTAGCTGTCGAAGCCTTGAAGGTTCTTAGCTGTAATGGTGAAAGTCCCGTCTAACTCTGATTTCGTAATGGTTAGATCAGCAGATGGTTTAGGAGCTGTGTAGTCAATAAAGGCTTTCTTAACAAACTTGTTTTGGCCTTTGGCATCCACATAGAAGACTTGCGCTTCGTACTTACCATCAGCGTTTTCGTGGTCACTGGCTTTGGCTGTTACGGTATAAGAACCATCTGCTTGACGACTTGGAGTGTACCAGATGATATCCTTCATCCCATTGGCATGAGACCAGAATGGAATCTTCACTTCTTCATAACCATCCAAGCCTTGAAGATTCTTAGCTGTAATGGTGAAGGTGCCGTCTGACTCTGATTTTGCAATAGTCAAATCTGCGGAAACTGGAGATTCCTGTTGAGGAACACTCTCATTTCTTGCTGCTACCACTCGTGCGCGTGCGCCATATGGTGCGCGACTAGCTACCACAGCTGGTGCTGGTTGCTCTGATACAACCTTGTCGCTAGTGCCCTTGTCAGAAGACTGGTTATTGCTAAGAGTCGGTGTGATAGGTGCTGCCTCTGTTGCAACGGTATTTTCTGTCTGAATACCTTTCTCAACTACTACTCCTTCGCTCAAGGTATTCTGTGCTTCTGATGAAGTTGTTGCAACGACAGCTGATGTATTTTCTGGTGTTTGATCAGACGCATGTTGCTCATCGGCTTTGACTTGTTGTGTCGAGAAAGCCAACAAAACGGCTGTCCCAGCATAAAAAATAAGATCTTTCTTTTTCATGTATCTTCCTTACAATTTTTTATACGGATTGTACCCACATAGTAGTATTATAGCACAAACCGCCGGATCAAGAAACAATATCATTAGAAGATTTTATCCTGATTTTAAAGAAAACAGAAGGCCAATTTGGCCTTCTGATCAACTTATGCAAAAATAGAGAAGAAAGGTGCTCCAAGCTTGTTATCCATCGGATCCTTACTCTTAATAGAGTGAAGATAATTGATGGAGTACCAGCCGTTGTTGCCGCTATTATATGGATCGCGTACATAGGTTCTACCATTATCATAGCCATGCAAGACCAACTCATGGGTATAAGGATCGCTAGTAAATTGGCTATTGCCTACCGCAGCAAGTACATGCTTGCCAGCCATGAGGGCTTCTGCAATGCCTCCAGCTCCGTTAATCAATTGACTCTTCAAGCCCCAGTTACGAGTAGCAGATACAATCCCATCTGCATCTGTTCCTGCTTCACCTTTGTTAAATGAATCAGTATTGTTGTAAAGATAATCAGCCACTGTTGTTGGCAAAATCGTTCTGCCAAGGATATCTGTGAAGGTCATAGCAAGAGAGGTTGGCACACAACCTGACTGATCGACATTGCTCACACCATACCACTTCCCAGCCCAACGAGGGTCTCGTTGAGAATAATAGGTTGTTTGTGGATTCACCTTTTGATTCCGTGGAGACAAGGCTGTCTGACCCAGGTTAAAACCTTCAACTCCTCCATCTTTGTAGTCCACATAGACGTGAGTCGTATAGTTGCCTGCTTCATTACCATGATTATTAGCAGATACCGTTATCTCTGTGTGCACACCTGTCGGTGTTGCGGAATACCAGTAAAGATTTTCTTGATGAGCTTTCGACCAAGCTGCGACACGGATGTTCTTAATCTGACGACCTTGAGGGGCTTGATCTACAGCTACCGTATAAGTGCCATTCGTTGCATTGACATTCTTGATAGACGCTTGGGTTTTGGTCATGGCATTTCTAACTTCCACATCTGTGGTTGTTGTACCAACACCAATCCGAGAACCATCATTTTGGATGTAATAAAGGTGAACATGGTATTTTCCAGTTGAGTTCTTGTGATCACTCGCTTTGACAGATACCTTGTAGTCTCCGTTCGCTTGACGAGTCGCTTCATACCAACGGATATCATCTTGACCGTCCTTATCAGACCAAGTTGGGACTTGAACAGTTCGTACACCTTTAGGACTGTAGACATCCTTGATAATGACGTCAAAGGTACCTGTATCTTTGTTGTTGTTTTGGATTAAGAGAGTACCGGTTGAACGAGATTGATTTTTGTAATCAATAAAAGCTTTCTTGACAAACTTATTTTGGCCTTGAGCATCCACATAGAAAACTTGCGCTTCGTATTTGCCATCAGCATTTTCGTGGTCACTCGCTTTGGCTGTTACAGTATAAGAACCGTCTGCCTGGCGAGTCGGAGTATACCAGATGATGTCTTTCATCCCATTCGCATGAGACCAGAATGGAATCTTCACTTCCTTGTAGCCATCGAAGCCTTGAAGGTTCTTAGCTGTGATGGTGAAGGTGCCGTCTTTTTCTGATTTTGTAATGGTCAGATCAGCAGATGGTTTAGAAGCTGTGTAATCGATAAAGGCTTTCTTGACAAACTTATTTTGGCCTTTGGCATCCACATAGAAGACCTGCGCTTCATATTTGCCATCAGCGTTTTCGTGGTCACTAGCCTTAGCCGTTACAGTATATGAACCGTCTGCCTGGCGAGTTGGAGTGTACCAGATGATATCCTTCATCCCATTGACATGAGACCAGAATGGAATCTTCACTTCCTTGTAGCCATCGAAGCCTTGAAGATTCTTAGCTGTGATGGTGAAGGTGCCATTTTTTTCTGATTTTGTAATGGTCAGATCAGCTGCGACAGCATTGGCCGGCTTTGTCGCCGTATAATCGATAAAGGCCTTTTTCACAAATTTGTTTTGACCTTGGGCGTCTACATAGAAGACCTGCGCTTCGTATTTGCCATCAGCATTTTCGTGGTTACTGGCTTTGGCTGTTACAGTATAAGAACCGTCTGCCTGGCGAGTCGGAGTATACCAGATGATGTCTTTCATCCCATTCGCATGAGACCAGAATGGAATCTTCACTTCCTTGTAGCCATCGAAGCCTTGAAGGTTCTTAGCTGTAATGGTGAAGGTACCGTCTTTTTCTGATTTTGCAATAGTCAAATCAGCTGACACTGGTGTCTGATTTTTCTTTCCAATGGCTACTGTCGTCGTTGTTCCGCCCACACCCGTCATTTGTCCATTGTTCTGAACATAGTAAAGGTGAACATTATAAAGACCGGTTGAGTTTTTATGGTCCGCTGCTTTTACATTGATGGTATAGGTCCCATTGGCTTGACGGTTGGCTGTATACCAAACAAGGTCATCTTGACCACCTGTTTCTGACCAGATTGGGACAGAAACGGTTCGAACTCCATTTGGCGCCCTAACATTTGAGATGACAACGTCAAAGCGGCCCGTCATAGTATCGTTATTGACAATATCAATCTTCCCACTTAAGCTGCCTTCTGTTGGATCCGCTGCAGGTTTTGCGTTCGCTGTGAAGCGACCGGTATAGTCCACACTGTGGTCAAAGAGGTGTTTTCCTGGAAGCAATTCCGCTTGAGAAGTGAACTGCCAGGCGCCAGCTTTCCCATTGTAACGCAAGCTTTTCGCATCGTTTACAGACAGTTTTGGAGAAGGGTATTGGGCAACCCAGAAATTCTGAAGACCAAATTGAGCGGTGTTGACAGGACCTTTCTTGCGAAGATTGTTTTCATCCAACCAGCTAGCACTGGTGTAGAACATCAAGTTGGTGTAACCATTTTTACGCATTTCGTCCGCCCAAGCTTGGGTGTTGCGGTTAATATTTGGCTGCATCTTGGCATCCTCAAAGTCATTGACCATGAGGGTGTTCTTTGGAATATTCAAGCGTTGCGCTTCTGCAATGTAGAATCGCGCTTCTGCACGCGCTGCTTCCTCAGAAGTATAGCGTGAGAAGTGGTAGGTCGATACTTGCAGACCCGCAGCCTGTGCATTACGAATTTGGTTCTCCGCATTTGGGTTCTTGTACCAAGTGTCTTCTGTCAATTTGACAACGACACCGCCCACGCCTTTATTAGCTAGGGTACGGTAGTCGCCAATACTAATGTCTCCGTTGTGGCTACTCACATCAACGAATGATTTTGGTTGAACCGCCACATCTGTTGAACGACCAGCAGGAGCGTGAGCGCCTGTGTTAAAGAAGGTCGTGCTTCCTGTATTAGACGGAAGAGGAGTTTCTTCTTTCTCAGTCGTCGATGCTTCTGTAGCTTTCTCTACAGATGGGGTTCCACTTTCTGAAGCCGTGGTCTTGCTCGCAGGTGCTACAGACTGTTCAGTCACATTTGCTGGTGCTGCATAGTTGCTTGCGACAGGTGCTACCGACTTTTCAGCAACGGCTACTTCTGGCGCTTTTTCAGCTTGGACTTGGTTGCCTTCAGTAGTAGCGGCCTCGTTTGAAACCAGCTCATCTGCACTGACTCCCTGAGCAGACACAGCCATCAAGACTGCCGCTCCGGCATAAAAAATAAGATCTTTCTTTTTCATATAAACTTCCCTTTATACAAATTTTATACGTTAATCATTTTACCACACGGTTTCAGCGATGAAAAGTTTTATAAGGCAAATTTTTAAAATTAGTGATATTTTTTTGAAAAACTAAAAAAAGAAGTCTGTCTGACTTCTTTTGATCTTATGATAAATGCTTTAAGGCTGTCTTTAAGTAGTTACCATCTCGGATTTCTTGGCCAACACGCTTGGCATTGTCTACCAAATCTTGGTAATCGGCATCTGAAAGATTGTCGATTGTCTCCTTCAAGTCATGAAGAGACTCTACTGCAATCCCACAACCCTTCTCAAGCACAAAGTGAGACAAGGCTGACTGTTTCCACACCACCAGCGGAAAGCCCGATGCTAGATAAAGCGACGCCTTGTGAGAGTTGTTGTAGCGAAGGTACTCCCCAAAAACACCACTACAAGTTTCTGCACTATCCCCATCCCAGACTAGTCCAAAACCACCCTCAAGGGCTGCAGGAAGCTCATCCGGTAGGAAGGAGCCAAAGTAAGTTTCATTCTCTAAAGCTCTACTCTCATCAAAACCAACACCATAGAGATTATAGGCAGGTTCTGCAGGAAGAGCATAGAGATAACCAGCTTTTTCCTGGGCCAAATTACCCGCCACAATCATCGGCTGGTCTTTTGTTTGGCCACTTTTTTCTTGGAAATCTGGAATTAAATAGTCAAAAATACCAAGGCTGATAATCTTATCTTCCGCAATTCCTTTATCCACCAAGACAGATTTCATAACTGGATTGTGGGCGATGATCCCATCAGCTGCCTTGAGAAAACTTGCTTCTTGAAGGTACATCCGAATTCTGTGTTTTAAAGGTAGTGAAGTCATATTGGCATGGCGAAGCACTTCTAGGTCATGAATCAAGAGATAGACTTTAATCCCTCTTTTTTGTGCTTTTTTAACCAAATGGGTTGAGAAAAAACTATGGTGGAGCATTGGAAACTGGATCAGCAACTCATCTCCTTGCTTTAGTTGATCCAAGGCTTGACCGAAAGCCTTCGCCTTATGGCGTTGAGCCACAAGGGTACTCATCTGATACCAATTGTCGACAGAAAGGACCAAGGGATGATAGCCTTCTTCTTTCACAATACTTTCTACGTCATTGCGTGCTTTATTTCCTGCGTTCTTTGCGTTGACATCATGCAGGAATTCTTCTTTTAAGTAGTATTTCATAGATTATGGTTTCTTTCAATCAAACTCATTTGCTACGACTTCTAGAGCACGCTCAATAACCACGTGCATATCGTAGTATTTATAGTCTGCTAGCCGTCCACAGAAGATGACCTTGTTGTTTTTCTCAGCTTCTTCTTGGTACTTAGCAAACATGGCGTTGTTCTTTTCATCATTGATTGGGTAGTAGGGTTCATCCCCACGTTTCCAGTCAGCTGGGTACTCACGTGTGATAACTGTCTTGGGTTGTGTACCATACTCAAAGTGCTTATGCTCGATGATCCGAGTGTAAGGAATCTCACGCTCGGTATAGTTAACCACGGCATTCCCTTGATGGTTTTCCTCATCTAAGATTTCGTGTTCAAAACGAAGACTACGGTACTCCAACTCACCGTGTTTGTAGTCAAAGTACTGGTCAATCATTCCTGTAAAGACAACTTTATCAGCTGAGCTTTCTAGCTCTTCACGATTGGCAAAGAAGTCAACTCCAAGTTCTACTTCTACATCACCCAGCATGTTTTCAATGATGACATTGTAACCACCGATTGGAATCCCTTGGTAACGGTCATTAAAGTAGTTGTTATCAAAGGTTAAACGAACTGGAAGACGTTTGATGATAAAGGGTGGAAGGTCTGTCGCAGAGCGTCCCCATTGTTTTTCAGTATAGCCCTTAATCAACTTTTCGTAGATATCTGGACCAATCAACTTGATAGCTTGTTCTTCCAAGTTCTTCGGTTCAACATCCTTCATGTCAGCTGTTTGCTCGGCAATCTTGTCCTTGACTTCTTGAGGAGTCTTGGTTCCCCACATAGCATAAAAAGTATTCATGTTAAAGGGAAGATTGTAAAGACTGCCCTTGTAGTTAGCAATTGGTGAGTTGATATAGTTGTTGAATTCAGCGAACTGGTTGACATAGTCCCAAACCTTTTTGTTGGACGTATGGAAAATGTGGGCACCGTACTTATGGACGTTGATGCCTTCAACCTCCTCGCAGTAGATATTGCCACCGATGTGATCTCGCTTGTCAATCACTTTTACTTTTTTACCACGTTTAGTAGCTTCATGTGCGAAAATGGCTCCAGACAAACCAGCACCAACAATCAGATAATCGTACATAGTAGACTCCATTATTTTTCTATTTTAAAATATATCTAAACTCTCAGCTGTATCATAGACTCATAACTATAGATTAGATCTTCAAATCCCCCCAATTTCCTCACTATAAGAGAGGGAATTGGCCGGCTTTTTCTTGACAACTTCTGTCGCAAAGAGTGTGAACATAAAGATGTTATAAGTCGGTACAAACCAAAATGCTTCAATCATACAGTTAATCGCAATAAGGGATAAAATCGCAACAAATAAATAACGCCCCTTCTTGAATTCATATTTTGAAACAATGACATAAATGCCGACTAATAAAGCAACCGGTACGATACCATATGTAAATAACATCTGAACATAAGACGAATCGACATAATTATAATTGAGGACAGACTCTGTGCTTCCTCCGGATCCAATAAACTGAACCTCTCTTGTTCCAAACCAATTCAAAGGGTATAAATTAAAAGCATTTTTACCCAAGGCTAACCGACCTGTAATGAATTGATTAATTTGAACATAAAGTGGAGAAGACCAGGAGAAATGATAGGTCAAGTAGATCATCCCACTTGAAAAAAGAATGATCGAATAGGGCAACAAGTGATACAACTTCAACTTTTTCTCTTTTGTAAAATAAAAGAAGAGAAAGAGCAAGACAGCGACCAAAAGCGAGATCGCATTCATACGAGCGTCACAGAACTTGATAATAAAGAGAGCTAGAAGAACGCCACCCAGAGATCGTAAGCCAATATAACGATCTTTTAGCAAATAGGAGATCGCAACATAAAGGTAGAAACAATGGGCTGCGAAATCTGTTGGATAGATAAACCCAAATGAATTACGGATAACAGCACCCCGACTATATTGTAAGTTTGGAACTACCTTTAACAGTGACAATAGAAATACTGTAAGGACTATCGTACCTGCAACACCTACATAAGTTTTTAAAATGACTTTCCTATCCGCATTGACCAGTAAAACCATTAAGAGAGAATAAACTAAGAAATTTAACTTATCCGTCTTGAAATAAACCATAACAGCTACCATCAATAACATGGCAGACAAGATTAGATAATGATAGGGAATCGAGATTTTATTAAAAAAACGAAGTAATAAGAGAGCTACAACCACTAAGAGGGAGCTCGCACCAACATGCAAAAAGCCCTTATTTAACATCGTAGTGGATATTGTATTAAAGAAGATCACAATCGAGACGACAAAACCAACCAGTAGATCGTCAAATTTCATTTTTATCATTAAGTTACCTGATAAAGAATTTTTAAAGAAAAGCTCATTCTGTCTAGATTGGAATGCCTGCTTTGGGAACACCTGTGCTATAGCATTCTTTTCTAAAGATTTTGTTTACTTAAAAATTCATATCCTTCCTTTCTACTCTCTACTGTTTATTTAAAAATTGTTGTTTTAATTCTTTCACATCTACCACTCTCAGAGATAGGATAGCGATCAGATAAATGATCCCACCAAGCACCGCATACACGAGTACATTCAGAGTAGGGGTGAAATGTAGGAATGGTTTTACAAGTAGCAAGAGGCCATACATCACAGCAGATGCAAAAATAATTTTTGTCATAGACCCGATAATTGGAACTTCCCTGAGGTAATGACGGGTATAGTACAATTGAATCAGCCATACCAAGGATTCTGTTAAGACGGATACAATGGCTGCACCGATAAAACCAAAATGGGGTAAGAAGAGCACATTCAACCCGACACTGACGATAGCAGGAATCGTAGTTGACAGCATAAATTCTTTGTTCTTATCATGCGGGATGAGAATTTGAATCCCCATGATATTGGTCCATCCGATGAAGAACATACGGAAGATCATGATAGCGATGGCATAGCGAGCATCTTGGAAATCCTTCCCTAAGAAGAATCGAACAAAGTCATCGTTGACGATCAGCATACCCGCGATGATTGGGAAGATGACCAAATTATAGATCAAAAAGGACATTTGGTGCATCTTATTGACAGCCTTGTGGTCTCCTGAAGCCAAGAGACTCGCCACGCGCGGAAGCATGACACTTCCTAAAGACGTCACAAGGGTCAGCAAAATATTAACCAATTTCAAGGCCTGGTCATAAATCCCTACATCCTTTGTAGAGGCGAGAGCCCCCAACATAGTCCGATCCAAGGTAACATAGAGGGAAATAGCAATCTGCGGTAAAAAGAGCAGAATGACCGGTTTTAAGTGCACCCGTGCATAAGCCAAATCAAAATGGGCTTTCCCAATGAACTCCCGAGCGGGTAGCCACATGCTGAGCTGACCTAAGAGTTCAAAGATGGTGAGTAAGAATACATAGAGATACAGATCATTGGCAGATTTGACAAACAAGAAGATGGAGATGACTCCAACCAGTTTGACCGTGATATTTCGAACGGTAATCTTACGAAAATCCTCTAACCCCTGAAAGAGCCAGGAGATGTCGAGTCCCTTTGAAACCAAACTAAGCCCTAAGATATAGGCCACAGGGTTTTGCATAGAAGGGAGCGCCAAGCACAGCAAGACATAGAGCAGGATGGAAACAAAGGTCGCACCTAACTGGAGGGTATAAATCCCCCAGAAATTCTTTTGGATGTCTTTGCGGTGTCCTGAAATCTCCTTGGTTCCATAGTTAGCCACTCCTAAGGTCGCTAATAGAATAAAATAGGTGACGATGGAGTTGAAATAACCATAGGTTCCTAAGTCATTCGAACTAAAGACCCGTGTCACATAAGGAGTGGTAATAATCGGCAAGATAATCACCAGCAACTGGTAGGAGAGATTATAGGCGTAATTTTTAAGAACTTTCATGACTGTCTACAATCCCCACTTGAAGACCGTTTTAAACGGTGTGATCAAATCCGTCGCAAAAGCTCGATGAATATCTGGAATGGTTTGAACTTCTCCATCAACGTGGATAATGTTTTTCAAACGACTTTGGACCCGACGATTAGCCAGCATCTCTACAGCCCGCTCAAAATCCTCACGACCTGAGCGAGAAGACCCTACAAAAGTCAAGCCCTTTTCAAGAACATCTCTTGTATTAACTGCTACCCGGTTGTCACTAACCCCCATTAACATTACGGTTCCTTGAGGCTTGATATGATCAATAATATCATTGATGGCTGGTTCACTTCCTTGGCCACCAGTACACTCAAAGGCGTGGTCAAACCGTTGATCGTCTGTCAACTCGCTGGTTAAAATGGCTTGATGAATGAAATTAAACAATTGCAGTTTATCATTGTTGCGCCCAACTACAGTTATCTTCAAATCTGGGTAAAGATAGTGCAAAGATGTCGCAACCACATATGAAAGACTACCATCTCCTAAAATCAAAACGGACTCTCTTCGTTGGTGGGCAATGAGGTCAAAGCGATGAATGGCATGCATGGCAACACTACTAAATTCTGCTAAAGCTGTGACTGGGCCCCGAACTTCCTCTGGGTAAGCCACTACACGATCCAGCGGTAAGGCAACGACTTCCTGCATAAAACCATTAAAGCCACTAGACAAGAAGTGCGTCCCCTCCAAATAATTTTCAAAGAAGACACCCTCTGTTTGATGAGGAGGTTGATTGGGAACCATGGCCACAATCTGTCCTGGTTGATAGGTTCCCGTAGGATCCGCTACCACGATACCAGACGACTCATGGATCAGGGCCATGGGTAATTTCTTTTTAAGCACCTTAGGATCCCGTTTCCCTTGATAGTAACGTTGGTCCGCATGACAAATAGCCATGTAATAAGGGCGTATTAACACCTTGTCTTCACGGCTCATGTCTTCTTCTTGGTATTTGATGGTAATATTTTTCGGCTGGGTCAGCTGAAAGATTTGGTTCAACATATTAATTGTCCTCAATCATACCGCGTGCAATTTTCAAATCTGTAATCGTCGTAATTTTAATATTGGAATATTCCCCTTTAGCAAGAGCAACTTTTTTACCATTGATGACAAAGATCTTGCAGGCATCTGTCAAGACTTCTTTTTGCTGGTCACTTAAATCATGATACAAGGTAAGAAAGTCTTTCATTTTGAAGGTTTGAGGGGTTTGACCCTGATAGAGGTATTGGCGTTCAGGGATATCCGTGATAAAGGTATTGTCCAAGCTTTGAACAATGGTATCGGTCGCTTCGACCACTGTATCTACAACATCATGGCTCTTGGCTAGTTCAATGTTTTCTTGGATAGTTTTTAGGCTAACAAAAGGACGAACCGAATCATGGGTGACGATAATATCCTCTTCTGTCAAAGGCTGCACCTCATCGATAGCCAGGATGATGTTTTCGATGGTAGAGTTGCGGTCACTTCCTCCCTCTACAACCAAGATCCGGTCCTTATATGAAGACAAGTACTTGTCTACCAGATCTTCCGTATAGGTCACCCAGTCCGGATGAATCCCCAATACAATCTTCTGAATCTCATGGACCAATAAGAACTTCTCAACCGTGTGGATTAAAATAGGACGTCCACCCAAATCCAAAAATTGTTTGGGCATATCCGTAATCCCCATCCGTGAGCCTGTTCCACCTGCTAAAATCCCTGCATAAATCATCCTAAACCTCCTGATGTTGTCTCTTTTCCTTCTCTAGAACATGGCTATTTAGCAATCTAGCCTAGTTTTGCTCTCACCTTTTGATACAAATGAGGAGAAAGGAGCAAAAGAAGGTATTTGAGTTTATTTTTTCTTGTAATATGTGAATTGATTAGAATATCTTTCCAATAGCGACGATACTCTTTGCGAATCTTGTTAACTTGCTCATACATTTGAGAGCCTAGTAAAGCATGGACTACATGTAACCCCTTAAAAACATAGCGTACAGTAAGTGCTTTCTTCATTTCCTGATCATTAGGATAGTCTCTCTCAACATATTCTCTATTCAACTCTATAGCCTTATAGAAGTCTAAAAATTTATCACTATATGAAGAATTGACAATACTTCCAGGTCTTCGATAGTATTTGTATAAATTGATGTATCCTACGGCAATTTCATTACATGCTCCAATATGCTCAAAAGAGACAGCCAAATCTTCATAGATCATACCCTTTGGAAAAGGAAACTTCATTAATATTTCTTTTTTGTATAGTTTTCCCCCTGGATGGGTTCCCACTATATTTCCATAAAACATCTCCTTCAAAGCTGTATAGCGATCTAATTTCAAAGAATCTATGTCAGTCAATGAACCTATAAAATCATCGCTTTGGAAATCCCTAACTTCAATAACAGAAGTTGCCACAAGATCAACAGCATACTTCTTTTGAAGCTGCACTAAATATTCAACAGTTCTACGGTCATAGTAATCATCAGAATCAATGAAAATAACCCACTCAGCAGAAGCAACATTTACACCCGTATTTCGAGCATTAGATAGGCCTCCGTTCTCAATATGCAAGACTCTAACACGATCATCTTCTTGGGCGTACTCATCACATATTCTTCCAGAATCATCCGTAGAGCCATCATCTACCAAAATAATCTCAATATTCTTGTACGATTGATTAATTAAACTATCAACACAATATTTCAAGTAATCTTCAACGTTATAAACTGGTACAACAATCGAAACCTTTTCCATTATGCTAATCCCTTCATGATAATTTCTACAATCTGTTGACAAGCCGTTCCATCCCCATAAGGATTACTTGCCTGGCTCATCTTCTCGTATTCATCTTGGTCTTCCAGAAGGAGCTTGAAGTTGCGATAGATGTTTTCTTCTTCTGTTCCGACCAATTTCAGAGTCCCCGCAGCCACACCTTCTGGACGTTCAGTTGTATCTCGCATGACAAGGACAGGCTTTCCTAAAGAAGGTGCTTCTTCTTGGACGCCACCTGAGTCCGTCAAGATCATATAGCTTTGGTTCATGAAATTATGAAAATCAATCACTTCCAAAGGCTCAATGATTTTCATTCGCTCATTCTCTCCAAAAATCTTGCTAGCCAATTCTCTGACCTTTGGATTTTTGTGAATAGGATAGACCACCTTGACATCTTCAAACTCTTCTAAAATCCGGTTGACCGCACGGAACATGTGCTCCATAGGTTCTCCAAGATTCTCGCGACGGTGGGCCGTCAACATGATGAGCTTGCTTCCTTTTGCCCATTCCAATATAGGGTGGTCGTAGTCTTCTTGGACTGTAGTTTTTAAGGCATCAATAACGGTATTTCCTGTAACGAAAATATTGGTCCGACCTTCTTTTTGAAGATTCTCTTTTGAAACCTGGGTTGGAGCAAAATTGTAATCTGCCACTATGGAAGTAGCTTGACGGTTAAACTCTTCAGGATATGGGCTTTGAAGATTGTAAGTCCGAAGGCCTGCTTCCACATGCCCCACTTTGATGCCCATATAAAAGGCCGCCAAAGCTGTTGCAAAGGTGGTTGTGGTATCCCCATGGACGAGGACAATATCAGGTTTTTCCTCTTCTAATACCGGTTGGATTTTTTCCAATATAGAGGTCGTGATGGTAAATAATGTTTGATTGGCCTTCATAATGCCTAGATTATAGTCTGGAACAACACGAAAAACGTCTAACACTTGGTCCAGCATTTCCTTGTGCTGCCCTGTTACACAGACTACGGTTTCAATGGTATCGTGTTGTTTGAGTTCATTGACCAAAGGACACATTTTAATGGCTTCTGGGCGCGTTCCAAACACTAACATTACTTTTTTCATTTTGAACCCTTCCTCATCGATTGGTAAAAGTTGCGATAGTTGTTTAAAAAGATCGGATAGCTAAACTTGTTATCATAATCTCTCTTTGCTTGAGCAGCTAAAGAGGCTCTTTCCTCAGGATTCTCTGCCAATTTTTTAATTGCTTGAGCTAAGGCTTGCGGATTCTCAGCTGGGACGAGGAGCCCATTCTCAGAATTCACTACTTCGTTCACACCTGGAATATCTGTTGCAATCATCGTTTTGCCGTTCATAAAGGCCTCGATTGCAACCAATCCAAATCCTTCAAAGATCGATGGAAGAACACAAAAGTCAAAGCTATTGATACACTCTACCACGTCACTCCGGTAGCCCAAAAAATGAATTCTTTCTTCTAGGCCGAGCTCTTTTGTTTGATCTATCAAATCATTTTTTAATTCTCCGTCACCGATAAGAAACAAGGACACACTTGGATTTGTCACTAGTGACATAGCTTCGATCAGATAGGGTAACCCTTTTTGTTCGGACAGGCGAGCGATACAGCCTATTTTGATACCGTCACACTGAGTAATTTCATTTACTGTATGCTCACTTTGTTTCATTTTCACTCCATTATAAATCACAATAGAGTTTTTTGACCTTACATCATTAAGGATATTTTCCTGGACAGCTTGACTGACAGCAACCGTTCGAGCCTTTCCTAGGGCAAATTTATAAAGTGGTAATTTATCCTTGAAAACATTATGGGCTGTATAGACATGGATCAAGTTCGGATGGCGCATCTGCAGCAAACGAATATAGAAAGCAGCCATCCGGTGATGGGTGTGAACAATAGTGATCTCATTTTCTTTGATGATCTTGGAAAGACTAGCAAGAATCTTAAGCACAGTAGCTGGTTGTTTGCTATCGACGTCTAGAATACGATGGTGTTGAATCCCATTCTCTGCTAATTTTTCTTCCCACAATCCACCAGTTGACGCGACATGAACCTGGTCAAATTCATCCTTGAGGTCTGTCGCTAACTGATAGACAATGCGTTCTGCCCCACCGATATCCATGGTCCGCGAAATGTGCAGAATATTATTTTTTTGCTTTCCGTTTTTCATGTACTACTCTCTTAATAAAAGTGGCATTTCCCACAAAATAGCGCTTAAAGAGGCGTTTTGGTTCATTGGCCACACGGAACAACCATTCCAGATTGGCCTTTTGCATCCACATAGGTGCCCGCTTGATATGACCTGAGAGGACATCAAAGCTTCCTCCCACACCCATAAAGACAGAATTGACTCCATTGTCCATAAACTTCTGGATCAAGTACTCTTTTTTAGGAGAGGTAATGCCGACAAAGACAAAATCTGGATTCTTCTCACGAATATCCTCTTGAATGGCCTCCTCCTCTTCAGCAGAGAAATAGCCATTGCGATGGCCCACTACTCGGAGATTTGGAAAATCCTTTTTAAAGATGGCCAACATATCTGTCAAGACTTCCTCTTTTGCCCCGAAGAAATAGACAGAGTAGCCTTTTTCATTGGCCAAGCGGAGCAATTCCTGCATCAAATCGATGCCTGCTACGCGCTCTGGCACAGCATAACCTAAATAGCGTGCAGCGAGAACGACAGAAGCACCGTCTGCATTGATGATTTCAGACCCATTGACAATCTTCTTGATGGCCTCATCTGTCGCACACTGATTGAGCTTATCTGCGTTGACCCCCATCAAATGGAGGGGTTTTTTATCTCGTACGAATTGTTCAGTAGCAGCAACGGTTTCAGCCATTGTTAAAGGGTCAATTCTGACCCCCATCATTGTAAAACTTTTCAAGCTTATTCTCCCCAAGTGGATTCAAAGTGACCTTTTTGCTCTGATTCTTCTGGCAACTTCATATAATCGCCATAGATCTTTGTCAGATAAGCATCCGGATCAGCATGACCACTGATTTTAATAGTTTCAAAATCAAGGAGTTGTGGCTCCCCAAATACCTCTTTGTAGGCCAATTCTCTCTCGCGATAGGATCCTAAGACATTTCCCACGAGATCACTTGTCTCAAAGTCATATTTTTTAATCGTATTTTGCAACTTTTGATTGATTTTTTCAGTATTTAGTAATTTGTCTAGGTGAAGGATCTTAGAAACCTTCACAATTGAATTTTCAAAGAAACCTCGGTCGCGATTGTGCAATCGATTGATGACAGATATTTTGGAAAGGGCACGGTAATACTTAATTTTATTGGTGTGCAAGAAATAGTGGAAACCATCTGACGGGTAACCATCTAAAGGAAACACATCGATAAAAGGACTACACACAACCCCACCAAATTCAATTTGAAGCGAGGTATCCATGATAGACGTATTGCCTAAATTATCATCATGGATTCTCAAGATGACATTGCTTGGTAATTCGTTTTGGCAAATTTCCAGAAACTTTTCATAGTCTTTTCTAGGCATGCCCAAATCCATATCGTCATCCCAAGGGATAAAACCTTTGTGACGAATGGCTCCCAATAAAGTGCCCCCTAAAGCATAGTATCGAAGATTGTGTTTTGTGCAAATCTCAATATACTTTTCTAATAAGGATAGTTCTCCTAATTGAATCTGTCTAACTTTACTCACAGCCTACTTCGCTCCTTCTTTTCTAAGTACAACCTTCACGGTCTTGAGCAGGATCTGAATATCTCTCCAGATCGTCCAACCATCCATATACGCAACGTCCAGTTTGACCACTTCGTCAAAATCTGTAATCTCACTGCGTCCGCTCACTTGCCAAAGGCCGGTAATCCCTGGCTTGAAACTGAGTCGGCGTTTTTGGGCTGGCGTATAGTCTTGGTATTCGTCTACCGTTGGAGGACGAGTTCCGACTAGACTCATGTCACCGATCAACACATTGTAAAATTGTGGTAATTCATCAAGACTGGTCTTACGGATAAAGCGTCCGATTGGTGTTACCCGTGGATCGTTTTCCATCTTAAACATCCCACCCGTCATAGTATTTTGCGCCATCAGATCTTTTTTAATCTCTTCGGCATCCACGCGCATGGAGCGGAATTTATAGAAGTTGAAATACCGTCCGTTCTTTCCGACCCGCTTCTGTACAAAGAAGGCAGGTCCGCCATCTTTGCGGATTAGAGGGACCAAAACGATACTCACTAGTCCACAAATCAAGAGACCAAAGAGGGCTCCTGCAATGTCCAAGAGACGTTTGGCAAATACGTGGCTCGGTTTGTAGAAATTGGTTGAGAAAGTGACGACACTTAGTCCCCCGACTTCTCGAACCCGTTTATTGCCCAAAGAAGCGAAGTTAAAGGCATTGAGATTGACCGACACATCGATCCCCATACTCTCAAACTCCGAGACGAAGTCACTAATATTGTAGTCCTCACTTGGCAGATTGATAAACACTTCATCTACCACTTCCTTGGTCACAAAGTTCATCATTTGATCCGGCTGCACCACCCGTACACCCGAATGGGTAAAATCCGTATCATCCATGACGGTGACACCGATTAGTTCCCCATGATAGAGGCTGGGCGAATGAAGAATATCAAATACCTTTTCCATCCGACTGGTCGCTGTGATCAAGAAAATCTTTCGCGAACTCTTCCGCCGCGGTGAAACAGACTTCCGGTATCTCTTGAGCAAGAGATCCATGATATAGACGGAAAACGTATTGAAAAGAAAGAAGTAGATCATCCCCCGACGAGAAATGGAAAAGACCCCGTCGAGCATAAAAGAGGTAAAGGTGATCCCAACAGCGAAAAATACATTGTATTTCAAGACCTGAAAGAGCTCATCTAGATAGCCTCTGCTGTAAAAACGATAGGCAATATTGCTAATGTAAAAGGCTACAAAATGCAAGAGATAGAGAATGGCAATTGTCTGCGACGTGTATTCTGCATCCTTAAAAAGACTCACAATGTAAGCTGAAAATAGGACAGCTAAACTTTGAAAGAGAACAATATTTAGTTTTTCCAGTTCAATTCTTTCTTCTCCCATTTTCCCTCGATCCTATTCTTTACTTTTTCCCGTACTCTCCGTAAGATCCATATCCACCATATGAACCATACTCAGCAGCTTTAATGTTAAATTTATTGAGCACCACTCCTAAGAAAGGTGTGCCTGTTTGTTCTAATTGGTCCTTGGCTTTTTGGACAGCCTTGCGTCCATTGGCCCCAGATTCTGTGATCAAGACAGTTCCATCACAGCGTTGG
The DNA here is from genome assembly GCF_019929185.1 of Streptococcus parasanguinis. GTDB lineage: Bacteria > Bacillota > Bacilli > Lactobacillales > Streptococcaceae > Streptococcus > Streptococcus parasanguinis_O. The sequence continues at coordinate 78,438 of NZ_JAHZPC010000006.1, forward strand.
GCGATAATCGCCGCATCGATCACGACCCCAATTGGAGGCGTATCGACAATGATGTAGTCAAAATGCTCACGCAAGGCATCCATCATCACAGTGAAGTTCTTGCTTTGCAAGAGACCTGTTGGGTTTGGTGCGACCTGTCCAGACTCGATGATATCCAAGTTTGGGAAATCAGTCGCATACAAGATTTGATCCAGTTGGCTACGACCAGATAAGAAGTCAGTCAACCCTTGGATCTTATCCCGACTACGGAAAATCCCTGTCATGACAGAGTTCCGGATATCACAGTCGACCAAAAGGGTCTTGTAACCCGCACGCGCAAAGGCAACCGCCAAGTTGGTTGAAGTGGTTGATTTTCCTTCATTTTCTTGAACAGATGAGATGGCGATGACTTTTAAGTCCACCCCACTCAATTGGATATTCGTCGCAAGGGCATTGAAGTACTCTTCGGCCTTCCGAATTTCTTGTAATTTGTTTTTTGAAATTTCTAACGTATTCATGCGATCCCCAGTCTACAGTTTCTTAATATCTGGCACAATACCAAGTAAGGTGAAGCCCATCAACTCTTCGATATCTTCTGGTCTCTTGACACGATCGTCCAAGACTTCCACTACGACCATGAGAACCACCATCAAGCCAGCTCCAGCAACAAAGCCAAGAAGGACATTGCGTCGGATATTTGGTGAAGAAGGTGATTGAGGCACTTCTGCTTCATCCAAAGTCGTAACATCTGACACCTTGGTCACAGAGATGATCTTTTCAGCTGCTACATTTCGAAGGCCATTGGCAATGCGGGCCGCTTCTTTTGGATTTCCATCCTTAGCCGTGATCGAAAGGATACGAGTATCTGTCGGAACGGATACACTGATCTTTTTCGACAACTCAGCTGGTGTTAGATCGAGTTTCAATTCTTCGATGGCTTGGCTCAAGACATTTTGAGAAAGAATGATCTCACGGTAGTCCTTAACCAAGTAAGAACCAGCCTGCAAATCAGAGTTTGTCAAGGCATTGTTGTCTTGGTTTTGACGACTGACCACGTAGATCCGGCTAGTACTTTGGTATTCTTTCTTGGCTAAAAAGGCACTGTAGCCAAATGCTGCAATGGCAAAGACAAGAGCGACCAAAACGATCGAAAACTTGCGTTTCCATAGGGTCTTCAGCATAGCGAAAACATCAATTTCCACTGCTTGATTTTCTTGATTGTTCATTTCCTAATTACTCCTTCATGTGGATCTCTCCACCTGTTTCCTGGTTAGATTAATTCATCCGCTAACAAGAGTTCTTGATTGCTGACAAAGAGAGCTTGTGCTCGTCGTTCTCCGTATTCTTCCTTGATCAAGCGATAGGCTTCTGCCATATAAGGCGGTCGTTTATCCACATTGTGCATATCACTGGCCACAAAGTGCACCAAGTCTTTTTCTAAGAAGTAGCGAGCTCGTTTTTTGAGTTGTTTTTGTTCATCCCCAAAGAGGCGAGGCTTGAGAACACTGGAACTATTGATCTGCATGTAGCAGCCCATGTCAATCATCTCTTGCACGCGCTCCTCATTTTTCTCCAAGCACTTGTAGCGCTCGATATGGGCCACCACTGGTGTCACACCTAGATGGAGCAAACGGTCCAAGGCCGTATGGATCTCCTTATAAGGTGTTCCCATGCTGAATTCAATCAGCGCAAAGCGCGTATCTGCCAAACGCGGAATGATCTTTTCTTCCAGTTTTTTCAAGACATCATTAGTAAAGTAGATCTCTGCCCCGTAATGAATCGTCAAATCTGGCGCGACCTCTGCCGCAATTTTTTTCACTTCTTGAAAATTTTCAGAAATCTTTTCTTCGGGAGTTTCAAACATCCCCTTGCGACGATGAGAAGTGGAGATAATGGTCCGCACCCCTTGGCGATAGCTTTCTTCCAATAAGGCACGCGTATCTTCTTTTGTCTTTGGTCCATCATCCACATCAAAGACGATGTGCGAATGGATATCAATCATTTTTCTTTTCCTTCCATTACTTTTTGAATGGTTTCCTTAGCCTTCGTCAAGCTCGCTTGATCCAACTCCATGACATAGAGGTTGTAACCAGGCATGGCATAAGATGGCAAGTCATTTCGTCCTTGACCGGTGATCGCTTGTGAAGTCACCTCATAAGAACCACCCGTTTCTAGCTGGGTATTGATCAAGTTCATCATAGTTGGCAACTGCATATTGGTTTGGACAGAATCTTGGAGGTTTCCGATAATCTCATTGTAGTTACTCAAGACCTTAGTAGAGGTCAACTTTTTGATAATGGCCGCAATGACTTTTTCTTGGTTTTTCCCACGGTCATTGTCGCCACCTTGGAGTGAGTAGCGTTCGCGAACAAAACCGAGTGCTTGCTCTGAATTCAAATGGACCTTTCCAACTGGGAAATGGAACTTGCCATGAAGGCTCGTGAATTCTTGGTCATTTTCCACATCGATTCCCCCTAGAAGGTCAATCAACTTGAGGAAGGAGGTGAAATTGAGACGAACGTAGTAGTTGAGCTTGATATCATAGAGATTCTCAAGGGTATGGATCGAAGCATCCACTCCGTAGATCCCCGCGTGGGTCAACTTATCATTTTGGTTGTTACCACCATCTGCAATCGGTACATAGGCATCCCGTGGTGTCGTTGTCAATAGGACTTGCTTGGTCTTCCGATTGACCGTCATGATGATATTGACATCTGAACGAGAAACCGAGGTTACCGGCCCATAGGTATCGATCCCGCTGACATAGATGTTAAAGACATCCGCATTGGCAGACACCTTGCTCGTTGCTGCCACTTCTTTTCGAATCTTGTAGGAATAGATTTTCTTCAACTTCTTCGCATAGTCGGCATCTTCAGCAGCGATAGTATCTTCAAAGGTACTGTTGAGCACCATGGCAGAAGCATTCCCTTCTTGCAGGCTCTTATAGGCATCTAGATAAGTCGGTGCATCCACTACAGAAATTTCCTGACCCTTGGTCTTTTTGATATTGTCCAAGAGGGCCGTGAGATTGGCTTCATTATTGTTGCCCTTTGGTGCCACCACTTCCTTGATTTCTTTGATGTCTTTGATGTCACTGTCTTTCTTGACATAGACAGCCATCTCAAACTCTGTATAGTTAGAGTGGCCATTGACATTGCTCGTCAGATTTAGCAGCTGTTGACTAGCAAACAAAACTCCTGAACTAGCCAATAAGCCGACAAGAAGCAGGACCAAAGTTGTCTTTTTGGCCTGATTTTTGATCACAAACCAAGCTGACAAGAGCAAGAGAACAGCTAGTAGTACCATCACGAGAACATTAACATAGCGAAAAGCCAAGATGTTATTGGCCAACATGGTATAGGTCGCCCAACTCGCGGTCATAAGCAAAAAAATAAGCAATACGGAATTAACGATTCGCAATTGCCCCCACTTATGCTCTGAACGACGACTCCGTCTCTTTTGTGACATAAATACCTCCAATTAGTCCTAATTATATTTATTGTAACATATTTTTAGCAAAAAATGCATTAATTATCACTTTTTTGTCCATTATGGACACTTGGAAAGTAAGCGCTTTCTGAAACAAACAAAATCCCTTGTATACTTATGCAGAGAATCCAAAAAACCTACAAAAGATCATCTCGTTTGACCTGCTCAAAACTTTCTTTGCCGTCATTGAGCTTGTCCCAGATGACGACTTTTCCTTCTTTGAGGGATTTTTGAACATCAATGATCCGCTGGTTAGAAGACCCTCGGAACTGCAACATGAGGTTGCGTTTGCTCTTATCATAGCGGCCATCGACCAGGATATCAATTAGCGACAAGAGCTCCAGTTTATCAGGCGTTTCTAACATCATTTCTTCCCAAGTGTAGCCTGTCCATGACCAAATATCTTTTTCTGGCAATTCTTTCCGAATACGTTTTACAAGGGGTAAAAGAATACCGGTATTAAGAAATGGCTCTCCCCCAAGCAGGGTCAGGCCTTGGACATAGGGTTGGGCCAGATCTTCCATGATCTGCTCTTCCAATTCTTTGGTATAAGGAATGCCTGCATTGAAAGACCAGGTCGCTACATTGTAACAGCCCTCACAGTGAAACATGCAACCGGCCACGTAAAGGGAGTTGCGCACTCCTTCTCCATCTACAAAGTTAAAGGCCTTATAGTCAATGATTCGCCCTTTACTCAGCTCCTCACTTTTCCATTCTTGAGGTTTGGGATTGTTCATCTTCATCCTCCAAATCAATCCAGTAGCGCTGACTTCTGTCGATTGTGTTTTCGTAAACACCGCCAGCAGAGAGAATGGTGCGACGACTGGCTTCGTTGTCTTCATCACAGGTAATCAGTACTCGTTCCAATCCTTGCTTTCGAGCCTCTGCTAATCCTAGCTCTAGCTGCAACTTAGCCAAGCCCTTTCTGCGTTGACTGGGCCGGATGGAATAGCCAATGTGACCACCCTCTACAAATAATTTGTCATTCAAGGACAAGCGCAGGGCTAAAAAGCCCAGAGGGTAGCCAGTCTCATCAAAGGATAAAAATTGAATGGTAGGAACCCAGCCTTCTGGCAGATTCTCAGTATCCTCCTGCTGCTCTACAATTCGCAACCAATCCGCAAAATCCTTTGCTCGCTTCCAAGTGGAGCCCATGCCACCGTGCATATAGGATTTTGCAGCATCGAACTCAGCAATCATCTCTAAAATCGCGTCTTTATCTTCTAAAGTTGGTCGTCTTAGCTCCATGCTTCCTCCTTAATCGACATCAATCCAGTAGCGCTCTTTTCCGCCTCGAACATCCTCTAAAGCTCCGGCATTAGCCAGAATCACTGCTCGACTGGCAGCATTATCACAATCGCAAGTCACTAGGACTCGCTTTATATTTTTACTTCTAGCTACTTGCAAGCCTTGTCGCAGTTGCTCTTTTGCCAATCCTTTCCCACGCGCAGAGGGACGGATGGAATAACCAATATGACCACCTACCTCCAGCAAATAGTCACTAAGACGCAATCTCAGATTGAGAAACCCTACGGCTTGTCCATCTCTCGAAAAAGCAACTAACTGAATATCAGGCACCCACCCTTCAGGCAAATTAATCCCCATTTCATGATTCTGATTACTTTCCAACCACTCTTCATAAACAAAATTCTCAGCATCCCAAAATCCGCCATCGTGAGCTGATTGATTCGCTTCAAACTCTGCCATCATGTCTAATACAGTTTCTTTATCTGCTAATGTTGGTCTACGTAATTCCATCTTTACCTCCCCCCATACGAGAAAAGCGAGAGCGAACTCTCACTTTTATTTTTTCTTAGCCTTTTTTAAAAATTGCTCTCTCAGGCTGGCCACCTGGTCTTTTTTATTGATTCCACCTGTCGAATGTTTTTCGTGGAATCGTTGAACCTGGGCCTTGCCCTTATCGTCTAGTTGGTATTTTCCCATAATCTTCCTTTTCTAATCTGTTACTTGGTGTCCAGCTGATTTAATCGTGGACCCATTCATGTGTTTGACCCGCGCAGCGATTTCTTTATGTCGTCCATTGACCATGGGGCGAGCTTGTGGGTTTCCTAGATAACCACAGGTCCGTTTGACCACATCAACCGTTTTAGGATCGCTATTGCCACAGTTTGGACAAGCAAATCCGCGCTCAGTCGGCGTGAAGTCTCCTTCAAAATCACACTTGTAACAACGGTCAATCGGTGTATTGGTTCCGAGATAACCGACTCGGTCATAGGCATAATCCCAAACCGCCTCAAGGGCTTTTGGATTTTGTTGGAGCACAGGGTATTCACAATAGTGGATAAAGCCACCAGAAGCCCCTGCTTCAGGATAAATTTTTTCAAAATCCAACTTCTCAAATGGGGTTGGGTTCTTACGAACATCGTAGTGGAAACTATTGGTGTAGTATTCCTTGTCTGTGATATCCGGAACCTTCCCAAATTTCTCCGTATCCAGGCGACAGAAGCGGTCTGTCAAGCTTTCTGACGGTGTCGAATAAATAGAGAAGTGGTAATCATACTGGTCAGACCATTCTTCCACGCGCGCTTTCATATCCTTGATGATATCGATCGTGAATTGTTTGGCTTCTGGATTGTGTTCCCAATTTGGACCATAAAAGACGGTTGCAACTTCATAGAGTCCGATATAGCCAAGAGAAACGGTTGCTCTGCGATGACGGAAGAGCTGATCTACCTGGTCATATTTGCCCAAGCGTTTCCCGAAAGCGCCATATTGGTAGAGAATCGGTGCATTGGCTGGTGTCGCTTCTTTGGTGCGTTCCACCCGGTAAACCAAGGCATCTTCAGCGATGTTCATCCGTTCATTAAAGATTTGCCAGAATTTCTCCTTGTCTCCGCCAGATTCCAAGGCAATTCGAGGTAAATTGACCGTCACGACTCCAAGATTCATCCGGCCAGAATTAACTTCCACACCATTCTCGTCCTTCCAACCTTGAAGGAAAGAGCGACATCCCATGGGCACCTTGAAGGAGCCTGTCAATTCTACAATCTTGTCATAAGAGAGGACATCTGGATACATGCGTTTCGTAGCACATTCCAAGGCCAATTGCTTAATATCATAGTTAGGCGTTCCAGGCTCTAAGTTGAGTCCCCGCTTGAGGGTAAAGATTAATTTTGGAAAAATGGCTGTCCGATGTTCCGATCCAAGACCCTTAATCCGAATTTCCAGAATCGCCTTTTGGATTTCCCGTTCGAAGCGATTGGTTCCAAGGCCAAAACCAAGCGAAGTGAAAGGAGTTTGCCCGTTTGAAGTAAAGAGGGTATTGATCTCATATTCTAGCGATTGCATGGCATCATAGATGTCTTTTTGAGTCTTACTCCAAGCATAGTCCTCTTGCTTTTCAGGAAGTACCCACTCTTTGGCATCCGCTAAGTGTTTTTGGTAGTTCTTTTCTGCATAAGGGGCCAAGACTTCATCGATCCGGTCTGCTGAACAGCCACCATACTGACTAGAGGCCACATTGGCAATAATCTGCGAGATTTGTGCCGTTGCAGTTTGGATAGACTTAGGACTTTCGACTTCTGCATTCCCGATTTTGAAGCCATTTCTGAGCATGCCTTCAAAATCGATCAAACAGCAGTTGGTCATCGGTGTATAAGGGCTATAGTCCAAATCATGGTAGTGGATGTCCCCTTTTTGGTGAGCATTGGCTACGTGTTTGGGCAACATTTTAAGACCAATAGACTTACCAACGATCCCTGCCGTCAAGTCCCGTTGCGTATTAAAGACATCACTGTCCTTATTGGCGTTTTCATTGACGACGGCTTGGTCCTTATTGAGGAGTTTGCCAATTGTAAAGTTGATATCCGTCGCTTTTGAGCGCTCAAAATCCCGCTGGGTGCGATAAGTAATGTAGCTCTCTGCAATCGCATATTCATTAGCTTGAAGCAATTCATGCTCGACGACATTTTGAATCTCATAGATCTTCACGCCATTTGGAAAACGTTCCAAAATCTCTGCGATCACACGATCGACAATGGCTTCTAGTTTGGCTTCCATCACGGGAGTGAGAGAAGTCACTTCTTCTGTCGCCTTCAACAAGGCTTTATAAATTTTTTCAACATCGAATGGAACACGACGGCCATCTCGTTTTTCAACAAAAATATCCGGGGCCATTCTCAGTTTTTCTTCTCTCAAGGTGATCATACCAAACATGCCTCTCTTCATTTATTTACATACAAGTTGTATTATACCACTCCAAAAATAAAAATCAATATCTTGTGGTGAAAATTCTAAAAAACTTTCTAAAGCACAAGATATTGATTTTCTTAAGAACGTTGATAGAGTTTGAAATAATGGTATTTCTTCTCAACTAGACGATAATTTTCTTTGAGCAAGTCTTTCATTTTAGAGGTCAACTCTACCTGATTGTTAACTACAATATACTTCGGTTCAGACCGATCGATTTGTTGGATCACATTGGTCCGATTTTCATTAATTCCCAGATAAGACGTCGGGGTCAATAAAGCAGATGCTGCCAAACGATCGCTTTCTTGATAGAGAGTAGCTGTCGCATCCCATGCATAAATGGTATCTTTCGACTTGGTGTGATTTTTAATGTAGCTGGCAATAGCGCTCCGTTCACTCGATTGACCAGACTGAAGCACAACATCTTGAACCACTGGATTCGCCAACAAATAGACAAGGGCTACTAGCGGTAAGAAAACTTGGCTCGTAAAGTAAGCGGCCCAAACTTCCTTGTTTTTCTTCTTCCGACCACGGCGTTCGATCCCATCGTTTTCTTCCCCATCTCGTGAGAACCAAATCGCAAACAAAGGAAGAACAAATGGCAACATTGGTAACAATTGGTAAGCCCCTTGCTCAGGAAGACCAATCGACACAATGAGGACCACCAAGCTACCTGCCCATCCCATAAAGCGGAAGATCCGGCGAGCACTGCTATTTTGCTTCGTAAAGGACATCAAAAAGGCAGAGACTAGGCCAAAGGCCAGCGCCAACAGTCCATAATAAATGGCATTACTGAAGGTCTGTCCATTGCTAAAATTCAAGGCATTAAAGACATAGGTTACTTGGTTAATGGCATAGCCAAAAGTCTGATTCAAAACGGTGATATAGCCAATTGGATAAAAGACGAGTGAAAAACCAAGGAGAGCTGCTAGCAGTTGATAAAAGCCACGCGCCCATCTCTTCTGCTTGATGTTAAAGGCTGTTAATCCAAGGAAGGCCAACAAATAAAACAAGGCACTGGTCATCGGATCAATCAAGAAAGCCACAGCTGCAATCGCACCATAAAGGATAAAGCCTTCATCCTTACGATGCCCAATCAAATAAGCCAAAATGAAATTCATGCTAGCAAATAGGATTGGAAGGCTAAAGAGAGTCACATAAGTTCCTCCAAAACCAAGGCCTAGCACCAAGAAATAAAAGAGCAACTGGACATTCTTCGCTGTATCTTTATCAGACACCAGCAAGCGCACAACCCGATAGAGGTAAGTCCCCGCAAAGAAGAGGGCAATCGCTTGGAGAATCATCAAGATCCAATGTCCACCAGCTAAACTTCCCAACCAGTTGATTGCATAATAGAGCAGACCATTGGTTCCGTAAAAATCACCAAACGGTACTTGACCCTTGGTCATTGCCCAGCCAGCATACAAGTTTTGAGATTGTTGATTGGTTGCAAAACGGGTTAAAAATGGCACCCCGACATGCAGCAAACTAATCAAGAGACTCAACACAAAAGGAATCGCTAGGGGCACTGGACGCTTGGATTGACGACGGATCGGCTCAACTGCCACATCCGCTTCTAGCTCTTCCGTATTCTCTTCTAGCTTAGATGCTTCCGCTTTTGTCGCTTCAACTCCCGCCTTACGCGAACGACGACTCATCCGACTGAGCGGTTGCTCCGCTTCCTGTTCTGGTTCTTGCTTAGGCTCTGTTACTGGTTCTAGCTCTGCTTCCACTGCTGGCTCCACATCACTAATTACCTCTGATGCCTCCATTGCAACCGGCTCCTCCAAGACTTCTGGCTGTTGGCTATGAGTCGGCTCTTCTTCACGAAAGACTGATTTATCTAGCACTTCGCGAATTTCACGTGTATCCTGAAAGCTATCTCCCACGTGAAGCCCTAACTTTTTCGAAGTCATTTCTTGCTCTTTTTCGCTCATTCTTTTTCCTTTTCTTCGCTATTCCTCTGCTTTTCCCTTTAGAAAAAAGCCCATTATCTTCTCTAGTATACCAAATTCTGCCGACCATGTCAGCCTCTCGCCACATAGTCCCATGGAAAAAGAGTCAGATCTCTCAGCTTCTGACTCTTTTTTCTGTATTCCCACACCTATTACAACATCGGTGCGAACAATTGCATAATTTCCTTGATTAAGCTTTGGTGCCATGTAAAGCGGAAGGTATCCTCTGTAATTTCTTGAGACACTTCAAAGATATGGTCAAAGTCCTCCCGAATCTTTTTCAAGGCAGGCGTCCGATACATCCAGACAGCATTTTCATAGTGATGGACCAAACTGCGGTAATCAAAGTTAATCGACCCTACAACCGCCATTTCATCATCGGCAAGAACTTGCTTGCTATGGACAAAACCAGGCGTGTACTCATAGATTTTCACACCAGCATCCATCAGATCCAAGTAAGCCCCACGCGTAACAATTTGGATCAATTTTTTATCCGGAATATGCGGGGTCACGATGCGAACATCCACCCCACGAAGGGCCGCATTGCGGATATCTTCTGTCAAATCATAATCGATGATCAAGTAAGGAGTCGTGATATAGACGTAATCCGTCGCTTGGTTGATCATATTTTGATAAACCGTCTTTCCGACCTGCGACTTGTAAATCGGCTTTGGTCCACTCCCATAGGGAATGTAGAGCCCTTCTCCTTCGACCGCCTTATTTTCAATATGGTAGCGGTCAAAATCCTCGATTTCCCCACGGTTGATGTACCAGTTCATGAGGAAGAGTCGCGTCAAGGCCTTAACAGCTCGTCCATCTAAACGAATGGCACTGTCCTTCCAGTGACCAAACCGCTCAATGTGGTTGATGTACTCGTCTGCCAAATTGACACCACCCGTATAGCCGATCTGACCATCAATGACCAAGATCTTACGGTGGTCTCGGTTGTTATAAGCCACTGTCAAACGGGGGATCACCTTGTTAAACTTATGGGCATCAATCCCCATCTTTCGCAATCGTTTGGTATAGTTCCCAGCCAAGGTTGCCATACAGCCGATATCGTCATAAAGGAGTTTGACTTCAACCCCATCTTTCACTTTCTGCTCTAAAATCTCTAGGATACTGTTCCACATCAAGCCCTCATCAATGATGTAAAACTCGATGAAGATAAATTTTTTCGCTACTCGCAGATCCTCTAGTAGTTGCGCATACATGTCCTCCCCTAAAGGGTAAAAGGTCGATGCCGTCCCATTATAGAGATCCGCATTGTGGTCCATGGATAAAATCGACTTGACCAAGCCATAAACCGCTTTGCTTTCTTGCTTGAGCTCCTTACGCAACTGATGACTATTGTCCTCTCGAAACTTCATGGACTCCATATTTTCCAACTGGATCATTTCCTTTTTGGACAAACGTCGCTCTCCAAACATGAGATACAAGAGTGATCCAAAGACAGGAATGACGGCAATCAAGAGCCAGGTCACCTTATTTTCAGGCGGGGTATTTCGATTAACAATAGCCAAGATTGTCGACACATATAAGAGCCCAATGACCGCAACAGATAGCCAATGAGGGAACCATCTATTAAGCCAGAAGAAGGCCGCAAAGGATGCCCATAGTTCAAAGCCCATAAACAAAATACTAAATCCATATTTGGACATTAATAGACGTAATTTTCGAAAGGTCACAGCATCCTCCTTTTTTCTTTCTACTAGTATACCAATTCTTTTTACCCGTTGCAACGACCAACCAAACCCCTTCTAGACAAACAAAAAGAGAGTGGGACAAAAGTCCTAGCCTCTCAATTATTTTTGGATTGTCGAGCAAGACGCAGTGGTTGAGTGGGCTCTACTACGC
>NZ_JAHZPC010000007.1 GCF_019929185.1 Streptococcus parasanguinis
CCTACTCAACTGTGCGGAGGTGGGACGACGAAATCGAATTCTAACGAATTACCGATTTCTGTCCCACTCTCTTTATTTTAAAGATGATACAAATCTTCTACAATAGCGGCTACTTTTTTAATATCTCCCAACATCCCCCGCATTTCAAAATCGGCTAACATAGGGAAACCAAAGCGTTGGCTGTATTGCTTAGCGGTTAAACAATATTGATTGTTAAAATTCCGATTGCCTGATCCAACCACTCCTAAGCACTTACTGGCATTGTCTCCATAAGCAATAAAATCCGCGACATCTGTCGTCAAAATTTCCACATCGCCATTGTCAACACCATTTCCACCCTCCAAATAGGTTGGCAAAAAAGTGATAAAAGGGTTGGTCATTTCAAAGAAGGGCTGGCCCTCTTTGACCAGGTCTTTCACATGCACTTTCTCGATTTCAAGTCCGGGATGAGCTTCCAGCAAATAGTCACTTAAGCGACGGACAAAACTCTCTGTATTTCCACTCAGACTAATATAAACAAAGGATACTTTCATCTTTTTTCTCCAATCAAGAAGCTCTCTTATCCTCTAAGAGAGCTCCCTTTAAACTTATCTATTATGCCCTAGCTTGAGCTTTTCTCAAACGCAAGGTTTTATACAAAACAATTCCAAGGAAGAGAAGGGATAAAGCAGTCAAGAGTAACAAAGCAATGGACGAAGATGCCAGATATCGTTGGCGAAGCGCTGAGTTTGAAAAACTAGCTAATAGTGGACGCCCTGCAAAATAATTATAGCAAGAGAAGGCTTGACTTAACAAAATCTGTCCCATATAAGTATAATGAGCTGTTAACAGATCCTGCTTCATAAAGAGAAAATAGAAAGTTGCCAGCAAAGCAATCAGAATCAGGGAAACAAATAAAAAGGTTAGTGGAGACTGATTGAGTTGGGCTGATTTCTCATAATATGTCACATAGTCAGCCTTGTCTTGAGCCGTTGTTAAACCAAGTTGTTTAGCAAAATCATCTGTCAACTCAAAACTCTTTGAAGCTCCAAAGGTTGAAACAGCTGAAGTCAGGGTTCCAACCGTAGAGAAAAATAACAGGATATAAAGATAGATAGGTTTCTTTTTCATACAAACTCCTTTTCATTTCTTACACCCTATTATATCGCGATACAGATAGAAAGGCAAGCGCCTCAAAACCGTGGAAGCACTTGCCTGATCACTGATACGTTCAAATGAAATTCATTTGGAAAAGTAATGTGTGCAAAAGATGAAAAGCCATCGCAACTGTATCATTGGAATGATTAGAGATATAACGGAGTCCTATAAACTTTCATTCGAACACCACCAGTATACCTCATTCTCTTCTTCTTGTGTCATCCATTTCTATTCTGCTTCATTTCGACACGATTTGGTCTATAAAAGCCATTTCCTCTCCTTATCCAAAAACTATTCTGTTCTATTTCTCAACTATTTGGTCATCACTCCATCAAAAAAGCCAGAAGGACTTGCCTTCTGACTTTCTTTATTTAGATGAATGAACGAAAGAAACAAGAATTAATCTTCTTTTTTCTTGCGTGCAAGACCCAATCCAAGCAATCCAGCCATCGCACCTGCAAGAACAGCTGCAGTTGAGCTTTCTGTACCTGTATTTGGAAGCGCAGGTGTTTGTGGTTGCGCAGGTTGTACAGGCTGTTCCGGAACTTCAGGAGTTGGTTCGGTTGGAACCTCTGGAGTTGGTGGAACGATTGGTGTAGGTGGAACAATTGGTGTTGGTGGGTTGTATGGAGTTGGTGGAGTTGGAGGAACTGGTGTTGGTGGGGTTGGAATATCTGTTTCCGTTACCACTTTATTCTTATGCCATTTCACTTCAGCTGATTGAGGTTCCTCAGTTTTAGGGATTGTTTTGTATTTTGGTTGCTCAGGGGCTTTTGGTTCAATTGGAGAAACTGGAGAAACCGGTGCGACTGGTGTTGGTGGAGTCGGTTCTTTAATTTTTTCAATTTCCTCCTTCACCGGTTTAACTGGCGCCACTGGAGATACCGGATTCAATGGAGTAGGCAATGTTGGTTTTTCTTCATTTAATTTTGGCTCTACTGGAGCAACTGGAGCAACTGGGGCTGGCGGAATGACAAATGAACCTGGATTTTTTGGAAGACCAACATTTGAGTTGATTGCGAACCAATAAACAGTAGGTTGTCCAGCAGCATTAGCACCTTTAGCAGTAAAGACTAGGTGACCATCAGACATCTTCAAGCCTGCTCCACCGTAGTAGAGGTATGGAGAAGATGGATCATCCCAACCACGAAGAGTCGCTGAAGATTCCCCATTAAAGACGGCACCATGTTCAACGTATTGGTTATCTCTTTCAGATGTTACCTCTTTAGTAGCAGAATCATAAGAAACACTTGAGTTTGGAATTTTAATGTATTTATTATTTCCAATATTTACAGACTCTTGGTGCTCCACATTTTCAAATTTCTTCTTAGGCGTGAAAGTAATTTGACCTGTAGTGGCATCTACTTTGTATGAGCCAAGAACATCATCCTTACCTTCAAAAGTAAATTCTTCTGTACCAATAGAATGACCATTTCCTCCACCCGAAGTATTAACAGATGTTGCATCAATCACAGTTTCTTCACTAACTGCGAATTCGCTGCCATTCCATGTTGCTTTTTGTGCCACAATCTTGATTGGATTTTCAGCAGAGATTGTCACATCAGCCGTACCAAAGTCTGCTTTTCCATTTTTAACAACAACCGCATTGTTTTCAATGCTCATTGATGAACCATCTGCATATGGGTTCCAAGTTCCACGAACGGTATTCCCATTTTTGTCTTTAGCTTCTACTGTAAGGGTACGAGGTTTATCCCCACTATCTACATATGAAGCACCTGTCCAGTGGTTGAGGGAGTTCAACGCTACAATCGCATTGTGTTGGGTCAAATCAAACTTATTGCCATTACCGTCATAAAATTCAACATCAACAGCAACCTTAACAGGTTTGTCTTGATCATCTGTTGAAGCACCGACTGTTAGTGTTACAGTTGGGTCATTACTTACTGCTGCAATTCCCTTCCCATCCTTTGATGGGAGACTCAAAATCTCATAGCGGTAAATCACGCGCTTAATTGGATGCATATCCGTATTTTCACGCATACTGGACTGATTCAAGTTATCATAAGTAACGACAAATTTGTCGCCTTCTTTAACTTGAATGTACTCAGTTTTATTATTCTCCCAAGGACTAGTCGCTACAATATCTGAAGCTGTCAATTCATTGGAATCATACTGATGCACATTGCTTTTATTCAAGCGTTCTTGAGCTTCACGAGTGAGGTAAGTACTGATGCCGTCGATAGTATGAGTTGCACCGTCTTCACGTTGGAAGGTCAAATCTTGAGCAGTTTCAACATCTTTCAGTTCTTGGAAACCATTGTCATTCATATATTTTTCATACGCTTCTTTAGCATCTTTGTATTGAGCCAAAGCTGTTTCTAAACTTGCAAGTTTAGCTTGATAAAGTTTTGCATATTGTTCATTCACAGCATCATAACTTGATTTTGCTTTATCATAAGCTGCTTTTACAGCCACAAACTCAATTTCGTTTGAAGCGTACTTAGCTTTTGCTTCCTCAAATGCTTTCTTATCTTCCTCATACTGAGATTTAGTATTTTTATATAAATTTTTTGCAGCTGTTAAATCTTTTGCTTTTTTTGTAAGTTCCTTAGTAGGTTTTCCGTCTTTGTCTTTTTCTACTTCTTTTTCTTCATCTTCTTCAATCGTATTACTTTCTACAATATTAACTGTTGCATTTTTGTAGATTGCTTTAATTTCTTTTTCGAATTTGTTAAATTTGTTTACTACTGTATCGTATTCAGTTTTAGCTTTAGCATAAGAAGTTGCAGCCGTATCATATTCTAATTTATCTTTTGCATACTGTTCTTGTGCTTTTTGATAATCTGATACCGCCTTATTATATTCTTCAGTAGCTTTGTTATATTTCGCCATTTCTGAATCATACTGTGTTTTTGCAATATCATAACTTGATTTTGCTACATCGTATGCTGTTTTAGTTGAATCATAACTAGCCTTGGCTGTTTCATATGATGTTTTCTTATCATTATAATTTTCAGCATCTACATCATATTTTGCTTTTGCAGTTTCATATGCTGATTTCTCTGCTTCATATTTAGCTTTCAGCGCAGCATATTCCGCCGAATCTGTCCCACCAGTAGATGTTGCAACATTATAAGCCACTAGAGCAGTATCGTATGCTGTCTTAGCTTCATTATATGCTGCTAGATCTTGTTGGTATTGTTTTTCAGCTGCAGTATATTCTTTAGTTTGTTGATCGAATTTATTCTCAGCAGCTGCTTGAGCAAGTTTATTTTTTTCAAACTCTGCTTTTTTAGATTCGTATGATTCTAATTCCTTATCATATTGAGCTTTAGCTACATTATACTGAGCAAGAGCGGCATCGTAAGAAGTTTTTGCAGTATTGTACGATGCTGTTGCATCGGTAAAACTCAACTCATTATCAGCATATTTTGCTGCATCTGTTTCATATTTAGCTTTACTAGTTTCATAAGTTGCTTTTGCAGCTTCGTATTGCTCCTTAACTAGTTTATAGGAATCAGAGTCTTTACTTGAAGTTGAAGTAGAAGCTGCTTTATATGCTGCTAAAGCTTCTTCATATGCTTTTTGGGATTCTGCGTAAGAAGCTTTTGCTTTTTCATATTCAGCTTTTTGAGCCTGATATGCCAATAAATCATTCTGGTATTCAGTATTAGCTTGATCGTAGTCAGCCTTTGCTTTAGCATTTTCAGCTTCTACTTGCTTTTGTTTAGCTAATTTTGCTTCATACTCAGCTTTGGCCTTTTTGTAGTTTTCAACGACTGTATTGATTTCAGCTGTTTGAGCTTTGTTATCTGCTTCTGCTGCTGCGATAGATGGTTGGATTTTTTCAGCCTCTTCTGTAACGGTCACACCTTCTGTAGCTGCATCTGCTTTTGCTTTCTCAAGTTCTGGTGATTCTACATAAGTAGTCGTAACTGTTTTATTTCCTTCTGTAACACTTGTAGATGTCAACTTAGAACTTGTTGCAACAGCTGCATCGCTTGTTGCTGTATCCGTAGTAGTTGCTTCAGTTGCAGGCGCTGTTGTCTCATCTGCTTTCACTTCTGCTCCGTAGGTATTAACAGTAGCCAATCCAGCGATGGCTAATGAAACAACACCGACTGATAACTTACGAATTGAAAATTTTTCCTGCTTCGAAACATGTTCACGATAGCTTTTCATTTTCAAAACTCTCCTTTTTATGTTTAAAAAAATCTCACTGTAGAGGCAAAAATATGCTACTTTCAGTTAAATCTATTGTATCACAATCAACCATTTTAAAATATTTGTTGATTTAATTTTTTATTTTACTTTAAAGATATAACAACTTGAAACGCCAAACTTTCAAGTTCTTCTTCATCTTTTAGTTGAAAATATATGTAAACAGACTTGAAAAAACCTTTATTTTCAAAGGTTTTCAGGCCGCTTTCTCTTTTTATAAATTTCACCGGAAGACTTTTTAAGGGGAAGTATTTTTTTATACTAATAGATTAGATTTGACCTACAAAACAAAAAATTATGTAACATTTTCCCTTTTTAGGTCCGTAAAATTCAAAAAAACAACAAATTTTAAGGAATCAGCCATTGCTTGAAACCCCTTACCTAAACCTTAGTTAGAGCTATTTTTTGGGGACGGTTATTCCCTTTTATTTCGAAAAACGGGCACATCGTTTTTTCTTTTTCGATGTCTCCTTCACTTTATTTCAGAAAGCAACATGAAAATCAAGGGCAAATTGAAAGAAAATCTCCTCCCACACTCATGCACCATCTGTAGCTACGCTCCTCCCAATCTCTAGTCCTTTCCAATTTCCTCCCCCAATTCTATAAAAAAAGACCAGGGTCCTAAGAACCTTGGTCTAATAACTAGTGATTAGTTTAAGTGCCAGATGTCTTCGTTATACTGAGCGATCGTACGGTCAGATGAGAAGAATCCTGCTTTAGCAATGTTAACGATGACTTGATCCAACCATGCATCACGGTCTTCGTAGTCAGCCAACATGCGTTCTTTGGTGACAATGTAGTCTTCCAAGTCAAGAAGAGTCATGAACCAGTCTTTGTTGATCAATTCATTGTGAAGACGAGTCAAGCGTTCTTTGTCCCCAACAGCAAGAACGGCATCGCTGATAATGAAGTCCACCAATGGTTTGATAGCTTCACGTTCATAGAAGTCCGCTGATTTGTATGCTGATTTCTCATATAGATCGATTACAGTTTCTGAATCTTCACCGAAGATGTAGATGTTGTCACGTCCAACCAATTCAGCGATTTCCACGTTTGCTCCATCCATAGTACCAAGTGTCAACGCACCATTCAACATGAATTTCATATTACCAGTACCTGAAGCTTCCTTAGAAGCAAGGGAGATTTGCTCAGAAATATCGCTAGCTGGGATCAAGTAGCTTGCAGCAGTTACGTTGTAGTTTTCTACCATAACAACTTGCAAGTGTGGAGCTACCGCTGGATCGTTTGCAATCACTTCAGACAAGCATAGGATCAAGTGGATGATATCTTGTGCAATGGTGTAGGCAGGAGCTGCTTTACCACCAAAGAGAACAGTGATTGGACGAGCAGGGATATTTCCAGCTTTGATGTCCAAGTATTTGTGGATCACATACAAAGCGTTCATTTGTTGACGTTTGTATTCGTGAAGACGTTTGATTTGGGTATCAAAGATAGAATTTGGATTGATTTCCACACCTTGATGGTCTTTCAAGAAACGAGCCAATTTGCGTTTGTTGTGAGACTTGATGTTTTCCAATTTGGCTTTGACTGCATCTTTATCTTCATAAGAAAGAAGGTCTTCCAATTTAGATGCGTCATGGTGCCAGTCACGTCCGAGGATATCATCCAAGTAGTGTGACAAGGTTGGGTTAGCATGCATGAGCCAACGACGGAATGTGATACCGTTTGTTTTGTTGTTGAATTTTTCAGGGTAAATGTCGTAGAAGGCTTTCAACTCAGAATTCTTCAAGATTTCTGTATGGAGAGCTGCAACCCCGTTTACACTGTATCCGTAGTGGATATCCATGTGGGCCATGTGTACGCGATCATTCTCATCAATGATTTGAACAGCTGGATCTTTGTATTCAGCGCGAACACGGCGGTCCAATTCTTCAATGATTGGTACCAAGTGAGGAACCACTTCTTGCAAGAATTCAAGTGGCCATTTTTCAAGGGCTTCCGCAAGGATTGTATGGTTAGTGTAAGCCGTCATGCTACGAACGATAGAGATGGCTTCATCCATTCCAATACCACGTTCTGTCAAAAGACGGATCAATTCAGGGATGACCATTGATGGGTGAGTATCGTTGATTTGTACAACAGCATAGTCAGCAAGGTCATGCAAGTTGCTTCCTTTTTCGATGGCTTCGTCGATGATCAATTGTGCACCATTTGATACCATGAAGTATTGTTGGAAGATACGGAGCAATTCCCCTTGACGGTTACTATCATCTGGGTACAAGAAGAGGGTCAAGTTGCGAGCGATATCTGTCTTGTCAAAGTTAATACCATCTTCAATAATAGATGAATCAACTGAATCCAAGTCGAACAAACGCAAACGGTTCTTGGTATCAATCTTGTAACCAGGGACGTCGATATCATAAAGGGTAGAAGTCAATGTGAAGTGTGCAAATGGCACTTTGTAGCTACGACTTGAACGAACGAGCCAGCTTTGGTCAGTCAACCATGCGTTTGGAATTGTTTCTTGTTGGTTGTTTTTAAATACTTGTTGGAACAAACCAAAGTGGTAGTTCAAACCAACCCCATCCCCTGTCAAACCAAGGCTTGAGATAGAGTCGATAAAGCAGGCTGCCAAACGTCCCAAACCACCGTTACCAAGTGATGGTTCCAATTCCACTTCTTCTACTTCGATCAAGTCTTTACCAGCATCTGACAATTCTTTTTTAACATCGTCGTAAAGACCCAAGTTGATCAAGTTGTTAGACAAGAGTTTACCAATCAAGAACTCAGCTGAGATATAGTAAACTTTTTTCTTACCAGTATTTAATTTCTTTTGGGCACTTGCTTGCTTGGTGTAATTTAGCAAGGCAATGTACAATTCTTCATTTGAACATTCTGCAATTGTTTTTTGGTGATGATCAATCACATATTTTTGTAATGATTCCATGTTTTAAAGTCTCCTTTGTTTCAACAATTTTAATAGGGAAAGATTATTTTTCTGCTTTCTTAACTTCTTTTTTCAAATCTTTGTTTTCACGACGATAGATCGTAGTGAAATCAAGCAATTCTTGCTCGACAGCTGGAGTCAATTGATCCGCTGTCATCCGCCATGACCAGTTACCACCAAGAGTTGATGGGAAGTTCATCCGAGCTGAACCATCCAACTCAAGCAAGTCTTGCATCGTAGCAATCGCCATGAAGCTGACGGAAGCAAAGACGGTACGAAGCATAGCATGTGGAACAGATTCATACTCTTTCCGGTTGGTATAACGAGCAAGGTACTCACGAGTTGGATCGTCGATTTCATTGCGGTACCATCCAAGAACTGTGTTGTTATCATGTGTTCCAGTGTACATCACAGAGTTGTTTGGTGCCAAGTGAGGGCTATCGATACTTTCATCGTCAGGATTGAAGGCGAATTGAAGAATCTTCATTCCTGGGAAGCCAGTACGTTCGCGAAGCTCAATGACTTCATCCGTCATAAAGCCAAGGTCCTCAGCGATGATGTTCAAATCACCGAGCTCTTCCTTCACGGCTGCAAAGAGTTTGTAGCCAGGACCTTTGACCCATTTACCTGGTGCTGCAGTTTCAGAACCAGCAGGGATTTCCCAGTATGATTCGAAACCACGGAAGTGGTCGATCCGAACGATGTCATAGATCTTGAAGCTTTCACGCAAGCGTTCAATCCACCATTGGTAGCCATCTTTGTCCATTGCTTCCCAGTCATAGATTGGGTTCCCCCAAAGTTGACCAGTTGCTGAGAACTCATCTGGCGGGCATCCTGCAATGCAAGTTGCTTTTCCGTTTTCATCTGTTTTGAAGAGATGAGGATTAGCCCACATGTCGCTTGAATCTTCTGCTACATAGATTGGCATATCTCCCACAATTTCAATGTGGTGGTCGTTAGCATAAGCTTTCAAGGCCAACCATTGTTGGAAGAAGAAGAATTGAGTCACACGATGGTAAGTCAATTTATCAGCCAATTCTTCACGGTATTTAGCCAAAGCTTTTGGCTCACGCGCACGAATAGCTGCATCTGGCCACTCTGTCCAAGCTTTCAAATCAAAGTGTTCTTTAATAGCCATGTATTCTGTGAAGAGCTCCAACCAAGAAGCATTGGCTTCACAAAATTCTTGGAATTCTTTTTGATCACTTGATTTTAAGAAATTCGCAACTGCTTTTTCAAGCAAGGGACGACGTTGTTCGAAAACCTTTGCATAATCCACTTGAGTAGGATCTTGACCAAAGTCCACTCCTTTAAGGTCTGCTTCTGTCAACAAACCTTGTTCGATCAAAAGATCGAAATCAATAAAATGAGTGTTCCCAGCAAAAGCTGAGAAAGATTGGTATGGAGAATCTCCATAACTGGTTGTACCAAGCGGCAAGATTTGCCAGTAACGTTGCTTGGTCCGAACGAGGAAATCAACAAAATCATATGCTGATTGTCCGAATGATCCGATTCCGTATTGTCCAGGAAGGGAAGAAATGTGCATCAAAACACCACTTTGACGTTTTTTCATGGGTTACCACCTCTTTTTATTTCTTTGAAGCCTGCGATTCGGTGCACGGTATGGGTATCGTTGCAGAGTCGTATCCAGCTCTCAAGCGGCTCTACTCTTTGTTAAAATCGAACAGGCGCAACTCAGTTTACGCAATTTTTGCGAAAACGTTTGCGTACCATGTCATTATAAACTTTTTCCATATTTTCTGCAAGGGGTTTCTTAAAAACTTTTTAACTTTTTTCAGAATGTCCTCACCCCCCTAGTGTATTCTTTCCTTTGCCTAATGTCAACAAATTTAATGTATTTTATAGAAGAAAGTTCGGAATTAAAATATTTTTAAAAAATTTTCTCAAAATCACTTGCAAACGTTTTCGCCTTGTGATATACTTAAGTCGTTTTAGGAAAACGTTTGTCTAAAACGGTTTCTAATTATTATCTTTTTTTATTCTTTAGGAGGAATAAATCATGAAACGTACAATTTTACGTAGTGCTGCTGTACTTGGTACAGTTGGTTTTGCCGGCTTCTTACTTGCTGCTTGTAGCAATAACTCATCAGGTTCTTCTGAGGCAAGTAAAGAAATCAACGTCTATGTAGACAAAGGCTACAAATCTTATGTTGAAGAAGCTGCAAAAGCTTTTGAAAAAGAAAATGGCGTAAAAATTAACATCAAGACTGGTGATGCTCTTGGTGGATTGGATAACCTTTCTCTTGATAACCAATCTAAAAAAGCTCCAGACGTTATGATGGCACCATACGACCGTGTAGGTGGTCTTGGTAGCGATGGTCAATTGGCTGAAGTGACATTAAACAAAGATAGCCATACAGATAAAACAACTGAAGCTCTTGTAACAAACGGTGGTAAAGTTTACGGTGCACCTGCTGTCATCGAAACATTGGTTCTCTACTATAACAAAGATCTTGTAAGCGAAGCTCCAAAAACATTTGGTGATCTTGAAAATCTTGCAAAAGATAGCAAGTACGACTTCGCTAGCGAACCTGGTAAAACAACTGCCTTCTTAGCTGACTGGACAAACTTCTACTACACTTACGGTTTACTTTCAGGTAACGGCGGTTATGTGTTTGGTAAAGACGGTACAGATCCTAAAGATATTGGATTGAACAACCAAGGTTCTATCGATGGTATCGAATATGCAAAAACTTGGTATGCTAAATGGCCAAAAGGTTTGCAAGATACAAAAGCTGCTGCTAACTTCATCCAAACACAATTCCAAGAAGGTAAAACAGCTGCTATCATCGATGGTCCTTGGAAAGCTGCTTCATTGAAAGAAGCTAAAGTAAACTACGGTGTCGCAACGATTCCAACTCTTCCAAACGGAAAACAATACTCTGCCTTTGGTGGTGGTAAAGCTTGGGTTATCCCTGCAGGTGCGAAAAACCTTGATGGCGCTCAAAAATTCATTGACTTCTTGACAAGTACTGACCAACAAAAAGCTTTGTTTGACAAGACCAATGAAGTTCCTGCCAACACAGAAGCTCGTAAATATGCGGTTAGCAAAAACGATGAATTGACAACTGCCGTTGTTGATCAATTCAAGAATGCTCAACCAATGCCAAATATCTCAGAAATGAGTGCTGTTTGGGATCCAGCTGCTACTATGCTTTTCGATGCTGTAAGTGGTAAAAAATCTGCAAAAGCATCTGCTGACGATGCAGTGAAATTGATTAAAGAAACCATCGAACAAAAATTCGGTAGCAAATAAGACAGTTTTTAGGTGTGAGTAAGAGGTTGGAGACAAAGTCCCAACCTCTTATGTTCAATTTTCAAGCACAACTTACTGTCTGACTTGTCTTCTTGCTCTCTAGCAAGGACATTATAAGGAGATTTGAATGACTACAGAACAAAACCCTAAAAAGGCTATGTGGCTCTCTTTGATCCCGGGTCTTGGGCAAATTTATAACAAACAAAAAACCAAAGGCTATATTTTTCTTGCCGTAACCATTCTCTTTCTCGCCTATTTCCTAGGAATTGGAGCTGGAGAATTAGCGAAATTGGTTACACTTGGAACCGTCCGTGGACAAGATAATTCTCTCTTTATCTTGATTCGTGGCGCCTTCCACTTGATCATCACTGTTGTTTACTTCCTATTTTATGCCTTAAATATTAAGGATGCTGGAACAGTTGCTAAACGCATCAACAACGGGATTGCCGTTCCAAAAACCTTGAAAGAAATGGTTCAAGCCATCTATGAAAATGGCTTCCCATATTTATTGATTATTCCTTCATACATTGCTATGACATTTGCGATTATCTTCCCAGTTTTAGTAACTTTGATGATCGCCTTTACCAACTACGACTTCAAACATACCGCTCCAACAACCTTGCTTGATTGGATCGGGTTCCAAAACTTCACTAATATGTGGACCTTGAGTACCTTCCGCTCAGCCTTTACATCGGTTCTTGGCTGGACCTTGATTTGGGCACTCGCAGCTTCTACTCTTCAAATCGTACTCGGTATCTTGACCGCTATTGTTGCAAACCAACCATTCGTAAAAGGAAAACGAATCTTTGGGGTTATCTTCTTGCTTCCTTGGGCTGTTCCAGCCTTCATCACTATCCTAACTTTCTCAAATATGTTTAACGATAGTGTCGGTGCTATCAATGCACAAGTTATCCCATTGTTTGCGAAGATCTTCCCATTCTTAGATGGCATTTTGATTCCTTGGAAAACAGATCCTACCTGGACAAAAATTGCTTTGATTATGATGCAAGGTTGGCTCGGCTTCCCTTACATCTACGTCTTGACTTTAGGGATTCTTCAATCTATTCCAAACGATCTTTACGAAGCTGCTTATATTGATGGTGCCAACGGTTGGCAAAAATTCCGCAGCATCACTTTCCCAATGATTATGGCTGTTGCAGCTCCAACTTTGATCAGTCAGTACACCTTCAACTTTAATAACTTCTCCATCATTTACTTGTTTAACGATGGGGGACCTGGTTCTGTCGGAGGAAACGCCGGATCTACAGATATCTTGATCTCATGGATCTACAAGTTGACAACCAATTCTTCTCCTCAATATTCAATGGCCGCAGCGGTAACCTTGATTATCTCTGTGATTGTGATCTCAATCTCTATGGTTGCCTTCAAGAAACTACATGCATTTGATATGGAGGATGTATAAAATGAAAAATTCAGTTCAATTTAAACGCCGCCTCAATCATTTCTTGACATACCTGTACATGGTGGTTCTTTCAATCGTTATCATTTATCCATTGTTGATTACGGTTCTATCAGCCTTCAAATCAGGGAATGTCAGTGCCTTTACACTTGATTTTAGTGGCAATCTTAGTTTTGATAACTTCTCAAAACTTTTCTCTGAAACTCATTATGGCACTTGGTATATGAACACCTTGGTTATCGCCATTATCACCATGATTGTACAAACAAGTATCGTTACCTTCGCAGGTTACGCATACAGCCGTTACAATTTCTTGGCGCGTAAACAAAGTTTGGTCTTCTTCTTGATTATTCAAATGGTCCCAACCATGGCAGCCCTCACAGCCTTCTTCGTTATGGCTTTGATGCTGAATGCCTTGAACCAACCTTGGTTCTTGATCTTCCTTTATGTTGGTGGTGGTATTCCAATGAATGCCTGGTTGATGAAGGGATACTTCGATACTGTTCCAATTTCCCTCGATGAATCTGCGAAATTGGATGGAGCTGGACACTTCCGTCGCTTCTGGCAAATCGTCCTTCCTCTTGTTCGTCCAATGATTGCTGTTCAAGCGCTTTGGGCTTTCATGGGGCCTTTCGGAGACTATATCTTGTCTAAATTCTTGCTTCGTGACGAAGTGAACTATACGGTAGCCGTTGGTCTTCAAACCTTTATCAGTGACCAAAAAAATCAAAAAATCGCCTTCTTTGCAGCCGGTGCTATTTTGATCGCGGTTCCAATCTGTACCTTATTCTTCTTCCTACAAAAGAACTTTGTTTCAGGCTTGACAGCTGGTGGAGATAAAGGATAAAATAGAATCTTATTTCAAGCACATTTTATTTTTAAGTTAAGGGTAGTATGGTGGATGCTTTACTACCCTTCGTTAAGAATAAAATCAATCAAAGAGATTTCTCTTTGCATTTCTGATACTCTTATGTTTAGAAAGGTCATCTTATGCCCTATCCTTTTAATTATTTTGCAAGTATCTTCCATTTCCGCTCTTCTTTTGCAAACCGCAAAAAACTGAGCTGGTTCCAAATGATTTTTACTTCTTTCTTTCTAATCTCTATCACACTATTACCTGTGGCTCTGCAAAATGCTCAACTCAAAACCTATCCTTTGACAACCTTTGTCAGCGATGTGTTTGATCCTTTATCAACAGACGTTATGAAAGATATCCAAGAACACGTCGTGATCAAAGACCAAGAGCTCACCTATACAGGGACTAACCCTGTACACAAGACTTCAAAAGGACAGGTTATCTTAGGCCAAGAGGCAAAGGCTAGTGAAGGCAAGGAGTTAACACTCCATTTTGATCGCAAACAATTGATTATCTCAAAAGAGAATAAAGAACTCGCTACAGTCTCATACCAGGCTATTAATCAAGAGAGCCTTCGGGATAAAAAAAGCTTCACTCAAGCTATCTCTAGCGATTGGTTTCGCGACAATCGACTCCCTGTCAGTCTCTTTCTCGTGATTTTCTCTGGCTTCTTATCGACAGTCAATTATTTGATTCTCATCGTAGGGGCATCTTTCTTCCTCTACTTGACACGAAAATCTCGACTCTTTTCACTACAAACTTTCAAGGAATGTTTCAATTGTATTCTGAATTGCTTGGGACTCCCTATTTTACTGAGTGTCTTCATCAGTTTACTATTCCATCAAGTATTTACTACGACGATCATGATCCAAAATGTCTTATTTGTACTCTATCTTGCTATGGTGTTTTATAAGACCCACTTCCGTGATCCAGACTATCACCGCTAGGAGGTTTTCTCATGCGTGTTACCATCAAAGATGTGGCGAAACTCGCTGGCGTCGCGCCTTCAACTGTCACGCGCGTCATCCAAAATAAATCCACGATTAGTGATGAAACAAAAAAACGAGTCCGTGAGGCCATGGTCGAGTTGGATTACCATCCCAATCTTAATGCTCGCAGCCTTGTCAGCCAATCTAGTCAAGTCATTGCTTTGGTTCTTCCAATCGATAGTGACGTTTTCTACCAGAATCCTTTCTTCCCAACTGTTTTAAGAGGAATTACCCAGATCGCGTCAGACAATGATTATGCCATCCAAATCTGTACGGGGCAAAATGAAGAACGGCGGCTCGACAACCTCAAACAACTCATCTACGGAAATCGTGTAGATGGTTTGATTTTCCTTTATTCCAACCCGAATGATCCCCTCGTTGAATTTGCGATCAAAGACAAGTTCCCCTTCCTCATTCTCGGAAAGGCAGCTTCACCTTTTGTATCACTAGTGGATAATGATAATATCAAGGCTGCATTTGATGCGACGGATTATTTCATTCAACAAAACTACCGAAAAATTGCTTTTATCGGGGGAAACAAAGAACTGTTCGTATCTCAAGACCGCTACGAAGGTTATAAAGAAGCCCTCCAAAAAGCAGGGATTCCTCTCGATGAAAAACTGGTTCATTTCTCATTTGGTTTTATGTTGGAAGACAATTCTTATCAAATGATGGAGAGCCTTCCCCTAGCAGAGTTAGATGCCATCATGACAACCGATATTCTCGTTGCTGAAGGGGTGCGCCAATACCTATTAGAACACCAGCTGACAATCCCGATTATTTCCTTTGATTCGATTAAGCCACGACTCGATATTGAAGCCTATATTGACATCAATGCAGTGGAACTCGGACGCGAATCTGTTCGAACGATTCTACAAATTATCAAGGATCACAAAGAAGGAAAAACCGTTTGCTACCGTCAATTGATTGACCATATCATTACGAAACTTTAGGAGTCTTTATGTCTACATTTACTGCTTATTTAGATGACCAAGACCTGATTCTTATCCAAAAAGGAGAGGAGCATATCCTTCCTTTTTATTTGGAAACGAACCAAGGTCATCTTGCCTTAATCCCTGTCAAAACGTCAAGTGCAGCGACTGACACAGGAGACTATTTCTTAAGCCCTATTCCGCTTGAACTCGGAGAAGAGTACACCATCTACGATGCTGCTGGAAATTCTTCTATTCTCCACTATCGTCAAATTGTTCGCAAACCCATTTTTGATCAAACCTTCACCTATACTGGAGAGGATCTAGGAAGTTTCTACACACTACGTCAGACGCAATTTAAATTCTGGGCACCCATTTCGCAAGATGTGACCCTCCATATCGAAGATCAGGTCTATCCAATGAATCGTACAGAAAACGGTGTCTGGGAACTCGTGCTCAAAGGGGATTGGGAAGGAGCTGCCTACCACTATGAGTTTCGTGTCAATGGCCTAGAACGTCGGATTCATGATCCCTATGCTCTATCCTCTTTAGCGAACTCTGGAGATAGCTTGGTCATCGACCGGAAGAAGATCACACGTCCTATCAGGCGTGCTGCTCGTCAATTAGACCCGACAGAAGCAATCATCTACGAGATGAGCGTTCGGGATTTCTCTGTCCAAAAAGAGGCTGGCTTTAAACACCCGGGTAAGTTTAAAGGTTTAACAGAATCGCCCCAACTAAATGGCCAGATCCTTGGATTTGATTACCTTCAAAAACTGGGCATTACCCATGTACAGTTACTTCCAGTTTACGATTTCGGTAGTGTCGATGAAGAGGATCAATGGAAAGCCTACAACTGGGGCTATGATCCTGTTCAATACAATGTTCCAGAAGGCAGCTATGCGAGTGAGCCTAACGATCCTTATGCGCGAATCCTAGAGCTCCAAGACACCATTGACACCTATCACCGGGCCAATCTGAGTGTCATCATGGATGTAGTCTACAATCACGTCTACCAGGCAGATGAGTATGCTTTTGAACAGATCGTTCCTGGTTATTTCTACCGCTATAATGCAGAGGGAGAGCGGACCAATGGAACCTTCTGCGGAAATGACGTGGCAAGTGAACGCTCCATGGTGAGACACTATATCAAGCAATCTCTCAAACAATGGGTTTCCCTCTACGGCTTTGATGGTTTCCGCTTTGATTTGATGGGAATCCTAGACATTCAAACCATGACAGAGATTGCAGAAGAACTCCGTGAAATCTATCCTAACATCTATCTCTATGGGGAAGGGTGGAAGATGGATACCGGCCTCTCTGAAGATCAGCTCGCTCACCAATATAATTCGAAACGATTACCAGCCTTTGGCTTTTTCAGTGATAACTTCCGGGATACGATCAAGAGAACACTTGTAGCCGGTCACCGTCGTGAGAGTCAACATTCTGCGAATGATTTTGCGAACATTCTAACGGCGAATGTCGGGAAGCTAGGGCCTGCTCATTTCACCCAACCGCAACAAGCCATTCAGTACGTCGAATGTCACGACAATGCAACTGTTTTTGATTATTTCCAACTTGAAAAGGAAGAGATTCGTCTAGAAGATCGAAAAGCTCTCTCACGATTAGCTCTTCATTTAGTGTTACTAGCTCAAGGAGTGCCGTTTATCCATGCTGGTCAAGAATTTTATCGCACAAAAGGGCTCGAAGACAACACCTATAACTTGCCAGATAGTCTCAACCAATTGGACTGGACATCCCTTTCAAAATGCCAAGAAGAAATTGCTTTTCTTGAAGAATTGATTGCTTATCGGAAATCACAGCCACTCCTTCGTTTGAAAAAAGGGCAAGAGATTCGCGACTACTGTGATGTCAAATGGTTGTCTGATCATCATTTGATCTACACGATTGAGAAAGATCGTGAAAAAATAACGATTCTTGTCAATATCGGTGATCAAGAACAGACCTATCAACATCCGAGCGATAGTCAGCTGTTATTTGCCTATCCTCATGCCAACCTAAAAACCCCTATTCCTAAAGGAAAGGAACTTTCTATTCCTGCCCATAGTTGGCTCCTTCTCCATGAAACTGAATCAACAAAATAAAGGTCACCACAATGTGGTGACCTTTATTTTTATTCTTCTGTTTCCACAAAGCGTCCAATGATATGAACGTTTTCTGAAATGGTGATAAAAGCCTGAGGATCAGCTTTTTTCATAATATATTTGAATTCATTAAACTCTGCACGCGTAATAACTGTCAACAGAACCGCTTTTTCCTGATGGTTATAGGTTCCCTCTGCATTGTGGATAATGGTCGCTCCACGATGCAATTTTTTATGGATCTTTTCAATAATGGCATCTGGCTGGCTCGTTACGATCATTGCCTGCATCCGTTTTTGCTTGGTAAAGACAGCATCCGTTACTCGACTCGATACGAAGATGGTAATCATAGAGTAAAGAGCATACTTCCAACCAAAGGTCAGACCAGCGATCAACATAATGGTCCCATTGACCAAAAAGGAGATACTGCCGACATTCTTTCCTGTCCGTTTTCGAATCGTCAAACTGACAATATCCGTTCCTCCACTGGAAATGTTGTTCCGAAGAGCAAAACCAATCCCTGTTCCCATGACAACCCCACCAAATAGGGCATTCATGATCGGATCGTTGGTCAACGTAATCACTGGCACGAACTGAATAAAGAGGGAACTCATCGAAACCGTAATAAAGGTAAAGATGGTAAATTTATGGCCAATTTGATACCAAGCCACAATCATCAAAGGGATATTGATGGCATAAAAGGTCAACGAAACCGGAATCGTAAAACCAATAAAGCGTTGGCTCAGAACAGATAAAATCTGAGCTAGACCTGTTGCACCGCTGGAGTATACATGTCCTGGTTGAAAGAAGAAGTTGACGGCAATCGCTGATAGAAAACCATACAGCAAGGAAGCTGACACTTTTTCATCGTATTTCTCACGGGAGATGCTCTTCAGCACGCGCAATAATTTAATGTTATAAGCTAGTCGCCGCACATGATAGCGAAATAGCTTATGAAAGCGAGTTTTTTTCATTTTCAATCCATCGATTAGAAGAAAAGGAAAATCTTAGAGCAACTGATTTCTAGACTTTCCTTTTTCTCTCTTGTCCTATTCTTGCTCTGCTACTTCTACTTGAAGATTTAACTCATCCAATTGTTTTTCAGAAACGACAGAAGGAGCTTGTGTCATTGGATCTGTCGCCTTGTTATTCTTAGGAAAGGCAATGACTTCCCGAATATTATCTTCACCTGCAAGAAGCATCACGAAGCGGTCCAAACCAATCGCCAATCCTCCATGTGGTGGGAAACCGTAATCCATTGCTTCCAACAAGAACCCAAATTGTTCATTAGCAGCTTCTTTTGTAAATCCAAGCGCCTTGAACATCCTTTCTTGTAAATCTTTATGATTAATCCGTAGGCTTCCTCCACCTAATTCATAGCCATTTAAGACGATATCATAGGCAATCGCCCGAACTTTTGAAAGATCGCCTTCCAATTCATGCTCTGTTTCAGCTTGTGGAAGTGTAAATGGATGGTGAGCAGACATATAACGGCCTTCCTCTTCAGACCATTCAAACATTGGCCAATCCACTACCCAAAGGAAGTTGAATTGATTGTTGTCAATCAAGTCAAGCTCTTTCGCAAGACGAACACGCAAAGCACCAAGTGTTGCATTGGCTACTTCAAGAGTATCTGCTACAAAGAGGACTAGATCTTTGTCTTCTAATTGTAAAGCAACTGTCAAGTCACTTGTCAATTCTGTCAAGAACTTCGCAACAGGACCGTTCAAGGCACCTTCAGCATATTTCACCCAAGCAAGACCTTTTGCACCATATTGCTTCGCAACTTCTGTCAATTTATCGATGTCTTTACGAGAGTAATGATCCGCTGCACCTTTGACAACGATCGCCTTAACTGCTGGAGCTTCTGAAAAGACTTTGAAGTCTACACCCTTGACAAGCTCTGTCAAGTCTTGAAGCAACATTTCAAAACGTGTATCTGGTTTATCTGAACCATATAAGGCCATGGCATCATCATAATTCATCCGTGGGAATGGGAGTGTTACCTCAATTCCCTTGGTTTCTTTCATGACACGTGCAATCAAGCCTTCTGTGATATCTTGGATTTCTTGATCACTCAAGAAAGAGGTTTCCAAGTCGACCTGTGTAAATTCAGGTTGACGGTCTCCCCGTAAATCCTCATCCCGGAAACACTTCACGATTTGATAATAGCGGTCAAATCCAGCATTCATCAACAATTGTTTTGTAATCTGAGGACTTTGTGGAAGGGCATAGAAATGGCCTTTGTTGACACGGGAAGGAACCAAGTAGTCACGTGCTCCTTCTGGAGTTGACTTAGAAAGGAACGGTGTTTCCACATCAATAAACTCTAATTCATCTAAGTAATTGCGGATTGAATGAGTTACTTTTGCACGGAGTTTGAGGTTTTCCAACATCTCAGGACGACGAAGGTCTAAGTAGCGGTAACGAAGACGAGTATCATCATTGGCTTCAATTCCATCCTTGATTTCAAATGGCGTTGTTTTGGCAGTATTAAGAACCGTAATAGCCTCTACCTTGAGTTCTACTGCACCTGTTGGCAAGTTCGGATTCGCTTGTTCACGAGCTTCCACAAGACCTGTCACTTCTACAACATATTCACTGCGGATGCTTTCAGCTGTGGCCATCACTTCTGCACTAACTGTTTCTGGATTGATCACCAATTGCATGATTCCTTCGCGGTCGCGTAAATCAATAAAGATCAAACCACCCAAGTCACGACGACGGCTAACCCATCCTTTCAAGGTAATATGAATTCCAATGTGTTCTTCACGAACACGTCCAGCATACATTGAACGTTTCATTTCTAATTAATCTCCAAACTAATATTCTTCCTTCTATTTTACCATAAAGACCAGCAGAAAGTGGCCTTTAGCTCAACTTTTTCAGTTACCAACTTCTTTAGTTATCGTGGTCAACTTCTTCCTTCTTTTTGGGATCATCGTAGAGAGTGGGGGCTATCACCTTCATTAAAGTCGCTGTCCCAAATCTCAAGACAGCTGCTGCTAGTCCAAAAATAGGGGATAAGTAACGGAAAAAGAAATCTCCCCTAAGTGCGTAGGTCATGCCACCCACAATAAAAAAGATCACAATCCCCTGAACAATTGCGTAAAACCAAATTTTTTTCACACTACTTCTCCTTTTCACATGCTAGCTGACTTATCCACCGTTTTTCATCACTTATCCACAAAAATGTGGATAACTTTTACCTATTTTCCCCTTAAAAGAGGAAGGTTCATCAGCATCAGGACCTGTTTTCATCCATTTACAAACAAGTTTCCCACAATCTGTGGATAACTTTCTTGCTCGTTTGTGACTTTCTCGTCATTCTCCTCACAAATCAAGGAGCCAGGATTCGATCCTGCCCCCTTTGATCAAACATTATTTAAATTTGTCTGGTGTCCCTTTATATTGGGCCCAGTCTTTGCTGAAGAAGCGATCATTTAGATGGTAAGTTGGTGCTTTTTCAGCTTTTGTGACAAAGGGATTGACCGCTTTATCAAAGGCTAGCCAACCATTCCATCCCATATGAATCGTATCTTCCATAAAGTAGGGCTGATCACCATCTTTAGAAAAGTCTGCAATATTGGTGAATCCTTGACTTTCCAATTGGTAACGAATCTTTTGAACAGCCTGTTCATACTTTTCTTGGCTCAAGCCTGTGTATTTCATCCATTTAGCATTGACTGGAGGAATCACAAAGATGACATTGGTCCGAGATTTAGCAAACTGGTCTAGAACCAACTGCAAGTCATTGTACTCTGGAGATTGAACATAGGATTCGTTCTTTTGGAAACCTTTTAGTTTCTTCAACTTCATTTTTAAACGAGTATTGTAAAAATGATTGCTGATTCCAAGGTCGTTGTTATTGGTTTTGACTTTTGCTTCAGCCGTTGCAATTTCCTCCAATTTCTCATATGAGAATTGATCTGGCAAATCTTGTAGACGTTTTTTGACCTTCTTATCGTAATTCCCGTTTGTACGAGTAGCGAGATTGCTAAATAAGGCATCTTCGCGCTGAACAAGATGGGAAACAAGCTGGTTCAAAGACTGATCAAATCTTGAAATTTTCTTTCCTTGAGAAATGTTCGTCACAACACTTTGAAAGGCGACATTTGGATACTGTTGCAACAGGCGTTTCGCGGCATACTGGGATGCAGCATCCTGTTGGTGATTGGCAATAAAGCTATTCAACTGATCGCTATTAAAGAATTGTTGAAAGGCAGAGGAATCATAGCCCTTCTTGGTAAACCATTGCGGAGAAACCACATAAACAGCTGTATTGTCCTTAAGTTCTGGCAAAATCTGTTGCATTCCAAAATACTGGTTCAAAGAAGCCGCACCACGTTCTCCTAAAAAGTAGGGTCTGTAATTACGGTCATATTTTTCAGCCAAAACTGCTGGATGCACCACATCAAAACGCAACCATTCACTTGAGCCGAAATAAGGAACAAATCGATGCTGTGGATCCGAAAGTGCTTCTTGCTTCTTTGTACGACTCTTGAAGCCTTCTGCATTCAGACTAACCGCAGCTTTTTTCTCTTCAGTATAGTTGTGCTTATGATTGATTGGATAAAAGAATAATAAAGCTGCTACCATGAGGAGCGCGCAAAATACGGGCCCTAAAATCAGCCATAAACGCTTAAGCATTCTGAAGCTCCGTTACACCTTCTACGATCTTGTTAGCAGTATTCCAATCATCGCGTCCAAATTCAGATACAGGAACACGGATGCCAAAGCGACTTTCCAATTCCACAATCAATTCGACTGTTCCCATACTATCAAGAACACCCGCATCAAAGAGATCCTCATCCATCATGTCTGAGACATCTTCCATAAACAATTCGTCAATAATTTCAATTACTTGTGATTTTACATCCATTTTTTATTCTCCTTTTATTTCACTTTTGGGAACCATTGCTGATCCAAGAATCCTGAGAAGATCAGAAAGGACAGCATCACTGTATTAAAGGTGATAAAGATCCCCAAAGCCTTGGTCCAACGATTGTCCGGTATCGGATCCAATCCTTTTGCTTTTCTTTCTTTATTAATAGATTTTTTCTTTCGAATCCAGGCATCATTGATAACCATTCCAAGCCCATGGAAGAGCCCATAAGCGATATAGTACCAGGTCACTCCATGCCAGAAGCCCATGACCAACATATTAATAATGTAGGCAACATTTGAGGTCGTGATCCGGCTCTTGAACACTTTATTGCGCATCAATACCATCACGAGACGCATAAAGACAAAATCACGGAACCAGAAAGATAAACTCATATGCCAGCGGTTCCAGAATTCCTTTAAATCACGTGATTTAAAAGGACGGTCAAAGTTGATGGGACTTTTAATCCCCATCAAATTGGAGGCCGCTAAAGCAAACATCGAATACCCTGCGAAGTCAAAGAAGAGGTCAAAGCCATAAACATACATGACTCCCAGTGTTCCGATGTTGAAGAATCCACCTTGAGACAAGGCATAGGTCTGCACATGACCTAACAATAAGTGGCCAAAAATATGAGCTAGGATAAATTTATAAAGGAAGCCATACATAATGTACTTAACAGCTTGCTCCAACATATCCAATAATTCTTCGCGCTCAGGAATGGCTTTATAATCCTCATTAAAACGCTTGAAACGATCAATCGGCCCACTTGAGAAGGTCGGCATAAAGAGCATAAAACGTAAGAATTCCCAGAGCGTGAATTCTTTCAAGACACCATCTCGCATTTCGATGATCATTCCGACAGCCCGGAAGGTCAAATAAGAAATCCCTAAAAATCCAAACAAGGATTGGTGTCCATTCTTGATCGCTGGCTCTACCTTAACAAAGATCAAGGGCAAGACAGACAAGAAGGAATGAAGATAGAAAATCCACTTATTGTCCGCTTTCTGACGATAAAATTTGTAGGAATACACAATCAAGATTTGCCAGACTACGTAAAAGAGTAAGGCATAAATTTGCTTGAGATTCGAACCTGTCAGCATCAAAATGATAAAGATCAGACTCACAAGTCCTTCATATACCGGAAACCGCTTTTTGAAAAAGAGACCCACAAAGATCGGCAAAAAAGCTAGAATGAGGTAGATAAAATAGATCGGTGTTCCATAGTGTTCTAAATGAGGGAGCTGTTTCAAAAACTCGATCATCGGTTGTTAACCTCGCTAATCAACCCTTTGATGTCGATTTTCCCGTTTGGTGTTAATGGCAGGCTGTCACGATAGAGGAATTTTGAAGGCATCATATAAGACATCATAATGTTTTCTAAATCTTCCTTAATGGCTTTCGTGATATCAATCTCGCGCTCAAATTGTTCTTTGACACCCTCTTTTAAGATGACATAGGCCAAGAGATTTTGAACCTTGTGATCTTTATTATAACGCGGAACTGCGACTGCTGAGTCAATATACTTCGATTTGTTCAAGTTTTGAGAGACATCCTCTAGCTCGATACGGTAACCGTTAAACTTGATTTGGAAGTCCATCCGTCCACCATAGAGAAGGAGGCCTTCATCCGTCATAGTTCCAACATCTCCTGTATGGTAGGCTGGAAGACCTTCAAATTCGAAGAAGGCTTCTGCTGTTTTCTCTGGATTATTCATATAACCTTTTGAAACGGCTGGGCCAGATACGATGATCTCCCCTTGCTCACCATTTGGCAATTTGTTTCCTGCCTCATCAATGATGAAGGTTGGAGAATCTTCTTTGGTATAACCGATTGGTAGACGTTTCAAGGTAGCTAGCATCTCATCTGTGATAGCAACCGCCGACAAAGCAACCGTTGCTTCCGTTGGGCCATAAGCATTGATGATACGCGCATTTGGAAAACGCTCGCGCAATTTCTGAGCGGTTTTCACGGTCAACTCTTCCCCATCAAAGTAGAAATGGGTGATCCCTGGCATCTTTTCAGCATTGAAATCTTCAGATAACATGGCCATATCTGCAAAAGATGGTGTCGAAGTCCAGATAGCAATCGGAAGAGAAAAGATCGTCGCAAAGAGTTGTTTGAAGTCTTGAGTAATGGCTGATGGAAGGGCAAAAAGCGTTCCTCCAAGAGCTAAGGTCGGTGCCCAGTACATGACAGACAAGTCAAAAGAATACGGTGGTTGCGCCAACATTTGCGGACGCTCTGGCGTTGCAAATTCCTTGTCTGTAATCATCCAGTTGGTAAAGCTGAGCAAGTTATCGTGCGAAATTTGCACCCCTTTTGGTTTCCCAGTTGTCCCTGAGGTAAAGATGATGTAGTAGTTATCATCCCCTTTGACTGGATGTTGCAAGTCATAGGCATGCTGAGCCACATAAGCTTCACGCACTTGCTCCAAGGACATGATTGGAGCAGCTGGGTTTTCCAATGGAAATTCATTGATGGCAATAATCAAGCTTGGCTCTGCTACTTCAACAATGGCAGACACGCGCTCCAAGGCAGAGTGGCTATCAATTGGGATATAGGCATGGCCAGATTTTGTCAAGGCCACAAAGGTTGCTAACATTTCATATTCTTGACCACCAAAGACCACTACAGGTGACTTTTCAGGAAGTCCCATTTGGTCGATGTGGGCAGCC
Source organism: Streptococcus parasanguinis (assembly GCF_019929185.1). Taxonomy (GTDB): domain Bacteria; phylum Bacillota; class Bacilli; order Lactobacillales; family Streptococcaceae; genus Streptococcus; species Streptococcus parasanguinis_O. The sequence goes on from NZ_JAHZPC010000007.1 coordinate 25,367, forward strand.
AAGCTATCTGAATCAGCCTTTAATTGGCCATAGGTATGCTCCTCACCAAGGACATTGTAAACCGGATAGTCTGGTTGTAGTTGCGCATAACGTTCAATTGTCTCGATCATATCAGTAATTGGTTGGTTTGACACGGCTAGGAGTCTCCTTTTCTAAAATTCGTTGTAGATAAAGCCACCCTGACCTTGACCAAGGTAACTAAAGAAATAAAGTAGGGCTAGAAAAATGGCGAAATACAAGACCGTCTGCCCGATAAATTTATAAAGTGTTTTATGTTTCATAAGTTTCACTCTTCATTTTGATTGTTACTCACTATTTTACCATTTTTTATACCAAGTAAGCAATTTTAAACATAGTGAGAATGTGGTAGAAAACGTTATCATTTCAGATCATTCAAGCCGTCTAACAAAAGTATTTTTCTTTAATCAGTTTTCTGGTTGAAATCCTATTCTATTTCACAGTCCCCTGATGAATCAACTCCAGACACTTGTCCAGATCCACGTCTCTTTCAAAATGGGTAGGTGTCCAAGGAATCTCTATATCTGGTAGAACACCCTGATCCGTCATTCCTTTACCTTGATCCACGCTTAAACAGCGAGAAGTGGGAAACATTAAACAAAAATTATCATAATCAACCGTACAACAATTAGAGTAGTCTAGAATTCCGAGAGTTGGTCGACCCACCACCGTTACCTTCTTAAACTGCTTCATCATATGGACGAAATTATCTCCAGAAGAAGCACAATAAATATCTGATAAGATAAAGATCTGTTCAGGATAGTGGGCACCTCTAACCTCTGGGAAGAATTCCTCGCTTTCTTGCTGATACGGTACATAGCCTTTCCCCCGATGGTGGATCAAATCCTCTTTCATATCTTCAAGCAGCTTAACTGTTTCAGGACTAATTTCTTCCTGTTGCATCCAGTTCTCAAAGTCTTTCAAGCGCAGGTCAACATTTCGCTCCGTGTAGAGAATTTCCATGCCATCATCATCCCAATCAATGCCTTCATAGCCCTGATCCTTCTCTAAACCTAGATGCAATAGAGGGATATATAAAGAATCTGTCCCTCCACTGTTGCGTCGGACATCAATGAGAAGAAACTTGATTTCCGTCATCATCGGTAAACACTCTTGATATACCCGACTAATAGCTCTCTCATCCATAAAGTTATCCAGACGAAGATAAAGAATCTCATCGTCTAATCGTTTCCAAAAAATATGATCCTGGATCGGTTCTCGACTGGGTACTACTTCAATGGACTTTTCTATCCCTTCTCGAAGCAGGGTGACACTCGTTGACTGAGAGACCAAATCTGCCCATTCTCTATAATGTCTTTCGGGGTTCTTGCTAATAAAATAGTCTTTATGAAGAGAAGCTATCTGATCCAAGTCACTCCCATCCAGACCTAGGATCTGATCTCCTACTTGAAGACCAGTATCTTCATTAGCTTCCTCAACATACAATTTCTGTCCATTTATTCTCAAAAGAAACCCTTTTTGACTGGCTTTTTTATCTCGAAAGGAAATATGCCCGATCACCCCAAAACTAGCTAGGTAAGCCTTAACTTGATAGAGAAAAGCATCATCTGTCATATCATCTGTAATGTTTTCTCGAAAAGGCTCTGGATCGCATCCTTTTCGATCCTTGATGGTAGATGAATCATGGGTCATAATAGAGACGACATCTTCAAAAATAGCAGTCTTTTTCATAAAAGATTCCTTCCATTTTTTAGAAACAGTATACCACTTTTTCTTAAAAAGTTCTTAAAACCCTAAAAAACTATCCTAAAGTAGGATAGCCGTTATAGATTCTTTCTTTTCTTCGCTTTCTTTGTCAGAGCGACATCACAATTTTCAATCTTGCTAATCAATAGATTGGCAAGGGCAAAATCATCGATGTTCGATTTCATATTTACCTCATAGTTCAAGGTCAGTTGTTCTCCAGCTTGGGCCGTTGTGAAAGAAATAAAGTCAATTTCTGAACAACTTTTATCTAACAACTGGCTGATTTGTTCTGCAACAGAATCTTGTTCTGAGACGGTAATAGTCAAATGGCGGCGCCGTTGATGGTCTGCCTTACTCTGTTTGTTCTCTAATACTAGCCACACCCCTAGTAAAGAGAGAGTTGATAAAATGGCCAATAAAAGATAGCCCGAACCTGCCGCTAGTCCTATAATCATGGCTAAGAAAATGGCAATCAGCTCTCTCGAACCACTCGTAGCCGAACGAAAACGAATCAAACTAAAGGTCCCTGCCACTGCAATCGAGGTTCCCAAACTTCCATTGACTAAAAAGATCACTAAGGTCATCATACAAGGAAGCAAGGTCAAACTAATGACAAACTCTCGAGTGTAAAGTGTTCGGTATTTATAGGTCCAAGATAGAGCCATCCCTAGAAAGAGGCTGACCAAAAGGGCCAGTAGTAAGCGCAAGGGATCCACCGTTGCTGTGGCATTATTAAAAATAGAATCAAATAGATTAGACATAGGCAGCACCTACCGTTTCTTGAACTGGTCTTGGGGCATAATCCAAGCCTTGTGATTTATGATAAGCACAGCTATATTTTGAAAATTTCTGTTTGACCAAACCATACTTCTCTAAAATATCCTTTAGCCATTTAGGTTCTTGGCCAGGAGCCTTTATTTCCATGATCACGAAGTCATCCTCTAGTAGAGGTTCTCCTTTCTTCCCATCAAAAAGGCTAACAGCCTGATCTCGAAAGACTAGGTTTTGATCGATTGTCACGCGAATCTTTTGATAAGGATAACCCTGAATGGATTTCTTTTCTTTGAGAGACAGACGATCATAGTAAATGAACATCCGTGGTTCCAATCGATGACCATAACGTTTGCGCAATCTCTGAATCTCTTGTACTAAGTCTGGATCTTGTATCTGATGATCTACTTTCCCATCTGTCATCAAGTTGATAATGGCTTGCGAAGTGGCGACTAGGCGGAATTTATGGCCAATTCCTTCTTCATCTTTTGACTTCACCTCTAGAAACACTGGGCTGTCTGCTTGAGGTTTTTCTATATAAGTCCGCATCCGAATTTTTTCACGGCGGTGTTGTTTTGCAAGAGCATCTTGAATGACATCAAAATTTTCCGTGTCAAAATAAATGTTTGAAATGGTTGAGGTTGGGTAATCATCTTCTACGACGTATTCTTTTAAGTCTTTGATCAAGTCCTTCACGTCATCTTTTGCGACGATATATTTTGTTTCGATTCGTTTGAAACTTGTCTCAATTGTTTTTTTCATGTTTCTTCTCCTTTAAGAGGGATCTATTGTTTCTAACCTTCAGTAAGTATGAATACGACTTACGTGCTTTCTAGTTTAATGGGACTTTCTTAACTGGTCATTAAGCCAAACTTAAAGAAAACTAAAGTTAAGGTTCCTTTCAGAAAAACTTTAGGAAACTTTCAGCTAGCAACTTTAGACTAGGAGCATATCAATTGAACGAGAGGAAAAGCTCATGAAATCAAACAAATGGAAATTTTTATTAACGGGGGCCGCAACCCTCACCTTACTGACAGCTTGCACCCAGGCGTCATCACAATCAGCTACAAAAAGCAATACTGCACAAACTACCGCTACTTCTACTTCAAAAAATAAAACAAACAATTCCAACTATTTTACAGATAAGGACAAGGACAGCTCTTATGATGAAAGCAAAGCCTCTACTGTAAAACTGTCTGGATCTTCTGCAAGTGTATCAGGTGACGGCGTTGCTGTATCTGGATCAACTGTGACCATCTCAAAGGCTGGAACCTATGTCATCTCTGGTGAATCCGATGGAGTTCAAATCAAGGTCGAAGCAGGTGACTCAGATGATGTTCACATCGTCTTGAAAGGCGTTACCATGACCAACACCAACGCGCCAATTTCTGCTACGAAAGCAGGTCATGTCTACCTGACTCTAGCAGATGGCACGACCAATACCTTGTCTGATTCAAGTTCAAACAATGATGAAGATGCCGATGCGGTGATCTTCTCTAAAGGCGACCTCACCATCAATGGTTCAGGTACGCTCAACATTGACGCTAAGAAGAACAACGGTATCAAAGCCAATGACACTCTCCATATCACAGGTGGAACCTATAAGATAACGGCTGTAGGAGATGCCTTCAACGTCAATGACGAACTCAATATCACTGGTACGACCATGACCATCGATGCAGATGAAGATGCCGTCAAGGTGGATAATGATGAAGATACTTCGGTCGGAACCATGTACCTTTCAGATAACAAAATGACCATCACTGCAGGAGACGACGGAATCCATGCTTCTGGTGATCTGATCATCGATAGCGGAACCTATGAGGTAACAGAGTCTGTCGAAGGTCTCGAAGGAAAATCGATCACCATCAACGGTGGAGATATCACCATCTATGCAACCGATGACGGTGTCAATGCAGCCAATGCTAATGCCAACCAAGATGAAATTTTCTTCACTATGAATGGTGGAACCCTCAACGTTGAAGTTGGCCAAGGCGATACCGATCCAATTGATTCGAATGGAAATATCACCGTTACCGGAGGAACCATTAAATTAACGGGTCAATCTGGATTCGACTTTGATGGTACTGCTACCTACACTGGCGGAGACATCTATATCAACGGTGAAAAACAAACGGAAATTGTCAACTCCATGCCTGGAGGCGGTGGGGCTCCAGGTGGTGGCGGACCTCAAGGCGGTGGACCTGGAGGGGGGCATCCATAATAACAAATAAAGGCAGGATTTCTTCCTGACCTTTTTTTGTTACCCTTTTTATGATAGAATAGAAAATCAATCAGCTTATCGAAAGGAACATGATGAAAAAACAGACACTCCCTCTTTTGTTCACACTCTTGCTGTCTCTTCTTTTTCTATCAGCCTGTGTGCCGGACCTTAAGATCAACTTTAAAAAAGTACCCACTGCTACCAGCTCAAAAAAGAAAACCTTTAAAAAAAGTAGCTCGAGTCGTTCTAGCCTCCCGAGTCGCTCAACCAGTTCAAATAGCTCAAGCAACTCCTCTAGCTCTCCCTCAACTACTACGGAAACCTCTTCTGACATCGTCACGACCGAAGGACTCCCTAAAAATGCTCAAGAAGCTCCAAAAGATAAGATTTATGCGACAGGGAACCTAAAAGTAGCCTACTCTAGAAATGACGATAAAATTTTTGCACAGACGCCGGATTATGAAGGATATACCACCGCTCTTGTCCAAACAATTCTTGGAAGTCCTGAAAAACAAATAACAGACCCTGCTTATATTGCCGAATCTTTTGAAAATACCGAATTAGAAAATATTAAAGGGCTCTACCACGAGGGAAAAATCACAGGGGAACAAGCTCACGCCTTTTTGATGGGAGCTGTTGATCTCAAACAAGCTTCTAAATTCGGAGTAAACTACACCATTTACACCTATAAAAACAACACTATCCAACTGGTCTTTGAAAACGACCAACTTCTCTATATTACTCCAAATCCTGATGTCGTCTTCTTTAAATAATAAACATTCTCGCTTAGACAAGCGAGAATTTTTGTTTCACATGAAACAAAAAACTCCCAACACATTCTGTTGGGAGTTCCCGAAGATTAGTCCTCTTCATATTGTTTTGGATTATAGAACCACATTCCTAGCCCTGCAAAAAGAACAATAGTCATCAGAAGGAAGGCCACTTGATTTCCAATTTCTCCTGTCATCGAAATCGTTTGACGAAGACCAGAAACGGTATAGCTCATTGGCAAGAATGGATGAATGGCTTGGAAAAATCCATTTGTCAAAGCAAGAGGATAGGTTCCTGCACTAGAAGCCAATTGCAAGAGCAAGAGGATCAAGGAAAGGAAAGCACCGACTTTTCTTTGCCATGTCGTCAAAGCTGTTACGATAGACATGAAGGCTACACTACCAATCACACAAAGGAAGAGAGTAGCCATCTCATGATTAGCTGATAAACCAATCAAGTGAACGGCACCATAGACCAAGACTCCTGCAATCACCGCAATCGTTCCGTTGACCTCAAAGCGAGATTTAAACCATGCCCAGCGACTTTCAGGATGACGACCGGATGGTAATTTTGCAAAGATCATGTTGGTTGACAAGGCACAAACAAAGAGAGCTACCGAGATCATATAAGGAGCCATTCCAACACCATTCACAGGGGTATTGTCATGGTCTGTTTTAGACAAAGTGACAGGATCTGCTAAGGTTTTAGCGTTTTCTTTTTCAGTTGTAGCCACATTCAATTGTCCCTTAGCATCGTTTAATCCTTGACTCAAGGTTTGGCTTCCTGTTGCTAATTCACCTAAACCATTTGTCAATGTTTGGCCACCCGCTGCTAATTTGCTGGACCCATCTGAGATTTGATTTGCTCCGTCAGCTAGTTTATCAGCCCCCGTCACCAATTGACCTGATTTCTCTGTCAACTGGTTAACACCTGTGACAAGTTTGTTGACACCACCTGCCAACTCTGGAGTTTTGCTGTTCAATTGCCCTACTCCATCTGCTAATTTTCCAGCACCAGCAATCAATTCACCAGATTTACTTGTCAATTGTGTTGCTCCTGAAGCCAGTTGATTCATACCTGATGTCAAAGCAGGCATCTTACCATTTAACTCACCTAGTCCAGAAGTTAATTGATTACTTCCTGCAAGCAATTCCGATGATTTACTATCTAGTTGGCCAACACCTGCTGCTAACTGACTAGCACCATCCGTTAAAGTGCTACTATTGGTCTGAAGTTGGCTTGCCCCACTAGCGATTTTATCAACACCAGCTGTATAAGCGCCGATTCCTTGACTGATGGTTTGACTAGCTGGTAACAATTGTCCACTAACTGCGGATTGGATTTTAGACAAGCCACTTGACAAGTCTGTCAAGGTTGAAGAAGCTGTCGGTAAAACTTGATTGGCTGCAGTTTGCAACTGTGTCAAGCTATTTCCTGTATTCAAACTACTTTGGATCGTTTGGATCGTTGTCAAGATCCCTTGAGCCGCCGTTTCACTCGAGCTTGGGCTAGATGAGATCGCCGCACTGATTTCCGCTTGTTGATCAGCTGTCATTGCTTGATAAGCTGCTGTCCCTTGCACACTTGCAAGGGCATTTGCACGATCCGCTTGGGCTGAAGCAAGGATTGATTGAGCTGAATTCGCAATACTCGTCAAGCCAGACGAAAGTTGACTGGTATCTACCGAAGCATTTTGAATCGCTGCATTTAATTGGTTTAAACCAGCTGCCAATTGATCAATATGAGCTGATTGGCTTGTAGAAGCTTGTAGCTGGCTTGATAATGTTTGAATACCTGATTCTAATTGAGAAACTCCATTTCGAAGAGTAGTGGATTGACTACTTAATTGACCCGCTCCCTCTGATAATGTAGCGACTCCATTTGTATAGGTCACTAAACCATTTGAAAAGTTAGATAGACCCGAATTCAATTGACGCACGCCATTGGTATAATTCCCAAGACCGTCATTGAGCGTCCCCATACCGCTGGTTAATCGACCAACTCCTGACGCCAACTGAGGGGTTTGACTCGCCATTTGATTGAGACCATTTCCTAATTGATCCACTCCGGTAGCGTAAGCCATCAATCCTGTATTAAAAGTGCCAAACCCATTATTTAATTGATTGACTCCAGATACCAAATTTGGAAGTTGACCAGCCATTTGATTGAGACCATTTCCCAATTGACCAACACCATCTGTATAGGCTGCTAGACCAGTTCGGAGAGTGGTTGCACCATCTGAAAATGCCAAGCTTGAACGAGCCAATGTATTCAAATTAGTGGTCAGTGTTTGCCCACCGTTTTCCAACTTTGTTGCACCATCTGCTAATTTAGCACTTCCATCTGCCGCTGTCCCCATACCAGATTTAAGCGATCCCATTTTGGAAAATAAAGCTGTGGTATAAGTATTGGTCACTTTTTCAGCCACTGTCTGCTGCATTTTTGTCATCGCAGAGTCGCTCATTTTTCCTGCGATAAAACTATGACCACTGGACGTTTGGTAATCAATAGTCATCTGTTCCGGATGATTGGTTAAGATGGAGCTAGCTTTTTTTGAAAGATCCTCAGGTAGCGTTACAATCATATAATAATCGCCATTTTTTAGACCATCTTTCGCAGCTTTCTCATCTACAAAATGAAAATCAAGTGAATCATTGTCCTTCAAATTGGACACCATGTCTTTTCCAATTTCCATCTTTTGTCCATTATATGTAGCAGATTGATCCTTATTGACAACCGCTACAGGAAGATCCGAAACCTGACCATATGGATCCCACATGGAAGATAGAAAAATAATATTATAAAGAGCTGGAATTAACGCAACTCCAATCATGACAATGATAAATGTCGGCTTTTTAAGAATAGCCTTCCATTCTTTCATCATATTTTTTGTCTCCTTTTTATACACAATGTCTAAATTTCTGATATAATAGATTATACAGTTTCTAGAAAATTTCACAAGTAGGAATTTTATTTTTTGGACACTGTGTATAATTTTGTGCAAAAAGGATTAACAGATGACTGAGAGCAATAAACGATTAAAAACAAAACGAAATATTGAGGAGGCGATGGTTCGACTACTCGAAAAGGAATCATTCGACCAAATCACAACGGTTGAGTTAGCACAAGAATCCGGTATTAGTCGCTCTAGCTTTTATACCCACTATCGAGACAAGTACGATATGATCGAGCGCTACCAACAAGCACTCTTTCACAAGCTTGAATATATCTTTGACAAACACCAAGACGACAAGCGTCAAGCGATTACAGAGGTGTTCGAATTTCTAACCAAGGAGCCCCTCTTTGCGGTTCTTCTGACAGAGAATGGAACCAAAGAGATCCAAACCTTCTTACGACATAAATTACAGATTCTTCTGGTTGATAGTTTGCAAGAACGCTATAGTCATAAATCATTAACAGATATTGAAAGAGTCTACAGTTCTGTCTATCTGACCAATGCCTTCTTCGGAGTCTGTCAAATGTGGGTTTCTCGCGGAAAAAAAGAAAGCCCTCAACAAATGGCTGAATTTTTAATGAAAATGTTACGGTAACAGTCTCTCCTGATCTATCTAGATCAGGAGTTTTTTATTAGAAGGTTTCAGTTTTAAGAAAACAAAAAATCCGCTTCATTTTATGAAACAGCCTTAGAGAATTTATAACTGAACAAAAAGGGGAGCAAACCCAGAAATCAACGGTTTAAGACAAAACAAAAAGCCCACTGTTGTAGGCTTTCTGCAAGTTTTTTCTTAAAATTAAAGCATTTTGTTGTAGAATTCAACGACAAGTGCTTCGTTGATTTCTGGGTTGATTTCATCGCGTTCTGGAAGGCGAGTCAATGAACCTTCAAGTTTGTCAGCATCGAATGATACGAATGCTGGACGTCCAACTGTAGCTTCAACAGCTTCAAGGATAGCTGGAACTTTAGCTGATTTTTCACGAACTGAGATCACTTGACCTGGAGTTACGCGGTATGAAGGGATATCAACGCGTTTTCCGTCAACAAGGATGTGACCGTGGTTAACGAATTGACGAGCTTGACGACGAGTAGTCGCAAGTCCAAGACGGTAAACAACGTTATCCAAACGACGTTCCAAAAGAAGCATAAAGTTGAAACCGACAGTTCCTTCTTTAACTTTAGTAGCTTGTACGAACAAGTTACGGAATTGTTTTTCACCAAGTCCGTAAGAGAAACGAAGTTTTTGTTTTTCAGCTAATTGCAAACCGTATTCTGACAATTTTGAACGGTTGTTTGGTCCGTGTTGACCTGGTACGTAGTTACGACGTGCCAATTCTTTACCTGTACCTGTAAGTGACAAGCCAAGACGGCGAGATTGTTTCCAAGATGGTCCTGTATAACGTGACATGTGAAATGTCCTCCTATAAAAATAATTTTTGTAGGAAATAACGTTTTAGACAAACCTGATTCGTTCAGAAAGCCTTCGCCCAAACAGCAAAGGTTACTTTTCTAGCTGGCTTCCTGTTGACGAGCTTCATTTTGTCCTGCTGTCATTTCGCACAAATTCTATTCTATCACGGAATAGAGACTTTGTAAAGCCCTTCAAAACAATTTCAATGAAATTCAGCCAATAATTCTACGATTCGTTTTTTATATTGCAATTGTTGCCAGTCTCTATCCGTTGCTGGATCCCATTTTAAAGGAAGATCTGCAACAATTTCTCCAGGATTATGATTCAAGATATAGACCCGGTCACTCAATGTCAAAGCTTCTTCGATACTATGAGTGATCAAAAGAGTGGTGAGACCAAGACGTTCCTTGCTTTCCAGATACCATTGATAAAGATCCTGCCTTGTCAATTCATCTAAAGCACTAAAAGCTTCATCTAATAAGAAGACAGAATGACCCAGAAGATAGGTTCTCAATAGCGCCACCCGTTGCCGCATCCCCCCACTCAGCGCATTGGGATAATGGTTGGCGATACTTCCCAACTTGAATTCCTCTAACAATTTTATAGCTGTAGATGTCGCCTCTTCCTTAGGAATTTTTTTTAATTGAAGGGGAAGAATAATATTTCCCAATACTGTCTTATGTTCTAACAACAGATCCTTTTGTAGCATATAGCTGACTTTCCCAAAAGAGATCGGGGCATCATCTACTTCTATAGACCCCTTTTGCAAGGGAAGGATCCCAGCAATTAAATTGAACAAGGTCGATTTCCCAACCCCACTTGGACCTAAAATAGATACGATTTCTCCTTTTTGCACTTCTAGTGATACATTATTTAAAACTGCTTTATCTCCAAATGAGAAACTTACATCTTTTACTGTTAAAATATCAGTCACCTACCAATTCATTTGTGAAACCTTTGTCTCTTAAGTCATTTGAGACCAAACCTTGCTCTTTTGCCCAAGCATAAAAAGCATTCCAACGTTTGGAGTCAAACTGCCCCCACTTGTCCTTATCTGAAGCATATTGACTGGAAAGATATTTTTGAGAAGCTAGAACAAAATCACGCTGGTTAGCTAAGGCAGGGGCCTGTTTGATCAAGATATCTGCTGCTTCTTCTGGATGCTCTATAGCATATTGGTAGCCTTTTTTCACCGCTTGAATGAATTTTTTTGCTTCCTCTTTATGAGACTTCAAATAGTCATTGTTAGCAATAATAACAGGCGAATAGTAGTCAAATGCAGGAACAAAATCTTTCATATAGAAGAAATTGGTCTTCATTCCCTTTTGCTCAGCCAAAATTCCATCCCAACCGTGATAAATCCAAGCAGCATCAAAGACCTTATTTTCAATCGGAGTAATGGAATTTGAATCACTATTTGGAACCAATTTTACTTGATTAAAATCAGCCCCTTCTTTTTTCATCATCGATTTGATCATTTCCAACTCAATTGGATCATTCCAGGTGCCATACCGCTTCCCAGCCAAATCCTTGGGACTTGTGATCGCTGCATCTTTTCTTGAAATAATCCCTGACGTATTGTGTTCGACGATAGCTGCAACAGCGGTAATACCCGCACCTTTATCCAATTTCTTGGCCATAGAATCTTGGAAATAAATACCAAATGGAGCTTTCCCATTGATAATCAAATCAGAACTACTGTCTTCAGGGGGAAGTTTTATATCTACATCCAGTCCTGCATCTTTAAAGTACCCTTTTTCCTTAGCTACATAGAGACCCGTATGATTGGTATTCGGGGTCCAATCTAGAATAAAATCAATCTTTTTCAAATCGCTTGACGATTGCTTGACAGAATTTTGACAAGCGCTCAAGAAAACAAATCCCAATATTATTGAGAAAAATAAACCCATTGACTTTTTCATTAGCTATACCTCTTTTACATTATTGTCAATTTAATTTTACACCATTTACAAGTTTGTCAATCCTTTTTCCATTTCAGAACGGTTCGTTCTAATTGGTCAACGAGAAACATACCGAGTAAACTAATAGCAGAAATCAATACAATGATCGCAAACATCGTATCATACTGAAATAACTTCTTCGATTGGATCATATAGACCCCCAATCCATCAAAACCTCCTAACCATTCTGAAACTACCGTACTGATAAAAGCATAGGAAACACTCACACGTAAACCTGCAAAAAAATAAGGAAGCGCTGCAGGAATTTTATAATGGACTAAGGTCTGAAAATGGTTGGCTTGCATAATCTGAAACAATCTCAAGATATCATGATCACAATGACGAAAACCATCTAAGAAACTAACTACAATGGGAAACACCACCGTAATAATGATCAAGACAAGCTTTGGAAGGATACCATAACCAAACCAAAGAACCAAGATGGGGGCTAAGGCAATCGTCGGAATCGTCTGTATGATAACCATAAAAGGATAGACTAGATCATTGACCCATTGAAAACTATCCATGACAATCGCTAAAACTGCAGCCAGAAGAACCCCTATAACTAGTCCGAGCAAGGCTACTTGAAGAGTAGACAAGCTGTGATGAAGCAGAAGCGCTCGATCCCGAACAAAGGCAGTCCCAATTTCAAGCGGTGTCGGCAATACAAATTTTGGCAAGATGTTTAAAACCCCTGCCAACTGCCATAAGACAAGAAGACTGCTAAAACCTGCAAATCCTATCAATTGTTTTGAATATCTTTTTACAAGAGACATCGTAACCTCCTTTCTCACAAATAAAAAACGCCTCCAAAATGGGAGACGGATTGCACAAGGTCACTCATAACGAAAAATACATTTCATTTGTTTCCTACGCTGGCATTACCCAGATCAGGTGCGGTCGAAGCTTACACTTCCTCTCAGACTGTACACAGACTCCCATATGTATTTATTATAATAACTGATTTAAACGATAAAAGCAAGAAATTAATCCAAATAACGAATTAAATTTTTCTCTGTTAAAATATCTGAATAGGTGTAAGACTCCACGTAGGTATTAGCTGGTTCACCTGGTAGGCTATTGTCATTCGTATACTCAATGATAAATAAAGAAGGATAGACCTCAATCAAGCGTCCGAATTTATTCTTTTGACGTTTCCGTCCATTTTCAAGCGTCATTTCGACCACTTGTCCTTCATGAGCTTTGATCTCTTCTTTAATTTTTTTCATTTTCGCAACATCTGTAAATGCATCACTCATTTTATTGATCCTCTCTCTTTGAAATGCTTGAGAATTTATTGTATTCCTTTTGGAAAATTAATTCTACTGTTCCACGCGCGCCTGAACGGTTTTTTTCGATAATCACTTCAACCGTATTATCGGGCATGCCATCTTCTTCCTCTTCACCAGCTCGATCATAATAATCATCTCGGTACAAGAAGGCAACAATATCCGCATCCTGCTCAATCGATCCAGATTCACGAATATCAGAAAGAACAGGACGTTTGTCTTGGCGCTGTTCCACACCACGTGATAGCTGACTCAAAGCAATAACGGGAACTTTTAGTTCCTTTGCCAAAATCTTTAACTGACGAGAAATTTCTGAAACTTCCTGTTGACGGTTTTCTCTTCCAGTCCCTGTAATCAGCTGCAGGTAGTCAATCAGAATAAGACCGAGATTGCCTGTTTCCTGCGCTAATTTTCTTGCTCTCGAACGAATCTCAGTGATCCGAATTCCTGGGGTATCATCGATGTAAATACTCGCATTGGCCAAATTTCCTTGAGCAATGGCATATTTCCGCCACTCTTCATCCGTCAATTGACCTGTACGAATCGAATGGGATTCAATCAAGCCTTCAGCTGCTAACATCCGGTCAACCAAACTTTCAGCACCCATTTCTAATGAGAAAATAGCCACTGTCTTATCCAACTTTGTCCCGATATTTTGAGCAATATTTAGAGCAAAGGCTGTTTTCCCTACTGCAGGACGAGCCGCTAAAATAATCAACTCTTCCTCATGTAGCCCTGTCGTCATATGGTCCAAATCGCGATAGCCTGTCGCAATACCCGTAATATCAGAGGTTTGAAGCGAGCGGGCTTCCAAGCTACCAAAATTTATATTCAAGATGTCTCGAATATTTTTAAATCCACTACGATTTGCGTTTTCACTAACATCAATCAGAGCTTTTTCAGCACCCGCAATGATTTCATCTGAAGGACTTGCACCATCATAAGCTTGATTAATACTTTCCGTTAATCGAGAGATCAATCGACGTAAGACAGCTTTTTCGGCAACAATTTTCGCGTAATACTCCGCGTTAGCTGAAGTTGGTACCGAATTAATGACTTCTACCAAATAGGAGAGACCACCAATATTTTGGAGATCCCCCTGACTATCTAAAATATTTCGAACAGTCGTCGCATCAATCGCATCCCCGCGGTCAGCTAGATCGATCATGGCTTTAAAAATCAAACGGTGCGAGTACTTAAAGAAATCGCCAGGCTCGATATATTCACGAACAAAGACCAATTTCCCCTCATCAATAAAGATGGCTCCCAACACTGATTGTTCAGCTTGGATATCTTGAGGTTGTGTTCGTAATTCCTCTATCTCAGCCATAAAAAAACCTTTCTATCGATCGTGTTTACCCTTCGTTTACACGAATATTAATCACACCTGTAACATCTTGATAAATTTTTACAGGGACGTCAATCAAACCTGTTGAACGAATTGGAGAGGCAACTTGGATATGACGTTTATCAATTTTAATGCCAAATTGTTTCTCAAGCTCTTCTGCAATCTTTTTATTGGTAATAGAGCCGAAAGTACGGCCATCTGGCCCAATTTTTTCCGTGAATTGAACAACAGTTGCTTCTTCTTCTAATTTTGCTTTAATCTTTTGCGCTTCTGCTAACAATTCAGCATGCGCTTTTTCTTCTGACTTTTGCTTTCCACGAAGCTCACCGATTGCTTGGGCATTGGCTTCTTTCGCAAGATTTTTCTTGATCAAAAAGTTTTGTGCATAACCAGTAGGCACTTCTTTAATTTCGCCTTTTTTACCTTTACCTTTTACATCCGCTAAGAAAATAACTTTCATTCTACATTCTCCTTTTCAATAGTTACTTCGTTTTCAATCGTCTCAATCAGTTGTTGACGAATACTCATCAAATCTTGACCCTCAATTTGAGAGGCTGCCGAATTGAAATGACCTCCTCCGCCAAGCTGTTCCATGATACGCTGTACATTGACTTTGCTTCGACTTCGTGCAGAAATCGAGACAGTCCCACTTTGATTGCAAGCAATGACAAAGGTTGCTTCCACCTCAGACATGGCTAGCATACTATCAGCAGCCTTACTAATCGTTACTGAATCATAGGCTTTAGTCGTATTAGCACAAGCTACGATGATATGTGGCAAAATATTTTCACCAGTCAAGATCAGTTCGTTCACTTCGCGGTACTCGTCAAACTGAATCGCAGAGATCTCCTGGATAGCTACACTATCACTACCTCTTGAGCGAAGGTAACTCGCCACATCAAAGGTCCGACTTGTAACACGTGTGGAGAAGTTCTTAGTATCCAGCATGATTCCAGCCATCAAAACACTAGCTTGAATCTTCGTCAATCGATTTTTCTTCGACTTCTGGAACTGAATCAGTTCACTAACCAATTCGCTCGCACTACTTGCTCCACTTTCAATATAGGTGATCAGAACATTTTCAGGGAAATCATCATCCCGACGGTGATGGTCAATGACAATAATCTGTTGAAATTCCTGATAAAACTCTTTAGAAAGGGTCAAGGCTGTCTTAGAATGGTCCACCATAATTAACAAAGAGCGATCCGTCACCATTTGCATGGCTTCCTCTAGGGGAAGGATTTTCGTTACCTGCTCTTCTTCTAGTTTCGCAATTGCTCTTGAAATATCACTAGCCATTGCATGCGGGTCATAGACCACATAAGAGGAAGCTAAAATATTGCTAGAGAAAAACTGCATTCCCACAGACGCTCCTAAAGCATCCATATCCAAGTTTCTATGTCCAACAATGAAGACTTGATCAACGGATTTAATCTTATCCGAAATAGCTGTCATCATAGCGCGTGTGCGAGTCCGAGTCCGCTTCACAGCCGAAGCTGTTCCCCCACCAAAGAAAATAGGGTTTTTCTGTTCATCATTTTCCTTGACAACCGCTTGATCCCCACCACGAACTTCTGCAAGGTTTAGGTTCAAGAGAGCCACCTTACCAATTTCATCATGCTCCCCATCACCGTACGAGAATCCCATACTTAGGGTGATAGGTAGCTCACGATTTTTAGCGTCTTCACGAAATTGATCGATGACTGAAAATTTTGCTTCCATCAATTGTTCCAAGACCGTGTAATCTGTAAACAAATAGAAACGATCCATCCCCACACGTCTGTAAAACATATGGTAATGAGCTGTAAACTCTTCTACAAAGTTGGCAATAAAACTATTGATATTGCTAATATCAGAATCTGAAATGACATCTTCTAAATCATCATAATTATCAACAGAGATAATACCGATAACGGGACGAGTTGTCACTAACCCCACAGTTGCTTCATACTCACTTGAAACATCAAAAAAGTAAACAACACTAGACGTCTGATCAAAGTAAACGGAATATTTCTTATCAGCTACTGTGACATAATGCCCTTTATCCTCAAACAGTGTATTGAGCAACTTTTTCAATGATTCAACATCAAAGTCTCCATCATCTGTTGAAAAAATCAATTCAGCATAAGGGTTGAACCACTCTACTTCATTCGATTCTTTATTAATCTTAATAACTCCGACAGGCATTTTATCAAGGAGAGATGCTAAGCCGCTTTCTGCCTGATGGTTAACATATTGTATCTGTTCTAATTCATCTAACTCTGAAATTTGTAACTGGTATTCAAATAAGGCAATCAATCCAGCTAAGACTAAAAAAATTGCAATGAGAGTTACATAGCCTTTGCCAAAGATTCTTAAAAAAATTGCTAAAATTGCAAATGAAATAAAACCAATTAACACATAATGGATGAACGATAAACGAAATTTTTTCATCATAAACCTCTTCTCGGAATTATACCATAAATAAAGGTAAAAAGCGAGGTTTCTCTCTATATTACATAGAAGATTGACCGGTAAAAAACTCTTTCTCCACTTCACTACCTTGTAAACAAAGTTTACAATCGTGTAAATAAAAGCAACAAATTTCAATCTATAAAATTGAGGCTGAAACATCATCTCAGCCTCATTTGATTAGTGGTTTGCTTTGTTTTTGGAGATACTCCGAGATTTACCTTCCA
Source organism: Streptococcus parasanguinis (assembly GCF_019929185.1). Taxonomy (GTDB): domain Bacteria; phylum Bacillota; class Bacilli; order Lactobacillales; family Streptococcaceae; genus Streptococcus; species Streptococcus parasanguinis_O. Next base: position 42,501 of record NZ_JAHZPC010000007.1, read on the forward strand.
AGTAAACCATTAAAATAGAGATATCCGCTGGATTGACACCTGAGATACGACTTGCTTGACCAATCGTTTCTGGATTAATTAATTTAAATTTTTGACGAGCTTCGGTTGCGATGGAGTCAATATCATCCCAGTCAATATTCGCAGGAATTCTTTTTTCTTCCATACGCTTCATTTTTTCGACTTGGTCCATTGCTTTTGAAATATAGCCTTCGTATTTAATTTCAGTTTCAATCAATTCAATGATTTTATCATCCAGTTCTTCAGCTGCAGGACCAATAAATTCTACCACATCTTGGTAAGAGACTTCTGGTCTTCGCAAGAATTCTTTAGCAGTGACAGCATCTGTCAATGGTTTAAAGCCCATTGCAGCAACCTTCTCATTGGTTTCCTTTATAGGCTTTAACTTAATGCTATCCAAACGCTTCATCTCGTTTTCAAACTGATACTTCTTGGTTTCGAAACGTTGCCAACGTTCATCATCTACCAATCCAATTGCTCGTCCCATTTCTGTCAAGCGCATATCGGCATTATCATGACGCAAAATCAGACGGTATTCTGCACGGCTTGTTAACAAGCGATACGGTTCGATCGTTCCCTTTGTTACCAAGTCATCGATCATTACCCCAATATAACCATCACTGCGTTTCAAAATGAGTTCTGGTTTTCCTTGGATTTTTAGAGCCGCATTGATCCCTGCAATAATCCCTTGACCAGCAGCCTCCTCATAGCCAGACGTTCCATTGGTTTGGCCAGCTGTAAAGAGACCTGAAATTTTCTTAGTTTCCAAAGTTGCGCGCAATTGATGAGGCAAAACCATATCATACTCAATTGCATAACCCGTTCGCATCATTTCTGCCTTCTCAAGTCCCTTAATAGAATGGACGAGATCCCGTTGAACATCCTCTGGTAAACTCGTTGACAGCCCTTGAACATAGACTTCTTCTGTATTTCGTCCCTCAGGTTCTAAAAATAGTTGATGACGCTCTTTGTCAGCAAAACGGACAATTTTATCCTCAATGGACGGACAATAGCGAGGACCTACTCCCTTTACAACCCCTGTAAACATAGGCGCCCGGTGTAAATTATTTTGGATAATCTCATGGCTATGCCCATTCGTATAAGTTAACCAACAAGGAACCTGATCCTTTACATAATCTTCATCACGCGATGTATAAGAAAAATGATTTGGAGCTTCATCTCCAGGTTGAATTTCCGTTTCGTCATAATTAATTGACGAAGCCTTTACACGAGGTGGCGTCCCTGTTTTGAAACGTCCAATTTCTAATCCTAGCTGTTTGAGATTATCAGCCAAATTGATAGAAGCTAGACTATGATTAGGTCCTGACGAATACTTGAGATCTCCAATGATAATTTCTCCGCGTAAAGCTGTCCCAGTAGTGACAATAACAGCCTTTGCTCCATATTCTTGGTGAGTTGCAGTCCTTACACCAACAACCTTACCATTCTCCACCAAAATCTCATCAATCATAGTTTGGCGAAGAGTTAAATTTTCTTGATTTTCAACCGTTTTCCGCATTTCTTTTGAGTAAAGTTCTTTGTCTGCTTGAGCCCGAAGTGCACGAACCGCAGGACCTTTACCAGTATTGAGCATTTTCATTTGGATGTAGGTCTTGTCGATGTTCTTCGCCATTTCTCCACCGAGGGCATCGACTTCACGCACGACAATCCCCTTAGCAGAACCACCAATAGAGGGATTACAAGGCATAAAAGCCAGCATTTCAATGTTAATAGTCGCAAGTAAGACCTTACAACCCATACGGCTAGCAGCTAGAGAGGCTTCTACTCCCGCATGCCCCGCACCGATTACAATGATATCGTATTCTTCAATAAAATTATAAGTCATTTTTTCTCCTATTTCTCAAGATGGATGTGTCGTAATTTTCCGTCCCATTCTGGTAGGGCTGATTTTAAAAAGGCTGGTTTCAGGTCAACAGTGTGTAAATCATCTAAAGCAATCCAACGGCAAGGTAATTGCTTGGTATCTTCCTGCATGACCAAAGGTGCATCTTCTAGCAAGTCCACCAAATAATGAAATTCAATGTTATGGTAGTGGATTCCAGCTTGTTCAAAGTGATTTTCAACCACGAAAGCTAACGGACCTGCTGTAGATGTGACACCAAGTTCCTCTTTGACTTCCCGAACTACAGCATCCTCTGTAGTTTCATTGACTTGAATAGCACCTCCGATTGTATAACAGCCGTCCTCATCTTCTATGACGAACAAGCGATTATCTTTTACAATCAAAGCAGTCGCCCTCACACCAAAAACAGTAGAACCTATTTTCGTTCGAAAATCCTGTTGCCTCATTTTACTTCCTTTCGAAATCACACAAAAATAGTCAAAACTCTGAGAAGTGCAGGACAAAAAAGCCTGCAACATCCATGAGCTTTGACCATCATTTCTATTGCTTTTATTATTGTAGCAAATTGAGAAAATTTGTCAATTTAAATATACTAAGACTGACGGATTGCTTCAAAAACTCCTTTGTCAATCTCAACTGGATCAGAGAATGCATCTAGAACAATCCCTCTCACTGGAAACTTTCCTATCCTTTCTGCAGTAAATAAACAGTCCGTAAAAGGTATTTGCAGCCAAGAAAAACGATCGTAATAATCTTTAGGAATATCCTGTTCCGTCAAGAAACAAGGATAAAAGTAGTCGTCTCCCTTTCGTAGAATATCCGGTTTTAGACGAACACCTTCTTGTTCATCACTCCCATCCATTAAAGAAGCATTAAAGGGAACCCAAACTTTAGATTGCTTCAATTCCTTGAACAAAGCTTCAATTGACTCCGTCGTTTTTTCCCTCAAATACTGTTTCTTATAATCAGAGATAGTCTTTGTATTCTCTATTTTTTTCTTAAAGAACTGAAACACTTTCGTTCCTCCTAGAAAATTCTAAATATACTGACAAACTTTTCCATCCCGATAAGCATTGTCAATCAAGCCACCGCCTAGGCACTCTTCACCGTCGTAAAAAACAACAGCTTGTCCTGGTGTAATGGCTCGTTGAGGTTCTGCGAAAATCACTTCTGCCTTGTCACCTTTAACGTGTACAGTCACCTTGGAGTCAGGCTGACGATAGCGGAACTTAGCTGTACACTCTAATGTAAACTCTTCTGGCATATTTCGTGTAAAGTGAACTTGACTAGCCTGTAAACTTGTTGACATCAATGCTTCATGGTAGAAGCCTTGACCGACATAAAGAATATTTTGACTGAGGTCTTTCCCAACTACAAACCATGGAGCATTGTCTCCACCTTGTTGGCCACCAATTCCAAGCCCACCCCGTTGACCGATTGTGTAATACATCAAACCTGCATGTTCACCCATATCTCGTCCATCGATGGTCATCATTCGACCTGGTTGGGCAGGAAGATAGTTCCCTAGAAATTCTTTGAAATTCTTTTCTCCGATAAAGCAAATCCCAGTTGAGTCTTTCTTTTTAGCTGTTGCTAATCCAGCTTCTTCAGCTAGACGACGAACCTCTGGCTTTTCCAAATGTCCCAATGGGAACATGGTTTTTTGAAGTTGTTCTTGTGACAGCTGGCTTAAGAAATAAGTTTGGTCCTTCCCGTTGTCAACGCCGCGTAACATATGAACAATGCCATCTTCATCACGCGCCACACGCGCATAGTGCCCTGTCGCTACATAATTTGCACCGAGTGTCATAGCATAATCTAAAAAGGCCTTAAATTTGATTTCCTTATTACACATGACATCCGGATTTGGTGTTCGACCAGCTCGGTATTCGGCAAGGAAATATTCAAAGACACGATCCCAGTATTCTTTCTCAAAGTTGACAGAATAGTAAGGAATGCCAATTTGGTCTGCAACCGCTGCTACATCTTTGTAATCTTCTGTAGCTGTACAGACGCCATTTTCGTCTGTGTCGTCCCAGTTTTTCATGAAGATGCCGATGACATCGTAACCTTGTTGCTTTAATAATAAAGCTGTTACAGATGAATCCACTCCACCACTCATACCAACAACAACACGTGTTTTCGAGTTATCACTCATAGATTTCTCCCATCTTTTCGTTTCTCACGATTGAAGGTCGTGGTTTGCTTCAACGATTGAAGGTCGTTTTGAGCAGTTACCATTTTAACACGCTTTATAGTAGAAAACAAGCATCTTACTATTCTTTTTGTTGATCAGGATCGATGGGTTTACAAGTCTGTAAATTAAAAAAGAGTCCTATTCAAGAACTCTTTTCATACAAATTTAATACCAGCCATTTGCCAACCAGAAATTTTTAGCTGCAGACCACGATCCATAACGGTTGACAACATATTGATTGGCCACTTTTTCTTGGTTTGCAGGTGATAAATCACCATTCAAATAAGTGATAGTCAATTGGTAACGGCCATAATATTGGCCATTTTGTGCTGTATAGCTACCACTTGACTCTTTCTGAGCAATCCATTCCTTAGCAGCCGCGTCTTCCGCACTCAAGCCATCTGAAGCAGAGACAGTAGTTGTTGCTTGTGTAGTATCCGTTTTACTAGCAGGAGCTTGCTCCGTGGTTTTCTGCGTTGTATTTGCATCTTCAATCTCAAGAACTTGACCAACTGAGATGAGATTCACGTTACTAATCTTATTTTTCTTAGCAATTGCATCAACCGTTGTGTTCTTCTCTTTAGCAATAGCTGATAAAGTATCACCTGATTTTACAGTATAAGAATCTGCATTCGCTACAATTGGAAGGAAAAGTCCTGCAAGTAAACTAAGTCCAATAATATGTTTCATCATTTGTTTTTTATTCATTATTATGTACTCCTTTATTGGTATACCTCTATACTACACAAGAAATATTTCATATTTATTGAAATAATGTGTCAAATATTTCAGTCAGATGTTAGAAATACTAAAAATCCAGGATAATATAAATGCTTTAAGCCCCCTTTAAGATTTCTCAGATATTTCGGGAAAAATAGAAGAAATCATCAGCCATATCTGATATAATGAAGTAAAGTGATCACAAAGGAGCAGAGCATGAACTCTTTAAAATTCCAATCAGTTTTTGATATTATTGGACCTGTGATGATCGGCCCATCCAGTAGTCACACTGCAGGTGCTGTTCGAATTGGTAAAATTGTTTCTTCTATCTTTGGAGAGGAGCCAAAAGAAGTTGAGTTCCAATTATTTAATTCCTTCGCCAAAACCTATCGTGGTCATGGAACAGATTTAGCCTTAGTAGCGGGCATCTTAGGAATGGACACAGATGATCCTAGAATCCCAGATAGTCTAAAAATTGCACATGAACGAGGCATTCGGATTGTTTGGTCTATTCAAAAAGAAAGCAATGCTCCTCACCCAAACACAACGACTATTACTGTTAAAAATGATCATAAAACGATTTCTGTCACTGGAATCTCAATTGGTGGTGGGAACATACAGGTTACTGAGTTAAATGGCTTTGCTATCTCGCTAAATATGAATACTCCAACCATTATCATTGTTCACCAGGACGTCCCTGGAATGATCGCTCATGTGACAGAAGCTCTTTCTCGCTATGATATTAACATTGCACAAATGAATGTGACGCGGGAAAAAGCTGGAGAAAAAGCGATTATGATTATAGAAGTTGACTCAAGGAGTTGTGAAGCAGCGATCGAAGATATCCGTAAAATTCCTCATCTTCATAATGTCAACTTTTTCAAATAAGGAGTTCATATGTTTTATTCAATTGTAGACCTCGTAGAACAAGCAAGCACGCAATACGAAGGAAACGTCGCAGAGTTAATGATTGCAACTGAATTTGAACTAACTGGTCGTGAACGAGAAGAAGTCCTACGATTAATGACCCGTAATTTAGAAGTGATGATTGATTCTGTAAGGTTAGGGTTAAATGAAAACCACTCTCGTAGTGGGTTAACCGGTGGGGATGCCGCAAAATTAGATTGTTATATCAAATCAGGAAAGACTTTGTCTGACTTAACCGTCTTAACCGCAGCGAAGAATGCTATTGCCGTCAACGAACACAATGCTAAAATGGGGTTGGTCTGTGCAACACCCACTGCAGGATCTGCTGGCTGTCTTCCTGCAGTTCTCACCGCGGCAACTCAAAAATTAGGGTTAAACCGTCAGCAACAATTAGATTTTCTACTGACAGCTGGAGCTTTTGGTTTAGTCATCGCCAATAATGCTTCTATTTCAGGTGCAGAAGGTGGTTGTCAAGCAGAAGTTGGTTCTGCTTCAGCTATGAGTGCGGCAGCATTGACACTAGCTGCTGGAGGAACTCCTTATCAAGCGAGTCAAGCAGTCTGTTTTGTCATCAAAAACATGCTTGGGCTCATTTGTGATCCAGTAGCAGGACTCGTGGAAGTTCCATGTGTCAAACGAAACGCAATGGGAGCCAGCTATGCCTTCATTGCTGCTGATATGGCCTTAGCAGGCATTGAATCAAAAATACCTGTTGATGAAGTTATTGACGCCATGTACCAAGTTGGTTCTAGTCTTCCGACTGCCTTTAGAGAAACAGCTGAAGGAGGATTGGCAGTAACACCAACCGGACGTAGATTACAAAAAGAGATATTTGGAGAATAACATGCAAGCCTTGTTTTTTGATTTAGATGGAACATTAGTTGACAGTTCTAAGGGAATTACAGAGAGCTTTCAACATACATTCGATACTTTGAAGGTTCCTCAACCCGATCTCAAAACCATCCGTAGTTTTATGGGACCACCTTTGATTTCTAGTTTTGAAGCTACCCTTCCGGAAACTTTGGTAGATCAAGCAGTGACTATCTATCGCCAGTATTATCATGAAAAAGGTCAATATAAATCAACTCTATTTCCTCAGATACTAGAAGCTTTGAAAGCATTACAAGACGAAAACATTCCTCTTTATGTAACCACTTCAAAACATGAACCAGTTGCTTTACAGATGTGTCAAGATTTAGGTATCGCTAAATACTTTAAAGGAATTTATGGATCAAATTCAGATCGTATCCACAAAGCCGATGTCATTCGATACGCCTTGTCAATCAATGACCTTCCAAAAGAGGAGACAGTGATTATTGGAGACACAAAATTTGACCTCATTGGAGGTCAAACAGTTGGTATAAAAACCATGGCAGTCACTTGGGGATTTGGAGATCTTGAAGAGCTACTTCTTTACTCACCAGATTTTATTTGTCACTCTCCACTTGTCATTCTTGAGACATTAAAAAAATAGGTTTACAAATTGTAAACCTATTTTTTAATAACCCCAAGCTGATAAACCTTGTGAGCTATATGCATTGTATGCGGCCTGGATTTGATCATCAACTGTTGCAGTTGAACCCCAACCTGGCATTGTTTGGAACAAACCACTGGCACCAGAAGCATTTGCTGCATTTACTTGACCATTTGATTCACGGGCAATGATTGCTTCCCAAGTAGAAGCAGGTACACCAGTCATTTCAGCCATACGAGCAGCCGCATAAGATCCTTGTTCTCCAGCAGTATTCCCATTTGATAGAACAATTCCACCATTTGTTGATTGTGCAGAAGTCACTGCAGCATTTGCTGCATAAGTTGTTTGTTTTTGAGCAGTTTGTGCTGTTGCAGTTGCTGTAGGTGCACTTTCAGCAGGTTTTGCTTGCTCTTGTGGAGCAACTTTATCAATCATAGATTTTGAACGCTCACCTAACTCAATAATTTGTCCTGCATAGATCAAATCTTCATTGGTCAGATTGTTAGATGCAATAATATTTTCTACTGAAGTGTTATTTTCTAGTGCAATTTTTGATAGAGTATCTCCAGACTTCACTTCGTAAGTTTCAGCATTCACTGTAGCAATACCAGAAATGAAAAGTGATGCTGCTGAAAGTAGGGAAGTGACTGTCCATTGGAACTTTTTACTGTTCATGAATTCTATTCTCCTTTCGAACATAATTCTATCATACACACAAAATGTTACAGTTTATTGTAGAATATATTACAAATGTTACAAGAATATGTGAATTTAATGTAAAAAGCGCTTTGTATAGCGCTTTTTCCTTATTTTTGAACCAATACAACTAGCTCTATCCATTTTTTAGATAAAAAACTATCAACATGAGACACAGAATAACGAGCAATGCTAGGGTATCTTTTACTCCCCACTGCAGAGTCCGATAGCGTGTTCGTCCCTCACCGCCTTTGTACCCTCTCGCTTCCATCGCAATTGCTAATGCATCTGCGCGTTTAAAACTAGAAGCAAATAGAGGAATGAGGATCGGAATAAAGGAACGGATCCTTTTTAATAGATTTCCTTCACCAAAATCAACACCACGCGCCCTTTGCGCATTCATGATTCGATTCGTATCATCTACTAAGGTTGGAACAAAGCGCAAACTCATAGATAGCATTAACCCAATCTCATGAGCCGGAACCTTAATAATTTTTAGTGGTGTAAGGATCTTTTCAACAGCATCTGCTAAACTCAATGGTGTCGTCGTCACGGTTAAAATCGTCGAATAAAAAATAATTAAAATAAATCTACAAAATATGATGGCGGCTTGCATCAATCCTTGGTCGGTTAATTTAAAAAACCACCATTGATACAAAATAGTTCCTTGAGAGGTCGCAAATAATTGAAAAATAGTTGTAAAAGCAATGATAAAAATCATTGATTTTAAGCCTTTAATATAAAAACTAACCGAAATCCTCGTTAGATACATTAAAACAAAAATAAAACCAAAGAGAAGAACATTTGTCTGGATATTATTTGCCCAAAACAGAAGAAATATGAATAAAAACATTGAGAGCAACTTCCCACGAGGATCTAGTTGGTGGATAATGGAGTTTCCAGGAATATACCTTCCCAAAATCATATTATTCATGAAGTAACAGCTCCTTTAGTTCCTCAATTTTGATTGGTAGTCTGTCCAGAGGAAGTCCTCTTCGTTTCAATTGAAGAGCAAAATTCGTAATTTGTGGGACTCCTAATTGAAGTTTTTGTAAATACTCAACCTGTTGAAACACTTCCCTTGGGGATCCGTTTAGGACAAGTTTTCCCGCTTCTAAAGCAAATACAGTATCAGCAAAATTTGCTACATCATCCATCGTATGAGTTACCAGAACTAGGGTCATCCCATTTTTATGTAATGTCTCAAACAGCGCCATCAATTCCTTTCTTCCAGCAGGATCTAGACCTGCTGTTGGCTCGTCCAATACTAAAATCTCTGGTTCGATAGCTAAAATACCTGCGATCGCAACCCGTCTCATCTGTCCACCAGATAGTTCAAATGGACTTTTATCATAGATAGACTCTTCTAAACCAACGATCGCTAATTTTTCTTTGGCTATTTCCTCCGCTTTGTCCTTAGGTACCCCAAAATTCTGTGGTCCAAAGGCTACATCAGCTAGAACGGTTTCTGCAAACAGCTGACTTTCTGGAAATTGAAAAACCAAACCAACCTTTTTTCTCAGGTACTTCATTTCTTTTGGCTCAGAATGATTATCTAAAACAAAATCTTCAAATTGAATCGTTCCTTTAGTCGGACGCAGTAAACCATTTAGTAATTGCAACAAAGTAGACTTGCCACTACCAGTATGCCCGATAATGGCTGTATAAGATCCATCTTTTATTTCCAAACTAATATCAGAAAGCGCCTGCCCTTCAAAAGGACTTCCCTCTTGATAAGTATAATAGACATTCTTTAAAGAGATTCCCATAATTGGTCTAATAACTCACTTTCTGTTAGATAATCCTGTTTTAGCGGAAAATGCGAGCTGAGAGATTCTTGAACCTGCTTACTAAAAGGCTTATCTAGTCCAATCTCATTGAGGTCATTTCTTGAAAACAATTCCCGCGGCGTCATAGAAGACTCTAGTTTTCCTTTTTGAAACACGAGTGTTCGATCACTTAAGGCAATTTCGGTTAAATCATGGGTAATGGAGATAATTGTTAATTGAAATTTTTTCTGAAGTTCTCTCATTACCGCCATTAGATCCTCTCTACCTTCTGGATCTAACATACTAGTTGCTTCATCAAGGATAATAATAGTTGGTCTCAAGGCGATAATACCTGCTATAGCCACCCGTTGCTTTTGACCACCTGACAAACGAGATGGTTCGCGATCTTTAAACTCCAGCATACCAACTTGCTCAATAGCCTTCTCCACACGTTGAAACATTTCTTCCCGTGGAATTCCTTGATTTTCTAAACCAAAGGCAACATCATCTTCTACTGTCGCACCAACAAATTGGTTGTCAGGGTTCTGAAATACAATCCCAATTTTACTACGGATTTCCCATATGGTCTCACGAGTCAGTTGTTTTCCATCAACGTAAATCTCACCAGACTCAGCTTCCAAAAGGCCATCAATCAGGCGTACAACTGTAGATTTCCCACTACCATTGTGTCCAACAATCGAAAGCCACTCTCCTTGTTTCACGTGAAACGAAACCGTGTCAATTTGATACTCTTCTACTGTTTTATCGTATCGAAAGGATACATTTTTTAGCTCAATCATCTGTTTCATTTATTTAAATGTGTCTTTAAAGAGATAGCTACTTCCCTTAAAGTAGTCGTAACCAGAATAAATTGTGAAAATCAATGCAATATAAAGCAACACTTGCCCTGGAAGTGTCCAATGGCAAAGCAAAAAGATAATGGCAAACATTTGGCTAAAGGTTTTAATTTTTCCTGGCATGGCTGCAGCAAGAACTGTACCACCTGTCTCAACAAGTAGAAGACGCAAACCAGTAACAGCTAACTCACGACAAATGATAACGACTGCAATCCAAGCAGGAACCATTTTTAATTCAATCATCATGATAAAGGCTGACATGACCAATAATTTATCTGCCATTGGATCCGCAAATTTACCAAAATTACTAACTACATTCCATTTACGTGCAAGAAAGCCATCTAAATAATCTGTAATACTAGCAATTGCAAAAATAACTGCCGCTACAATATGTCCTAAGTAAGAGTGACTTAAACTTAAAATAGCAATAAAAATAGGAATCATTACAACCCGAATTAATGTCAATGCATTAGGAATATTTTCTTTTTTCATACTTCCTCCAAAAAATAAACTATCTTTACATCTATTTTACAGATGCTGTAAACTCATAAAAATATACGATATAAATCACAAAGCCAAGGATGGCAAAACTCACTAGTAGATAATACAGGATTGGTAACCAGCTCGCTTTCTGTCTTAATTTTCTTGAATGAAGCTCTTCGTCATCTACAAGTATTTCTTCATCAAATAACAATTCTTTTCCTTCACGAAAAGCTGTCAATAGGATGGACTCATCTAATCCCAAAGCCCATGCTAACTTTTTAAGATAGATCTGAGCGTAAAAGGGACTCGGTAATAGATCAAACTCATCGTTTTCCAACGCTTCTATATAAGGAATTCCAATGGCTGTTTTATTTGACACATCCTGTAAACTTAAGTGTAAATTTACTCTTGACAGTCTTAACACTTGACCAATCGTTCTCTTCTTCATGTTTTCCCTTCTTGATACATTGTTTACTACTTTTGAAAAATCATATAGTCAACCATCTCAGCCTGGTCGATGAACTGACGCCCTAATTTGATGATATCTTGTAAACTAATACCTTGTAAAATCTTTGGAAGATCATAAGAAGTGCTACCGTCTGAAAAATATTCAAACTGAGTGGCACTATACTCAAGCGAATTTAAACCTTGTAAGAAATCACCAAACATTTCGCTTTTAATCGTATCCAAATGTTCCTGATTGACATCTGGATCCTTCTCAAATTGTTTGATTGCTGACCTAAATTGATGAGATAGGGACACCGGTTCTTGAGTATCCATTGTCAAAATAACGAAATGAAATAATTCCTCAACCTCGACTTCAAGTGTCAATGAGTTGTCAATCTTCCCAGCTTCATATAAACTTTGAAACCGTTGCGAAGTCCAACCAAACATCATCGAAAACAGTAATTTCAACATCAATTTATAACGAAATTTTTCCTCTTCCTTAATGATATCATTTCCTCGAATTCCAATTGCCAACTTAGGAGTAGCAACTTCCATTCTACAAGATTGATTCAATCTTACTTCATTTTTTTCTACAGGAAAACGTTCTAACTCCACAGATGGATGAAGAGGAACTAGATCATATTCCTTTACTACTTGCAATACTTCATCAACATCAAAGTTTCCGATCACTAATAAGTGCATTTGAGAGAGATGATAGAATAGATCAAAGTTTTCACGGAGATTATCTATTGTAATGTCAGAAATAGACTCCCTAGTTCCAGCAATATCATCTGCTAACGGTGTTCCAGGATATAAATTTTCTAAAGCACCAAAAAATAATCGATAGTCTGGACTATCTTGGTACATTCCAATTTCTTGTTGAATGATTTCTCTTTCCTTAGATACAGATTTTTCTGTAAAGGAAACCTTTGAAACCATCTCCAATAACAATTGAATATTTTCAAGGACCTTTGAAGTTGTTGAGAAAAGATAACTTGTCTTTGTAAAGCTTGTAAAGGCATTACTTTCCGATCCTAAATGAACGAATTTTTTTAAATAATCTTGACCATTTTCATCTTCAAATACTTTATGTTCTAGAAAATGAGCAATTCCTGCAGGATATTGCCTTTCATCACCATTCACTAGAATTCGTGTATCCACTGAGCCAAACTTAGTTGTGATTATTCCATAGGTTTCATAATAATCTTCTTTGGGAATTAAATGAATAGTCAACCCATTTGACAAGCGTGTAAAGTATACTTGCTCACCAACTGATTCATAATATTTTTCTTTAATTTTCAATCTTTACACTACTTTCCTTCCATAAAATAAACAGACTGTAAATTAATTGTTTTTGCCACTTCAATAATTTCTTCTCTACTAACCTTATCGATGGACTCTAACCACTCTTCTAAAGAAAGGACTTTCTTTCCTAGGATCGTTTTCAAATATTCCCTTTCAATCAAGGTATTTTGCCGATCCTGTGCTAATAAGGTCGTATTCACCAACATTTCTTTTGTCAATTGAAGCTCTGACTCTGTAAACTTGCCTCGTTTTAAATCATTCAACTGTCTCATAATCAAGGTCATTACTTTCGTACGAGATTCCTTATCAATGCCTGCAAAAACTCTCATGAAGCCTGTAAAAATATCAAAATGGCTTGAGATTGTATAAGCAAGGCCTTCTTTCTCACGAATTATTTGAAAAAGTCTCGAATGCGAGAAAGCTCCCAGCATCCCATTTAATACAACTAGTGGGATATGGAGAGATTCTCCATACTGGGTAGAAAAATGGTAACCTAATTCTAAAATAGATTGTTGGTTTTGTTTTTGCTCTAACTTTTCTCTAACAACATTTGTAAAAGGTTGTTGATAGGTGACAGACAAATTGTTATCACGTGGCTTGAATTCAAACTGGTTCACTCGATCCACAATAGCGACCTCATTAAAATCGCCTATGAAAAAGAAGTCAATATTATCTAATTGGAGCATCTGGTGAAACTGTGAAAGAGAACTTTGAGCTGTCTCTTGTCTCACTAAATCAACTTTCCCCAATCTTGACATCCCGATTGTTTCGTCTTCAAAAAATAGTTGATTCAATTGCCCATGTGCATAATAATAAGGCTCTTCAATTTCTGACTCCAAATCGGAAATTGTATTTTTCTTTTCAACGTCAAATGTATCACTGTCAAAGTGATCTTCTACTACCAAAGGTGAAAAGAAGATAGTTTCTATAATGTCCAAAACTTCATCAGTAAGAACATTTTTCTTGCTCAAAAAGTCATCGCGCACAAAGGAAATATTCAAATCAACATAATGAACACGCCCCCTCTTAGAGACTGAGGTTGACAATTCTACCCCGTATAGACTCGCTAATTTTTCACGGAATAATTGTGAAGTTGGATATTTTTGATTTGCAGTTTCCATCATACAGGCTACTAAAACACGCGCAGCCACGGTATTTTCATCTAATGGCGATGAAAAACGGACCTTAATTTTATTGGTTTTAAATTTTTTTGATTGAAGAAAGTGAAGATTCACGCCCTTTACTAATTCCATTTTCATCCTCGTTCTACTCAATAGTAACTTTCATTATAACACGAAATCACACTAAAATCCTAATTCAAACTGTGAAAAAGCTCCTCAAATCACTCAACATTCTCTACCCTAGAAAAACTAAAAATATGGTATAATAACACGCAAAGAGGTGAACTATGAATTACAAATTATTTGATGACTTTATTACATTACAAGCAATCTTAAAAGAACTCGGTATTATACAGAGTGGTGGTGCAATCAAAGCTTTTCTTCAAGAAAAAGAAGTCTTTGTTAATGGTGAATTAGAACAACGGAGAGGCCGTAAACTTCGTGTCAATGATCAAATTGACATTCCTGAACTGAGCATGACTATCACCATTCTTGAACCTTCTCAAGAAGAAATAGAAGAGCATCTTAAAGAGAAGGAAGAAAAGGAACGTGTTGCTAAACTTGTCAAGCAACTCAATCAACAACAAAAGAAACAACCGACAAAGACTAACAAAAAAGAAAAAGCAATTCGCTTTCCTGGTATCTCCTAATGTGGTTAAAACACTTATCCATTCAACATTTTCGTAATTATCAAGAACTTGAAGTCGAGTTTCATCCTGGATTAAATATTTTCCTAGGTCAAAATGCTCAAGGAAAGACCAATATTCTCGAATCAATTTATTTTCTAGCTTTAACCAGAAGTCATCGAACACGAAATGATAGAGATCTCATCTATTTTGAATCCACAGATTTCAAAGTTTCTGGTCAATTACAAAGAGAAACTGGTCCCCTTCCATTAGAAATTTCCTTGACACCAAAAGGTCGGATAACTAAGGTAAATCATTTGAAACAAGCCAAATTATCGAACTATATTGGCCATATGAATGTTGTCCTTTTCGCACCCGAAGATTTGCAACTGATCAAAGGATCACCTGCAGGGCGTCGAAAGTTTATTGACATTGAATTAGGTCAGATGAAACCTCTCTACTTATCTGACTTATCTCAATACAACCATGTACTGAAACAAAGAAATAGTTATCTAAAAAATTCGGAAAAAATTGATGCTACATTTTTGGAGGTCTTAGATTCACAACTAGCTAGTTTTGGAAGTCGCGTCATCCATCATCGGCTTGAGTTTATTAAAAAATTAGAAGCTAAAGCAAAAGAAAAACATACTCGACTTTCTGACAACAAAGAAAACCTATCAATTCAATATCAGTCAACTGCTTTTTCTGAAGAAGGAAATGATATAGAAGAGCAGTTTCTCTCTATGTTGGAAAAAAACCGTCAGAAGGATATTTTTAGGAAAACAACAAGTATTGGGCCTCACAGGGATGATTTGGCATTTTTTATCAATAATATGAATGCTACCTTTGGTAGTCAAGGCCAGCATCGAAGTGTTGTTCTCTCTCTAAAATTAGCAGAAATCGAATTGATGGAAGAAATCACAAGAGAAAAGCCTATTTTATTACTTGACGATGTCATGAGCGAACTTGACAATTATCGTCAACTTCAACTACTTGAAACTATCTCTAATAATATTCAAACATTTATTACAACGACCACTCTTGATCATTTAAAAGAACTGCCTGAAGAGTTGAAAATTTTCACTGTTCAAGCCGGTCATATCAAAACAGCATCTTAACAATACTGTCAAGATGCTGTTGTTTTTATTTACAAAAGTGTAAATTTATTGTGCTGAGTAGTTAGGAGCCTCGTTTGTAATTTGCACATCATGAGGATGGCTTTCTTTCAATCCGGCACCACTCATTTCGACAAATTGTGCATGATCATGTAAATCTTGAATGGTTGCTGCACCAACATAACCCATACCTGAACGAATACCACCGATCATTTGGAAGACCATATCTGCTACAGAACCTTTATAAGCAACGCGTCCTTCAATTCCTTCAGGGACTAATTTATTGGCTTCATTGACAGATCCTTGGAAGTAACGGTCGCTAGAACCTTTCTTCATTGCTGCAATAGATCCCATACCACGGTATGTTTTAAACTTACGACCTTGGAAGATTTCTGTTTCACCTGGTGCTTCATCTGTACCTGCAAGCATTGAACCAAGCATTACTGCATTTCCACCAGCTGCGAGTGCTTTGACAATATCTCCTGAATACTTGATACCACCATCAGCAATGATCGTTTTTCCATATTCACGAGCTACAGCGGCTGCGTCATAAATAGCAGTCACTTGAGGAACACCAACCCCTGCAACAACACGAGTTGTACAGATTGATCCTGGACCAATTCCGACCTTAACTACGTCTACCCCTGCATCAAATAATGCACGAGCACCTTCAGCGGTTGCAATATTTCCTGCAATCAAGGTACGATCTGGGAAGTGAGCACGAATTTCTGCAATCTTACGAAGAACACCCGCAGAATGTCCATGAGCAGTATCGATGACAATTGCGTCTGCACCAGCTTCAAAAAGAGCTTCTGCACGTTCAAAAGTATCTGAAGTAACCCCTACGGCACCAGCCACAAGCAAACGACCAAATTCATCCTTAGCCGCATTTGGGAACTCAATAACTTTTTCAATATCTTTGATTGTAATCAAGCCAGAAAGACGACCATTTTCATCTACCAATGGTAATTTTTCAATACGGTGCTCTTGTAGAATGCGTTCAGCTGTTTCCAAATCAGTTCCAACCGGTGCAGTCACCAAATTTTCACTCGTCATATGATTTGAAATGGGTTGATTGTAATCAGAAATAAAACGCAAATCCCGGTTTGTAAGGATACCAACTAATTTACGATTTTCAAGTGTTTCAACAACAGGAACACCACTGATTCGATATCGTCCCATCAACTCATCTGCTTCTGCAATTGTATGAGACGGAGTCAAATAGAACGGATCAATGATAACTCCATTTTCAGAGCGTTTTACTTTGCGTACTTCATCTGCCTGTTGCTCAATTGACATGTTTTTATGGATAACACCAAGTCCACCAGCACGTGCCATTGCAATTGCCATTTGACTTTCAGTCACTGTGTCCATGGCAGCAGTAATGATTGGGATATTCAAGCGTAAATTACTTGCTAATTGTGTACTTAAATCTGCATCATTAGGCAATACGTGACTTTCTGCTGGAATCAAAAGCACGTCATCGAATGTAAACCCTTTTTTTAAAAACTTTGTGTCCCAATTAGACATTAGCTGGATCCTCTTTTCTTTTTATTTGAGCAAGGCTCGAATTTTTATTGTTAATATCATACCATTCTATGGCAATTTGTCAATCATTTATTGGTAAATTATCAATGAACAGTAAGAAATGTTCGCTTTTAATGAAGTCGTTTTATTTTTTAAAATAGGTAATTCCCATCGCTGATTTTACTTCATCCAATGTTTGAGCAGCTACATTTCGAGCACGCTCACTTCCTTTTTCAAGAATAGAGTAGACCTCACCCATATCCTTTGCAAATTCAAGGCGTCTTTCACGAATTGGTCTTAATTCACGATCTAAAATTTCTAAAAGATATCGTTTGGTCTTTACATCACCAAGTCCACCACGTTGATAATGTTCTTTCATTTCTGCAATTTCAGCTGAATCTTCTGGACGGCCAAATACATCCAGGTAATGAAACACCATATTGCCTTCGATTTTTCCTGGATCCTCTACTTTAATATGATCCGGATCGGTATACATACTCATCACTTTTTTCTTTAAAGTATCTGCATCATCAGCTAGGTAAATTCCATTATTCAATGATTTAGACATTTTAGCATTTCCATCTAAACCAGGTAAGCGCCCCGCTGCTTCATTTTCAGGATAAATTCCTTCCGGTTCCACCAAAGTATCTGTGTTGTATGCATGATTAAAGGAACGAACAATCTCACGAGTTTGCTCAATCATAGGCTTTTGATCATTTCCTACTGGAACAAAATTCGCTTTAAATGCTGTGATATCGGCTGCTTGTGAAATAGGGTATACCAAAAATCCTGTTGGAATACTCTCACCAAAACCTTTTTGAGAAATCTCGGTTTTTACAGTTGGATTCCTTTCAAGTCGCGCCAAAGATACTAGATTCATGTAATACATGGTCAATTCCGCTAATTCAGGAATCTGACTTTGAATGAAAATCGTAACTTTTTCAGGATCTAGTCCAGCTGCCAGATAATCCAAAGCAACATTACCAATAGATTCTACAATCGTTTTTGGATCTTTTGCATGGTCTGTCAAAGCTTGCTGGTCTGCTAGGAAAACAAACATATTATACTCATCTTTATTTTGCAACAAGACGCGATTTTTTAAAGAACCAACATAGTGGCCAATATGGAGTTTTCCTGTCGGTCTATCTCCTGTCAGAATGATGGGTTTTGTCATACTCTTCTCCTTAATCGTTATCCCTATCATTATAGCACTTTCTAGTTGAAAATGTTAGTCTATCCTCTATGTTTGTAAGGAATTAACACTTTACTAAACTGTCAATTTCGTTTACATCATTGTAAAAACAAATTGACAGTAAAAAAGTTGAATTTTCCCCTATTTTCTAGTAAAATGAAGACATTATAGAAAGAGGAGAAAATCATTGCTTACAGTATCAGACGTCTCACTACGTTTTAGTGATCGAAAATTGTTTGACGATGTCAATATCAACTTTACAGAAGGAAATACATACGGTCTCATCGGTGCCAACGGTGCTGGAAAGTCAACCTTTTTAAAAATTTTAGCTGGAGATATTGAACCAACAACTGGTCATATTTCTCTTGGCCCTGATGAACGTTTGTCTGTTTTGCGTCAAAATCACTTTGACTACGAAGACGAGCGGGTCATCGATGTTGTCATTATGGGAAATGAAAAGCTCTACAACATTATGAAAGAAAAAAATGCTATCTACATGAAAGAAGATTTCTCTGATGAAGATGGTGTCCGTGCAGCTGAACTTGAAGGTGAATTTGCCGAACTTGGTGGATGGGAAGCAGAAAGTGAAGCATCTCAATTGCTTCAAAATCTAAATATTTCAGAAGACCTTCATTATCAAACTATGAGCGAGTTAGCCAATGGGGATAAAGTGAAAGTTCTCTTAGCTAAAGCCCTTTTTGGTAAACCAGATGTCCTTCTTTTGGACGAGCCGACCAATGGATTGGATATTCAATCCATTACCTGGTTAGAAGATTTTCTGATTGATTTTGAAAATACGGTTATCGTTGTATCCCATGACCGCCACTTTTTGAATAAAGTCTGCACCCATATGGCGGATCTCGACTTTGGAAAAATCAAACTTTACGTCGGGAACTATGATTTCTGGAAAGAATCTTCTGAACTTGCAGCAAAATTACAAGCAGATAGAAATGCAAAAGCTGAAGAAAAAATTAAACAATTACAAGAGTTTGTCGCACGTTTCTCAGCCAACGCTTCAAAATCAAAACAAGCAACTTCGCGTAAAAAAATGCTTGACAAGATTGAACTTGAAGAAATTGTTCCATCTAGTCGGAAGTACCCATTCATCAACTTTAAGGCAGAACGAGAAATTGGTAACGATCTCTTGACAGTTGAAAATCTTTCTGTCAAGATTGATGGAGAAACCATCCTTGACAATATCAGCTTTATCTTACGTCCTGGTGACAAAACCGCCCTTATCGGACAGAACGATATTCAAACAACCGCTTTGATCCGTGCATTGATGGATGATATTGAATATGAAGGAACTGTCAAGTGGGGAGTTACAACTAGTCGATCATATCTACCAAAAGACAACAGTCGTGATTTTGCAGGTGGTGAAAGTATTCTCGATTGGCTTCGTCAATTTGCAAGTAAAGAAGAAGATGACAATACTTTCCTTCGTGGTTTCTTAGGACGTATGCTCTTTTCGGGTGACGAAGTTAACAAGTCTGTCAACGTCTTGTCAGGGGGAGAAAAAGTTCGTGTCATGTTGTCTAAATTGATGCTCCTCAAGTCAAATGTTCTTGTACTGGATGATCCAACCAATCACTTGGATTTGGAGTCTATCTCAAGTTTGAATGATGGATTGAAGAATTTTAAAGAATCGATTATCTTTGCCAGCCATGACCACGAATTCATTCAAACACTCGCCAACCATATTATCGTTCTTTCAAAAAACGGCGTAATCGATCGTATTGATGAAACCTATGATGAGTTTCTTGAAAATGAAGAAGTTCAAGCAAAAGTGAAAGAACTTTGGAGCCAATCATAAAAATAAAGAGCCCTGAAATCATTATTTCAGGCTCTTTCAGTAGAAATATATGAATAAAACAAAGCTAAAAACATCCCTTTTTATAGTATCTTCTTTCCTGATTCCGGCTATCATGATGTTCTTTATTTACCTCTCACAAGGAATCTACTGGAACAGTGATACATCCCCCTTATTAGGAGATGGTTATCATCAGTATGTCATTTTTGATACCACACTTCGAAATATTTTACACGGGACAGATAGCCTATTTTACAGTTTTCAAAGTGGATTAGGCATTAATTTCTATGCACTCAGTAGTTATTATCTAGGAAGTTTCTTTTCTCCTCTTGTCTACTTCTTTAATGCACAATCCATGCCAGATGCTGTTTACCTCATCACTCTTCTTAAATTTGGAGCTATTGGCTTAAGCACTTATATTAGTTTACATGGAATGTTTTCTAAAATTCCTAGATCCCTGGTTCTTACCCTTTCAACATCATTTGCTCTTATGAGCTTTGCTATCAGCCAAATTGAAATTAAAACTTGGCTAGATGTTTTTATCCTAGCACCATTAATTCTTTATGGATTTAAAAAACTCATTTACAATGAGGGAGAGATTCTCTACTTTATCAGCTTAACCAGCTTGTTTATCCAAAATTATTATTTTGGGTTTATGATGTCTATTTTTCTTATTTTATGGTACTTGACACAACTGTCATGGGACATCAAAGGAATTGGAAAACGCTTCTTTCATTTTGTGATTGTATCTCTTTTATCAGTTATAACAAGCCTTGTGATGTTATTTCCAACCTTCTTAGATTTACGCACTCATGGAGAAAGTTTTTCAAAGGTTGACAGTATCTTTACAGAAAAAAGTTGGTATCTTGACGTATTTGCAAAAAATTTCATTGGAAGTTTTGACACTACTAAATATGGATCAATTCCAATGATCTACGTGGGATTATTTCCACTTCTTTTAGCGATTACCTTTTTCTTTGTAAAGTCGATCAAGTTTCACGTGAAACTTTCTTACTTTATACTCTTGACCATTCTTATTTTGAGTTTTCGTTTTCAATTATTAGATCTCCTTTGGCAAGGTATGCACGCGCCGAATATGTTTCTTCATCGATACTCTTGGATCTTTTCTTTGACGATTATTCTGATGGCAGGAGAAGTACTAAATCGAATAGAGGAGATCACTTGGATTCGTTTTAGTCTTGCTAATTTCCTCCTTATTCTAGGATTTGGAGCAACTGTCCTTTACAGCAGTCACTATAAATTTTTAGATGCTGTCAATTTTATTGTTACTTTTGAATTTTTAATTGCTTTCTATTTGGTCTGTTTAGGGTTTATCCTAAAAAAGATACCGCCTAGACTTTTCTATCTTTCGATCCTGTTTTTCTCCATCTTTGAATTATCGGTGAATAGTTATTATCAAATGGAAGGAATTGCGAATGAATGGGTATTTGCTTCTCGGTCATCCTACGAACGAGACTTAAAAGCCATCCAATCCTTAGTAAAAGAGAAGACAGACTCTAATTATCGGACTGAGATTTTACAGCCACAAACGGGCAATGATAGCATGAAGTATGGTTATAATGGAATTTCTCAATTTTCATCTGTACGAAATACGGATGCTAGCTCGACATTGGACAAACTAGGATTTAAATCTGAAGGAACCAACCTCAATCTTCGATACCAAAACAATTCTATTTTAATGGATAGTCTATTTGGTGTTCGCTATAATTTAAGCCAACAACCTGTTCAAAAATTTGGATTTAAAGAGATTGCAACCAAAAATGGAGTCTCACTTTCAGAAAACGAATATGCCTTACCAATCGCCTTTCTGTCAGCAAAACCTTATAAAAATACTTCCTTTACGAATTTGACACTGGATAATCAGACACGATTCATCCATCAAATCACAGATGAAAAATATAAATTTTATAAGAAATTAAATATTCTCTCGCCTACTTCACAAAATACTACATCTTCGTTGCAAACTGCAAAAATTGAAGAAGATAGTCATCTTTCCTACGCAAGTATTCAATATGAAGTAACGGTTCCTGCCCATAGCCAACTATATGTCAATGTTCCAAATTTACAATTTTCAAACGATGATCGAAAAGATATTGAAATCAGCTACAATGGACAGACTCAACGCTATACCATTGATAATGCCTTTCCATTCTTTTCGATTGGCCATTTTGACACAGAGGAAACAGTTACTATTCGTATGAGTTTTCCAGAAAATTCGACAGTCTCTTTTGATACACCAGAATTTTTTGCTCTGGATCTTGACCAATACACACAAGCTATCGCTAGCATTCGTCAGCAAGAAGTTGCTATTCACAAAAAGAAAAACAAATTGGTAGCAGCCTATAACGCAAATAGAGACACTACCCTTATTTTTACACTCCCTTATGATAAAGGCTGGTCAGCTAAACAAAATGGAAAACCTATCAAAATTCATCGCATCCAGAAAGGATTAATGGGAGTTCGTGTTTCAAAAGGATCCGGAACAGTCACCTTAACATTTGTTCCCCAAGGCTTCATTGAAGGACTCATTGCCTTTTTCGTTGGAATCATTCTCTTTTTCCTCTACGAATGGAGACAAATAAAAAGACGAAAAAGTTAAGGAATCTAACCATCGGTTCACTTATAAATAAAAGGCTAGGATAGTCATTATCCTAGCCTTTTTCAAAACAAAAAAACACCCAAATGGGTGCTATACTAGCTCCGCCAGTAGGACTCGAACCTACGACATCATGATTAACAGTCATGCGCTACTACCAACTGAGCTATGGCGGAATGAGATATAGTCCGTACGGGATTCGAACCCGTGTTACCGCCGTGAAAAGGCGGTGTCTTAACCCCTTGACCAACGGACCATATATTCATTAACAGAACATATCCCATTATATCAAAATTTAACTAATTGTCAAGCACTAAATTCTAAATTTTGCTCTTCAATTAATTTTTTGGCACGTTTGATATTGCTTCTTGAGATTGGACAAGAATAGCCTTCTTTCAACAGTAGCTGTTTCTTTTTCTTATCCATTCCAATGATCATACTTCTATTCACGATAAAAGATTGATGGGGACTGAAATATCTCTCCTCCACATCTTTCTCCAAGACATCTGATAAACTTCCCGCAATTTCTTTTTGAAAATTTTTCCCAACTAAGTTTAATTTATAAGCCGAACCAACAGTTTCAATATAAAGAATATCCTTAAATGGAATTTTTATCTTTTTATCCTTAAAGTCATACTCAAAATAATCTGTCAAATCATCATTTCCAATTTGAATAGTCGTTAGGTACTCAATACACTCCTTAATTTTTAATCTAAATAAATCTTCATTCAAATTTTTATCAATAAAATCTAAGGCAGATACTTTATAACGATAGGTAATCGAAGCGAATTCTGATTTTGTAGTAATAAAAACAATAATGGCATAAGGATTTGCTTCTCGTATTTTTTGAGCAATTTCCAGCCCACAATACTCATTGTCTTGGATATGAATATCTAGAAAATATAATTGGTGGATATCCGAATGCTGGATATAATTTTCAAATTCCGAAATTTTACCGGTAGAAATCACTTCAAGTTTAATTTCTAATTCCTTAGCAATTTCTGCAATATGTTTTTCTACCCGTATCTGTTGAGAGAGCTCATCTTCTAATAAAAAAATCTTCATTCTTGTTCGTATCCTCCAATCTTCAAAACTTGTAAAAAACGATTTCCTTGCAATTCCGTTTCTAAAAACATCGTTCCATAATTTGCTAAGATTTTTCTCACATTATTTAATCCTAGTCCTCTATTTTCTCCTTTTGTCGAATAGCCTTCTTCATATATTTTTCTAATATCAAAAGTGATTTCATTTGTTGTATTATGAATCACTAAGTAAACAATTTTTGAAATAGAGAAAATAGCAATATGAACTTTCTTTTCTTCTGCTTCTTTTGAAGCTTCCAAAGCGTTTGTCACTAGAATCCCAACGATTCTCACGATATCTAATAAATCAACTGGTAGTTGCTCGATTGGTTCACTCGTTTCAAAGGTCATTTCTACCCCAGCATCTCTTGCATCCAACCAGCCTCGAATCAAAATACTTCGTAAAGCAGAATCTTTGATATTGACCAAGTTGAATCCTGATAATGCTTCTGTATTGATCTCTTTATAACCTTTTTCCAATACTTCTCTATGGATTCTCTGTATTTCTGGAATATTTTCTTCCTCAATGGCTAACGACATAGAAATAACTAAATTTCCCAAATCATGACGAAATCCCCTGACAATAGAATAGAGACTTTGAATTTCAGCCATATACCGACTCATTTGTTGCTCAGAAAATTCTTTATACTCCAGTTCTAAATTTTTACGATACTGATCTCGCTCGATTTTCATATGGAATAAGCTGACTACAAAAGAGAAAAAACAAATCGTTGCCAACATACTCCCAAAATTTTTATATTGCGCTTGTTCACTAATCCATAAAGCAAAATTAATCACTACAAATATAGCAAAATAGACACAGATGAGTCTCTTTAAATATTTTTCAAATTCTTTCTCATAAAAAGGAGTGAAATCAAATTCAAATAGGTCAATTAACTTCAAAATGATTCCTAAAGAAATCAAACGAATGCACATATTGTAGACAATCGAGTAAGCTGCTACAACAGCATCCCCCAATACTGAAGAGACAATTATCGTCAGAAAAGTTGCTGTTCCTTCAACCGCTAAATAAGTAAAAAAAGAATAAAAAATGGCGCACAAGCGATTCGTCCGATTGGCATAATGATAATAAGGATATAAATAAACCGGCCATAAGAGCATATTTAAATCAGAGAGTCGAATATTTGAAAATAAAGTCACATCTAAAAATACTAAGAGACTTTCAAAAAGAAGAACAAAGGTGCTCAGCAGAAAGATAAATGCAAATTGATGTTCCTGATAGATTTTTTCGTCCACTAATGCAAACGTCAGAACAATGATCCCTCCCAAGAGAAAAGACAAGATTAATGACTGAATCACACAAACTCTCCCACTTTGTTTTTTCTATTTTATTATACTCTAGTATTATTATAAAAAAATAAAATTTTATATACAAAAAATTATAATATAAAATAGCCTAAAATTAAAGGGAATAGGTAAAATTGTAATGTTTTTAATGTTTTTGTTACATGAATGAAAACTATTTTACACAATTTATATAATCTACACTTTGCACTATATAGGGATTGTTAGTTCTTTTTTAAAATATTCCTAATAAATCATTTCATCACTATTAATCTATAGCAAAGTATACAAAAATTAATAGAAAATGAAAATTTATACATTTTAACATAAAAGAAAAGATGCAGCAAAAGCTGCATCTCTCATTTGATCCCAGCAGGATTCGAACCTGCGACCGTTCGCTTAGAAGGCGAATGCTCTATCCAGCTGAGCTATGAGACCGAACTTACTTCATTTTAGCAGAAAAAGGAAGGAGCGTCAAGGTTATTTATGGTAAGGACTCCCCTGTTGAATCATGAAAGCACGATAGATTTGTTCCACCAACACTAATTTCATCAACTGATGAGGAAGAGTTAATTGACCAAAGCTCATTAATAGATTTCCTCTTTTTTTCACTTCAGGAGACAGACCAAGACTGCCTCCAATAACAAAAGTAAGGTTTGAATAACCAGATGTCATAATCTGGTCAATCGTTTGACTAAATTTATCTGAAGGAAATTGTTTTCCTTCGATGGCTAATACAATCACATATTCCTTATCTGAAATCTTAGAGAGAATTCGTTGTCCCTCTTTTTCAAGGATTTGTTGATTTTCGAGTTGACTGGCACGATCTGGAGTTTTTTCATCAACTAACTCAACCTGTTCTACTTTTGCAAATCGACCAAGCCTTTTAATATACTCCGCGATCCCATCTTTTAAGTATTTTTCTTTTAATTTTCCAACGGTTATCAATTTAATTTTCATTCCCCTATTGTAGCATAATTCTTCAATTCCACAAATAATCCACAGCTATAGAAAGGAAATCTATTCTATAAAGTCCTTTTTAAAGCCATTTCTCAACTAAATTCTACAAGTTATCCACAATTTGTGGATAACTTTAGTTATTTAAGATATAATTAAGAAAGTTTTTCTATACTCTAGACAATTTGATATCCTTAGGAGGAAAATATGAAATCTTCATCTAATTTACTGAAAAAAGTTGGAAACATAGCCCTCATTTTTGTTGTAGGTTTTCTAGGTGGTATTCTTGGAACCTTTTTAACCTTACAAACATCTCATTCTTCTACTTCAAATACTGAAAGTAAGCAAGTCCACTCAACCACTGTTAAAACAGCTTATAAAAATACAACCTCAACTAGTGAGGCCGTAGACAAGGTGAAAAATGCTGTAGTTTCTGTGATTACTTATTCTGATTCTTCGAATCAAGGGTTATTTGAAAAAGAAGAAAACTCTGACTCACAAATTTCTAGTGAAGGTTCTGGGGTCATTTATAAAAAAGAAGGAAAATATGCCTACCTTGTTACCAACACCCATGTGATCAATGGTGCTAAAAAAGTAGATATTCTTTTAGCAGATGGGAATAAAGTCCCCGGAGAAGTAGTTGGGTCAGATGTCTATTCTGATATTGCAGTCGTTCGTATTAGTGCGGATAAAGCAAAGGCAGTAGCTGAATTCGGAGATTCAAACCAATTAACAGTCGGTGAGACTGCAATTGCAATTGGTAGCCCTCTTGGAACAGATTATGCTAATTCTGTTACCCAAGGAATTATTTCCAGCCAAGGCCGCAATGTGAAATTGAAAGCCGATAATGGACAAAATATCTCTACACGCGCCCTACAAACAGACGCAGCCATCAACCCAGGAAACTCTGGAGGTCCATTAATCAATATTCAAGGACAAGTCATTGGAATTACCTCAAGTAAAATTTCAAATAACGGACAAACTTCAGTAGAAGGAATGGGATTTGCAATTCCTGCAAATGATGTTGTCAATATTATCAAGCAACTAGAAGAAAAAGGAAAAGTAGTTCGACCAGCTCTTGGAATCCAAATGATGGATTTATCCAACCTTTCAACTTCTGATTTAAGCCAATTAAAACTTCCTGAAAAAATCTCTGGAGGAGTACTGGTTCGTTCAACACTTGAAAATATGCCTGCTTCAGATAAATTGCAACGTTATGATGTCATCACAAAGATCGATGATACAACTATCGAGTCAACTGCGGATTTACAATCCGCCCTCTATTCTCACCAAATCAATGATACGATCAAGGTCACATTCTATCGTGATGGAAAACAACAAACAACTTCTATCAAGTTGACAAAATCAACTGAGGATCTGAGCGATTAACTTTCACTTTCTTGACATACTTGTAAACACACCTTTACGAATTTGTAAAGGTGTGTTATTCTATTCATAAGATGGAAAAATTAGAAAAAATAGCGGTAAAGGACATTCGAACCAATCCTTTCCAACCAAGAAAAGTATTTGATCAAGAAAAATTAGAAGAACTGGCTCAGTCAATCAAAGAAAATGGCTTAATTCAACCCATTATTGTCAGAAAATCTCCAATAATTGGTTTTGAATTGCTTGCAGGTGAAAGACGTTTTAGAGCTTCAAAAATTGCTGGATTAGAGCTTGTTCCTGCGATTATTAAAGAGTTAACAGATCAAGAAATGATGCGACAAGCCATTATTGAAAATCTTCAACGAGAAGATCTCAATCCAATTGAAGAAGCTATCTCCTACCAGAAGCTCGTTGATCATGGCTATAAGCACGACCAAATCGCTCAATTTATGGGAAAATCTAGACCCTATATCAGCAATATGCTTCGCTTGTTACATCTAGCTCCCTCTGTTCAAGAAGCTGTGATTCAACATGATATTTCTTCGGCTCACGCGCGTGTTCTTGTTCCTCTTGATGAAGAAGAGCAGCGCTTTTGGTTGGAGCGAATCAAACAGGATCATTTAAATGTTCGAACATTAGAAAGCAAGATCAGTTCAAAAAGAAAACAGAAAAATAAAAAAGCAAAAGAGAGCTTCCTACTAGAAGAGGAACAACGATTGAAAAAAATATTAGGAACAGATGTGACGATACACTCCTCTTCTCAAAATAAAGGAACTATCCAAATTTCTTTTTCCAGTCTTGATGAATACCAACGAATTATCAACAGCCTCAAATAAGGCTGTTATTTTTATTTTTTGTATTGACAAGCTTTTCCACCATAAAAATCTTTTGTAAATAGCAGAAAAATAAGGATATTCTCTAGTTATCCCCACTTTGTGGATAACTTTTTAAAACAATGTGAATTTAAATTCACAACTTGTGGAAAAGTTTAAAACTATAATTTAATTTCATGAAATTTAGCCTGTGGAAAACTATTTTTGTTTGTGGTAGAATAGGAGTACGTATGATTTGATACAATTCAAGAAAAGGAGGGAAGTCTGATAGTGTCACAAGAAGAGCAATTTTGGTCTCGTTTTTTAGAATTAGCCCAATTACAACTAAAAGATAGTGCCTATGATTTTTTTGTCGCCGATTCAAAATTAGTCAAAATCGAGGGAGAGACAGCTACCATTTATCTCGATGGGAATTATAAAGAATTATTTTGGGAAACAAATCTAAAAAATGCTTTGATCACAGCCAGCTTTGAAGTCTACAATACAGATTTGAAGTTCCATTTCGTTTTTGAAGATACCGAAGAAATTCCTAGTAGTCATAGCAGTGAGAGTAGGAGATTATCTTCAGGTAGCTTAACAACCGAACCGTTGCCTAAAATTGATACAGGTCTGAAATCAAAGTACACCTTTGATAATTTTGTGCAAGGGGATGGAAATATTTGGGCGAAAGCAGCAGCGCTTGCAGTTTCTGAAAATCTTGCAACAACTTACAACCCTCTCTTTATCTATGGTGGACCAGGGCTTGGAAAGACTCACCTATTGAACGCAATTGGAAATCAAATCCTAGAAAATATTCCAAACGCACGGGTTAAGTATGTCCCAGCAGAAACCTTTATTAATGAATTTTTAGAACACCTTCGATTAGGAGAAATGAAGACGTTCAAGAATACCTATCGAAGTCTTGATCTCTTACTGATCGATGATATCCAGTCACTCGGCGGGAAAAAAGTCACGACTCAAGAGGAATTCTTTAATACCTTTAATGCCCTCCATAGCGACAACAAACAGATTGTTCTAACAAGCGATCGAAGTCCGGATCATTTAGACAGTCTTGAAGAGCGGCTGGTTACTCGTTTCAAATGGGGACTAACGCAAAATATAACACCACCTGATTTTGAAACTCGGATTGCCATCTTACGGAATAAAATTGAAGATCTAGACTATATTTTTCCTAATGACACACTAGAATATCTAGCTGGTCAGTTTGATTCAAATGTCCGAGACTTAGAAGGTGCCTTAAATGATATTTCTTTAATGGCGAAGGTGAAGAAACTAAAAGAAATTACGATCGATGTTGCAGCTGAAGCTATTCGAGCTCGTAAAAATGATAATAGCAAGACGCTTGTCATCCCCATTGAAAAAATTCAGGAAGCAGTTGGAGCCTTTTATGGAGTCAGTGTAAAAGAAATCAAAGGTTCGCGAAGAGTTCAGAATATTGTCCTAGCACGACAAGTGGCTATGTATCTTTCAAGAGAGATGACGGACAACTCACTTCCTCGAATCGGAAAAGAATTCGGTGGGAAAGACCACACGACTGTCATTCATGCCTATGAAAAAATTAAAAGTATGGTCGACACAGATGATAATCTACGACTCGAAATTCAAAGTATCAAGAAAAAGTTAAATTAATCTGTGGATAACTTCCTCTTAACTTCTAGGGGTTATGCACAATTTTTAAACAAGTAACTTTTTAAGTCATAGACAGGATTCTGAGACTTTTCCACAACTTCCACACAATCTACTATTACTATTAACTTACTAATCATAAAATAAATAAAAGGAATGACC
Organism: Streptococcus parasanguinis; assembly: GCF_019929185.1. Classification (GTDB taxonomy): domain Bacteria; phylum Bacillota; class Bacilli; order Lactobacillales; family Streptococcaceae; genus Streptococcus; species Streptococcus parasanguinis_O. Next base: position 72,617 of record NZ_JAHZPC010000007.1, read on the forward strand.
ATGATAAATTTCTCTATTAACAAAACTTTATTTTTACAAGCACTAAATACTACCAAAAGAGCAATTAGTTCAAAAAATGCTATCCCAATTCTTTCCACGATTAAAATTGATGTCACTCCAGAAGGAGTTGCCTTATCTGGATCGAATGGCCAAATTTCAATTGAAAACTTTATTTCTATCAAAGATGAAAATGCTGGTTTATTGGTGACCTCTCCAGGTTCTATTTTATTAGAAGCAACTTTCTTTATTAATGTGGTTTCAAGTTTACCAGATGTTACTTTAGATTTTAAAGAGATTGAACAAAAACAGGTTCTTTTAACAAGTGGAAAATCAGAAATTACACTTAAAGGAAAAGATGCAGATCAATATCCACGTATTCAAGAAATTGCTGCAAGTAATCCATTAGTTTTGGAAACAAAATTATTAAAACAATTAATTAATGAAACAGCATTTGCAGCAAGTGTACAAGAAAGTCGCCCAATTTTGACAGGTGTTCACTTTGTTTTATCGGATAATAAAGAGCTAAAAACAGTAGCAACAGACTCTCACCGTATGAGTCAAAAAGTGATTACACTGGAGAAAAATGGAGACAACTTTGATGTTGTCATCCCAAGTCGCTCTCTTCGTGAATTCACCTCTGTCTTTTCTGATGATATTGAAACAGTTGAAGTTTTCTTTGCTAACAATCAAATTCTCTTTAGAAGTGAACACATTAGTTTTTATACCCGTTTGCTAGAAGGAAATTATCCTGATACAGACCGTCTCATTCCAACAGAATTCAATACAGAAGCAACCTTCAATGTGGCCAACCTTCGATTTGCAATGGAGCGTGCTCGTCTTCTTTCAAATGCGACTCAAAACGGAACGGTTAAATTAGAGTTCAAAAATGGAGTAGTTTCTTCTCACGTTCATTCACCAGAAGTTGGGCGAGTAAATGAAGAGATCGATACGAGCGCCGTTTCAGGAGAGGATTTGTCTATTAGCTTTAATCCAACTTATTTGATTGAATCGCTCAAAGCTATTGACAGTGAACAAGTTGTTATTCGTTTTATTTCTTCTGTTAGACCATTTACATTGGTTCCAGAAGGAAATGAACAAGGGTTCATTCAATTGATTACGCCAGTTCGCACAAATTAACAAAGGTGAATCATGTATACGTTAGGTGATTTTGTAGAAATGAAAAAGCCCCACGCTTGTGTGATTAAAGAAACAGGTAAGAAGGCAAATCGTTGGGAAATTACGCGACTTGGTGCAGACATAAAAATCAAGTGTAGCAATTGTGATCATGTGGTCATGATGAGTCGCCATGATTTTGAACAGAAAATGAAGAAAGTACTTTAAAAGGTTCAGTCACTTATGTGACCGAACCTTTTCGATTATTTTAATTCTTCAAATTTTCCATTTTTAACTTCTTTGAAACCACCCTGTTTCATCATATCAAAAGTTGATTTAAAGCTGATATAGTCGACTTTTTTATCTTTTTGTGTCATTACTAATTTCTTTTCAATTAGCTGATCTAAGTCTGCCTTTTCATAATTTAGTGTTGTTTTTTCAACCATATAATCATCTTTGTATTCAGCAGAATGTGTGAATCCTTTGACATCCTTGTATTCTTCATCATATTTATCGATCATTTCCTTTAATTGATCTTTCGTAACTCCCGCCTCTTTGTAATAAATAGTAGTGGTGGTTTGGTTACTGATCGCTTTATCACCTTTATGTTCTAGTGTAATACGAACATCTGTTTTCTTTTCTTGGTTGATTGCCTGAAGATAGGATTTTTGAACAGATTGTTGTCCACAAGCTCCAAGAAGAAAGAGAGTAAAGATAGCGATTAAAGAAAGAAAAATAGATTTCCATGTTTGTTTTTTCATCTGAAAAACTCCTTTGTTCATTGTTAAATATAGTATACCATTTTTATCTTTTTAGAACGTTACAGTTTGATGAAAAATCTAGTTTCAAAGGTGATGAAATATTTCATTTTTCATCACTTGTCTTTTGAATTATGTTATAATAAAAGAGATTGAAATTTGAACGGAGAAAAAGAAAAATGGCATTAACAGCAGGTATCGTTGGCTTACCAAACGTTGGTAAATCAACCCTATTTAACGCAATTACAAAAGCAGGAGCAGAGGCCGCAAACTATCCCTTTGCGACCATTGATCCAAACGTCGGGATGGTAGAAGTTCCAGATGAACGCCTCCAAAAATTGACGGAAATGATTACTCCTAAGAAGACAGTTCCGACTACTTTTGAATTTACAGATATTGCTGGGATTGTGAAAGGAGCTTCTAAAGGGGAAGGACTTGGTAATAAATTCTTGGCCAACATCCGTGAAGTAGATGCCATTGTCCATGTAGTGCGTGCTTTTGATGATGAAAATGTCATGCGGGAGCAAGGTCGTGAAGATGCCTTTGTTGATCCACTAGCAGATATTGATACCATCAATTTAGAATTAATTTTAGCTGACTTAGAGTCTGTCAATAAACGCTATGCGCGTGTAGAAAAAATCGCTCGTACACAAAAAGATAAGGATTCTGTTGCGGAATTTAATGTTCTACAAAAAATCAAACCAGTTCTTGAAGATGGTAAATCAGCTCGGACCATTGAATTCACTGAGGAAGAACAAAAAGTGGTGAAAGGACTTTTCCTTTTGACTACCAAACCAGTTCTTTATGTAGCCAATGTGGATGAAGATGTTGTTGCAGATCCAGATTCTATTGACTATGTGAAGCAAATTCGTGACTTTGCGGCAACAGAGAATGCGGAAGTCGTGGTGATTTCTGCGCGTGCTGAGGAAGAAATTTCTGAGCTAGATGATGCAGATAAACAAGAATTTTTAGAGGCGATTGGCCTAACAGAGTCTGGAGTTGATAAACTCACGCGTGCAGCTTACCACTTGTTGGGACTTGGCACTTATTTCACAGCTGGTGAAAAAGAAGTGCGTGCTTGGACCTTCAAACGTGGCATGAAAGCTCCTCAAGCAGCTGGAATCATCCACTCTGATTTTGAAAAAGGATTTATTCGTGCCGTGACCATGTCCTATGATGATTTGGTCAAATACGGTTCTGAAAAGGCTGTAAAAGAAGCAGGACGCTTGCGCGAAGAAGGAAAAGAATATGTTGTCCAAGACGGGGACATCATGGAATTCCGTTTTAATGTATAAGAGAGTTAAAAAAATGTAAAGGTTGGAAAAAATATTTCCAACCCTTTTAGTGTTTTGAAAGGAAAGAGATGACGAAATTAATTGTTGGATTGGGAAATCCAGGTGATAAGTATTTTGAAACCAAACACAATGTAGGCTTTATGTTAGTTGATCAAATGGCAAAGTCTTTAAATCTTACTTTCTCCCATGATAAAATTTTTCAAGCTGATATTGCCTCAACATTTTTAAATGGCGAAAAGGTCTATTTTGTAAAGCCAACCACTTTCATGAATGAGAGTGGAAAAGCAGTCCATGCCCTTCTGACTTATTATGGTCTGGATATTGAAGATCTTTTGGTTATTTACGATGATTTAGATATGGAAGTTGGCAAGATTCGTCTTCGAGCTAAAGGATCAGCTGGAGGTCATAACGGAATCAAATCGATTATCAATCATATTGGAACTCAGACTTTTTATCGAATTAAGATTGGAATTGGAAGACCTAAGCAGGGCATGTCAGTTGTTCATCATGTCTTAGGAAAATTTGATAAAGACGATTACATCACTATTCTACAAACAATTGATCGAGTAGAGGAAGCGGTTAACGATTACTTGGTAGAAGAAAATTTTGAAAGAATCATGCAGAAATACAACGGGTAAGTAGATGAATGTAATTGATTTAGTGAGTCAAAACTCCAACTTTCTATCCTGGCAACAAGGTTTGCAAAAAAATAATAGGGAATTGATCTTAGGATTGTCTGCGACCACAAAGGCTATTGTAATGGCTTCAGCCTTTGATTCTATTGAAAAAGCAGTCCTCATTACTTCCAGTTATAACGAAGCAGAACGATTGGCCAGTGATTTTATTGCCTTACTTGGAGAAGAGAAAGTCCATACATTTTTGGGAGATGATAACCCTTTAGCAGAATTTGTTTTTGCTTCACAAGAAAGGCAATTTGCACGATTAGAGGCTTTGAACTTTTTATGTCAAGAAGATCGTCAAGGCATCCTTGTGACCAATGTGAGTGGTATAAAACTACTATTACCTTCTCCTAAAGTTTTTGCATCTAGCATTTTTCAATTGAAGGTTGGTCAAGAAATAGACTTAACTACTCTGAGTGAAACATTACAGAAGATTGGCTACCAAAAGGTGAGCCAAGTTTTGCAACAGGGAGAGTTTAGTCTACGAGGAGATATTTTAGATATCTTTGAGATCGACCAACTCCAACCCTATCGGATTGAATTTTTCGGAGATGAGATTGATGGAATCCGAATCTTTGACCCAGAAAGTCAGCGTTCTGTTGAAAATGTTGAAGAAGTTCAACTGAAGGCAGTGAGTGATCTATTGTTGCAAGAGGAAGATTTTATCCGTGGTCAGCAGCAAATAGAACAATTGCAAGAACAGAGTGCAAATGAAGAATTTAAATCTTATCTAGCAGAAATTCTGGGAGATATTTCTCAAAGGAAACTCCATCCGGATCTTAGGAAATTTATTAGTTTCTTTTACAAAAAGCAATATACCCTATTCGATTATCTCCCTAAACATACTCCAGTCTTTCTGGATGATTATCAAAAAATAGCAGACCAAATAGCGAGATTTGAACTAGATACAGCTAATCTCTTGACGGAAGATTTACATAAAAATAGAGCTTCTTCTCGCCAAGTGTATTTTGCAGACACCAGTACAACATTACGAAAATATACGCCTGCAACTTATTTTTCAAACTTTCAAAAAGGATTAGGAAATCTGAAGTTTGATCATTTGTATCAATTCAATCAATATCCCATGCAGGAGTTTTTTGGACAATTTGATTTACTAAAAGAGGAAATTGAACGGTATCGAAAATCAAACTATACTGTTATTGTCCAAGCAACTTCTCATCACAATCTTCAACAGCTCCATAAAAATTTAGAAGAGTATGGGATTCGATTAGATTATATTGATGGGGATACGATCATTCCTCAAGCTAGTCAATTAGTCGTTGGAGGATTAGCTCACGGTTTTCAATTTGTTGATGAAAAAATTGTCTACATTACAGAATCAGAGATTTATCAGAAAAAGATTAAGCGAAAGATTCGCAGGCAAAATATTTCCAATGCAGAACGTCTAAAAAATTATAATGAACTGGAAAAAGGGGACTATGTTGTTCACCAAGTTCATGGTATTGGTCAATATTTGGGAATTGAAACGATTGAAATTTCGGGTGTCCATCGTGATTATGTTTCAATTCAATATCAAAATGGAGATCGCATCTCGATTCCTGTCGATCAGATTCAGATGTTGTCCAAATACGTTGCAAGTGATGGAAAAGCGCCAAAAATTAACAAGTTAAATGATGGGCGTTTCCAAAAAACGAAGCAAAAGGTTCAGACCCAGGTAGAGGACATTGCAGATGATTTGATAAAACTTTATGCGGAGCGTAGTCAATTAGAAGGCTTTGCCTATTCTAAAGATGATGAAAATCAAGAGGCTTTTGAACAAGATTTTCCATATATTGAAACAGATGATCAATTACGTTCCATTGAAGAAATCAAAAAAGATATGGAATCGAATCGTCCGATGGACCGATTGCTGGTTGGAGACGTCGGTTTTGGGAAAACAGAAGTCGCTATGCGAGCAGCCTTTAAGGCAGTAAATGATCATAAACAAGTAGCAGTGCTGGTTCCTACCACTGTTCTTGCCCAACAACATTATGCCAATTTTAAGGAGCGTTTTGAATCTTTTGCAGTAGAGGTTGCTGTTTTAAGTCGTTTCCAGAGTAAGGCAGAGCAGAAAGAAACGCTTGAAAAGTTGAAAAAAGGACGAGTGGATATTATTATTGGAACTCACCGGCTCTTGTCCAAAGATGTTGTTTTTTCAGACTTAGGCTTAATCGTGATCGATGAAGAACAACGTTTTGGAGTGAAGCACAAAGAAACCTTGAAAGAATTGAAAAAAAAGGTGGATGTGCTTACCTTGACAGCTACCCCTATACCTCGAACTCTTCATATGTCTATGCTAGGAATTCGAGATTTGTCTGTCATCGAAACACCTCCGACCAATCGGTATCCTGTGCAAACTTTTGTACTAGAGACCAATCCAACCATTATTCGAGATGCTGTGTTGCGGGAGATGGATCGTGGAGGACAGGTCTATTATCTTTACAATAAGGTAGATACAATTGAACAAAAAGTGTCTGAATTAAAAGAGTTGATTCCAGAGGCTTCGATTGGCTTTGTTCATGGCCAGATGAGTGAAGTTCGCCTGGAAAATACCCTGTTGGATTTCATTAATGGCGAATACGATGTCTTAGTGACGACAACCATTATTGAGACAGGTGTGGATATTCCAAATGCCAATACACTCTTTATTGAAAATGCGGATCATATGGGACTTTCAACTCTTTATCAACTAAGAGGTCGTGTGGGACGAAGCAATCGAATTGCTTATGCTTATTTGATGTATCGTCCAGACAAATCTCTTACAGAAGTGTCTGAAAAACGTTTAGAAGCTATTAAAGGTTTTACTGAGTTGGGTTCTGGATTTAAAATTGCTATGCGAGATTTATCGATCCGTGGAGCAGGGAATATCCTTGGAGCTTCTCAATCTGGTTTCATCGATTCAGTTGGTTTTGAAATGTATTCTCAATTGTTAGAAGAAGCTATTGCTAAGAAACAAGGCCAAGAGCATCGCAGGCAAAAGAGCAATGCAGAGTTGAACCTTCAAATAGATGCGTATTTACCTAATGAATATATTTCAGATCAACGTCAAAAAATTGAAATTTACAAACAAATTCGTGAAATGAATTCTGCGACGGACTATGAATACTTGCAAGATGAATTGATCGATCGTTTTGGAGAATACCCAGATGTTGTGGCCTACCTACTAGAAATTGGTTTAGTGAAAGCTTACTTGGATCAAGTTTTTGTCCGTCTTGTTGAGAGAAAACAACAAAAAGTGACAGTGAAATTTGAACCTATTGCCAAACAACTGTTTTTAACACAGGATTATTTCAAAGCTCTGTCAATGACACAGTTGAAGGCACAGATTGCAGAAGAAAAAGGATTGATTGAGGTGATCTTCGATATTCGAAATAAGAAAGATTTTGAAATTTTAGAAGCTCTGAAGCAATTTGGTCAAACCTTATTGGAAATTAAACAGGAAAAAGAAGAGGACTAGCAGTTCTTAGCTCATTTTTCGCATTTTATGTATAAAAAATGTTACAATACTATGTTAGAGGTGACAGTATGAGATTAGATAAATATTTAAAAGTTTCTCGCATTATTAAGCGTCGTCCTGTTGCAAAGGAAGTTGCAGATAAAGGGCGAATCAAAGTCAATGGAGTATTAGCTAAAAGTTCAACGGATTTGAAAGTGAATGATCAAATTGAAGTTCGTTTTGGAAATAAAGTATTGACGGTTAAAGTCTTGGAAATGTTGGATAGTACAAAAAAAGAAGATGCATCCAAAATGTACGAAATAATTAGTGAAACAAGGATAGAAGAAGATGCCTAAAAATATCGTTCAAATGAACAATAAATATATCAAAGACGAAAGTCAGCGAAAACGTTTTTTAGAAGAAGAAAGAAAAAAACGCAATCGTTTTCTAGGGCTCGTTTTGATATTGGTCATGTTACTGTTTATTCTTCCAACTTATAATTTAGCCCAGAGCTATCAATCGCTACAAGATAAAAAAGAACAATACAAACAGTTGGAAAAAGAGTATAAAGAAACAAGTGAACAAAAAGAATACCAACAAGACATCGCTAAAAAATTAAAAGACGATGATTATGCAACAAAATATGCACGCGCTAAGTATTCTTTTTCAAAAGATGGTGAATATGTTTATACCATCCCAGATTTACTCCCCCAATAACCGATGGAAAATATCTTACAAACAGTTAAACAATTTCTTGAATTTTCGGATGAAAAATTAGAGGAATTAAAAAAGAAAAACCAAATGATTAAACTTCAAAAGGATGAAAAGGAAAGGAATACAGGTGTCTAAACGATTTCTGCTCCTATTGTTAGTTCCAATTTTATTTATTGGGTCTCAAGCAGCGAGTGTCGAGCAGTCTGAGTCTTCTCAGACAATAGCTCATCCATCAGAACTTTATTTTTCTTCAATTCCAGCGAACCCTAATATCTATCGCAAAATTTCTGTTTTTTCTGATCCTCAGTTGAAAAAAGCAAAAGGAGAAATTCTTCCCAACACACCGTTTACAATCGAACAACTCTTTGTAAATGATGAAGGGAAAGCTGTATTTAAAATAGCAGATAAAGGATATGTATTAGCAGATTCTTCTGTCATTTTTTCTGATGTTGTACAAGAAACACAAGAAAAAAAACAAGACATGTGGCTAAAACCTGGTTTTAAAGTGTATGACCGACCCTTAATAAATGGTGCAAAAGAAAAAAATACACCTCTTTCTCCTTATACAAAAGTGACAGTCTTACGTACAGCTAAGACTTTACGAGATGAGTTTGTGGAGATTGAAGGTCAGGGCTGGGTGAACAAATCATTCGTTACTGAAAAAGATAATCGAATGGAAAAAGTTCAGGACTTGTTAAATAGTAAATACAATTCTCCTTCATATGGAATCTATGTAAAACAATTAACGACTGGAAATACTGCTGGAATCAATCCGCAAAAAGAAATGTATTCTGCCAGTGTAACGAAATTACCATACTTGTACTACGTCCAAGAACAGCTCAATAAAAAAGCCATTTCTCCAACTACAACCTACAAATATATTCCAGAAGTCAATGATTTCAAAGGTGGCTATGAACCAGAAGGAAGTGGTAGCCTTTCAAAAACACCAGATGGAAAAGAATATAGTGTTCAAGAGTTGGTAGATAAAATTGCAAAAGAATCAGATAATGTTGGACATAATATCTTGAATTATTATGTCACTCATCAATCAGATCAAGACTTCCAAAAAACTTTGGATAAAATTGCAAAGAAACATTGGGATGTTGAAAAAAGAGAAGCATCCGCTGAAATGGCTGGCAATGTCATGGAGGCTGTCTATCAACAAAATGGCTCTATTATTGATGCACTCTCCTCTACAAAATATGATGATCAACGGATTGCGCGTGACCTTCCAGTAAAAGTTGCTCATAAAATTGGAGATGCCTATGATTTTAGACATGATGTTGCGATTGTATACACAAATTCACCCTATGTACTAGTCGTTTTTACAGATCATTCGAATTATGATACGATTTCCAACATTTCAAAGGATATCTATGAGGTATTGAAATAATGGAAAAGCGATTTTTAGAGTTTTGTGAAAAACAAGATCTATTTACTCCCCATCGCCGTGTTTTAGTTGCCTTATCTGGTGGATTGGATTCAATGAATCTGTATGAACTTTTATATAAGAATAAAGAACGATTGAAAATCCATCTGGTACTCGCTCATATCAATCATGGACAAAGACCAGAATCAGATTTAGAAGAAAGTGAACTTCGAACGCTAGCTGATAGGCGAGAGACACGTATTCATGTGGCTCACTATTCGGGTGATTTTACGGAAGCAAAAGCTCGTACCTTTCGTTATGATTTTTTTAAACAGATTATGGAGAAAGAAGATTGCACTGCTTTAGTAACAGGTCATCATGCAAATGATCAAGCTGAAACAACTTTCATGCGCTTGATACGAGGAACAAAATTACGCCATTTAAGTGGCATTCCTGTACGCCAACCATTTGGCAAGGGTGAGCTAATCCGTCCTTTGTTAATTTTTACCAAAGATGAGTTGATGGAAATCCCTCACTTTGAAGATAGTAGCAATGACTCACAGGACTATTTCCGAAATCGTGTACGCCATCAATACCTTCCTGAATTTGAAAAAGAAAATCCTCAAATGCAAGCAAGTCTTCGTTATTTAGCAGAGGAAGTGACTCATTGGCACCAAGCCCTGAAAGAATTGACTAGCGAGTTAAGTATTCAAGATTTAGCTTCTTTTAGAACGTATTCTGATTCTGTACAATCATTCTTATTAGAAGAGTATTTGGCACAATTTCCAGATTTGCAACTTGGTAGGGTACAGTTTCAAGAATTATTAGATTTACTGCGAAAAAAAAGAAATTGCGTTCATTATTTAAAGTCGAATTATGAACTACATCAAGAATATGATTTCTTTGAAATACAAAAAATCAGTCAAAAGTCGGATGACCAACCCCTCCCATTTTTGTTAGAATTTGGGAATATTTTTGAAATTGCAAATTATAAACTATCTTTTGGACAACCATTAGTAGGGGAAAATGTAGAAATTCTTTCTGTTTCACGCGAAACTCCCATCTTAATTAGAAGGAGAAAGGAAGGAGATCAGCTGCTTGTTAATGGCCACCATCAAAAATTAAGGCGGTGGTTTATCAACCATAAAATTCCAATTTCTCTTCGGCAAAAGGCTCTCATTATAGAACAGAATCATAATATTCTTTCTGTAGTGGGATTGGTAACGAGTGATTTGAGTAAGCCCTCAAAAAGTGGTATAATGAAAGATGATCTTTATATTCAAAAAATAGATAGGTAAAAACATGTTAGAAAAAGATATAAAAAAAGTATTGGTTTCACATGATGAAATTGTAGAAGCAGCAAAGAAATTGGGGGAAACCCTAACAAAAGAGTACCAAGGAAAAAATCCAATTTTTGTTGGAATTTTGAAAGGCTCTGTTCCATTTATGGCAGAGTTGATCAACCACGTGGATACACATATTGAATTGGATTTTATGCTGGTTTCAAGTTATCATGGTGGTACAGCAAGCTCAGGTATTATTAATATTATCAAGGATATCGACCAAGATATTACTGGTAGAGATATTTTATTTGTAGAAGATATTATCGATACAGGTAAAACCCTCAAGAGTCTAAAAGAACTCTTTGAAGAACGAAATGCAGGATCTGTGAAGATTGCTACCTTACTGGATAAACCTGAAGGACGTTTGGTTGAGATTGAAGCAGATTATACCTGCTTTACGATTCCAAATGAGTTTGTTGTAGGATATGGTTTAGACTATGATGAAAATTATCGTAACCTACCCTATGTTGGTGTATTAAAAGAGGAAGTGTACTCAAAATAGAGGAGACTAGATGAATAACAGAAAAAATAACGGTTTTGTTCGAAATCCATTTCTGTATTTGTTGATTATTGTAGCGGCTGTGACAGGGTTCCAGTACTTTTTTGCGGGTAATGGAGTTGGTCAAAGTCAGCAAATCAACTACACAGAATTGGTCAAAGAAATTAAAAATGATAATGTAAAAACGATCAGTTACCAACCAAATGGTAGTGTGATTGAAATTGCAGGGACCTATAATAAAGCTAAAGAATCAAAAGATGATACAGGAATTCAATTTTTTACCCCAAGTGTTCAAAAAGTATCTCGCTTTACTAGTGTCATCCTTCCATCTGACATCACTGTCAATGAATTACAAAAATTAGCAGCTGACCACAAAGCGGAAATCACTATCAAACGTGAAAGCTCAAGTGGCATGTGGATAACCATTCTGACTTCAATTGTTCCATTTGTTATCGTCATGTTCTTCTTCTTCTCAATGATGAACCAAGGCGGTGGCGGAGGTGCCCGCGGTGCCATGAACTTTGGTCGTAATAAAGCCCGCGCTGCTAATAAAGAAGGTATTAAAGTTCGTTTTTCAGATGTAGCAGGAGCTGAAGAAGAAAAACAAGAACTTGTTGAAGTTGTTGAATTTTTAAAAGATCCAAAACGCTTTACTAAATTGGGTGCAAGAATCCCAGCAGGTGTGCTTCTTGAAGGCCCTCCCGGAACTGGTAAAACCCTTTTAGCAAAAGCAGTAGCTGGTGAAGCTGGAGTGCCATTCTTCAGTATTTCTGGTTCTGACTTCGTTGAAATGTTTGTCGGAGTCGGCGCTAGCCGGGTTCGTTCACTTTTTGAAGATGCTAAAAAAGCAGCACCAGCCATTATCTTTATCGATGAAATTGATGCTGTTGGGCGCCAACGTGGTGTAGGTCTTGGTGGCGGAAATGATGAACGTGAACAAACCCTTAACCAGCTCTTGATTGAGATGGATGGTTTTGAAGGCAACGAAGGAATCATTGTTATCGCAGCAACTAACCGTTCTGATGTCCTTGACCCTGCCCTTCTTCGTCCTGGCCGTTTTGACCGTAAAGTATTGGTTGGACGTCCAGATGTGAAAGGTCGTGAGGCAATTCTTCGTGTTCATGCTAAGAATAAGCCACTTGCTCAAGATGTGGACTTGAAATTGGTTGCTCAACAAACACCAGGATTTGTCGGTGCTGATCTCGAAAATGTTTTGAACGAAGCAGCCTTGGTTGCAGCTCGTCGAAATAAAAAAGTAATTGATGCTGCTGATATCGATGAAGCAGAAGATCGTGTTATTGCAGGTCCATCTAAGAAAGATCGGACGATTTCACAAAAAGAACGTGAAATGGTTGCTTATCACGAAGCTGGTCATACAATTGTTGGTCTGGTCTTATCAAATGCTCGTGTAGTTCATAAAGTTACGATTGTTCCACGTGGTCGTGCAGGCGGTTACATGATTGCCCTTCCTAAAGAAGATCAAATGTTACTTTCTAAAGAAGATATGAAAGAACAATTAGCTGGGCTCATGGGAGGACGTGTTGCCGAAGAAATTATTTTCAATTCGCAAACAACGGGTGCTTCAAATGACTTTGAACAAGCTACCCAAATGGCGCGTGCAATGGTGACAGAATATGGTATGAGTGAAAAACTTGGACCGGTCCAATATGAAGGAAATCATGCAATGTTTGGTGCTCAAAGTCCACAAAAAATGATTTCAGAACGAACAGCTTACGAAATTGATGAAGAAGTTCGTAGTCTGTTGAATGAAGCCCGTAATAAAGCGGCAGAAATTATTCAAGGAAATAGAGAAACGCATAAATTAATTGCGGAAGCTCTATTAAAATATGAAACCTTGGATAGTGTTCAAATTAAATCATTATATGAAACAGGAAAAATGCCTGAAAATTCAGAGCATGAATTAGAAGAAGAAGCAAAACCTCTATCATATGATGAGATTAAGTCAAAATTAGAAGAAAATAACTAATTCAAAAGAAGGAAAATATTTCCTTCTTTTTTTATTAAAAAAAGTGTTGACAGAGTAAAAATATTCTGTATAATAGAATATGTTGTAAAAATGGTCCGTTGGTCAAGGGGTTAAGACACCGCCTTTTCACGGCGGTAACACGGGTTCGAATCCCGTACGGACTATCGATAAACTGTCACCAAGTGGCAGTTTTTTTGTGTATTTGGACAAAATAGCTAAAAATAATAACCAAATAGTTAAAAAAACGTGCAGAATAGAAAAAAAGTCCAATGGGCTTCTTTATTTTTATAAAATACAGATAAAAGTAAAGGAGAGCTTATGGAATTTAATAAAATGTATCAAAAAGTAAAATATATCGTAAGAAAATGTGAAAAAGAATATTATATTCAATTATGGGAAAAGGATGATTGGGAACAAGAAGGACAGCTAACACTCTTTGAACTTTATCAAAAAAATCCTGAAATTGAAACAAATGAAGGATTACTTTATACATATTTCAAAACAAAATTTAGAAATCATATTAAAGATAAAATAAGACAACAGGAAAGTGATAAAAGAAAAATTAATAGACTTCCATATATTGAAATTGGAGAAATTAGTCACAGAATTTCATCAAGAAAAATATATTTAGATGAGCTGGTTGTTCTGAGAGATGCATTAAAACGTTTTAAAGAAAAATTAACCGTAAAAGAAAAAGAACAATATGAAGCATTACTAGCAAACAGAAGATGTCTAGGAAAAACAAAAATGAAAAAGAAATTGGAGAACTATCTAAAGGACTTTAAAAATTCAATTTAAAAGCTGAAAGTTGACAGTTTATAAATGAACTTTCAAAAAAATAAATTTTTTTGAGAAAAAGTGTTGACAGTAAGGTGAGGTCATGATATACTAATATAGTTGTCGCGCGAGAGCGACAAAGACCTTTGAAAACTGAACAAGACGAACCAATGTG
>NZ_JAHZPC010000008.1 GCF_019929185.1 Streptococcus parasanguinis
CCTACTCAACTGTGCGGAGGTGGGACGACGAAATCGAATTCTAACGAATTACCGATTTCTGTCCCACTCTCTTTTTTATTTTTGTTTCAATTCTGTTCGCAGGGCTTCTTGCTGCTCTTTTGTCAGATGAACGCCCTTACTTGCAACAATCTGGCTAGAGACTTTGTTGGCAAATCTTAAGGCTTGCGTCATATCTAAGCCTTCTAAACGAGCGGATATGAAGGCTCCCACATGGCTATCTCCAGCGCCTACTGTATCGACGACTTCTGTTGGAAAACCGTCTGCCTCATACCAGTTGCCATCATAGGCAACCGCTCCTTTTTCACCCAAGGTGACAATGACTAATTGTCCCGTTCTCTGATACAAGTATTCGATGGCTGGCTGGATCTCTCTGCATCCTGAGAAAGCCAGTGCCTCAGCCTCATTAACATGGAGAATCGGATGCAGATCATAAATTGCTTCCAGTCGATCCTTTGGAATCAAGAGTCCACGTGGCCCAGGTGCGAAAATCACCTGGCCCTCTAGTTGCGAAACAGACTGGACTAATGCAAGACCAGTTGGCTCCTCGACTTCAAGGCCACACAAGTAGATGTATTCAAACAAATCTGTCTCGATCTCTTTTAGCCACTCTGCTTGGAAGCTATACTCCACTCCGTGGTCCGATAAGAAGGTCCTCTCACCATCAGACTCTACAAAGCAGTAACAGCAACCATTGGCCCCTTCTAATGAGATGTTAGAGGAAATCCCTAATTGTTTCAACTCTCTCCGAATAAAATCACCATATATTCCAGAACCGACTGGCGAGACAAACTGGTAGGGTTGCGACAAAAAATGAAGGATATTAACGACATTAAAGGCACAACCTCCCACAGACCATTGCTGGTGATCAATATGGGCATCTCCTTCACGACTTGGCAAACGATCCAAGTAAATCATCACATCACAAACTGTAGAACCAATAATTAACGCAGCTGTCATCTTTTTCTCCTTACTTTGCCTTCTATTATACCAGAGGAAAGATAAAAAACAACCAACCCCATGTGGAGTGGTTGCTTCTCTTTTTAGTCACGATAAACAGGTTGAGGGCCAAAGGTTTGGGAAACCGGCATGATTTCAATCCGATTGACATTGACATGCTTGGGCTGTTGGATCAACCAAGCTACGGTGTTAGCAATGTCTTCAGGCTGAATGGCATGGGCATCACGATAGAGGGCTTCTACCCGTTTTTCGTCTCCTTTAAAGCGAACAGAAGAGAACTCTGTCCCTTCACAAAGACCGGGTTCAATATTGCTGACACGAATCTTCTTGCCAGCTAGATCCGCCCGAAGATTGAGGGAGAATTGCTTGACAAAAGCCTTGGATGCCCCGTAAACATTGGCCCCTGGATAAGGCACAGTTCCTGCTGTAGAGCCCAAATTAATAATATAGCCATCATTTCGTTCCACCATCTGAGGCAAGATTTTCCTTGTCAGATAGGTCAAGCCGACAATATTGGTCTGAATCATGGTCAGCCAGTCTGCGACCTCTGCTTCATAAGCTGGGGCGAGGCCTAGAGCCAAGCCAGCATTATTAACCAAAACATCCACTCTCTCCCAAGCTTTTGGTAAACAGGCAAGTGCATGATCTACCTGAGAAAGATCCGTCACATCCATTTGCAGGGGATAAAAGGTTTCTCCCAACTCTTCTTGGAGGGCCTGTAATTTTTCAATGCGTCTAGCTGATCCGATCACACGGTATCCATCTGCTACTAAGCGACGGCAAATCGCTTGACCAAAGCCAGCTGAAGCTCCTGTTACTAAGATCGTTTCTGACATGTCATTACCTCCATGGATTGTAAAAACGTCCCTGATTGAGAAAGATCAGGACAATACTCAAGACCAGAACAGCCAAGGCTGATAGAATCATCCCATAATCTTTCATTTCCATGGCTTGATGAGAATACCAGGTCCGCTTTTTATTTTTACCAAAGCGACGTAATTCCATGGCCGTAGAAATGCTGTCAATTCGTTCAAGTGAGCTAAAGATTAAGGGAGAGATGATTTGTAAATTGCCTTTGATCCGCTGGATCAGCTTGGCCTTTTTGGACAATTCCACCCCTCTAGCTTCCTGAGACAATTTAATCGTTTGATATTCTTCTTGTACGTCAGGAATGTAACGCAGAGTCAAGCTGACAGAATAGGCAATCTTGTATGATACGCCAATTTGGTTGAGGCTTGAAGCAAACTGACTAGGATGGGTCGTCATCAAAAAAATCAAGGCTAGAGGTATGGTACAGACATACTTAAGAGCTAGATTAAAAAGATAAAAGAGTTCCTGCGAGGTGATACTATAGGAACCCCACCCCTTCATCAGTACCGTTTTTGCCCCATAGATCTCTACACCATACTGAGGGGCAAAGAGATAGACCATGACAACATTTAACAGTGCAAAAACAAGAGCAAATACAAGTACAAATGAAATATCCCGAAATCGAATTCGAGCTGTAGAGAATAACAGCAAGGCGCCCACACCAATTCCTAGAAGGAGCCGAGTATCATAACTCAACATGGCGGCAAGAGATACAAAAAGAAGAAAGAGTAACTTACTCGCACCTGAAAGGCGATGAAGAAAACTCGTCCCCTCATGGTAGCCGACTAATCGATGATTCATGATCTACTCCTTTCTGTTGCATATAAAACTGCGTTAGCGCCAAGGGATCCATTCCTAATCGATTGGCTAAGGCAAAAATCGAAGTTTCTTTGAGATTAGCCTCTTGTAAAATATCCGGATGAGTGAACAGCTCTGCAGGTGAGAGATCAGCTAGAATTTGTCCGTCTGATACCACAAGTGCACGATCAGAATAATCCAACATCAGTTGCATATCATGGGTAATCATGACAATGGTATGGCCTTTTTCTTGCAAGCTATCTAGAAATTCCATGATGTCAGTGTAATTGCGCTGGTCCTGACCTGCTGTCGGCTCGTCCAAGACCAAAATTTCTGGTCCTAAAACTAGTATAGAGGCGATGGTCACCCGTTTCTTTTGCCCATATGAGAGGGCAGAAATCGGCCATTTACGAAACTCATAGAGACCACAAGTTTTCAGTGCTTGATAGACACGCTCCTTAATATCTTCTTCCGATATCCCCCGCAAGCGCAAACCTAGAGCGACTTCGTCAAAAATCATATTGGTTGAAATCATTTGATTGGGGTTTTGTAGGACATAGCCTACTCGCTCAGCCCGTTCCTTGACACTCTCCTGCTTGATATCTTCACCTCTAGAGGTGTATTGCCCATCTGTGGTAATGAATCCACAGATGGCTTTCGCAAGAGTTGATTTCCCTGCCCCATTCTTCCCGACAATCGCTAAGCGCTGCCCTTTCGGAATCGTGAGGGATATATTTTTTAAGATCGGATGATTTTCTTGATAGGCAAAGGAAATCTGTTCCAACTTCAATAGTTCTTCTGCTTCACCAGTTTTAGTAAAGGTCGCTTCTGGAATGGAACGATTCACACCAGTAAGCTCGATATCTTCTAGACGATCTAGATGCTCCAATTGATCAATATCCTGTCCTAGCTGGCGAAGAGTTGTTAAATACAGAGGTTCTCGAATACCATTTTCAGCTAGAAGTGTCGTTCTCAACAACTCATCTGGTCGACCATTAAAGAGAACTTGTCCTTGATTGATCAAGATAACCCGATCGACAGGACGATAGAGTACATCCTCTAAACGGTGTTCGATAATAATGGTGGTCGTCCCCTGTTCTTCATGAATCTGATCAATCAGATCAATAATATCCTGACCCGACTTGGGATCTAGATTAGCCAGTGGCTCATCAAAGAGCAGGATCGGACTTTCGTCAATCAGAACACCTGCTAAGCTGACCCGTTGTTTTTGCCCACCGGACAAATCTTGTGGCCGATGATCCAAGAGATTCATCAAATCTAAGCGTTCTGCCCAACTCTGCACACGCTCTTTCATCGTTCCCAGCTCCACCATGTCATTTTCAAGGGCAAAAGCCAAGTCTTCTGCGACACTCAAACCTATAAACTGGCCATCTGTATCTTGCAAAACCGTACTGACCAAGTGAGATTTCTCATAAATACTGAGATCAAAGGCTTCTTTCCCCTGAATGAGGAATTGCCCACTACTGGTTCCCTTATAGATATTGGGGATAATCCCATTTAAGCACTGGCCAATAGTTGACTTGCCAGAACCAGATGGCCCAACAATCAGAACCTTTTCCCCCTTATAAATGGTTAAGTTGAGATTTTTCAAGGTTGGTTCAGACTGTGCCTTGTATTGGAAGGAAAAATCCTTCAGTTCAATCATTGCTTCTTTCATTTAGTTTGCCTTTTCCCAAAAGAGCGCAAATTGGATGGCTAACTCCGCGATGCGATCCTTGCTATCTAAATCTTCATGACTAGATAAGGTTCGGATATCCCATTTTTCTTCCGAGAGGTGGTCAGCTGCATAGAAGAAATGGCAGAGCTCAAAGCCCCTATAAGCTGCTAAGGCTGCCACTGCCGAACATTCCATATCCACACAGATGGCTCCCGCTTCCTTTCGTCGCTTCATCTTGTCAATGGTTTCCCGGTACGGTGCATCTGTCGTCCACACTTTTCCTGACTGATAAGAAACCTTGTGACTGTCCAGAAAGGCTTGGAAGAGAGAGAGGTTTTTCTTGTTTACTTCCACTTCATCACTAGCCGGAAGATAGTGGTAACTGGTCCCCTCGTCGCGAAGAGCAGCCGTTGGAATGATGATGGAAGTCGCTTCGATATCACGGTCTAAAACCCCACAGGTCCCAAAGAGCACCAGTTTTTCCATCCCAAATTGAATCAAATCCTCTATAATCCCCACACAGGAAGCAGCCCCAACGGGTGCATTAAAGGCAGCAATTTGTTGGTCTTCAATAGTGATCCCATAGACCAGGACTTCAAAGTTGGCCATGGAGGTTCTTGCAATGACCTCATGATCGTAATTCTCAAGGAGGCGCGCAAAAGTTACTCTTGAAAAGCAAGAGATGACTACTTTGGGAAATCCTTCAATTGGTTGGTGTAAGTCTTGTGGATTGATAATCGCCTGTCGATTGGCATCAAATTCTTCTAACAGCATTTCGTGCACCTCTTTCATTCTACTTCTAGGCCCCTATTATACCATAATTAGCCTAGTCATTGGTTTTTGATCAAAGGAAGGGCATAAAAAAGAACCGCTCCCAGACGTTAGATTTTTCGGATCAAATGTCTGAGGGATAGTTCACTGCGATATTGTTACTTGTTTTCCAATTGCGCTAATTCTAGCAACCGCTCTTTGGACAATTTTTTGATTTCAATTTGACTAGCATCTAGCAGCTGGAATTCATCTGGCTCTAGCGCTTCTATAAGTTTCTTCAGAGCAAGAGAGCCAATTGGATGGTAATTTTCTGGCTTATCCGGATCTCCATCGATCGCAACCAATAGAACTCGCCAATCAATGATACCCGCTAAGCCCACAATTTCTACATATTCTGCAGGAACATGTGGCACGCTTGGCAAGACCGTATCCGTATCTTCTGTCAAGCTATAGCTAGCTAAAAATGCTCCTGTCTCCTCCTGTTGATAAAAACGGACTTGACTGAAATAAGCTGCACTATATTGAATCTTCTTGATAAAGGCAGAGTAGGCTTCTAGTGGATGGACATGGTTCAAGACTTCCTGAACTGTATCCCGATCCAAATAGACTGGATGAGCGAAGCCTTGTACTTCAAACTCTTTTAGATCTTTTTCTTTCGTCAAATTACCCAGCGTTTCTAGGATAACGACTTCATAATCAAAATGGAAAATAGAATCGGGAGTATAGCTCACGCTATCGCTGGCCACAATCTCCGTTCCTAATACTTCTGCGAGCCGACTAAGCCATCGAAGGGCCAACTGCCAATCTTCTTCTATCGCAAAAGAGGGCACCTGAATCTGATAAGACTCTTCCTCATCAAAATAGCGTAACTGCAGAGGAAGACCGCTCTTACCAAATACGATACAGTTCAAGCCTTCAAAATCATTTAAGGGACGATGAAGGGTGGCAGGATCATAGTTGTAGGTTGTCAACCCTTCCACTAATTTAAGAACTTCCTGTGCTGCGAGTACTTTCTGATAGCCAAATAAGCTCTTTTTATTTTTGATTGAAAACACGATACTCATTTGTTTTCTCCTTTGTGAAATCGCTTACCTAAAGTATAGCACAATTTTCAATCAATTTCCATATAAAAACAGCCTGAGCTTTCAGGCTGTTTGTTTCCATTATGCAGGTGCCCCATCAAGTGTCTCACCGATAAGGGCCAAACGCTCAGCAACCTCTGCTTGTGACAAGTTGTGTTCTTCAACATAACGATTGCGAGGGTGAACCCGGCACTCATGCGAACATCCGCGAAGGTACTTGTCTTCGTTTTCTTCTGAAGTCAAGATCCGACGGTTACAGAAAGGATTTCCACAGTTGACATAGCGTTCACATGGTGTTCCATCAAACCAATCTTTTCCAACTACACTTGGATCGACATGGTTGACATCGACTGCAATCCGCTCGTCAAAGACGTACATTTTCCCATCCCACAGTTCGCCTTGAACTTCTGGGTCTTTCCCGTAAGTGGCGATTCCGCCATGCAATTGACCAACATCTTTGTAGCCTTCACGCACCATCCAGCCAGAGAATTTCTCACAGCGGACTCCACCTGTACAGTAGACGACAACGCGTTTGTCCATGAATTTTTCCTTGTTATCACGGACCCATTGTGGCAATTCACGGAAGTTGCGGATGTCTGGACGAATAGCCCCACGGAAGTGACCAAGATCGTACTCGTAGTCATTCCGAGTATCAAGGACAACGGTATCTTCGTCGAGAAGAGCTTCTTTAAACTCTTTTGGAGACAAGTAAGCACCTGTTGTTTCAAGAGGATTGATGTCATTATCGAAATTATCATCCTCTAAACCAAGGTGGACAATCTCTTTCTTATAACGGACAAACATCTTCTTGAAAGCTTGCTCTTCTTCCTCATCAATCTTGAACCAGAGGTCTTCCATCCCTGGAAGGTTGTGAACGTAGTCCATGTATTTTTGTGTTGTTTCGTAGTCACCAGAAACAGTTCCATTGATTCCTTCGTCAGCGACTAGGATACGTCCTTTGAGGCCGATTGATTTACAGAAGGCCAAGTGGTCGGCTGCAAATTGTTCTGCATTTTCAATGGGGGTATAGAGGTAGTAGAGTAATACGCGAATAGGTTTTGCCATAATATTCTCTTTTCTAAGATTAAATTATCAGAATTTTTCATTCAACTATACCAGTATACTCTCCCAAGAAAACGAATGCAATTTATTTGACTGAAAAATAAAAGCCTGGTTTCCCAGACTTTTATACGACGAAACCAGGGTTCCAACTTCCTACTCTTCCTTTTCCATCTGATCCAGATAGGCTTCATAGCGTTTTTTCTCTACTTTTGCAAGGAGCATTACAAGGGTATTCATCCCCCATACAATCGGAAGATTCAGGAGAAATGTGATAGGAAGCACCAGCAAAAATTTTGAATGGAAGGGATTGGACTGATAGACAGCTTGGTTTAATTGAAAATTTTGGGCCCAGATGAACAAGGAGAGAATAAAGGTTACTGCTACAATTCCCGTCACATTTAGATAGCTATAACTGATAAATCTCACACCCAATCGTTGACAGCGAATCGAATAATACAATCCTGAGACGATGAGTAAGGCTACCACCATGATTGGACTGAGCCCCACCTTAGATGTAAAAATGGATCCCACAGTAAAAACAGTTAAGGCAAGGAAAAGAAAACCAGCCGTCTCAGCACCAGCCTTATTAGCTAAGCCTTCTTCTCGTTCATCTATGATTTGTTTGTTCAGCAAGTGTAATCTCATCTCTTCCTCCTTATTCTTCATCCTCTAACTCTGCCTCGATCTTCTCTTGTTTTTTCCGATTGATAAGAGCAAGTGGTTTTTCAAGCAGATCTGTCAGGATGGCAAAAACGATGATTTCTAATAAAATTTTGATCAGATACTTGGGACTCAAGATAAAGCTCGTTGCCTCTCGCTTTCCAATCACATCCATGGCTATCATCAGCACAGCAAAGACTAGACCTGACCCAAGGCGACTCAACCAGCTATCTTTTTCTAACACATCTCGGATATCAATCCCTGAACTGATCCTTCTTAGCAGAGCATAAGCCCCCATGGCAATCAGAAGGAACATCTCAGGGAGATAAGCGACTAGGTCTAAGTCCAGGATACTGGATTTCACAAAGGCAGATAGGGCAATAAAGCAGGTCATGCCAAGGACAAGTTCTCCTGCGATTTTTCCATCCAGTAGCATGGTCCGTTCATCTTTTACAATTGGTTCTTTTTTTTGTTTCATATGTTTCCTCTTTCTATTATTAAAACTGTTACTCCCAGAACAGTTGATCCAGCGTCTTATCCAAGGTCTTACAGATGGCAAGGCAGAGGCTGAGGGTCGGATTGTATTTCCCTGCCTCGATCAGGCCAATGGTCTGGCGTGTCACCCCAATGGCATCTGCAAGATCCCCCTGGGTCATATCATGTTCGACCCGGGCCATTTTTAATTTGAGATTTTTCGCCACAGGCTTTTCCTTTCTTATTTTTATAGCTCTATTATACACTATATTTTCTATTTTGCAATATATATCTTACATTTTGTAAAAAATATTTTTTACAAAACAAAAAAAGCCTGGTTTCCCAGACTTACTCTTCTGCACATTTAATCTTTGGTCAAACTTCCATCTTTTGTTTGAGTCCGTGCATAAGCGATCAAGAGAAGAGAACCTGCAACAGCCACTGTTAATGCATTAAAAGAACCCGCAACAACACCTTGTAGGAAGACTTTATTGGCACTTTCCTTGTAGATCAAGACATCTCCAACCGGAGCAATCAAGCCCCAGATCACAAGGTTGGATACGATTTGAACGATGTTAAAGACAATTAATTCTTTCTTTGTCACTTCCCCTTTGAATTCACCGATTTGTTTGCGGAAGAAACCAACAAAAAGTCCAAACAAACCACTTGAAATGATCCAAGTCCACCAAAGACCACCTGACATAGCATCCTTAATGGCATGACCAATCAAGCCGATTAAGAAACCGACAATCGGACCAAAAACTACACTAAAGAGAGCTTGAAGGGCATATTGCAACTGAATGCTCGTATTCGGTGCAGGTGCAGGGATTTGCAACATAGCAATCACGACAAAGAGGGCTGCTCCAACCCCAATAGCTACAACATCTTTAATTGAAAATAATGATTTCTGTTTCATTCTGATATCTCCTATTAATTTTCCATTTTTCTAATCTCGATATTCCAAGAAGCCCCAACTCCTACATTATAGGCCTTAGCAAAGGATCCCTGGTTGATGGCAAGACCAACACGGTAGAGGGAATTGATATAAAGGATTGGCTGTCCAATCCGCACGTCGGCGAAAGACTTGCCGTAGGTTACTTGGTTTTGGTAAACCAGCATGTCATTGTTATAGATGGTCACTTCAAAGCGTTCCCCAAATTCAGGTTTCAAATGATTGAACTCTTCTCGGGTAATCGAAGTCCAGAGAGAACCAAAGCGCACATCCAAGATGTCAACTGCTCCTTTGACAAGATTGTCCTCCATAACCGTTTCCACCACTGGGATTTCTACAATGTGTTCGACACTGAGTTCTGGTCCCACTTCCTCAAAGCTGATATGGCCACTGGCTAACTTAGCTCCTGTATAGGCATAGACATCACGCCCATGGAAGGTATAAGAAAACTCTGTATTGGCCCGGCGGTTCTTCACCTCTGAAATCTCACGGATAGCAACAATCCCTACATGTTTCTTGATAAAAGAGAGAGTTCCATTATCCGGAGTGACAATGTATTGATTTTTCGCCGTTTTAGCTACCACACTCTTTCGTTTGGAACCGACCCCCGGATCGACCACCGAAACAAAGGTCGTCCCTTCTGGCCAGTAATCTACTGTCTGAAAGAGACGGTAACTCCCTTCAAAGATATTGTAGGGGGTAATATCATGAGTTAAGTGGTGAATTTTAAGGGTTGGCGATTCTTCTAAAGCAACCCCAATCATAGCGGATACTGCTCCATCCACCAAACCAAAGTCTGACTGAAGAACTAGTAAATTATTGTGCATCTTTATCTCCTTTTTTGACCAATAATGGAAGAAGGATTTTCGATAGTCCCCATCCTAATCCAGCACCCAGTATGACTGTGAGGACAAACCAAGTGATGGTCGCTAGATCTGGTGATACCATCACCCGATTGACATAGTCTATCGATTTACCACGATCCAGTAACGACATGCGGTAACTGGCTGGATAGAACCACATCATAAGAATGGGCCCTGTTGTCGCAAAGGCAAAAATAACAAAAGACAAGGCATTTCGTAAATTCGAGCGAAAACGACCACTTGAGGCGACCATCTCCGCAAAACTTCCGGCGATCAAGGCTGGAATAAAGGCACCTGCACCATGACGCGAAAAGAGGAAGAAGGATCCGATCACGCAGCCAACTATAAAGATAGATCCAACTCCTTTTATTTTTTCTAGATAATAGCGGTAGATCGTCCCGCTAAACAGGGCTGAAAAGGCAGGAGCATAAAACATATTTCCTTGATGATCGACCAGATTTCCAACTAAGACCCCCAGTCCAATCGCAAGAAAATAGAGGAAAGTGAAGGCTCCAACTTGTTTTATTTGATTCACATTTATTCTATTCATTGGATACTGATCCTAACGGTGGCTAATTTTCTTCGAAAGGAAGTCCCCGATAAATTGGACCAGAACGATCAGAATCAGGATCAATAAGGTCGCCACAAAGATGACATCATTGTTAAACATATTTTTCCCGTAGTTGATGGCCAAGGTTCCTAATCCTCCAGCACCAACGGCACCCGCCATGGCGGTTTCTCCAATCAAGGAAATGATGGTCACTGTTGTCACACGGATCAAATCAGGAAGCCCTTCACGAAGGTAGACACCGACAATATCCCAGAAGGTTGCCCCACTGGCTTGTGCTGCTTCAATCACGCCTCCATCCAACTCGGACAAGACTACTTGGACTTGGCGGGCAAAGAATGGAAAGACAGCCAAAGACAGCGGAACAAGGGCTGCTGTAGGACCAATGGTATTTTTCAAGAGCAAGTAGGTCAAGGGATTAATAAAGGCCAACAAGATAATGAAAGGAATGGCGCGGAACAAGGAAGTAATCTTATCCAAAATTTGGAAAACGATTCTATTTTCGATGACACCACCTGGACGGGTCAAGACTAACAAAAGTCCTGTCACCAAACCTAAAAATCCACCAATAATGAAGGAAATAACGGTCATGTAAAGAGTCAAGTAAATAGCGGTTCCCCATCCATACTGGCCAGACCACCCTAATTTATAGACATTTGGTAAATATGTTTGAATTAACTGGATCATGCTTTTCTCCCATCTTTCACAATAGTCACGGAAACTCCTGCATTTTCTAACTCAGCTTTGGCCGTTTCCAGATTTTGATTTTCACCTGATAAGATGACCACCAATTCTCCAACAGGCGTGTTATCAAGGATCTCGATGTTCCCAAATAAAATGTTGGCAGATACTTGGTACTGCTTGTAAATATCATTGATGATGGCTGTATCTGTCACAGAACCTGCATACTTGAGATGCGCCAAAATCGAATCATCAGGCAAGTTCTTAACAATCGCTTGTTGATTGATTTTTACCATGGCTTCATCGATTCCTGTTGCAACTGTGATAAAGTCTTGCGTCAAAGCATTTTTCGGATTCGAGAAGATATCTAAAACAGACCCTTCTTCAATCAGTTCGCCATTTTGCATGACAGCTACCCGGTTGGCAATATCTTTGACAATTTGCATCTCATGGGTGATCAAGACAATGGTTAAGCCAAGTTTTTTGTTTAACTCTTGCAACAAAGCTAGAATTTGTTTGGTCGTCTTTGGATCCAGGGCTGAAGTTGACTCATCTGAGATCAAAATCTTTGGATCGTTGGCAAGGGCACGCGCAATCGCTACCCGTTGCTTTTGACCACCAGACAATTGTGCTGGGTAATTCTCTGCACGGTCAGATAGACCAACCAGTTCCAACAATTTCGCCACTTTCTCATTCTTTTGTTCTTTGTTTAATTTAGAATGTTTAAGAGCAAAGGCTACATTTTCTGCGACAGTCATTTGAGCCATCAAGTTG
The DNA here is from genome assembly GCF_019929185.1 of Streptococcus parasanguinis. Lineage (GTDB taxonomy): Bacteria > Bacillota > Bacilli > Lactobacillales > Streptococcaceae > Streptococcus > Streptococcus parasanguinis_O. The sequence continues at coordinate 12,212 of NZ_JAHZPC010000008.1, forward strand.
AAGTGTTGGAAAATCATTCCGATATCCCGACGTTTCTCCCGAAGGGTAGCCGGTTTTAAGGTCACCTGATCTTGATAAATCACATCACCATCAACAGTGATGGTTCCGGCACTAGGCACTTGCAAGAGATTGATCACCCGAACCAAGGTCGATTTCCCAGCTCCGGAATACCCTACAATCCCATAGATATCGCCTTCATTAATATGAATAGTCACATCTTTGACGGCTTGGATCTGACGTTTCTTTTGCTGGAAGGTCACATCAATGTGGTCCAGCTGAATCATTGCTTTACTCATAACTTGCTATTAACTCCTTTATCAATTCAATATGGGTATAATAATCGGCGATTTTCACATTTTCGTCGCCCCCATGATCACGGCTATTGGCATTGCCAATTCCAAAGGCTGCCATCGGTACCTGTAAAGCCTCAAATACCGTATGCATGGGCCCTGTCCCCGCTGTTGTTGGAAGAATAGAAACTCCTTCTGGATAGAAATCTTTGGCCAACCGAATGACATTTAAAATCGATGGGGCACTCATATCACTTCGGTAACTCATTTCACCGAGAGTATAGACCAATTCGACCTGATCATAGCCATTTTTCTTCAATTGCTGCTTGATCTTTTCTAAGACATCCTTGGGATCCAGTCCAGGAACCAAACGCACCTCCATCTTGGCACGTGCCTCTGCCGGAAGAATCGTTTTAACACCTTGTCCTTGGTAACCAGAGCCAAAACCTTCAATATTCAGGGCTGGTTCAAAATAGAAACGGCGTAGGAATTCTTTTCGGTCTTCCTTCAAGATTGGAAGGCTTAGACCATAGGTTTCCGCTACATCTTCTGGTCCTTTGTTGGCATATTGCTCGATCAAAGCTAGCTCGCGTTCATTGGGTTCTTGGATCTGATCGTAAATCCCATCCACCAAGATTCGGCCTTCTTTGTCACGAAGACTGGCGATAGCATTTAACAAATACCAAGAAGCAGAGTCCACCACGCCACCATAGCTGGAATGGATATCCACTTCTGCACTCTTCACCACCATATCAAAAGTGACGATCCCCTTGCTACCACCGGAAATTTCCAACTGACCCTGATTATTTCGTGTGCCTTGTTCCCAGACTAGGAGGTCTGCCCCACGCAAGTGTTTCTTGTGTTTGGCCAAGTATTTATCCAAGTCAGTCGATGCAGACTCCTCTGCCCCTTCGATGATAAAGGTGATATTGACTGGCAAATCGCCACTTTCACGAATGTATTTTCGAAGAGCTGTGAGACGAGCTGTGATATGCCCCTTGTCATCATCAACCCCTCGACCGTACATGGTTCCATAATGAACAGATAAGGTGAAGGGATCTCCCGTCCAAGGTTGATCTCCATCAGCTGGTACCGTATCATAGTGGTTATAAAAAATGATGGTTTTGGCTTCAGGATATGGCGAGAAAAATTTGGCAATCACAAAAGGTGCTGTATAGCTATCATCCACTTCGACTTTGGCTCCTGCAGCTGTAAAAATTTCTCCCAAATAGTTGGCTACTTCCTTGAGACCAACTTGTTGGGCAAAGATGGATTTTTTTGAAATCAAGGTTCGCAACACTTCAAAATAATGTTGTGCGACCTCATCATTTTCAAATTTACGGATTTGTTCCGCTTCTGTTGCAAAAGGCATGCATTCCTCCTAATACACGATAAGAGGTAGAGAATTGCTTCTCCACCTCCTTCATACACTTGAGATCAAATCTTAGAAGACTGGTTGGTCCATTCCTTCTGAAGATTCTTCGATCACTTTCTTCACATTGTCTTTGTGATAGGCTTTGATGATTTCTTTGATTGCTTTTGCTTTATCAGATTTTTCCCAATCTTTCTTAGCAGCGATCACGTTGTACCATTGTTTTGAGTTGTTGTCTTTCTTTTCAACATAGATAGCTTTTTTGAAATCAACGCCTGCTTCACGAACGAAGGTATTGTTGATGACTGCAGCATCTACTGATGGAAGAGCAGATGGTGTTTGTGAAGCATCCAATTCAGAAATCTTCAAATCTTTTGAATTTTCTTTGATGTTTGACACGTTTGCCAATTGTCCATCCTTAGTATCCAATTTAATCAAACCTGCTGATTGCAAGACATACAAGGCACGGCTTTCATTTGTTGGGTCATTTGGTACAGCGATTGTTCCACCTTTAGGAATTTCTTTAATTGAAGTGTATTTGTTTTTACCGTTTTCTGTACCAGAGTAAAGACGGATTGGAGCGATGTACGTATCTGCTACTGCAACAAGGGCCTTGTCGTTTTTAGAGTTCCAGTTATCAAGGAAGTTGTAGTGTTGGAAAGCATTGATATCCACGCTACCATCTTTTACAGCCACGTTTGGTTGTGAGTAGTCTGTAAATTGAGTGAATTCCAATTTGATCCCTGTTTTAGCGTCATCCAAGTTCTTTTGAACTTGATCCCAACGAGCTTTTTCAGTGTCGCTCAAAGTCATAACACCCACTTTTACAGTTGTTTCACCATCTTTGCTAGATGATTTTGAAGAACCACATGCTGCAAGAGCAAATGTTGCAATAGCTGCAAGAGCTGTTAAACCAAGAATTTTTTTCAATTTCATTTTGAAGTCTCCTTTAATTATATATTATTCTTTAATATCTTTTGCTTCTGGTAGATAAACTCCACCAAAGTATTTTTTAGACAGTTTTTCAAGGGTTCCATTGTCATAGAGTTCCTTGATACGTTTGTTGACAAATTTTTGAAGGTCTTTATCTTCTTTTGCAATAATTGGATACACATAAGGTTGTTGGTCGCTTGGAAGCTCGATAACCTTCAAGTTGTCATAGCCTTGATCACGAATGATAGTATCTACTGAGATCCGTTCGAAGATCTTGTAATCTGTACGACCATCCGCTAAATTAGCCATGATGGTTTGAATGGTTCCATCTGTGTATTGCAAGTTAGTTGGATTATCTGAATGTTTTTTATTGTAATCTTCTAATTGTTTAGCAGTAGATGTTCCTTGAACAACTTCTGTTTTCTTGCCACCAATGTCATCCAACGATTTAATAGAAGAATCTTTTGGTACGACCAACACTAATGGATTACGAGCATATGGATTTGGATAGAGGTATTTTTCTTCCCGCTCTTTTGAGTAACTAATGTTGTTGGCACCGATTTGGAAACGGTCACTATCTAAGCCAGCAAAGACTGAAGACCACTCTGTTTTGTTAAAGTTTACTTCATATTTGTCTGAACCTTTGAAGATTTCACGCAAAACTTCGATTTCATAACCGGTTAGCTTGCCGTCTTTTTCTTCGTAAGAGAATGGTTTGGTTGTTCCAACAGTCCCAACTTCAATGGTTTTCTTACCACTGGCTGATTTACCAGATGAACATGCTACTAAAGCACTGGTTGCAAGGACTGCAACTAATCCTAAAGCAGAATACTTAATCACTTTTTTTAGATTCATAGGATCTCCTTATTCGTTTCAGGCACATAAAACGCCATTTTAAAAGTATTTTTTAATTTTATCAAAAAAGCATTTACTTGCCTAATATATATTTTTTATGGAGGTGATAGTTTTTCTTTATCACACTTCTTTGGCCTTAAAATATCGCAATAAAGCTTGCGCATTTTCAACATAATAGGGAACCGATACCTCAAAGGCTGCATCATCGATGGTCATGTGATCATGATGGAGGTCTGGCGCATCCGGCTCTCCATTCGAACCGATAAAGGCAAAGACTCCAGGAATTCGCTCTTGGTAAAAGGCGAAGTCTTCTCCAGCAGTAGAAGGATTTGCTGGAATCACTTCAGCCAAACCTTGTGAAGCTTCCCAAACCACCTGCGTCAATTCCTCATCATTAAAGGTAACGGGCGGGGTCACACCCCACTCAAAAGCCACATCTACTTCCAGACTTTCTGCAATGTGTCGAATGATAGAAATAAAATGTGCCTTCAAGTCTCTTTGCACACTCGGATTAAAGGAACGAATGGTTCCTTCAAAATAGCCTGATTTTGGGAGCACATTCCAGGTTGAGCCCACATCCAGGTGCGTAATGGACAAAACAGCTGTTTCAAAAGGAGAAACGGTCCGTGAAATTAATAATTGTAAGTTCTGAACCATGGTTGTGACAGCCGTTACAGTGTCAACTCCCAAATCCGGTCTCGCAGCATGGCTACTAACCCCTGTCACGGTAACCTTGAATTTCTCAACCCCTGCCATCATAGCTCCAGCATTCAAGGCAAGTTGCCCTGCTTTTAGCTGGGGAATGTTGTGAAAACCAATAATTCCTTGAACATCCTCCAACAGTCCTGTTGCCAAAACATCAGAAGCACCTTCTGAGATTTCTTCTGCTGGTTGAAAGATCAAGCGTATGGTTCCTTCAAGCTGATCTTCTTTTTCCTTGAGAAGAGCTGCTGCTCCTAGAAGACTGGTTTGATGAAAATCATGACCACAGGCATGCATGACGCCTGGATTCTGACTTTGGTAGGGCAGATTCGTTTGTTCCAAAATTGGAAGGGCATCGATATCTGCTCGAAGTGCCACTACCGGTTGGCCGGAGCCAATTTCTGCAATCAGACCAGTTTTTAATCCACTCTCTAAAATACGAATCCCCAACTCTTCTAAACGCTCTTTTAGAAAGGCGGTTGTCTGGTATTCTTGACCAGACAATTCTGGGTGTTGGTGGATATAGTGGCGAATCTCTGCTAACTCTTCATAAGAAAAAGACACAAGCCTTCATCTCCTTTCAAACTTAAAATTATTTTATCACTAATAGGTGTTTCCGTCTAATTCTTGTTTCTTGGGTTTTGATATAGTTTCAAACTATAGACAAAAACACTCCTAGATTCCTATCCTAGGAGTGCCAACTTCAGCATTAAGAAAGATTTCCCTCGAATTTTTCCATAAAGCTATCACTATTGTAGGCTTTTTCTACTTCCCATTTGCCATCTTTCTTAACAAAGGTCAACTGGTAGTCGTACCGATCCGGCGTCGTCAAGGGACGATCTGCAAGAGAAGCCATCATTTCCTCTCTATAGGCTTTATTTTGAGCCTGATTCGCCTCGATGATACCTGGATAGTCTTTTCGATGTTCTTGATAGAAGGTCTGCATGTGGTTTAAAATCGTCTTTTCCATGCTGACTGTCTCAGGATTCAAGCTAATAACTACCTTGTCTGGGAAGTATTGTTTGACCTTATAGGTTAATTTCGCGCGCTTAGCATTTTCCTTTTCATAAGCATCGATAAACTGGTTCACTTCTTCTTCAGAGAATTGGTAATCATGTAGTTTACGAGTAAAGTCAGCCGCAAATTTCGCACGGAAATCACTGGCTTCCTTTTTCAAATCAGTTCCCAAAACAAAAGCGTCATCCTTTTTGACCTTTCGTTGGCCACTGAAGTAAACTTGATTGATGTATTCATCTGCTAGAATAGTGGAAGCTTCCACCTTGTCCTCATACTGAGAAGAATCCACCGCAAATTTTAAAGGCTTGGATTTTTTATCAGAGCTATAGGTTTTTCGTTCATACTGCACTTCGTACTTCTTGCCTTTTTCGACTGGGAAGACAATATAGCCGGTTAATTTTTTATCCTGGGCCAACTGATCACTCTTGAGCAATTGGAAGGCTTCCGTTTGGTCATAAATTCCTGACTGCAATTTGACCTTGTTATTCTCCGCATCGTAAATGGTGATATCTGAATCTGACACGTTAATAGATTCTTTAGCAACATTCTTAAATTCTAATTGAAGGGCCAAATAAGTGCCGTTTTCTGAGTCATTGAGGACAGGCGGTTTGATGTATTGCCCTCCTTTTAGGCTCAGCTCTACTTGACCGTCAGATGCAGAGCTTTTCGCTGCTTTTTCTGTCTTTGCTTGCTGCGAATTTGTCTTTTGAGCACTGATTCCACAAGCCGCTAAACTCAAGGTCGCTACAGCAAATAGGGTCCATTTAAAAATCTTTTTCATCCTCATCTCCTTAAAAAAGTTTTGTTCTATTTTAACATCTTTTTCTAGCGATGTATACGCTATATAGTGATAACTCTCCCTCAGAGGGCGAGGATTACAAAAAGGCCAAGACCTTCGTCTCAACCTTTTAACTAAAATATGATTGGTTTTGGTTTTACAAGATTCCTTTTTCTTTTTGAATCATGAGATCCTTGAGGGAAATCAAGAGGACCGCAAGGAGGATCATAGCCATTCCGATAAAATCAATGGCAAAGAAATGTTCATTCATAATGATAAAAGAAAAGAAAACTGCTGAAATAGGTTCCATAGCTGCAAGAAGACTTCCTTTAACTGCACCGATCAGACTCGTTCCTTTCAAAAAGACAGTATAGGCAAATATGGTCCCAATCACCACCAAGCCAACTAAGCCCATCAGATTGTCCATGCTATATTGGCCATGAAAGAGTCTTCTTCCTGTGAAGGGAATCATCACAAGTCCTGGAATGAGCATACCGATACCAATCACCAACATACTTCCCCATTTTTGAATTAATTGAATCGGCAGAATAATGTAGAGGGCATAGGCAAAGGCAGAAACCAGTCCCCAAACTAGTCCTTTAGGAGTGATGGCTAATTGATTTAGTTGACCATGGGTTGCAATGAGAAAGGTCCCTGCGATCGCTAAGACCATGGAAATGACCTCAGATACTGTCGGAGCTACTCGGTCCTTAACACAAGAATAGGCCAAAACTACAATGGGACAGAGATATTGAAAAACAGTTGCCGTACCTGCATTAGTCGCATCAATCGCTTCTAGATAAGTCAATTGGGTCATTAACAACCCTAAAAAAGCAAATAAGAGCAAGGGAAGGTAGGACGAGCGGTCTCTTAGAAAGGCCTTTACTTTTTCCTGGTCTGCTAGATAAGCAAGAAGCAGCAGCACAGCCCCTGAAAACACTAAACGAATCGTTGTCAAACCAATTGCTGTAAATCCATGAGCCAGTAGGTACTGGCCACAGGCTCCTGACAAGCCCCAAGCGATCCCAGCGATCAAGGTCATGAGTGTTCCTTTCATCGTCTTTGACATAGTCCCCTCCTAAATCTGTTCCTTACTTTTATTGTATCATAAAAGGCCGAAACGAAACGTTTCAGCCTCATATATTTCATATAAATTTATTCGCTTATTCAGGTTGAACCAAGATCTTGATTTGAGATTTATCTTGTGTTAATTCAACAAATCCTTCTTCAACGATATTTTCCAATTTAATTTTCTTGGTAACCAATTTTTCAGCAGAGAAGTAGCCTTGTTCCATCAATTCCAGCACTTTAGGGAAGATATGACGGTAGGCAATAATTCCTTTGAGAGATTTTTCTTGGATAGCAAATTCATTTGGATTGATGCTGGCTTCACGTTCCCAGATAGATACGACCATACATTCCCCAGCTTTATGAACAGCTGCAAGGGCTTGACCTAAAACAACTGGAACTCCAGTAACTTCATAAGAAACATCTGCTCCACCACCTGTTAAACGATGGATGGCTTCGACGATTGTTTCTCCTTCTTCTGGGCGAACAACGATTGCTCCCAATTCTTCTGCTTTAGCTTGGCGTTCAGGAGACAATTCAACCGCATAGATTTTTGATGCTCCTGCTGCACGAAGGGCTTCAACGATCAAAAGACCAATTGGGCCTAAACCAAAGATAACGGCTGTATCCCCAGCTTTCAATGCAGATTGACGAACGGCATACACAGCAACAGCAGCAGGTTCTGTAAGAGCAGCTTGTTCATAGCTCAAGCTATCTGGAATCACATGAACCAAATCTCCATCAAGGACACAATATTTGGCAAAACCACCATCTGCAGCAAGGCCGACAAAGTTCAAGTTTGGATCAAGGTTATAGTCACCGATTAGGTTATGTTTTGCCAAAATTGGTTCAATCGTCACGCGATCCCCAACTTTGACACGAGTCACATCACTTCCGACTTCTACAATTTCACCAGAGAATTCATGTCCCAAAGTAACCGGTGCTTTTTGACCAGAATACACATGTTCTTCAGTTGGGATGAAGATCGGTCCATCCAAATATTCATGCAAGTCCGTACCACAGATCCCTGTGAACTTAACTGCCACTTTTACTTGATGTGGTTGTACTTCAGGTACTTCCACTTCTTCGATACGAACGTCTTTTGCTGCATGCCAGCGAGCTGCTTTCATAGTAGCCATATGATGATCTCCTTGTTTTCACCTTTTTTGTTTTCTTTTCAGGAAACTTTATATTTAAAATTGTAAACGTTTTCCTTTTGTTTGTCAAGGAAAAACTGAAGATGAAAAAGAGCAGCCATTTGACTGCTCCTTCTTATTTCTTCTTGATTCGTGAATTTTCAATTCTCCAGCCTACCATCCAACCAAGGACGAGGAGATAATTTTCAAGCGCACCGATCCCATTGACTGGCAAATGATAGTTGAGATAAGCAAATAAATGATTCGTCCCAATTCCAATCCCACCTAGGATCAAAGCCAATAGAACCGTCCGAAGGTAAAACCAATCGTATTTGAGATTGACAGCAATGAGAATCACAAGAACTGCCACATTCCAAATCCCAATCTCCCGCTGCCAACCGACAGAAACACCATATCCCGAATGACTTCCCATATAAGATGGAAAGAACAGCTGGAAGACAATCGCTCCAGACATGGCGATGATAACCAGGACAAATAAGACTCTTAAAAATTTGTTCATGTAACTCCTCCTAATGCCAGTTGATATGTAATGGTCTTTCCTATTCTAACACAATTTTATGGATAGTAAAAACCAACCTCTCGGCTGGTTCTTTATCTATTACTCTTCTTTCAACTTCGCCAATTCTTGGGCAAGTAACTTGAGGGCTACTTGTGGGTTGGCTTGGCCTTTGGTTGCTTTCATGAGGAATCCTGTGAAGGCCTTGTCCGCGTTCCGTTTCCCTGATTTAAAGTCGGCTACGGCTGCTTCATTATCTGCGAAGACTTGGTGGATGATAGGGATCAAGACTTCAGGATCTGAAATCTGTACCAAACCAGCTTTTTCTACGTATTCACGTGCGCCACCACCGTTTTTCGCCAAGTGAACAAAGACTTTCTTGGCAATCTTAGAAGAAATCGTTCCATCTTCGATGATGGCAATCATTTCGACCAAATTTTCTGGTGTCAATTGGATTTCTTCCAACGTTTTGCCTTCTGCATTCAAGAATTGTGCCACTTCACCTTGGAGCCAGTTAGAGACTTGTTTGGCATCGCCACCAAGGACCACAGCTGCTTCAAAGAAGTCAGAAGTGACTTTCGTCGCTGTCAATTGGTTGGCATCATAGTCAGACAACCCAAGCTCTGCCACGTAGCGAGCCCGACGGTCTTTTGGAAACTCTGGTAACTCCGTACGCATTTCCTCAATCCACTCATCTGAGATTTCAAACAAGGGAAGATCTGGTTCTGGGAAGTAACGGTAATCCGCCGCTCCTTCTTTGACACGCATAAGAATGGTACTCTTGTTGGATTCATCGTAACGACGCGTTTCTTGACGAATGACACCACCTGAACGCAAGATTTTCGCTTGGCGCTCCACTTCGTATTCAAGACCTTTACGCACGTTTGAGAAAGAGTTCAAGTTTTTCAACTCCGTCTTGGTACCAAATTCCTCTTGACCGTATGGGCGAAGGGAAATGTTGGCATCCACCCGCATCGATCCTTCTTCCATCTTGACGTCTGAAATGCCAGTGTATTGGATGACTTCTTTGAGAGCTGTCAAATAGGCGTAGGCTTCTTCTGGAGAACGCATATCTGCTTCAGATACGATTTCGATCAATGGAACCCCTTGACGGTTAAGGTCTACATAAGAGAAACCGTCTGTTCCGTGCGTGTTCTTACCAGCATCTTCTTCCAAGTGGGCCCGTTCAATCCCAATTTTCTTAGTTGAGCCGTCTTCCAATTGCACTTCAATCCAACCGTTGTAACCGATTGGCTCGTCAAATTGCGAAATTTGGTAGGCCTTTGGATTATCAGGGTAGAAATAGTTCTTCCGGTCAAAGTGCATGTGCTGATGGATATCCATATTCAGCGCCAAAGCAGCCTTGATACCAGCATCCACAACACCCTTGTTCAAGACAGGAAGCACCCCTGGGAAAGACCAGTCAATCACATTGGTATTGGCATTTTGCTCGTTCCCAAAGTGAGCAGAGGTTGGTGAGAAAATTTTTGAGTTTGTATTCAATTCAACGTGGACTTCAAGTCCGATGACTGTTTCAAAGTTCATTAATTGTCACCTCCGAAAATAAGGGGTTGTTGCTTGTGGTAATCCGTCGTAGCTTCAAAGGCAGCTGCAGCTTGGTAGATAGTTTCTTCAGAATACTTAGGACCAATCAACTGCAAACCAACTGGAAGACCTTGCGCAAAACCTGCAGGAATCGAAATTCCTGGAAGACCTGCCAAGTTGACTGGAATGGTCAAGAGGTCAGCCAAGTACATGGCAACCGGATCATGGTTGAGCGAATCCAAATCAAAGGCTACACTTGGAGCTGTTGGTCCAAGGATGAGGTCGTAATCCGCAAAGACTTTTTCGAAGTCTTGGATAATAAGGCTACGAACTTGACCAGCTTTCTTGTAGTAAGCATCGTAGTAACCAGATGACAAACTAAAGGTACCCAGCATGATCCGGCGTTTAACCTCATCACCAAAGCCTTGGCTACGAGTGTTCACATAGATGTCATCCAAGTTCTTGGCATCTTCCGCACGGAAACCATAGCGAATCCCATCGAAACGTTGCAAGTTTGAAGATGCTTCAGATGAAGCGATGATGTAGTAAACGGCAACCCCATATTTAGAGTGTGGAAGGCTAACTTCTTCGACAGTTGCTCCCAATTTTTCAAAGTGTTTGGCCGCATTAAGGATGGTTTCTTTGACTTCTGGGTCGATCCCTTCCCCAAGATATTCCTTCGGAAGGGCAATCTTCATGCCTTTAATGTCTTGCCCAATTTTAGAAGTAAAGTCTGCTACACGAACAGGTGCAGAAGTTGAATCCTTGGCATCTTCACTGGCAATGACATTGAGCAATTGGGCATTTTCCTTAACCGTTGGTGCAAACGGTCCGATTTGGTCAAGCGAGCTACCAAAAGCAATGAGACCAAAACGGGAAACTGTTCCATAAGTTGGTTTGAGACCAACAATCCCGTTAAAAGCAGCCGGCTGGCGGATAGAACCACCTGTATCTGAACCAAGGGACAAACGGACTTGACCTGAAGCGACAGAAGCTGCTGAACCACTAGAAGATCCACCAGGCACCTTGCTGTGGTCCCAAGCATTCTTGGTTGGCCCATAGTAAGAAGTCTCACCAGATCCACCCATGGCAAATTCATCCATGTTGGTCTTCCCGATGACAATCATATCTTTTGCTTTGGCATTGGCAACAGCTGTCGCATCAAAGATTGGCTCGTAGTTATAGAGCATTTTTGATGCTGCAGTGGTCAAGATGCCATCTGTTGAGATATTGTCTTTGACTGCGAGTGGAATCCCTGACAAGAGGTTGTCTGCATCGATTCCTTTTTCATCAATGGCCTTAGCTTGCGCAAGGGCAGCTTCTTCGGCCACCGTTACAAAGGCATTAACCGCTTCTTCACGCGCCTTGATATCATCAAGCGTCGCTTGTGTCAATTCGGTTGCTGAAATTTCCTTAGAGACAAGGAGGTCGTGCAACTCTTCAATGGTTTTATGGTTGAATGACATTAGGCATCTCCTCCATCTTCTAGGATAGCTGGTACCTTGATGTAATAGTTATCTTTTTCAGGTACATTTTTAAACAAGCGGTCACGGTCCGTCCCTTTTTCAGCAACATCCGGACGCAATACGGTCTTGCGATCCGCCATGGTTGTTGTTGGGGCAACACCTGTTGTGTCCACTTCTTCCAACAATTCCACCATGTCGACAATTTTCGATAAGGTTGTCGCAAACTCAGCTGTCTCTTCTGGAGAGAATTTCAATTTTGAAAGATTGGCAACGTGGGTTACCTCTTCTTGCGTAATTTTCATCTTGCTTCCTTTCGTGAAATGATGATTTTTCAATACCCTCTATTTTACCATAATTTAGCCCAATTTGCTTGCCTTAGAAAAAATCTGTAGGACTTTTTTGTCGCTACAGATTCTTCATTTATATTTCTTTTCCGCCGAATTGCCCCATCTCCATCAGAGTCTCTTTCCAGACTTCCTGGACGTTAGAATCGAGGTAAGAAGAGGCCAAGTCATAAGAAGCCTGATGAAATGGGGCGAGGTCGCTTTCAAAGAGCTGGACCAGCTTGTCCGCCAACTCTTTCACCAGCTCTTCTTCTGGCACTGTCTCGCTATAAGGTACCAAAAAGCCATTTTCACCCTCTTTTATAAAAGTCGGATTGCCATAACGGGCATCAAAGCCCAGCAAGGCCAAACCTGCTCCAGCCGCCTCCATCAAAGTCAAACCAAAGGTCTCCCACTGAGAAGTGGTGAGGTAGGCTTGGTAGCAAGGATAGATCTGCTGAAGATCCGCATGACCGCGTAGGTGAATATAATCTTGTGCTGCAAGCTCCTGAATCAGGTGGCGCAAGTTGTCCGCTTCTCCACCCTTCCCATAAATATCAAACTGAAGGGCTGGGAGTTGTTCATGAGCTTTGGCCACTACTCGAATGGCCAAATCGATGCGTTTTCTTGGATCCAAACGGGAAGCTGTGAGCACACTAAAGTGAGGCCGATCTCCTTGTGGTTCCGTCAATGTTTCCAAATGCCCTACTGGAATGCTATAGATTGGAATTCCTTGGCATCCTTGTTTAGCAAGTGTCTGCTCCAAGACTTCTTTTTGAAGATCCGTTGCCGTGATAAAATAATCGAAGCGTTTGGCATACTTGAACACATAATAATATTCATAATTGAGATGGCCATTTTCAAATTCATGCTCCGAATGAAACACCATAGCGAGCTTTGAAGGAGCAGCTTTCTCCAACAAAGGACGGGCAAAATCCATGCGCGAAGCCCGATCAAGCAAAATCAGATCTTCTTCTTTTAGCGACAGCTGCGACAAAAAACGTCTCATCACTTCTGTATGGTTGGTTAAAATCTCAGGCCCCAGTTTATAGAGCCAGCTTCCACCGAACCTCGATTCTTCAAAAGCGATAGTCCCATCTTGATGGTGATAGGTCCGTCTGACAACACTACCATACTGAAAATACTCTGTGACAAGTTTACAAGCTCCATAATACTCTCGCTTGATCCTATTTCCAGCCAAAAGATAGTCTACATAGCGGACACAGTTTGGATGATAGGGATCCAGATGAAAGGTCAGGGCGTTTCCATCCGCAAATTGGTAGCGAATGACTCTTTCCGTTTTTTCAACAACATCCAGACGCGTCAGTTGAAACTCCATTTGCAAGGCCCCTACCGACTTTTGAGGGACCGTAGTCTGTTGATCCGTAAAAGCTAAATGGGCAAAAAGCAGTTCCTCATCCCGGTGCCCCAATGAGAGGTAATAGGCCAATTTTTCTGGAGTGGGCCAAGTGGTAAAGACAAACTTCGCTGCCACTCCCAGACCCCGGAGCATCTTTGCCCGAGAGGCCTGTGCAACATCGACCCCATTGGGTTCAAATCCCACTAATAGATTAAAGGTATAAATGGTCATGCGGTCCCTCCCTCTAATCGCTTAAACAGCTCTTCCAAAGCTTCTTTTTCAGGTAATTTCAAGATTCGTGCTTGCTCTCTTACCAATTCTTTATAGGTTTCTGGCTGCTGGAGCAACGTATCTAGTTGCTGTTCCATTTCTTCGACTGTATCTGTGATCGTGCTCAAGTCTTTATAGGCTTCCTGATGCACCGTGCTCTTCAAACCAAATAAGACTTGCCCATTTTCAAGAGCATGAAGACTACTACTCCATACTTCTTCTCCCTGGTTGCAATCCAGATAAATTGAGCAGCTGGATAACAAGTCCTCATATTTGTCCAGCGAAATCCCTGGATAGAGGCGCACATTGGAGCGAGTCGCTAAATCTGTCAATTTTGGACCCATAGCCGTCAAAGCAGCAATGTGAAAGGTCACTTGTGGGAATTGATGGGCCAGTCTAGATAAACCTTCAACCTCTTGAGAAGCCGTCATGACCAGGGCTTCTGGTTGAAAACTTTCCTGTTCCACATCTACCAGCCCTGACAAGGCTGTGATTCCGTCTTTTTTCTCTCTCAACAGACCATCTTCTACCAACAAAATCTGACTGACTTGTTCTTTGATCTCGTCTAGATCATTAGCGTCACTGGCACAGTATGCGAGTCTTTCCTTTGGTTTCTCTTTCACAACATCTAGCAATACCTTATCCATCAAAAGAATAGCTTCATCTTCCGGCAAGACTTGTTCTAGGACAGCTCTTTGCAGCTCTTTCTTATTGGCATACAGGCGATCCCGTCCCTTAGGAGTTTGAAGCAAAAAGGTTCCTTGTGAGACAAAGTGAAGCAAGACTTCTTCTTGTTGACGGTTCAAATAGATGTCTAAATATGGTTGGCCAGCTTCCGTAAGGAGACTCTGTTTGCTTCTCCAGCCATAGCGGTTGTAGACATCAATGGATACGATCTCTTCTCCCTGACCAAACCATTCCACTCTGTCAACTGTTCGAGACAAGATATCCTCTCGCAAAACCACGTTGGCACGACGTTCCTCCCCATCAAAAAGATAGGTCGTGATCCCTAGTGTCCAACATTCCCATAATTCTGGAACTGCTAGATTATTGAAAAATAAAGGTTTTCCAATTTTTGATACTGGGTCTTTTTGGGTAAAAAAGGTCGCAAGACTCTCTGTCTGTTGGTCCAAATCTGTTTCCAGATTAGTCACAAATACCCGGTAGGGCTGGCCAAGTTTGTCCAAGTATTTTTGCAAACGATCCAGCTCTCTGGTCTGCTCTGATGCAATAATGAACATGCTGATCCTTTCTCATCAATAAGGGGTTAGTCTATCGTTTCAATAAAACGGAGGTTGGTCACCACGCGCTCATAGGTTTCTGACCCTTGCAAGCCTGCTTCCTCTAATTTTTCAAGGGCCCGTTTCAAGCGCGTTTTATAGATATAACGATGCCAGGTCAAATCATAGCCCAACATCCCCAGTAGAGCCAACTTCTCCTGCTTAGCTTCCATCTCATCGACGACTCGCTTTTCTGTCCACACCTGGGACAGAGTATCTGAGCGGCCCACACGATACCAATAAATACATTTCTCTGTATGAATCACCCGATTGGCTTTTAAGAAGAGTTTGTACATCAGGAAGTTATCCTCGACATTTTTTCCAACCGGAAAACGAAGCCCTTCAAATAAGCTACGCTTATAGAGCTTCATCATGGCACAAGCCCAGGCCATATCTCTGGTCTCCTGGATGGCATCGTGGTCCATGATCTCTCTCCCCTCATAAAGGGTCTCTGAATAATCGTCGTCCGTTACCTTGATCAAGTATTTGCTACTACTGTCATCATAGAGGTTATAGTTGGCTACGGAAACATCCGCATTATACTTTTGAAGTTGGCGATAGAGCACTTCTACATAGTCCTCCGTCACCCAGTCATCTGGATCAATAAAGGTGATGTAATCACCAGTCGCTAGCTCAATCCCTGTATTCCGAGCAGCAGATAAGCCCCCATTTTCTTGGCGAACGTAGCGGATGCGCGCATCCTTCCTAAAAAATTCTTTACAGATCTCTTCTGATTGGTCTGGCGAACCATCATTGACCAGGATAATTTCAAGGTGAGGGTAAGTCTGATGGACAACCGTTTCCAAACATTGTCTCAAATAAGCTTCTACATTATAGATGGGAATGATGATACTCACTACTTCATTTGTTTCCATGCTTCTTCTCATTTCTCTTTAAATAATCGCGAATCGCTGCCACCATCTCTTGCACCTGATCATCCGCAAATACTTGATTCTCTCCATTCTCCACATGATTGGTTCCTTCAAAAGAGAAAATCGGTAAGCCCAATTGATGAATCCTTTGCGTCATCTGATCCACCTCATCATAGGGATTGATATCCAGATAGAAATCCAATTTTTCTAGGACTTTTCGACTGGTCAAGGGATCAAAAGAGGGATAAAGAAAGAGGTTAGGGTAGCGTTCTAATTGCACCAAGTTAAAGCCAAAATGGCTATGGGCAAGAACATGAATCGCGACATCTGGCAACTCTTTTAACAACGTCTCCAACTCGTGGATATCTGCTGTATGGGTATAAATAGCCGCATGATAAGGAAAAGTTCCCACTAGATCCTGATAATTTTGCTTCAAAATCGGTTTTCGAAGCAAAATTTCCTCCCAAGAGAGGGCATAATAAAACCACCATTGTTCACGAAAACGATTGAAGCGTTTGGAGGTCCATGGTTTATTATGAGAGGTGTAATGAATGACCGCAGGAATCCCTTGGAAGGCATCATACCAGTCCAAATCCCCATAGAGATATTGATCCTTATCAGACCCTACTTGTAGATTATAGGTCCAAGGTAATGGATACCAAACATCTTTGAAATACAGATTCAAAATTCCTTGATCTCCGTAGACATGCTGATGGTGCTCGCGAGTGAGGTCAAAAAGAGCCTCTGTTACTTGGTGCTCTTGCCACCAAGTCTTATCAATCACCAAAAGCCCAGCATTAAATCCATCTATCGTCGTTGGCTTATCTACCACCGCGCCCAGTCCATAACCTTTTAGATCGACCTCAAATAAAGGCGATAAATCCTGTGTAAAGATCATGTCACAATCCAGATAGAGGATCCGTTCTTCCTCCACAAACTCTGGAATAGCGTAACGGAAATAGGTCGCATAGTGAATATGGTCACTTGGAAGCGAGAAGGATTGGAATTGCTCGGGAGATATCCGACAATTGATCACCTCTGAATCCAACTGGCGCAAGCGCTGATTCATGATAGTAAACCACTCTGTTGGTAGATCCTCATTTAAGACATAAATTTTCAACTGATCCTGATGGGCACACAGTGACTTCATAGCGGTTTCCAACTTTTCCATATAAGATAGATCCGCTGAAAACACGACAGCTTTTTTACTCATAACTCCCCCTTATTTTCTTCCATTAGAATACCATTTTCAAGAGAGGAAGACAATTTCTAGGCCCCAAAAAAGAGGCCTAAACAAATGTCTATGACCTCTTTTACAATGTTTTCTTATTTAGTATCTAATACAGCTAGTGCGCCGTCTACCAAGCTTGCCCCTAAGACATGCTTGAAATGATTCAAGGCAAACTGGTGATTTTCAGGAGTGAGCGACGCCACTGCAGGTTCTACGACTTCGATCTGGTAGCCGAGATTGTAGGCATCAACCGCTGTATGAAGGACACAGATATCAGTCAAGACACCTGTCAAAATAACGGTATCTACATGGCGTTCCCGCAGGCGGATATCTAGGTCCGTTCCTGAAAAAGCAGAATAATGACGTTTATCCATCCAAAAGACGCGTGGATCCGCTTTATGCTCCTGATAAAAATCTGCCAAAGGGCCGTACAAATCACGTCCGCTGGTCCCAATGATATTATGAGGTGGGAAGAGCTTGCTTTCAGGATGAAATGGATCCTCTACATCATGCGCATCAATGGCAAAAAAGACATAGGCTCCTTGGTCAAAGGCCAATTGGGTCACCTGAGCAATGGTCTCAGAAATGGCTTGTGCAGGAGCACCTGCCGTAAGCTTACCATCATCTGCTACGAAATCGACAGTGTAGTCAATTGAAATCAAAGCTTTAGTCATTAGTAATCTCTTTTCTTAATTTCCTCAAAGATATCTGGAATCAACACTTTGAGATAGGTTCCCTTCATTCCAAGAGAACGGCTTTCAATAATACCAGCTGACTCCAATTTCCGGAGTGCATTGACAATCACAGAGCGGGTGATACCAATCCGATCTGCAATAATAGAAGCAGTCAACTGTCCCTCATTTCCTTTCAATTCACTAAGGATGGCAGAAACAGCACGCAATTCAGAGTAAGACAAGGTATTGACAGCCATATTCACCGCTGTCCGACGACGAATATTCTTCTCGTCTTCCTCGCGTTGGTAGTTCAACATTTGAATCCCTACCACGGTACTCGCAATCTCAACCAAGATCAAATCATCATCCGCAAACTGTTTATCATTGCGCCAAATGATCAAGGAACCCAATCGAATCCCAGAAACATGAATAGGCGCAATGGTCGTCAAGCCATCAGGAAATTCAGACTTGGTTTCGACCGGAAAGATACTCAAATCATGGTCCACATCTAAATTAGCTTCTGTATCGTAGACCAAACTAGCTGCCTTGGCATAATCTTCTGGTAATTTTTTATTTTGAAAGAAAGCTTCTACCCGGTCATTGTTGGTCTTGTAACGCATGAAATAACCAAGAAGGGTTCCCTTGCTATTAATGATACAGGCATTACAGTGGATAATATCCGCTAATTGCTGGGCAATATCATTATAAGGCATCTCGAACTGCAACTGTTCATCAGTCCGTTTCAAGATGGATGTAATTTTACGTGTCTTTTCTAATAAGTTTGCCATAATAAACCTCGCATATAGTCAGCTCAAGTATATCATATAAGTGTGGGAATTTCAATCAAATTATCTGAAAATTATTTATTTTTTCTACAATTATGCGCAATTCAGAAAAATGTCGATTCGATGACATGGATTTTATAAAATGAATCAAAAAAAGATTGAAGACTTTCCTCTTCAATCCTTTATCTAATTAACGTTTGTATTGTTTCAAGAAACGAGTCATTTTTTCTTGAATTTGAGCTAACTCATCGACACGTGGAAGGTAAACGATCCGGAAGTGATCTGGATCTTTCCAGTTAAAGCCGCGGCCATGAACCAAGAGAATCTTTTCTTGCTTCAAGAATTCTAAAACAAATTGTTCATCATCATCCACGCGGTACATGTCCCGATCAATCTTAGGGAAGATATAGAGACCAGCCTTTGGCTTAACAGCTGAGAGGCCTGGAATATCATTAATAGCTTTGTAGATAAAGTTGCGTTGTTCGTAGATTCGACCACCTGGAAGCAAGAGTTCATCCACGGATTGGTAACCTCCAAGAGAGGTTTGCACAACTTGTTGAGACAAGACATTTGAACAAAGACGCATATTGGACAACATGTTCAAGCCTTCGATATAGCCCTTCACATGATGCTTGGGTCCGGATAGAACCATCCAACCAACACGGAAACCGGCAATCCGGTGAGATTTTGACAAGCCATTCATACTCACACAGAAGAGATCAGGCGCTAAACTTGCAATAGCCGTGTGTTTTTCCCCATCCATGACCAAACGATCGTAGATTTCATCTGCGAAGATAATCAAGTTATTTTGTCGAGCGATCTCTACAATCTCAAGTAGGATCTCATCTGGATAGAGGGCACCTGTTGGGTTATTCGGGTTGATGACAACGATAGCTTTAGTGTTTGAGGTGATTTTCGACTTGATATCTTCAATATCTGGATACCAGTTTGCTTCTTCATCACAAAGATAGTGAACGGCATTCCCACCAGCTAGGCTGACGGCTGCTGTCCAAAGAGGATAGTCCGGCATGGGAACCAAGACCTCATCCCCATTGTCCAAAAGTCCTTGCATGGACATGACGATCAGCTCACTCACTCCATTCCCAAGGTAAATATCATCAATATCCACATTTGGAATTTTTTTCAACTGGCAGTACTGCATGATTGCTTTGCGGGCTGAAAAAATCCCTTTTGAGTCTGAATAGCCTTCACTATCACGCGCATTCATGATCAAATCATGGATGACTTCATCTGGAGCTGTAAAGCCAAATTCAGCAGGATTCCCCGTATTCAAACGTAGAATTTTTTCTCCATTTGCTCGCATGCGCATGGCTTCTTCCAAGACTGGACCACGAATATCGTAAGCGACATGTTCGAGTTTGCTTGATTTATTATATTCCTTCATATTCTGCCTCGATTCACGAAATTATCTCTATTATACCACTAGTTCAAATAGAGTACAAACCGAGGACTTTAAAAATTCTGCAAAAATATAGCAGAAAAGCGAGACTTTACCTTTACATTCTAGCTCAAAAGAGATAAAATATAAGTGTATAAAGAATAGGATTCCCTTCTATTCTATCCATGTTTTCAAGCTATAAGGAGGTAGGATTATGTCTCAAAAATACGAAAACATTATGGTCGCTGTCGACGGTTCTCATGAAGCAGAATTAGCCTTTGAAAAAGGGGTTAACGTTTCTCTTCGCAACGGCTCTAAATTGACTATTGCCCACGTCATCGATACCCGTGCTCTTCAAAGCGTCTCAACTTTTGATGCTGAGGTCTACGAAGAATTGCAAGAAGAAGCCAACGAATTGCTCAAGGGCTACAAGGAACGTGCTGAAAAAGTCGGCGTTCAAAATGTTGTGACTGTTGTAGAAATGGGAAATCCAAAAGTCCTCTTGGCCAATGATATCCCTAGTAAAGAAGGGGTTGACCTTATTATGGTCGGAGCTACCGGACTCAATGCCTTCGAACGTTTAATGGTCGGATCCTCCTCAGAATATATCCTTCGCCACGCCAAAGTAGACTTACTAGTAGTACGTGATAAGGATAAAACCATGTAAGAAAGAAAAAGTTATATTGAAAACTTTCCTTAGGTGAGTACGGACGTCAGCGAACTTCTTCGAAGTTCCATGACTAAGTTTTGAGCCTAAGGTCTCAAAACTCCCGAGTGCTAGAAACAATAGTGTTTCTAGCACTTGTCTCACGGTGGAAAGTTTTTCAATATTTTTTATAAATTTTAAAAATAAGAACATATTTCGACTTCTTTGTAGAGCACTTTACTTATCTTAGTAAAAAATAGTTTGTCTACATTCTAAAAAAGGTTTGGAACCTTTGTTCCAAACCTTTTTTAGTTGTCTTTTTTTGCTTCTTTTTGTTTTGCATGTTTTTCGTAGGCCTTGAGCTGGCGATCGAGTTCTTTTTTGATGGCTGGTTCTGGGGCGTATTTTTCTTCCCAATCATCTGGCTTCAGAATTTTGTGGGTTACTGGATCAAAGTGCGCCTTTCCATCTGGGAAAATCTTGCCCATATTGGCCCTGTGAACAATCTCAAAGACCTCTTCAGGATCGACCCCCATTAATACAAAGCTACCATAAGTCAAATAGAGGGTATCAATCAAGGCATCAACCTGCCCTACCATGGAGATCTCAGCTGGATGCTTGCTACGAACCTTATCTGCAGCCTTATCCAAGGCTTCGTGAAGAGCTGCCACCGAGCGGTCAAATTCTTCCTCACTTGTGCTAGCTGCTCGGACAAATTCTACCAACTCCTCTTGCTTGAACATGGTCCGATAAAGGGCGTCTTGAGGCTGCCAAACAACTGGTTTCTCCTGAGTTTCCCCATCCATCACACCATGGAAGGTTTTGACCTTATTGAAGTGATCATCCTTAGAAAGAAAGAGTTCTTTCTCTGAAAGAATACCAAAGTGTTGCAGGGCCTTTTGAATGCCATCCTTGCCATTACTAGTCGTGGTATGCTTGGCAATTGCCTTGACACTGGTCGTCCCATTTCCCATCGCAATAGACAAGCCAACACCTGACAGCATCTCTAAGTCATTATCAGAATCTCCAAAAGCCATCACTTCATCGATGTCAAAGCCAAATTCCTGACCAACGATGCGGATCCCTTCTAACTTGGAAATCCCTGGGTTGAGGACATCTGCTGCAAAAGGACTAGAACGTGTGAATTTCAGATGTGGAAACTCTTTTTCAATTTTTGCAGTCTCTTCTGGACTCGATAAGATCAACACTTGGTAGATTGGTTCTTGCGCTAGTGCATAGAGGGTGTCCTGATCTTGTGGGACGACCTTGCTAACCACTTTGTTAAATCCACGACTGACTGTACGGGCCATTTTGCGGGGCACAAAGCGACTGGACCAGGTTGAAATAGGACTCATCCCAAAACTCATAATCCGAGAACCAAATACCCCATCCTTGGTACCGAGAGCAATTTCCTTGCGGTGTTCTCGAGCATAGTCAATTAGTTGGTGCAGACTCTTTTTATCGATTGGGCTAGTAAACAGCACGCGGTCCTTGGTCAAAATATACTGACCATTATAGGTCACTGCAAAATCAAAACCATAGCGTTCCATAAACGGTTTGACAAAGGCCGGTCCCCGCCCTGTCGCAAGGCCTACATAGATCCCTTCTTCCTTTAAAGACTGAATGGCTTTTTCTGTTGATTTGAGGACCGCTCGACTATCATTGACCAAGGTTCCATCGATATCAAAAAAGACTGCTTTTATTTCCATGTCTACTGTTTCTTTCTTTTTATGATAAAATAAATTATATCATATATTCCAAGGAGCTTCACATGTTTAAGAAAATTTTAGCACTACATACCGGAGGGACCATTTCGATGGCGGCAGATGACTCTGGGGCAGTGATTACCAATGAAGTCAATCCCATGACCCAAGTCACTTCACCAATTGAAGGGATTGCAGTCACCTCAGAGGACTTCTTCAACCTTCCCAGCCCTCAAATGACCCCCCGTCACATGTTAGCCCTATATCAAAAAATCAAAGAGGAAGCTCATAACTATGATGGCATCGTTATTACCCATGGGACAGATACGCTGGAAGAAACGGCTTATTTCTTGGATACCATGGAGTTACCAGAGATCGCTGTGGTCATTACAGGAGCTATGCGAAGCTCCAACGAGCTAGGAAGCGATGGCGTCTACAATTTTCTGACAGCCCTTCGAGTAGCTGCCGATCCAAAAGCACGCGATAAAGGCGTCTTAGTCGTCATGAACGATGAAATTCATGCGGCTAAGTACGTCACCAAAACCCATACCACCAATGTCAGTACCTTCCAGACACCAACCCACGGTCCACTAGGTTTGGTCATGAAAAAGGAAATCCTCTTCTTTAAAACAGCCGAGCCAAGGGTGCGCTTTGATCTCAATACCATCGATGGGTTCGTTCCGATCATTGCTACCTATGCAGGGATGAAAACCGATCTACTGGACATGCTGGATCTTTCAAAGCTCGATGGCCTCATTATCGAAGCCTTTGGAGCAGGAAACATCCCTAAAGAAACGGCACATAAACTCCAAGAATTCATGGATGCAGGTCTTCCAATCGCTTTAGTATCCCGTTGCTTCAATGGAATCGCTGAACCCGTCTACGCATATGAAGGAGGAGGCGTCCAACTCTATCAAGCAGGTGTCTTTTTCATCAAAGAATTAAATGCACCCAAAGCGCGCATCAAACTCCTCATCGCCCTCAATGCCGGCCTAAAAGGACAAGAACTCAAAGACTATATCGAAGGGTAAACTAAGATATAAAGCCCGTAAAATGCCAAGTGAAAATAGGAAATTGTCGCCGAGAGCGAAGCTCACAAGAGAATTTATCTTTTTCACACAGCATTTAGGGCGTGTTCAATTAATAAGATACAAAGGGCGTAGCGGATACAGCCAAAATAGGGAGTAGGACAGAAGCTTTACAATTGTGGACGCTTCGTCGTCCTACCCCCACAAGGCTGATTAGGATTCTTCCGAGCTGATAGGCGAGAGAAGAATTCAATCAGCTACTGTGTCTTGGATTTAGTACTAATATATTTTTCTCTTTTTGACACAATCCGCAGCCCGTGTTCAATTCGTGTAACGGCAAGCACTATGGTGCCTTGCCTACACGACCCACTAACTCCTCAGGTGGATGGTATCGATCCACCTTCGTCCTGTCGCATTTCATCAAGATACAAAGCCCGTAAAATACAATCTTAAAGGGAGTAGAGTAGAATCTCAAGAATTTCCACTCTACTCCCTTTTTATATTTTAATCTAAATGTTCTTTCTTTTCTAAGTAAAGCGAGAGCAAATGCCAATCGGAGTGTTCGCGCCAATCTGGTGTGGCTACGATCTGGCTGGCAACTTTCCTTGCTTCTTCCAGAATGGGATAATCTTCTACCAAATCCGCCACTTGAAATTCTGGAATCCCAGATTGACGGGTTCCAAAGATTTCACCTGAACCTCGCATTTTCAAATCTTCTTCCGCTAGCACAAACCCATTGGTCGTCTCTGTCATAATTTTCATGCGCTGCTTGCCACTATCTGTCTTAGGATTGGCTACTAGAATAGCATAGGATTGCTTGTTTCCCCGACCAACCCGGCCTCGTAGCTGGTGAAGCTGGCTAAGACCAAACCTATCTGCATCCATAATGACCATAACGGTTGCATTGGGTACGTTGACTCCTACTTCAATAACGGTCGTAGACACCAAAACATCGACTTGGTGCTCTTTAAAGGCCTGCATGATGACATCTTTTTCTTCACTTTTCATCTTCCCGTGAAGAAGAGAAACGCGTGCTCGCTGACCAAAGAAGGCCTCTAGCTCTTCTTGAAGGGCAAGGGCGTTTTTCAGATCTAGCGCCTCTGACTCCTCAATCAGTGGAGAAATAAAATAAGCTTGAGAACCTTTGCCAAGTTCTTTGACTAACCAGTCGAGGACCACTTCTAACTGCTCATGCTTGACCCAACGTGTGATGATTTCCTTTCGTCCAGCGGGCATTTGATCAATGATGGACACATCCATATCCCCAAAGGCTGTAATAGCCAAGGTCCGGGGAATAGGGGTAGCCGTCATCATCAGGACGTCTGGATTTTGTCCTTTTTCTCGAAGGATACGGCGCTGGGAAACCCCAAAACGGTGTTGCTCATCGATAATGACCAAACCAAGATCTTGGTAGTGAACTCCCTCTTGAATCAAGGCATGTGTCCCCACAATCAATTGAACTTTTCCTGAGGCGATCTCTTCTAAGACTTCCCGTTTCTCAGCCGCCTTTAATCCTCCTGTTAGAAGGGCAATTGGCAAGTCTGGAAAAAGATTTTGCAAGCTTTCCTTGTGTTGCTCTGCCAAAATCTCCGTTGGAACCATCAAGGCTGCTTGCTTCCCAGCGCTTAAGGCTGCATACATAGCAAGACCGGCCACGACTGTCTTCCCGCTTCCCACATCCCCTTGTAAGAGGCGGTTCATATGATAAGGTGAGGCCATATCTGTCAAGATTTCATTCAAGCTGTTTTCTTGAGCTTGCGTTAGCTCAAAAGGAAGCTGTTTTTTTCGTTCTGCTAATTTTTCTGGATTCCAGGCCAAGGAAATCCCTTGGCTGGCATCGTGGTTTTCTTCTTTTAGCACTTGGAGTTGCAGCTGGAAAAAGAGTAGCTCTTCAAATTTTACCCGGCGAAGAGCTTGCTTGTACTCTGTCAGATCCTTAGGAAAATGCATAGCTTGCACTGCTTGGGAACGAGACATAAGTTGATAACGCTCTCGTAAGATTTGGGGGACGTTCTCTTCTAAAAGCTGGTCCAAGCCCTGGTCGAATGCTATTTTGATCAATTTCACCAGGCTGTTTTGGCTCACTCCTTGCGTCACTCGATAGACCGGTTGCAAATCATCTTCCACTTGAGCCAGGAGCTTCATCCCTGTCAAACTGCCTTTGGCCTTGTCCCATTTCCCAAAAATCGCCACTGTCTGCTGGACCTCGATTTTGTCTGCTAGATAGGGTTGGTTGAAAAAATTAACCGCAATCACTTGGTCTCCCTGTTTGATCGAAAAACGCAAGCGATTTCGTTTGTAGCCATAATATTGGACATTGGCTGGTGTTGCTACCACTCCAGAGATGACAGCTTTTTCCCCATCTTCCAACTCTAAAACATTGCGCGTTTTGAAGTCTTCATAGCGAAAGGGGAAATACAAGAGCAGATCTTCTAAGGTTTCAATCCCTAACTTTTTAAATTTTTCCGCCGATTTTGGACCGACTCCAGGCAGTACAGATAAGGGTTGGTGTAGATTCATTTCTCCTCCTTTCTTTTATAAAAAAGCAGGTCCATCCGGGAAAATCCCACCTGCTTCTTCTTATTCTTCACCTGTATAGTCACGAGGAATCCGATCACTCAAGAGACAGACCACTTCATAATTAATGGTCCCACGGTAGTCCGCAACCTCTGTTGCCGTAATTTCTTTTTCTCCATCTCGGCCAATTAGGGTAACCTTGGTCCCCAGAGGCAATTCTTCTGGAAGGCGA
The DNA here is from genome assembly GCF_019929185.1 of Streptococcus parasanguinis. Lineage (GTDB taxonomy): Bacteria > Bacillota > Bacilli > Lactobacillales > Streptococcaceae > Streptococcus > Streptococcus parasanguinis_O. The sequence continues at coordinate 38,211 of NZ_JAHZPC010000008.1, forward strand.
ACAGTAATCTGGTCCATCGAAACTCGGCCTACAATGGGGCAAAACTCACCCTTGATCAGCACATGGAAATTTTGCATTTCCCGGATCCAACCATCCGCATAGCCAATAGGTATCGTCCCGATCCATTGGGGTTCTTCCGTCGTATAGGTTGCTCCGTAGCCAATATCTTGACCAGCTTCTAACTGTTTCACATGAACTAACTCACTCACCAAACTCAAGGCTGGCTTGATTTCATAAGGCAAGGCTAGCACAGAACCGCTCGGATTCAAGCCATACATGACATCTCCCAAGCGCACAGCTGTGAAAATCGTATCCGCATGCCACAAAGAGGTAGCAGAATTACTCGCATGGACAATGGGAGGAAGGGTTTCAAGAGCAACCAATACTTCTTTGAAAAAGTGATATTGCGCTTGAAATTTTCGATCATCTGCCTCATCTGCTGTTGCAAAATGAGTAAAGATCCCTTCAATTTCAGCTCCAGCTGCTAAGAGGAGGCGTTCAGCCTCTTTGATCTCTTCGATCCTTCGGAATCCAATCCGCCCCATTCCTGAATCCACCTTGATATGGACCTTCAATCCTGAAAGATCTGCTTCTTGTCCAAGCAATTGATCCAACCAAGCAAGACTCGCCACCGTTAAGCGGATGTCATGCTCTTTGGCTAGATTAACTGTTTCACTTGGCACAACTCCCAAAATCAAAATAGGGTGTTGCAAGCCTTCTTCACGGATTTCGAGGGCTTCATCCATATTGGAAACACAAAAACCATCTACCTGAGGCGCCAATTTTTTGGTCACCGCAACAACCCCATGACCATAGGCGTTGGCCTTGACGACTGCATATTTCAAGGCTTGACTTGGAATATGCTCACTGACTTGTTGCACATTAAAGGCAATGGCATCCAAATCGACTCTAGCAACAGTTGGTCTATGTTTACTTGCTTTCATTTTCTTCCTCCAAAATGACACTGGTCGACACTAGGTCTCCCTTATGACTGATCGAAATCCATACCTTCCCAGAAAAAGGAGACTTGGAAAAATAGGGAGCTCCGTGGGCATCATTTAAAATTTCTAAATCTTGAAAACCAACCCGTCCAATCCCTGTTCCCATTGCCTTTGAAAAGGATTCTTTGGCGGACCATCGGCCCGTTAAATATTCCATTTTCCGTTTTCCAGACAATTCCTCAAAGCGCTCTCGCTCAGCCTTGGTTAAGACTTTTTCAGCGAATCGGGTATTCTTCTGATAGGCTTTTTCAATCGCAGCGATCGATTCGATATCGATGCCATGTCCTTTGATCATCTTGTTTTATCCTTATTTATCGTTTCAGTATCGTTTTACTGACAAAAGAGAAGGGGCTAAAGAATCACTCCTTCCGCCCCTGCCTTTTACTTATTCATCGTTGCAATTTCTTTGACCAAGGCCTGTGTTTTTCCCCAACCCAGGCAAGGGTCTGTGATGGATTGACCATAAACCACTGGTTCATTTTGACGACCATCTTCTAGATAGGATTCAATCATGAAACCACGAACTAAAGTTGCCAAATCCTTGTTCCAAGCACGGTTCATCATGGTTTCTCTCACGATGCGTACTTGCTCTTCGAATTGTTTGCCTGAGTTGTCATGGTTGGTATCCACCAGGATGAAGGGATATTGCAAGCCCATTTCGCTATAGCGTTTTGCTGCCGCTAGCAAATCTTCATAATGGTAGTTTGGAATATTCTTACCACTTGCATCCAAGCCCCCACGAAGGATCGCATGAGCTAAAGGATTTCCTGATGTTTCCACTGCTTGGGCATTGAACAAAAAGTTTTGGGGATGTTGGGCTGCATAAATCGCATTGAACATGACAGAAAGATTTCCAGAGGTTGGATTCTTCATACCTGTCGGAGCAGAGATCCCACTAGATACAAAGCGGTGCTCCTGGTCTTCAACTGAACGCGCTCCAATGGCATGATAAGAAATTAAATCCTCAACATACGGAAGACTTGCTGGATAAAGCAACTCATCCGCAGTTGTCAAACCAGTTTCTGTAATCACACGGTAGTGGAGATGTCGAACCGCTTTCAAACCGTCCACAAAGCTTGGTGCTACATGTGTATCTGGTTGGTGCATCAAGCCTTTATAGCCATCCCCGTTTGTCCGAGGTTTAGCCGTATAGACCCGCATCACAATGAAAATCTGATCTTTGACTTGCTCTTGTAAGTCTGCCAAGCGACGGGCATAGTCCATCACAGCTTCTTCATTATCAGAAGAGCAAGGCCCGATCACAAGAAGGATCCGTTGGTCTTCTCCTTTGATAATAGCTTCCAATTCTCGATCACGCGCTTCTTTACGCTCCAAGGCTGGACCTTCCAAGCGGTAAAGCGAAGTGATCTCTTGCTCATCAATCTTATTGCTCTTCGTAATGAATACCATACGGCCTCCTTATGCTAGCTAGACCCATCCTCTTTCTATTCAGAGGAGCTCTTAAAATTTACGTCCGTGACAGTTTTTGAATTTCTTACCTGAACCACAAGGGCACAAATCGTTGCGTTTCACTTGTGACAAGTCAATATCTGCTGGAATATCTTGTTGTTGCGCTGCAATGTTGCGAGTCGCAGTTGTTGAAATGCTGTGTTCTGTACGTGGACGTTCTTGTTCGTGAATTTGGGCTTTCATCATAAGACGAGTCACATCAAATTCAATCGATCCGATCATATCGTTAAACATACGGAAACTTTCTGATTGGTATTCCACTACTGGGTTATTTTGCGCATACCCACGGAGTCCAACCGCATTTCGTAATTGATCCAAAGCATCGATATGGTCCGTCCACTTGCTGTCTACCACTCGAAGGATCAAGACTTTTTGGAATTCTTGCACAGACTCTTCGTCACGCAATTTCGCTACTTGGCTGGCATAGATTTCTTCTGCACGTGCATACAAGTAATCGATAACTTCCTTGTCAGATTTTCCTTCAATATCGCTTGCAGAAATGGTATCTTCCGGAACCAAATTGTATTTGGCAAAGTTCAGAATCGCTTCAACGCGTTCTTCCTTGCTTGAGTGGCTGGCTCCTTCAACAATCCGTTTGATGGTCCGTTTGATCATGGCCTTGATCTCAGGCGCCAAGTCACGGTTAGCTGTGATAACATCATAGCGTTCAGCGTAGATAATTTCCCGTTGTTCCCGCATCACGTCATCGTATTGAAGGACTTGTTTACGGGTATCGTAGTTGTTCCCTTCAACCCGTTTTTGAGCACCCTCTACCTGACGGGTGAACATGTTTGAACGGATGACCGATTCTTCTTCGCTCAACTTGAAGCGATCAAGCACTGCTTTGATCCGTTCAGAACCGAAACGACGCATCAATTCATCTTCAAGAGACAAGTAGAATTGAGATTCACCTGGATCCCCTTGACGTCCTGAACGTCCACGAAGCTGGTTATCGATCCGACGACTTTCGTGACGCTCTGTCCCGATGACACACAGGCCACCGAGTTCGCGAACCCCTTCACCGAGCTTGATATCGGTACCACGTCCAGCCATGTTGGTCGCGATGGTAACAGCGCCACGTTGACCAGCATTCATAATGATTTGCGCTTCTTTGTAGTGGTTTTTCGCATTCAAGACTTCGTGAGGAACACCTGCTTGCACCAACAATTGAGAAAGGTAATCACTGGTTTCAACGGCAACAGTACCAACAAGGACTGGTTGCCCTTTTTCGTGACGAGACTTGACATCTTCCACAACAGCCTTGAATTTTGATTTCAAACTTGGGTAGAGAAGGTCTGGATGGTCAATACGAGCAATCGGACGGTTGGTTGGAATTGGAATTACGCGAATGTTATAAATTTCACGGAATTCTTCTTCTTCGGTTTTCCCTGTCCCTGTCATCCCTGACAACTTCTTGTACATACGGAAGAGGTTTTGGTAAGTAATCGATGCAGATGTTTTGGTTTCTTCTTGAACTGGAACACCTTCTTTAGCTTCGATGGCTTGGTGAAGCCCATCAGAATAACGACGACCTTCCATGGTCCGACCAGTAAATTGGTCGACGATCAAGATTTCTTGATCTTCGCTGACCACATAGTCGATATCCAAAATCATGATGTAGTTGGCACGAAGGGCATTGTCGATAAAGTGAGTCAAGGCTACGTTTTCAATATCGTACAAGTTTTCAAGATTAAAGTAGCTTTCTGCCTTATCAATCCCTGAATCAGACAAACCGATGGTTTTAGATGGGACATCGATAATGTAATCGTCCTCTGTCAAGGTCTTCACATAAGCATCCGCCATGTGATAGAGCTGGCTCGTATCAGAAGCTGTCTGACCAGAAACGATCAACGGAGTACGAGCTTCGTCAATCAAAATCGAGTCTACCTCATCGACCAAGGCGTAGTTCAATGGACGTTGAACCATGTTTTCTGCACGAACAACCATGTTGTCACGCAGGTAGTCAAACCCGATCTCTGAGTTGGTTGAGTAAGTAATATCACAGAGGTAAGCTTCTTTTTTCTCAGCTGGAGATTTTGCTGCCAGGTTGATCCCTACTGAAAGGCCAAGCCATGAGTAAAGTTCTCCCATCTCTGTTGCATCCCGCTCTGTCAGGTATTCATTGACGGTAACAACGTGTACCCCTTTACCAGACAAGGCATTCAAGTATACAGGCATGGTTGCTGTTAGGGTTTTTCCTTCCCCTGTACGCATCTCTGGAACGTCACCATGGTGAAGGACGATCCCCCCCATGACCTGAACCTTGTATGGGAACAAACCAAGAACCCGTTTTGCAGCTTCACGAACAACTGCAAAAGCCTCGTACAAGAGATCATCCAAAGACTCACCATCTTGGTAGCGTTGCTTAAACTCAACTGTTTTCGCTTTTAATTCGTCATCCGACAAAGCCGCCATTTGGTTTTCATAAGAAAAGACCTTATCAGCCATTTTTTCAAGGCGTTTGATTTCGCCTCGATCATTTTCAATAATTGTTTTTACTAAATTTGCCATTTTTTTCCTTACTTTGATTTTTTCAAAATCTAAAATGTTCTTTTTATTCTAGCATTTTTTAAACATTTTTTCAAGATCAAGGCTGTATCTTACAAGACTTTCGAATGGGTTTTTTCGTGTGAGAAAATCCAAAAAGATGCCTGCTCAAGCAGACATCTTTTCTATATACGGTGTTTACTCAGACAAATGGTAAGAATAGCTTGCCACAACCACTTCTTCATGCCAACGAAGTGCGTACTTCAATTTCAAACTCATTTGGTTGTGGAGAATATTTTGCCAATGTTTTTTAGGAATGAATTGAGGGACTAAGACTGTGACAGTATTCCCTTTTTCTTTAGCTTCCTCAGATACTTTAGAGACAAATTCAACTGTTGGTTGAATAATATCCCGGTAGCTCGTCATGACATTTTCAAAGCGAATATGAGGGAAATAGTGCTTAAATTCTTCTGCTACCTCTGCATCTTTAACCTTGGTTTCTTCCGTTGAGACGTGCATGGCTATCACATCGTTTCCTAGGCTATTTGCATAACTCATCGCTCCCACACTTACCTGAGTGACATTTCCGACAAGGACAATCACGGTATTGCCCGCATAACTTGTCTTTTCGATCTTACCTCCCAAGCGCAATTGAGCCGCAACTTTATCATAGTGATTACGGATACTCAAGAACATCCAAAGCAAAAGACCAATAATAGGGAAGAAGGGCCAGATCTCACGCAGACGGAACAACAAGAGGATCAAGACAATCCCATAACAGATAGCTGCCCCAAGGATATTGGCAAGTGAATACTTGAGAAATCCTTTTTGATACTGGCGTTTCCAGTGGATCACCATCCCTGTTTGAGAAAGGGCAAAAGGAATGAAGACCCCAATGGTATAAAGCGGAATCAAACTTTCTGTTTGCCCATCAAAGATCAAGAGCAAGACAATCGCACCAATCGCCAAGGTCAAAATCCCATTGGAATAGCCCAGACGATCCCCTTTTTCCATATACATGTGTGGCATGTATTTGTTTTTAGCCATGTTAAAGGCCAACATTGGAAAGGCTGAGAACCCAGTATTCGCCGCAACTGCCAGGATCAAGGCTGTTGATAATTGGAAAACGTAGAAGAAGGCTTGTCCGACCGGAGAATTTCCTAAGATAGCTTGGGCCATTTGAGCTAGAGTTGTTACCCCTTTTGCTGGTACAACACCCACCCAGTAATTGAGGAAGGTAATCCCTGCAAACATGATCCCTAAAATCAAAGCCATGATGGTCAAGGTAGAGGCTGCATTCTTTGCTTTTGGTTTCTTAAAGAAAGGAACCGAATTGGAGATAGCTTCAACCCCTGTTAGGGAAGCTGATCCACTCGTAAAGGCCCGCAACAAGAGAATGACACTAACCCCTGAAATGGTTTGACCCACATGAGCAGTCGCGTTATAGGCCAATTGACCAGTCAAAATTTGGATCACACCATAGCCGATCAAGGCAATGGTACTGACAATGAAAAGGTAGACCGGAATCATCAAGGATGTTGCCGATTCGCGCAATCCCCTCAGGTTCATCAGCATCAAGACCAAGACCAACAAAATGGAAATGTGAAGATTATAAGGATGAAGAGAAGGGATCGCTGACGTGATAGCATCTGCACCGGAAGAAACAGATACTGCTACTGTCAGCATGTAGTCGACCAAGAGACTGCCACCAGCGATCAACCCCGCTTTCGGAGACAAATTCTCCGTAGTCACCATGTAGGCCCCTCCCCCTTGAGGATAGGCATGAATGACCTGGCGATAAGAAATCGTTAAACTGGCTAAGAGAACTAGAACCACAATCCCAATTGGAATGGACCACCAAATGGCTCCTGCTGATACGGTCATCAAGACCAGGATTACTTGCTCTGGACCATAGGCAATAGAAGAAAGTGCGTCACTAGAGAGCATGGCCAAGGCCTGCATTTTCCCTAACAGCCCTCCTTCACCTTCTGCACCAGATTTCAACGGACGGCCAATAAACCATTTTTTCAATGTTGAAAACATAAAAAACTCCTTGAAAAAAAGATCATGAGGCCGGGAATTCCCTGCCTCTTTTTCATAAAACAGGGGTTATTCTACTCCTTTTTTTCAAGACTGTCAACCGAAATTGTGAAAGTTTCATAATTTTTTCATTCTTTCCTTTCCTTCTGCCTCCCATAGATAGGACCGTTTCTTTTCAATTTTTTCTAAGCAAAAAACGAGGCTGGGACAAAAATCCTAGCCTTTCAATTATTTTTGGATTGTCGAGCAAGACGCAGTGGTTGAGTGGGCTCTACTACGCTGATTTCATCAGCTTTTACAGCCCTACTCAACTGTGCGGAGGTGGGACGACGAAATCGAATTCTAACGAATGACCGATTTCTGTCCCACTCTCACTTTTTTATTTCGGTTGATTTTCTACATAAGAAGCAATGACATCCGAAGTGTACTGGGCTGTACCAGCCCCAAACTTGTCGATGTTTCCCTTGAATTCTGGATTATAGACATAGCCTTTGCCAATATGGCCAAAAACCTCTATAGAGCAGTCAAATCCATAGGTTCGAATCGCGTCTAACAGTTTGGCTGCTTGATCTTGGTTTTCATTTGCTGATACGGGTAGACCATCTTTGAGATTTTGCGACAAAGTTTGAAAAACTTGGTTAAAGGCTCTTGTTGCCTCATCTTCTCGACCTTTTTGGCGTTCAAGCGCTTGGTTCATGACTTCTTGGCCATACTTGTCTACCGCCTCTTGATGGTATTTTTGAGTATCTTGGTAGCTAAATCCAGTAAATTTTTCCTCAATTGTCATTTGTCTTTCTCCTTTTTGTTCTTGAATGGTTTTTTGCAAGGTGGAAATCAAGGTATCTAGACGTTCTCTTTCCTGAGTTAAATAGGTTAACTGCTTGGTTAAATGGGGCAATAAGTTAGACTTTTCTTCGGCTAAGAGTTCTGCTATTTGGTCTAAAGAAAATCCTAGATACTTGTAGTAGAGAATCACCTGTAATCGTTCTAAATCTTCTTGACTGTATGTCCGATAGCCATTTTCAGATTTCACAGGAACTAGAAGTCCTATCTTATCATAGTGGTGCAAGGTCTTGATAGAGACACCTGACAGCTCTGCAGCTTTTTTGATATGGTACATGATTTCCTCCTTGTACTCAATAAAAATCAAAGAGCAAACTAGGAAGCTAGCCGCAGGTTGCTCAAAGCACTGCTTTGAGGTTGTAGATAGAACTGACGAAGTAAGTAACATATATACGGTAAGGCGACGCTGACGTGGTTTGAATTTGATTTTCGAAGAGTATTACAAGGATAGTATAACCCCTCCCCTTAGGTCAGAGTCAAGACTTAACATAAAAATAGTTTTATTTCAGAAAAAAAGCTTGAGTAGTTCCATTGCGTTTTACTCAAACCCTTTGTTTTTATGGGTGACTTACAATCAATTCTAAACCTTGCCCTTCCAAAGTCCAAGATTCAACATCGCTTGGCAAGATAAAGTGACTTCCTTTTTGAATAGGATAATCCTTTCCATCTACAGTCAATTTTCCTTCTCCAGTTAAGACGCTCAATAAGCTGTAATCAGCGGTCTTTTCAAAATCAGCTTTTCCAGTCAGTTCCCACTTATAAACCGTAAAGAAATCACTTGCAACCAAGGTCGTCATCCGAAGATCATCGATCACAACTGTATCTGGATGGCTATTAGCTGGCTCCCCAATATTCAACACATCAATTGATTTTTCTAGATGAAGCTCTCGCAAATTTCCTTGAGCATCCTTGCGGTCAAAATCATAAACCCGGTAGGTGGTATCACTCGACTGTTGGGTTTCAAGAATCAAGATTCCAGAACCAATGGCGTGCATGGTTCCACTTGGCACATAGAAGAAATCTCCAGCCTTGACTGGAACTTTTGTCAGCAAGGCATCCCAGTTTTTATCTTCGATTTGCTGGCGGAGTTCTTCTTTTGACTCGGCATTGTGTCCATAGATAATCTCTGATCCTTCGTCAGCCGCAATCACATACCAACACTCGGTTTTTCCAAGTTCTCCCTCATGCTCCATGGCATAGGTATCATCCGGGTGCACCTGTACACTAAGCCAGTCGTTAGCATCCAAAATCTTTGTTAATAAAGGAAAGACAGGCTCTTTACGATTGCCGAATAATTCTCGGTGCTCTTGATAGAGCTGATCCAATCCCATTCCTTCGTATGGACCATTGGCCACTTTAGAAACGCCATGCGGATGGGCCGAAATCGCCCAAAATTCACCGACATGGTCACTCGGAATGTCGTAACCAAATTCCTCTTTTAGACGTGTTCCTCCCCAAATTTTTTCCTGCATCACTGAATGTAAAAATAATGGTTGTACCATAATATCCTCCTCACATTTCATGTTTCTATTATACAAAAAAAAGAAAGCTTTTGAAAGCCCTTCCTGATCGTTTCCTTTCTCGCCAGAAACTTTATTTTTGTGTATAATGAAAGGGATGACACTAAAAGAAAATATTATCCAACTGGCACATTCTATTGGGATTTCAAAAATTGGATTTACAACTGCTGATGACTTTGCTTATTTGGAAAAATCGCTCCGCTTGGCCGTTGAGGAAGGACGGAATTCTGGATTCGAGCATAAGAATATTGAAGAGCGCATCCACCCCAAATTAAGTCTCTCCTCCGCAAAGACGATCATCTCAATCGCTGTCGCCTACCCCCACAAACTCAAGCAACAACCTCAAAAAACAGCCTATAAAAGAGGAAAATTCACGCCCAACAGCTGGGGATTAGACTACCATTATGTCCTTCAAGACAAGCTCAACCGCTTAGCTGCTGGAATTGAAGAAATGACGCAAGATTTTGAATACAAAGGCATGGTCGATACTGGAGCACTGGTTGATACGGCTGTCGCCCAACGAGCTGGAATTGGCTTTATCGGAAAAAATGGCTTAGTCATTTCAAAAGAATACGGTTCTTACATGTTTTTGGGGGAATTGATTACCAATCTCGAAATTGAACCAGATCATCCTGTCGACTATGGTTGTGGAGACTGTCGACGTTGTTTAGATGCATGCCCAACCTCCTGCCTAATCGGAGATGGCTCTATGAATGCAAAACGCTGTTTGTCTTTCCAAACTCAGGACAAGGGCATGATGGACCTAGAATTTCGCAAGAAAATTAAAACGGTCATCTATGGATGTGACATCTGTCAGATTAGCTGCCCTTATAACAAAGGGCTGGATAATCCCTTGGCAACAGAAATCGATCCTGATCTGGCTCATCCAGAGTTGATTCCTTTTCTCGAGCTGTCAAACGGACAATTTAAGGAAAAATTCGGGCATGTTGCTGGAAGCTGGCGAGGCAAGAATATCCTCCAGCGCAATGCCATTATCGCACTAGCCAATGCCAATGACCGCTCAGCCATCCCTAAACTCCTGAACATCATCGAGACCTCGCAAAATCAGATCCATATTGCAACGGCTATCTGGTCTTTAGGGCAACTGCTCCGTGAAGTCACTCCAGACCTTGTTGAGCTCTTACTGAATATCAAACATCCGACTAATGCTATCATAGAAGAACGAACTGCTTTCTTTGAAAAATTCGGCATTCAAGCAGTTTCACAGCTACAATGAAAAAAACACTAAGATTGTAACCTTAGTGTTTTTTTAGTTCCTTCAAGAAATACCAGCTCCCCATTTCTACATGGTTAAAGCTAATCTCGTTAGAGTAGACTTCCTTGTAGCCATTTTTGGTATAAAAATAGACATTTCCCTTCGTATTGGTATAAAAGGCTAGTTTTTCTCCTTTAACCTCTTCCAAGAAAGGCTCAATTCCCTCTGTCATAAAGCGACTGCCATAGCCCTGCCGTTGGTGTTTAGGGGCGACAGCGAGAAGCATTAAATACCAATCAAAGTCTACATTTTGCTCCAATTCCTTATCCGTGTCCTCCATAAATTTAAAGTAGGCCAACATATTCTTCAAGGAAATAAACTTGAGCAAACCCAATCCCCCATTTAAGAGATAGGCTCGAAAAGGAATCGGTCCCTTTTGTAACAAGGCAACTGCATAAATTTCATCGTTCTTTTCTGCTACAAGGCAAATATGGTGCTTGAGAAAAACCTTTACCAAGATGCGCATCATTGCCTCAACAAAGGCAGGATACTTCTTGGGATCACGTACCAAATCCTTGATGACTTTTAAAAATAGATACTCCTCAAAGGCTGTACTGGCTACTCGAACCACCTGATCCAGATCTGCTTTTTCTGCTTTTCTGTACTTCATCTTCTCTCCTATTCTAAATCTACCTTCCAGTATACACTATCTTTCACCCTTACACAAAGGTCAATTTTTAGGAATTTGTTCATTCAAACCAGCAAAAAGAGTCCTCCCCAGACGAGCCCCAATCCCCAAGCAACGAGAACGTCCTTGGGATAATGAACCCCTCCAAGAACTCGGACAAGGGCTAATAGAAGAGATAGGAGCATCGAGCACATTCCAAACGGAAGCGACAACTGACAGACACACATAGAAATAATGGTCGCCGAAAATACATGTCGGCTAGGAAAGGAATGTCCGGATGAATTCTTTTCTAATAATGGTTGAATCTCCCACTTCTCATAAGGTCTCGGAACATTGACCCAATGACGAAAGATGCTAAACAAGACAAAACCCGAAGCAGGGATCCAGATAAAAGGCCAGATTTCTCCCATTGAAGTTTTCTTAAAAAACAGCCAACAAAAGACCAGGCCGTAGATGCCTGGCATGGCGAACGTCAGGATTCGATTCATCCTTTGAAGAACCTGCACACGACGTGGCTTTCTCGTAAAAGGCAGGGTTAGCCAACGATAAAATTTCAGATAATCTTGAAGATTGGGCTTCATGTTGGCACTCCTGTCTATCATCTCGTTTTTGTACTACTAGTATACGCGATCCTAAGAAAGCCTGTCAAGCCAGGCTTCTTTTTTATCCTCTCTTTCTTCTTTTTAACATTAGAAGCGATCTATTTTTGACGCTTTGTCATTTTTCTGTACCTAAGAATCGTCTTTCCCATCCCTTCTTCCAGCATAAAAAATAGGATAGAAGCACATAGAATTGCCTTCTATCCTATTTTTTTACTTTACATTTCACAAGCCTTGTATCTTGATTTCATGCTACTTCTTCTGTGAATTGGCTATTATAGAGATCAGCATAGAAGCCATTTTGGCTCATGAGTTCTTGGTGGTTGCCTTGCTCGATAATATTTCCATCTTTCATCACGAGAATCAGATCCGCATTACGGATAGTGGACAAGCGATGGGCAATGACAAAGGAAGTTCGGCCTTCCATGAGTTTGTCCATGGCTTTTTGAATCAACTCTTCTGTACGGGTATCGACAGATGAGGTTGCTTCATCCAAGATGAGGAGCGGAGCATCCTTCAAGAGGGCACGCGCAATGGTCAAGAGTTGCTTTTGACCAACGGACAAGGTCACTGAATCATCTAATACAGTATCATAGCCATTCGGCAAGGTCCGAATAAAGTGATGGACCCCAACAGCTCGGGTTGCCGCTTCGACCGCTTCATCTGAAATATCGGTTTGATTGAAGACCAGGTTTTCTCGAATAGTGCCTTCAAAGAGCCAGGTATCTTGCAAGACCATCGAAAAGGCATCATGAACTTCTTCTCGGCTCATGGCCTTAGTATCCACACCATCGATGGTAATTTTACCAGCTTGAATGTCGTAAAAACGCATCAAGAGATTGACCATGGTGGTCTTACCAGCACCTGTTGGACCAACAATAGCCACCTTCTGTCCTGGCTTCGCTTCAGCTGTAAAGTCATGGATAATAGTCTTATCTGATGAATAGCCAAAACGCACATGTTCAAAGGTAACATGACCTTCGGGTGTTTCCAATTGACGTGTTTTTTGGGATTCGTCTTCCATTTCTTCTTCGTCTAAGAATTCAAAGACACGCCCCATAGCAGCACTGGCTGATTGCAATTGGGTAATTCCTTGCGCCATTTGACCGATTGGTTGGGTAAAGATGCGGACATAGGTCATAAAGGCCACAATGGTCCCGATGGTAATGTCTCCATTAATGGTGAGGACAGCCCCAACGATACAGACCATGACATAGCCGAAATTCCCTACAAACTGCATCAAGGGCATCATGATCCCAGAGAAGAATTGGGATTTCCACATGCTATGGTACAAATCTTGGTTGATGGCATCAAAATGATTTTTGGCTTGGTGACGGCCATTGTAGGAAATGACGATATTGTGGCCACTATAGATTTCTTCAACATAACCTGAAACTTTGGCAAGGTTGTCCTGTTGTTGCTTAAAGAGAGGCTGGCTCTTGACCATAATAATGCTGGAAAGAGCAAAACCTGCAAAGACGGACACAATCGCTGTCACCGCCAAGTGCCAGTCCGTCTTAAACATCATAAAGATGGAGCCAATCAATAAGACAATAGAAGAGACCATTTGAACCAAGCTTTGGTTAAAGGATTGGGTCATCAAATCCACGTCATTGGTCACACGAGACAAGGTATCTCCTTGTTCATGGCTATCAAAATATTGGAGGGGCACGCGATTGATCTTCTCAGCAATAGCATTGCGCAAGCGTTCTGCAAAGCGCTGAATCATCGTTGAGATAATGAAACTACTGCTGTAGGACACCAGTGCTCCAACTCCATAAAGGATGGCTAAGGTCAGGGCAATCGAAGTGATCTTATCAATATCAATGGCGCCTCCCATCCCTTTTGTAATGGTATCTGTAATTTCTTTTAACTTATCCGGTCCAATAACCGTGATAATACTCGATACGACCGAAAAGAGGATAGCAACTAGGAAAAATAGGTGGAAGCCCTTCAAATAGGGAGAAAGTTGTCTCCAAAGGGACGATTCTTGTTTTGTTTTATGCATGTTCCAACTCCTCCTTAGACAATTGTGAATAGGCAATTTCTTGATAGACTTCATTGGTCGCAAGCAATTCCTTGTGGGTACCTTGACCGACGACCTTCCCTTGATCCAAGACCAAAATCAAATCCGCATCCATAATGGTCGAAATCCGTTGCGCAACGATCAATTTGGTCGTATCTGCCAACTTTTCTTTTAGGGCTTGTCGCAAGATCCGATCTGTTTTATAATCCAGGGCTGAGAAGGAATCATCAAAGATGAGGATCTCGGGCTTGCGTGCAAGGGCACGCGCAATCGCCAAACGTTGACGTTGTCCTCCAGAGAAGTTGCTTCCTCCTTGCGCTACTTCTGTATCCAAGCCCTTCTCTTTTGCGGCAACAAACTCTTTGGCTTGGGCCAATTCAAGAGCTTTCCAGATGGCTTCATCCTCTAATTTTCCTTGGCTACTTTCCCCAAATTCCATATTGGAGCGAATCGTGCCACTAAAGAGCACTGCTTTTTGTGGAATGTAGCCGACTTTATTGTTCAATTCTTGGTGGCTATAGTCCTTGACATTCACCCCATCCACTAAGATCTTTCCTTCTGTCGCATCGTAAAAACGCGGGATTAAATTGACCAAAGTGGATTTACCAGAACCAGTTGATCCGATGAAGGCAACGGTTTGTCCTTTCTGAGCTGAGAAGGTCACGTGCTCAATCACAGCACGGGAAGTCCGTCCATATCGGAAGGAAACGTCTTGAAATTCTACTGTACCTGCTTGGCCTGTTGTTTCTTTTGACTCACTTGGGAAGGCTACAGACGGTTCAAGAGCCAAGACCTGATTAATCCGTTTTGCGGATACCAAGGCACGAGGAAGGATAATCAAGATGGCCACCATCATCATAAAGCCAATGACAACCTGCATGGCGTAAGAGGAGAAGGTGATCATATCTGAGAAGACCTTGGTCCGATCCGCTAATGCAGGACTGGCGAGGATCTTTGTAGGATCTTTTGGCATGGCGATATCATTGATCAAGTGCGCCCCAATCCAGTAGATAGCCAGGGTCAACCCACTTGATACCACTGTCATGACAGGGTTCATCAAAGACATCAACCGATAAACAAAGAGATTTAGACGGGTTAAGCCCTTGTTTTCAGCCTGGAATTTCTCATTTTGATACGCTTCCGCATTGTAGGCGCGAACCACTCGCACCCCAGTCAAACTCTCCCGTGTCGTCGCATTCAAAGCATCGGTCAAACCTTGAACCTTTTGCTGGCGCGGAAAGGCAATAAGAACCAGAACAGAGAGCAGAATCAAGACCATCAAGACCGCAATCCCAACAGACGTTGTCCAGGCACTGCTCTTCCCCCAAATCTTGGTCAAGGCCCAAATCGCCATAATGGGACCACGCGTCACAACTTGCATCCCCATCACAATCATGATTTGCAACTGGGTCAAATCGTTGGTCGTCCGGGTCAAGAGAGAGGGAACGGAGAATTTCTTGATCTCGGCATCAGAGTAATCCATCACTTGATGAAAAATCACTCCTCGAAGTCGCGTCGTAAAGCTGGCAGCGACTCGTGATGCTAGAAAGCCCACAAAAACTGCCATCAGAAAACTCCCAAAGGAGAAGAGCAACATCTTGCTCCCTGGCTCCATGATATCAGAAACCTTGGTCCCCTCCTTAGCTAAGAGGGTCGTGATATCAGATAAGTATTCAGGAGTCTTTAAATCCATCCAAACCGCTAGACAGATAAAGACCGTACTAAGGGCAATCATGCCCCATTCTTTGGCGGTTAAGCGCCGAAATATATTGATCATTCCTCGCTCCTTTTTTTCATATTCTCATAAAATTGCTGCATAACCTTGAAAAAGATAGCCAATTCTTCTTCTGATACACCCGCTACTAGACTCCGTTCTACCTCTTCAAAGAATTGCTTCATGTCATTCAAATTGGCTTTCACACTGTCTGTTAGGTAGACATACTTGGCCCGTTTATCGGTCGGACTAGCCTCTAAATAAATAAACCCATTTTTCTCCATTCGCTTGATCAGATTACTGGTCACGGATTTTGTGATATGAAGTTCCTGTTCAACATCCCGAATCAAGGTCACTTTTCCCTCCTTTTCACGATGAGATAAGAATCTCAATACCTGACCTTGTGGTCCTGCGCTAAATTCAAACCCACGCTTCTTAGCTTCTCTTTCCACCATGAGGTGAATGAGATGGCCAATTTTTTTTAATTCTTGTAATGGCTTTTCCATCATTCCTCCAAATAGTTCTCATAAGAACTTTAAAGTTGCTATGAGAACTATTTTAGTACAAAAAAGATCCCTGTCAAGAAAAAAGTTTCTATAAGAACTAAAAAAATGGAGCCCAATCGACTCCATTAATGACTTCTAGATAATAATGCCTTCTAGATGATCCATTTCGTGCTGACAGATCTGGGCTGGAAAACCTGACAATTGAATTGTTTTTGCTTTCCAATTCACATCTCGATAGGCCACTGAAATCTCCTCATAACGAGTGGTCGGCCGACACCCCATCAAGGACAAGCATCCTTCCTCTGTTTGGTAAGGCTTTTTCTTTTCAAGGAGAACCGGATTAAACAGGACCAGATTTTCACTTCCCATTCGGATGATAATCGCCCGTTTTTTCACCCCGATCATATTAGCCGCTAAACCGACACACTCAAGGAGATGAGCATTTAAGGTGTCCTGCAAATCCAAAGCCAAGGTGCGATCCTCAGGTGTCGCTTCTTCTGACTTTTGACCCAAGAATAAGACATCCTTTACAATATTCTTTTTCATTTCTTCCTCACTTCTTGATAGATAGATGAAAGAAGTGAGTGGGACAGAAATCGGTAATTCGTTAGAATTCGATTTCGTCGTCCCACCTCCGCACAGTTGAGTAGGGCTGTAAAAGCTGATGAAATCAGTGTAGTAGAGCCCACTCAACCACTGCATCTTGCTCGACAATCCAAAAATAATTGAGAGGCTAGGACTTGTGTCCCAGCCTCCTCGCTCTTGTTTCTAACCTCTAAGAGACAATTGCTTCTTATTTTTTAAGCTTCTCGCTCACTTGTTTTGCAAGAACAAAGTTCCCCAAGGTCGCTGAACCATTGCCAGCAACTGCAGGTGTCACAATATAATCTCTCACATCTGGTACAGGGAGGTAACCGTTCAAGAGGGCAGTAAATTTCGTGCGAACACGATCTAACATATGTTGTTGAGCCATGACTCCTCCTCCAAAGACAATGACGTCTGGGCGGAAGGTAACTGTCGCATTCACTGCTGCTTGTGCGATGTAGTAGGCTTGAATATCCCACACATTGCTGTTCAGTTCAATGTTTTCCCCACGAATACCTGTACGAGCTTCGAGACTTGGACCAGCCGCAAAACCTTCCAAACAGCCATTGTGGAAAGGACAAACACCCTTGAATTCTTTTTCCACATCCATTGGGTGTTGAGCCACATAGTAGTGTCCCATTTCTGGGTGTCCAGCTCCCCCGATAAACTCACCACGTTGGATGACACCAGCTCCGATTCCTGTTCCGATTGTATAGTAAACCAAGTTTTCGATATGGCCACCCGCGTTATTGCGTGCGACCACTTCTCCATAGGCAGAGCTATTCACATCTGTCGTGAAATAGATTGGTACATTCAAGGCACGACGGAAAGCCCCAACGATATCTACATTGGCCCAATTTGGTTTTGGAGTCGTTGTGATAAAACCATAAGTGTTTGAATTTGGATCAATATCAATTGGTCCAAATGAACCAATCGCAAGCCCAACTAAATCCTCAAATTTTGAGAAAAATTCAATACACTTATCAATCGTCTCAATTGGCTTGGTTGTTGGAAATTGTACTTTTTCCACCACATTATAGTTTTCATCACCAACCGCACAAACAAATTTTGTACCGCCAGCTTCCAAACTTCCATATAATTTTGTCATGTTGGCTCCTTTTTTATTATGAAAAATATCCTGTATTTATTATAGCATATTTTGTAGTCAATCTTTTTCTCTTCTCTATAGAAAAAGCACGCTTTTTTTGAGAAATAAAATTCAAGGACTGGAGAGAATCTGACCAGTCCTTGAGAACTTATTGTTTCGATTAAGCTTTAACTTCAATGATCGCATCACCCTTCGCAACAGATCCAGTTGCAACAGGTGTGACAGAAGCAAAGTCAGCTGTGTTAGTGACGATCACCATAGTTGTGTCTTCAAGACCAGCTGCGGCAATTTTTGCAGAATCAAATGTACCAAGGATATCACCAGCTTTGACTTTATCACCTTGAGCTACTTTTTGATCAAATCCTTCACCGTTCATTGATACCGTATCAATCCCAACGTGGATTAAGATTTCAGCACCATTAGCCGTCTTCAAACCATAAGCGTGACCAGTCGCAAAGGCAATGGTTACTTCAGCATCAGCTGGTGCATAGACAACACCTTCAGTTGGTTTAATGGCAATTCCTTGTCCCATCGCACCACTTGAGAAGACAGGATCATTCACATCAGCAAGCGCTACTGTACTACCAACGATAGGAGTTACAATCACTTCATCCGCAAGTGTTGCTTCAACTTTTTCAGAAGCAGCTGCTACTTCTTTGGCTTCTGCTTTTTCAGCAGTTTCTGCTGCTGCTACATTTCCTTCTGCAGCAAACACATCTGCTGCTTTTGTTTTACCGTAGAAGTAAGTCAAGGCAAAGGCTACCGCAAAGGCAATCACTTCACACAAGAGATAGAATGGGATTGACGTTGCATTGATTGAAAGGAAACCAAGGAAACCTGCTGATCCAAGGGAAACAGCAACGACTTGGAGAAGACCCGCAAAGAGGGCACCAACTGCTGAACCAATGAGGGCACAGAAGAATGGGAACTTGTATTTCAAGTTAACCCCGAAGAGGGCTGGTTCGGTGATCCCAAGAAGGGCTGACACACCTGCAGAAGATGCAAGACCTTTGGTTTTTTCGCTCTTCGTCAAGAACAAGATGGCAAAGGTTGCAGCACCTTGCGCTACGTTGGCCATTGATGCAACGACAAAGATGAAATCTCCATGACCCGCACCTTTTTGCCATGCTGAAAGTAATTGCGTTTCAATA
This sequence comes from Streptococcus parasanguinis, assembly GCF_019929185.1. GTDB lineage: Bacteria > Bacillota > Bacilli > Lactobacillales > Streptococcaceae > Streptococcus > Streptococcus parasanguinis_O. Next base: position 57,165 of record NZ_JAHZPC010000008.1, read on the forward strand.
GCTGGGAATGATTGGTGAAGCCCCGTCATAACGATCAATGAGTAAGTTCCACCAAAGACAGTCATACCGATAAAGCTTGTTGTGTTGTACAACCATACAATAGCGTCTGTGATTCCGTTTGAAACCAAGAGCATCACTGGCCCAACAACTGTAAAGGTAAGGAAACCAGTAATCATCACAGAAAGCAATGGAGTAAAGGTAAAGTCAACCGCAGATGGCAATTTCTTGTGGAAGAATTTTTCCAAATGTGCCAAGATCCAGATCGCTGCTAAGACAGGAATAACTTGGTAAGCATAGTTTGTTTGTGCTACATTGTAACCAAAGATATCCCAGAATTTAGTGGCCCCACCAAGATCTGGTGTGGTCATGATCATACCGATCGCAGCACCCAAGAAGATGTTTGCTCCAAAGCGTTTTGCCGCAGAAATACCAACCAAAATTGGCAAGAACATAAATGGTGCAGCTGACATCAATTGGATCATAGCTGAAAGACCCTTGATAGCTGGGTACATTTCTTCCAATGATTTAGGTCCAAACAAACCTGCTGATGTCAAGAAGTTCCGAAGGGCCATCAAAAGACCACCTGCAACCAAGGCAGGAATAATTGGAACGAAGATATCAGACAAGAGTTTGATCAAGGCCATCAATGGGTTGAATTTCTTATCTTTTGCAGCGATTTGTTTCAAATCATCTGTTGATACTTCTTTCAAACCAGTCGCTTTGATCAATTCTTCATAAACAAAGTTTACATCACCAGGTCCAATGATGACTTGGTATTGACCATCTGATTTGAAGGTTCCTTTGACATCTGCATTGTTATCAAGTGCAGCTTGATCAACTTTGCTATCGTCTTTCAATACCAAACGTAGACGTGTCGCACAGTGTGCTGCCGCAACAAGGTTATCTTTACCGACTGCTTCGATAACCTCTTTGGCTACTTTATTGTAATCCATAAAGTAAATCTCCTTATATTTTGTAATGTAAACGGTTCAACCGTCTCTACGTTTTCAATTGTACCATGTATTGAAAATATGTCAACCGTTTTGCAGGATTTTTTTGAAACTTTTTAAACTATTTCGACAGCTTTTGATAGAATGTAAGAATTTTCATTTGCACAATCGCTTTAATAACGCTGTCAAAGGGTGATTCCTAGTTTTTTTCGTTTTCAAAAACTTTCATATTTTCATTCGTTTTCATTTTTAAACCTCTTTAAAACACCTTCTTGTAGATGTCAAGCGTTTGACATTTTTAGCTGTTTTTTTCTATTTATCACTTGCATTTTTAATGGGAAATCGTTACTATGGAAGTAAGAAAAAATTCGGAGGACTAAAATGGAATGGACAACTGAACGTCGTTACCGACGTTATGAAGACTGGACAACAGAGGAAAAGCAAGCGATCCAAGAAAACATGGCGAAATCTCCTTGGCATACACACTACCATGTAGAGCCAAAGGCTGGTCTCTTAAATGATCCTAACGGTTTTTCCTACTTTGATGGGAAATGGATCTTGTTTTACCAAAATTTTCCATTTGGTGCAGCCCATGGGTTAAAATCATGGGTACAAACAGAAAGTGAAGACTTGGTTCATTTCACAGAAACTGGTGTAACGCTTCTTCCAGACACAGATCTGGATAGCCATGGCGCTTATTCCGGATCAGCCATGCAGTTTGGTGACAAACTATTCTTATTCTACACTGGAAATGTTCGTGATGCAGAATGGGTTCGTCATCCTTACCAAGTCGGTGCTTTAATGGACAAAGAAGGAAAGATCGAAAAAATTGACAAGATCTTGATTGATCAACCGGCTGATTCGACTGATCACTTCCGTGACCCACAGATTTTTAATTTTAAAGGTCAATACTACGCTATCGTTGGTGGCCAAGACCTTGAGAAGAAAGGATTCATCCGTCTCTATAAGGCTGTAGATAACGACTATACCAACTGGGTTGCAGTCGGTGACTTGGATTTTGCAAATGACCGGACAGCTTACATGATGGAATGTCCCAATCTGGTCTTTGTAGAGGATCAACCAGTTCTCCTCTACTGTCCTCAAGGCTTGGACAAATCGGTATGCGATTATGAAAACATTTACCCAAATATGTACAAGATTGGGGCAAGCTTTGATCCAGAAAAGGCTAAAATGGTCGATGTATCTGAATTGCACAATCTAGACTGTGGTTTTGAAGCCTATGCAACTCAAGGATTCAATGCACCCGATGGACGCGCCTATGCTGTCAGCTGGCTTGGTCTTCCAGATGTTTCCTGTCCAACGGATTCCTATGACTATCAAGGAGCACTCTCACTGGTCAAAGAAGTAACCATCAAAGACGGAAAGCTCTACCAATACCCAGTTGAAGCCATCAAAAACTTACGCGTTGAGCGTGAGGAATTTGCCAACAAGGTGCAAACCAAGAATTGCTATGAATTGGAATTGCAATTTGAAAAAGACAGCCAAAATGAGATCGTTCTCTTTGCAGATCCAGAAGGAAAGGGCTTAGTTCTCACATTCGATCTAGCGAAAGGATTAGTCACAGTCGATCGTAGCCAGGCTGGTGAGCAATATGCCCAAGACTTTGGGACTAGCCGTAGCTGCACAATCGATAACCAAGCTACAACTGCTAATATTTTCATTGACAATTCGATTTTTGAAATCTTTATCAATAAAGGAGAAAAAGTATTTTCTGGCCGGGTCTTCCCACATGCTGATCAAAATGGTATTTTGATCAAGTCTGGAAATCCTACCGGAACCTACTATGAACTTGATCATGGTCGCAAAGCTAACTGATGTCGCCAAACTCGCCGGTGTCAGCCCTACTACAGTCTCACGGGTCATCAATAAAAAAGGATACCTATCTGAAAAAACGATCCAAAAAGTCCAAGAAGCCATGCGAGAGCTGGGCTATAAGCCCAATAATGTTGCTCGAAGCCTCCAAGGAAAATCAGCTAAGTTAGTCGGCTTGATCTTTCCAAACATCAGCAATGTTTTCTATGCTGAATTAATCGACAAACTAGAGCACCAACTCTTCAAACACGGCTATAAAACCATCATCTGCAATAGTGAACATAACTCTGAAAAAGAGCGCGAATACATTGAGATGTTGGAGGCCAACCAGGTAGATGGCATCATTTCAGGAAGTCATAATTTGGGCATTGAAGATTACAACCGGGTAACTGCTCCTATCATTGCTTTTGACCGCAACCTCTCCCCAGAAATTCCGGTTGTTTCTTCAGACAACTACGCTGGCGGGGTGCTTGCAGCAGAAACTTTAGTAAAAACCGGAGCCCGAAATATTATCATGATCACAGGTAATGACAACTCTAACTCCCCAACTGGCTTGCGTCATGCGGGATTTGCATCAGTTCTACCTGAGTCCATGATCATTAATGTTTCCAGTGATTTCTCCCCTATTCGCAAAGAAATGGAAATCAAACAGATTTTAACCCACCATAAACCAGATGCTATCTTTGCCTCCGATGATTTGACGGCGATCTTGATCATGAAAGTCGCTAGAGAATTAGATATTCAGATTCCTCAGGATTTGAAAGTGATTGGTTATGATGGAACCCAGTTCATCGAGACCTATACACCTGAACTGACAACCATCCAACAACCCCTCGAAGACATTGCTATCCTCATGGTGGATCTTTTACTCCAAAAGATCGAAGGAAAAAAAGTGGCGACTACCGGTTATTTCTTGCCCGTTAGTCTCCACTCTGGAAAAAGTGTCTAAAAGCAATATCCTCTCAGTAGAAACTGTGGGGATATTTTTTACCAAAAAAAGAGCCATCGGCTCTTTTTTAATTATTCTTCTGTCACAAATTGACTGAGGACACCGTTGACAAATCGTGAAGAGGTTTCATCTGAAAAGGCCTTGGCCAATTCCACCGCTTCATTGACTGCGACGATCTGTGGTGTATCAAACTCTGTCATTTCATAAATTCCCAGACGAAGGATATTTTTCTCTACCAAGGTCAAGCGCTCAACAGTCCAGCCGGTTTTCAAATGTTGACCGATTTGTTGGTCCAGTTGATCTTTTGACTGATAGACACCCGTCACGAGATTCATGAGAAAGGCAGGAAGATCGACTTCTTTGTCTTCTGCTAGGTCCTTGTCATGTAGATAAGCAAAGCGACAAGCTTCAACAATGTCTCCATCGTATTCCAAGGCCATCAAGGCTTGGAAGGCGCGCTCACGCAAATCTCGACGTGATTCTAATAAAATTTCATCAGTCATTGAGGAAGTCCTCATTAAACAAGTCTTTCAAGTCTGGTTTTGGAGATTTTTCCGTTGCGATACCGACAACGTGAATGTTGACAGCATCCAAGGTTACATCTGCCATATCATAAACTGCAGACTTAACCGCTTTTTGAATGGCTACAGCGACAGATGGTACAGCCACTCCATATTCTAAATAGAGATAGATGTCTACTGAAACTTGACCATCTTCTTCTGTTTGAAGGTAGACGCCACGTCCAAGGGAGCGTTTGGATAAGCTATCTGAAACACTCTTGTTTTCAAGCGAATAGACACCCTCTACTTTTGCTGTTGCAATCGCAATAATTTTTTCTAATACACGTGGTGCAATAACGATGTCACCAAATTGTTCAGTTGCCATAGAAGTTCCTTTCTATTTGACACCCTGAGATGTCTCTTATGCACGAGAAACGTAAGTTCCTTCAGTAGTGTTAATGACCAATTTTTGTCCAGCTTCGATGAAATCAGGAACGTTTACGACCAAACCAGTTTCCATTGTAGCAGGTTTACCAGAACCAGTCACTGTAGCACCTTTGATAGATGGTTGAGTTTCTGCAACAGTCAATTCAACAGTTGTAGGAACTGTTACACCGATGACTTCGCTTCCGTAGAATTGAATTTTTACTTCTGAGTTTTCAAGGACGTAAAGCAATTCTTGTTCTACATTCACAACTGGAATTTCATATTGGTCATATGTTTCAGTGTTCATGAAGTAGGCTGTATCATCCATTTTGTACAAGTATTGAGCTGGAACAGTTTCGATAATCGCTTGTTCAAATTTTTCTTCTGGACGGTAGCTTGTATCAAATGTTGAACCAGTACGGACATCACGCAATTTCATACGCATGATAGTGTTTCCTTTACCTGGTTTGTGGTGGCTAGCTTCCAAAACGCGGATCAATTTTCCGTCAGCTGTTTCAAAAGTCATACCAGCTTTCAATTTACTTGCTTCGATCATGTTTTATTACCTCTTTTTTAAAAATAGATTACTCTTTATTGTAACACACTATTTGATTTTTCTCAAACAGCAATTTTCTCTTTTTAGGAAGGCTAGAAGGCGGAGAGAGATTGCAGGAACGAGTCCTTAGAATCTCTATATCTCCAACTCCATCTTCACTATTCCTTATTGGTCCACAGGAACAATATTGCCATCCGCATCTTTGGTGACATGGACATACTTTCCATCTACTTCAATGTAGAAGGTATGTGGCTTGTCTTGAGCTGGAGAGGCTTGTTTTTGAAGGTCATTGCCAAGGGCTTGACCCAAGTTCATCCCCATGATCATGTTCATGCCATTGCCACCTTCATTTTTAGCAGCTGCGACCAAGGCTTCATTGCGGGCACGGCGCTCTTCGATTTCAATGGTATTATACTTCATCGCTGCCAATTCACTGTCCAGTTTATTGACCTTGGCCATACTGTCTGCATCGTAGCTCAAATCTTCGATGAGGACATTGGTTAATTCGATACCATATAATTCTGTCCACGTTTTGTTGACTTCGCGTTTTGCAACTTCATTGAAGACGTCTTGGTCCGCATTGATATTGTATATGTCCGCTTTATTTTCTGCTGTATATTTTGAAATGGCCACTGCAATTTTTGGAGCAAGATTTTGGCGCAAGGTTCCCTGAGCCACATCTTCCAAGGTAAATGGCTTATCTGCAGTGATTTGACGACTGACTGCACTGATGTAAAAGAGTACAGGATCTGCTACTTTAACATCATAAAGACCATAAAAACGAATGCTAAGAAGTTGTTGGTAACGGTCGCTAAAGTACTCGACTGGATTTTGAGTGCCAAATTTATTTCCTGTAAAAGGTTGCATCCGCACAAAAATAATTTCTTGTTGGGTGACCACTTGGCCTCCAAATGAGAAACGATTCTTGAACTGATCCCACGTTCCTTTCACACCACCTTTTTCAAACAACCAGGCATTTTCACCGGCTTGCCATTCGTGGCTCCCTGCTTCTAGAAGGTCTCCTAGAAAAGTTCCATTATTGACCAAGAGAGCAACATAGCCTTGGGGAACGATGACGACAGAACCATCTGTCAATAGGCCCGTATTTTGGTTGCTCTGACGAGAGCGCCCATCTGGATCCTTGGTCAAGAGCTGTCCCTTAATGGCCAAAGCTGTTGCTGGAACAGCTTCTGGCAAGGTAATGGCTTCCTTAAATTTACTATCTTGAAAACTTGAAATGCCCGCTGAAAGGGCTGCTTTAATAAATCCCATACATTCTCCTATCTGTAGAATTCAATTTCATCCACAACTTCGTAGACATCCAAGACCCAATCTTTTGGATTGTGCTTCAAGGATGCTTGGCAATATTCACACTTGTCGATTGAATCAATCGTCAATGGCGCACCACAGTTCGGACAGTGATCACTAACGACTTCGGCATTCTTAATGATCTCTGTCTGCGCTCCATGTTCACGGAGGAAGACCATGCGGTAAACGGTAAAGAGATCTTTGGTTGGATCCCCTTCGATCACACGGCCCGTTTCATCATTTCGGATGTAATCTCTCATCGTCGATGACAGAATGACTTCGATTCGGTCATTACCTTCTGGATTTTCGATAAAGTCTTTGATCTTTGAATCTTCCACACGCACGCGCTCTAGAACATTGGTTGTTTTGGCACGAATATGCTCTTGCAACTGCGTCAAGTGTTGCTCATAAAGACTGGTACTTTCTAAGTTCCGCACAGAATTCCAATCTTTTTCTGTCCAGGCAGACTGCAATTGAAGATAAACCAGCTTGACTTGTGACAAGAAGCGGTCTTCATCAAACATTGGATCCAGTTTACGGATGCGACGAATCGCTTCATAGTTGTTCTCAATTGGTCGACCAGCCCGTTCTTCGGTAGTCCGTTTTGGACCACTATTTGAAGAAAATGATTCATCACTATCATTAGCTTCTTTTGCAATATTGTAGACAAATCCAATCAATCCAACGATAGCAAAAATTGCTACTACACCACCAGAGTCTGTTCCAGAACTAGAACTGTAGCTACTGGATCCACCAGACCAGCTACTTCCTCCATCGGACCAGCTACTTCCTCCATCGGACCAACTGCTTCCTCCACCAGACCAGCTACTACCGCCACCTGAATCAATCAAGCTACTGCCACCACTATCTGTATTACCGACACCAGCATGAGCAGGAGGAGCAAATACAAATAGCAGGACTACTAGAAGAATTCCAACTATTACACTTCGTTTTTTCATAGGCCTCTTTTCTTATCTTTGTTTGTTACACAGGGGTTAAGAAAATACTGTCTATTTTATAGGACAATCAATTCTTTAGGAGCAAGGGTCAAGACTTCACAGCCTGTTTCTGTGATCAAGAGGTCATCTTCGATCCGCACACCAGAGAGACCTTCGATATAAATACCTGGCTCATCTGTTAAGACCATCCCTGCTTGAATCGCTTCTTTAGACGTTTGGCTGAAATATGGTTCTTCGTGGATATCTAGCCCAATTCCATGACCGATTCCATGAGTAAAGTATTGGCCATAGCCGGCTGCCTCGATCACATCACGTGGGATTTTATCAAAATCTCGGAAGCCAAGTCCATCTTTAGCCGCATCAATCAAGGCTTGATTGGCTTTCAAAACGGTTTCGTAAATTTCTCTTTCCTTGTCGCTGACATGTCCTGCATAGATTGTCCGTGTCATATCGCTGACATAGTGGTTATACAAGCAACCAAAATCAAGGGTTAAGGCATCTCCTGCTGAAATCACCCGATCACTTGGAGTCGCGTGAGGCATGGCAGAGCGTTCACCAGCTGCTGAAATAATATCAAATGATACACCAGAAGCTCCCAACTCCCGCATTCTAAAGTCGAGGAAAGTCGCTGCTTCCAACTCTGTCGTTTTCCCTACCTTGATATAGTCTAAAATATCATGGAAGGCTTGGTCAGAGATGCTACAAGCTTTTTTAATGGCCGCAATCTCCGTTTCATCTTTAATCAAGCGCAATTCCATGACAAAATTCGCTAGGGATTGAAGGCTGATGCCACTGAAAACAGAAGCCATGCGGGCATGGTAGGCTACTGTCACTTCGTCCTCAAAACCAAGTTCTTTGATTCCAAGGTCTTTAACGATCTCTGCAGCTGCAGTCAACTCATCGCGGGTTTCCACAATCTCTACAAAGGGGAAACAAGTCGCATGGGCATGGATGGTGTAGCGCGAATCCGTAAAGAGGACCACGCGTTCTTCTGTCACCAAAGCGGTCCCGTTTGAACCCCAGAAATTGGTCAAATAATAAACATTTTTCAAATTGTTAATCAATACTGCTTTGAGGTTTTGGGCTTTCATTTTGTTTCTTAAGTTGCTGATCCGTTGATTCATTGTAATTTTCCTTTCAAATATTGTCCTGTGTAGCTAGCAGGATTTGCTGCTACTTCTTCTGGTGTTCCAGTCGCAATAATGGTTCCACCACCGACACCGCCTTCTGGTCCTAAATCGATGATATGGTCTGCGGTTTTAATGACATCCAAATTGTGCTCAATCACAAGGACCGTATTGCCATCATCCACAAATCGCTCTAAGACTTTGATCAAGCGAGAAATGTCTTCGGTATGGAGTCCGGTCGTTGGTTCATCCAAGATATAGAAGGATTTTCCTGTAGAGCGCTTGTGCAATTCAGAAGCCAACTTCATCCGCTGCGCTTCCCCACCTGAAAGGGTGGTCGCTGGCTGCCCCAGCGTTACATAGCCCAAGCCCACATCTTGGATGGTCTTGAGTTTGCGTTCAATTTTTGGAATGTGCTTGAAGAATTCAACTGCCTTGTTGACCGTCATATCCAGCACTTCTGCAATATTTTTTTCCTTGTAGTGGACTTCAAGGGTCTCACTATTGTAACGACGTCCATGGCAGACCTCACAAGGAACGAAGACATCTGGCAAGAAGTGCATTTCAATCTTGATGATCCCATCTCCTGAGCAGGCTTCACAACGCCCGCCCTTGACATTGAAACTAAAGCGGCCTTTTTTATAGCCCCGAATTTTGGCTTCATTGGTCTGAGCAAAGAGATCACGAATGTCATCGAAGACGCCTGTATAGGTCGCTGGATTGGAACGAGGAGTCCGGCCAATCGGGCTTTGATCAATGTCGATCAAGCGATCGATATGCTCAATCCCCTGAATGGTCTTGTATTTCCCTGGTTTTTCCGAATTGCGGTTGAGCTTTTGAGCGATGGCTTTTTTCAAGATGCCATTAATCAAGGTCGATTTCCCAGAACCGGAAACTCCAGTGACTGCGATAAATTTGCCCAGAGGAAAGCGCGCTGTGATGTCTTGTAAGTTATTCTCACTGGCTCCTGTTATTTCAATATAGCGACCATTCCCCGAACGGCGCTCTGTCGGAACCGGAATCTTGCGCTTGCCGGACAAATACTGGCCAGTGATGGATTTGCTGTTGCGTGCTACCTGCTTTGGAGTTCCTGCTGCAACGATCTCTCCCCCAAAGACACCGGCACCTGGGCCGACGTCGATCAGGTAGTCTGCCTCTCTCATGGTATCTTCATCATGTTCGACGACGATCAAGGTGTTGCCTAAATCGCGCATCTTCTTGAGACTGGCAATCAAGCGGTCATTGTCCCTTTGATGGAGGCCGATAGACGGTTCATCCAAGATATAGAGGACCCCAGAGAGGTTGGAACCGATCTGGGTTGCCAAGCGAATGCGCTGGCTTTCTCCACCCGATAAGGTCCCGGCTGATCGTGACAGGGTCAAGTAATTGAGCCCCACATTGTTTAAGAAGGTCAAGCGATCCTTAATCTCTTTTAGGATCGGTCTTGCAATCGTAGCTTCATTGTCCGTTAAAACCAACTGATCCACAGCTTTTAAGTGGTCCGCAATTGATAGATCTGACACTTCCCCGATATGCATCCCCTTTTCTCCTCCGACACGAACAGAGAGAGCTTGGTCATTGAGACGGTAGCCCTGGCAGGTCGCACAGGTCAATTCGTTCATATAAGAGCGCATTTGGTTGCGGGTGAAATCACTATTGGTCTCACGGAAACGACGGTGAATATTGTTTACGACCCCTTCAAAAGGAATCTCAATATCTCGAACCCCACCAAACTCATTTTCATAGTGGAAGTGGAATTCCTTGCCATTTGAACCATAGAGGACCAAGTCCTTTTCTTCTTGAGAAAGATTGGAAAAAGGCTGGTCCATATCAACGCCAAAGTGGATCATGGCCTGCTCCAACATCTGTGGATAGTAGTTGGAAGAGATCGGATTCCAAGGAGCAAGTGCTCCTTCGCGAAGGGTTAAGCGATCATCTGGCACCACCAAATCCAAGTCCACCTCTAGCTTAATACCCAACCCATCACAGTCTGGACAAGATCCAAAAGGCGCATTGAAAGAAAAGAGGCGGGGCTCTAATTCAGGAACGGTAAAGCCACAGACTGGACAAGCATAATGCTCAGAAAAGAGTAGCTCTTTGCCATCCATGGTATCAATCACGACATAACCATCCGCAATCCGAAGGGCTGCTTCAATCGAATCAAAGAGCCGCGAGCGAATGCCCTCTTTGATCACGATTCGGTCCACCACCACTTCAATCGAGTGCTGCTTGCTTTTAGACAGTTCTGGAACCTCTGTCACATCATAGATCTCACCATCGACCCGCACCCGGACATAGCCGTCTTTTTGCACCTTTTCAATGATATTCTTGTGCTGGCCTTTTTTCTTGCGAATAATAGGGGCTAGAATTTGCAGGCGTTGGCGCTCTGGTAATTCTAAGACTTGATCGACAATTTGCTCAACCGAAGAAGCTGTAATCGCTCCATGCCCATTGATACAATAAGGCGTCCCTACACGCGCATAGAGCAAGCGCAGGTAGTCATTGATCTCTGTTGCCGTCCCCACTGTAGAACGGGGGTTTTTACTGGTCGTTTTTTGGTCGATGGAAATGGCTGGACTCAAGCCGTCAATGGAGTCCACATCTGGTTTTTCCATATTTCCCAAGAACTGCCGGGCGTAGGCCGATAAGCTCTCCACGTAGCGGCGCTGGCCTTCTGCATAGAGGGTATCAAAGGCCAGACTGGACTTTCCAGATCCAGACAAACCCGTCACCACGACCAATTTGTCCCGTGGAATTTCCACGTCTATATTTTTTAAATTATGGGCGCGTGCCCCATGAATGACAATTTTATCTTGCATGTTCTTACTCTAATCACCTTTTTGTTAACCTCCATTATAACAAATTTTTTAGTATTCTTTTATCCAAAACCGTCCTTTTTCTGATATAATGTTAAGGTGTAAAAAAACAAGGGGAGGCACCATGAAACAGGTCTTTTTATCGACAACGACTGAATTTAAAGAAATAGAGACACTGGAACCTGGTAGCTGGATCAACCTTGTCAATCCTTCCCAAAGTGAATCGATGGAAATCGCCTCTGCTTTTAACATCGATATTGCCGACTTACGGGCACCACTCGATGCGGAAGAAATGTCTCGTATGACCATTGAAGATGAGTATACCTTGATCATCGTCGACGTCCCCATCAAGGAAGAGCGGAACAATCAGACCTACTACGTGACCATTCCGCTAGGAATTATCCTGACAGAAGAGGCTATCATCACGACCTGCTTGGAGAAATTGCCACTTCTTGATATCTTTATCAACCGACGCTTGCGGAATTTCTATACCTTTATGCGGTCGCGCTTTATCTTTCAGATCCTCTATCGCAACGCTGAACTCTACTTGTCAGCGCTTCGTACCTTGGATCGCAAAAGCGAGCAGATTGAAACCCAATTGCACAAATCAACGCGTAATGAAGAGCTGATTGAGTTGATGGAGCTGGAGAAAACCATCGTCTACTTTAAGGCCTCTCTGAAAACCAATGAGCGCGTGATCAAGAAATTGACCAGTGCCACTAGTAACATCAAGAAATACCTAGAAGACGAGGATCTGTTGGAAGATACCTTGATCGAAACCCAGCAGGCCATCGAGATGGCAGATATTTATGGAAATATCCTGCACTCCATGACCGATACCTTCGCATCGATCATCTCCAACAACCAGAACAACATCATGAAGACCCTGGCCCTCGTCACCATTGTCATGTCCATTCCGACCATGATCTTTTCGGCCTACGGGATGAACTTCAAGGACAATGAGCTTCCGCTCAATGGCGAACCCCATGCCTTCTGGCTGATTATTTTCATCGCCTTTGCCCTGACTGGGTCTCTTGTCGTCTACCTCATCCATAAAAAATGGTTCTAACACCTACTAATAACACTAAGGAGTATTTATGTCTCAATTTGATTTGAATCAACTAAGCAAGAAAAACCAAGAATTTATCCGGATCGCCAAACACCAATTGCTTGAAAACGGAAAGACAGAGGAAGAAGCAGAAAGCCTCATCCAAGAAATTCTTCCAGCTATCCATGAAAACCAAGGAAAAGGAATTCCGGCACGGACCCTTTTTGGAGCTCCAACTGTATGGGCGAACTCTTTCAGCGAGAAAGAACGCTATGAAAAAGAGCATCCGAAATTAAACGATGCTCCCTCTCTCATGATTTTGGATTCCTTCCTCTTTATCTTTGGAGTCTTTGCTGCGATTAGCGCCTTTATGAACTTGGTCGCACCGCGTCGTACTGGCTATGGTTTGATCACCTTGATCCTTGGAAGTTTGACAGGGGCCCTGCTCTTGTATCTCATGTACTACTTCTTCTATCAGTATATGGATGGCACAAAAGATCGCAGCGAGCGTCCTTCTCTTTGGAAATCTATGCCGATTCTTGTTGGAGTCATGTTCCTTTGGGTCATTGTCTTGTCCTTTACTTCCCTACTCCCACAAGTCCTCAACCCAACTATTCCAGATGTTTTTGCCATTGTTTTAGGAGCTCTAGCGCTTGTCCTTCGCTTCTACCTCAAGAAACGCTTTAATATTAAAAGTTCGAGCACAGCACCTGCAACTCGACGCTAAGAAAATGGATGAAGTTTAAACTGCACCCCAAAAGTTAGACAGAAAAAATCTAATTTTTGGGGTGTTTTTATTATGAAATCGACTTATGAGAATAATGTTTAGCTCTATGAACCTATAAAACCAGTATATGTAAAACAACTCTCAAAAAATTTTGGATAAACATTTCCAATCTAAGCCACATAATTAAATTAACGGATCGTTATGGAATAAAGATCGTCAAAAAAGAAAAGAAACATCACTATTTTCCTGATTATGGGGGATAAAAAAACTCACCACTGTTTATCCAGCAGTGAGCCATTCATCCTATCTAACCACAAGATATTCTAAAAATCTAGAGAATAATAATGCTGATCTCACCATAGGTTAACAGCTCACCACGGAGAGTATACTCCTACACCGATTAAGACAGATCCGTTGACTCCTCGATCATAAGGAACATGCAACTTCCATGGCAAACGATTACTTATGGCCTTTGGTCACTATGACCAATCAATTTATCTATTCTTACGAATGGCATCAACAATAGGCTGCTTCCCTGTCATATAGATAGGAATGAGCCCACTAGTCATTAATACAGCAAACGTAAGGATAATTAATGACGCTATAGAAGCTAGATAGAAATGAATGATATCAACTACTTCTAATTGAAGCATTTGAATAGCTAATATAGTTAGTATAAAAATCAGAATACTTGATAAAATAATTATTTTCTTTCCATAATTTAATAACTCGAGAATAAATAATCTAAAAACATGTTTTGTACTGTATCCCATAGCCTTTAATACGCCAACTTCGTATTTTCTAGTTCTATTTATCAAAAAGAAGACAAAAGATAAGATTGCAACTACAAGTAAAAGCATGACAAACGAAATAATTAGCAAAAAGTTTTTTATGTATTTTAAACCTTTATTAAATTCTTTATAATTCTCGAAAGAGGAAACAATCGAAAATTTATCCGAAATTTTTTTAATACGATTAATTTCTTGAGGGATATCTTTGCTATCCTTTACAGTAACATGTACTGCACTTGGGACCCATTCTTTTACAGGAAGATCATCAAGTGTTCCTCTCTGTTTGCTTTCTACACCTATATATTTGCTCTGTATTTTCAGCATCTCATCACTCGCCATGAATAAGGTGTTATCATTTACAGAATAGTTAAACGGATACTCCTCTTTTACGATCCCAAGTATTTTAAACGTTTGTTCCTCTTTCACATATAGGTCTCCGTCAGATTTATAATAACTTCCTTCTTTATCTATATGAGATTCATAAACATTAATGGGGACATAATATGTAAGTGTTATCTCCGACCCAGCTACAATGTCTTCTAGCTTTTGTTCTTTGATAAATGATTCCGAAACAAATATCCCCCTATTCGTAGTCCTATCAAAGTATTTAATTTGTCTCTGAGTCGTATTCGTATTGAATAGTGGTTGCACACTATAATTCTTGGATAAATGAATATTCTTTCCATTAATAGATAGATTCGGTGAAAAATCTCGACTAATTTTTAAATAGTTTTCAGCATTTTCAAAAGTCATTCCCATACTAGGAAATTCAATATATGGTTCTAATTTGTATACATTCCTACTATCAGAAATTTGATGTATTTCCTTATTCGAGAGCGATTGGAAATCATCAATCACCTTGCTCGTTCCAAGTCCTATTGAATCATTAATAACCAAGAAACCATTTTCTAATGAATCACTGATGAATCTTTGATACTTAGAAGAAAATAATGATTGAATATTCATAGAACCAACTGCAAGTGAAACTGTGAAGGAAATTAGTATTAATAAAAGTACAGGTAAAGGAGGTACCTTCCTTTTCTTTTGGATCTTCAATCTAATATTTTTCTTTAACTTACTAGCATGCCACTCTTCTTGAAAATTACACTCTATGTCTTCTTTCATTCCAATTAATTTTTTGTCTTCGAAATGTAGCTTTATATCTCCTTTGTTAATAACATATTCATCGTGTGAAACTACAATAACGATTTTATTATATTTATTTGCTAGTTTTAACAGTAAAGATGAGACAATTTCTCTATTTTCAGAATCCAAAGAATTTGTAGGTTCATCTGCTAAAATAATATTCTTATCTGTTATCATCCCTCTAGCAATGGCAACACGTTGTTCTTCTCCCCCAGATAAATCCTCAGGATATTCATCCTTCAATTCTAAAATTCCTAACTCACTTAGAATATTATCTATTTTCTTTTCTATTTCCTTAGTTGATAATTTGAAAAAGTTTAGCGAAATTTTCAAATTATCATACACAGTCAAGTCTTTTATTAGATTATGACTTTGAAATATAAAAGCAATATTTTGTGCAATAAAGGATGAAACAATCTTCTTGTCACTCGTATCAATTTTGGAGCCATCGTAAATATAAGTTACTTTAGGGTCATACTCTGAAATCAGCCCAACTTTATTCAGCAACGAAGTTTTTCCAACTCCTGATTTTCCATAAATTGTATATAATTTCCCCTTTTCGAACTTTAGAGATGTTGGTAGCAACAGTGTTTTCTTGCCATACTTAATGGACAAGTTATGAATTTCAAACATAAACAGCCACCTCCTTTTGAGAACGCTTACCCTCAAGGATATTATAGCCCTTTTTTCAAACCATATCAATTTAAATGAGTAAAATACTTTTATATCAAATAAAATTTCACCTCTAGTTGATATCTCTATCTAGAAAATTGACTTTCACATCAACTATAGTTAAAAGACAAACAAAAAACCTACCCAAAGGCAGGTATGACAAATTAATCTTGTTTTATAATTTTTGTGGTTGGTAAAAGCACTGCAATAATTATGGAGCATTATTTTACTGCATATCATTGTTCAATCTTTTTGAAAAATAGAGGACTAAGTCATCATTGTTTTCACAAGAACTGTAAGGGTCCAAGGGCTGATCCCTAAACCAAATTCCAGATCCATCTGGGATATAGCCTCGTTTAACATACAGTCTTTGAGCTGGGCCATAACCCGAGTGTAAACCAACCCCTAAAGTAACAATCTCTGATAGTAGCCGGACTCTTTTTTCCGCCTCCTCTAAGAGTTGATTCCCAATCCCTCGATTTCTAAATGGCTCAAAAACATTAAAATCAGATAGTTCAGGATAGACTCCCACGAAAGGTCCGTGCTTGGCAGCAGGCAATATAGTGATATAGCCTGCCACAAATCCATCCGACTCAGCTACTAATACGTCCCTCTCTCTATTCTCCTGCTCCTGAAAATAGCTAGTCAAGATATCCTCTCTACCCGGCCACCCTTGGTGGATAAAGGCTTGAGAGATGTGCTCAATATCTACCTTTATCATCCTCCTGATGATTACACCTTCCTTCATAGTTCTCTCCTTAATACATTTCTTCCCACATTATAACACGATTAGAGCTAGGGAAAGGTCAAAGAGGTCCACCGGACCTGAAAAAAAGACCCACCCGGGTCTTACTCGCTTTCTTGTTTTCAAGCTCGTGAAAAAGAGGTCCACTGGACCTCTTTTTTAATCTTCGTTTACGAAAGGCATCAAAGCCATTACGCGAGCGCGTTTGATAGCTGTTGTTACTTTACGTTGGTTCTTCGCTGAAGTTCCAGTTACACGACGAGGAAGGATTTTCCCACGTTCTGAAACGAAACGGCTAAGAAGCTCAGTATCTTTGTAATCAACATATTCAATTTTGTTTGCTGCGATGTAATCAACTTTTTTACGGCGTTTGAATCCGCCACGACGTTGTTGAGCCATGTTTAATTCTCCTTTATAGTTTTAATTCGTTAAACCCATTCTTAGAATGGAAGATCGTCGTCTGAGATATCCATTGGATTAGCTCCAAATGGGTTTTCTTCACGACCAAAGTTTGGCGCTGCATTGCTTGGTTCAGATCCACCAAAGCTTGGAGTTGCATTTCCAGCAAAACCACCGTTGCCTGATGAATAGCCACCAGCTGCATGCCCTTCGCGTGCTGCACGGCTTTCCAATAGTTGGAAGCTGTCTGCTACGACTTCAGTGACATAAACACGTTGACCTTGCTGGTTTTCGTAATTACGTGTTTGAATGCGACCGGTAATCCCAATCAAAGCACCTTTCTTAGCCCAGTTGGCTAAGTTTTCTGCTTGCTGACGCCAGATCACACAGTTGATGAAATCGGCTTCGCGCTCTCCATTCTGACTCTTGAAGTTGCGGTTGACAGCTAGGCTGAAAGTAGCAACTGCTTGATTGCTTGGAGTGTAACGAAGTTCAGCATCACGGGTCATACGACCGACAAGTACAACATTGTTAATCATAAGTCACCTCTGATGATTTCTTACGCGTCAACTTTTACGATCATGTGACGAAGAATGTCACCGTTGATTTTTGAAAGACGGTCGAACTCGTTAAGAGCTACAGCGTCGTTCGCTTCAACGTTTACGATATGGTAAAGTCCTTCACGGAAATCTTGGATTTCGTATGCAAGACGACGTTTTTCCCAATCTTTTGATTCAACAACAGTTGCACCGTTGTCAGTCAAGATAGAATCGAAACGTGCTACCAAAGCGTTTTTAGCTTCTTCTTCAATGTTTGGACGAATAATATAAAGAATTTCGTATTTAGCCATTGATAATGTTCCTCCTTTTGGACTAATGACCCCAAGTCTTTGCAAGGGGTAAGTGAGGTTTACTCACAAGAAACTATTATACCAGACTTTTCGAACAAAGGCAAGGATTATCTTTAGGATTTGAAACATCATTTTTTATATACCCTACGATATTGAAGGGAAACTTCCCCTTAAAAATGGCAATTAATAGAAGGAAAGAGACTCCTTTCCTGTCCCTTTTCCTTAAAGAAAACTGATATCAGTTAGCTTTAAGCTTGAGTCTTTATACTAGCTACAACAAATCTCAAGAAACGAGGAACGATTATGAATTATCTTATCATCCCCGCCTATCAACCGGATCTGAATCTTGTCAAACTGGTTCGCTTGGTCCATGCTAAAAGCGATCTCGAAATCATCGTCGTCGACGATGGAAGTGACGCCGACAAGAAAGTGATTTTTGACAAATTGGACGGTCTTGCGACAGTCCTGACCCACGAGCACAACCAAGGAAAAGGGCAATCTCTCAAGACTGCTTATGCATACATCCTAGAAAGAGGTACCTATGGAAGCATTGTTACAGCTGATGCAGACGGTCAGCACAAAATTTGGGATATTTTCAGGGTTGTTAACCAATCTCAAGAACATCCTGGAACACTTATTCTAGGAGCACGCGCCTTCTCTGGAAAAGTTCCTTTGCGTTCTGCCTTCGGGAATAAATTGACCCGTTTCCTCTTCAAACAACAAACCGGAGTGGCAATCAGCGATACCCAAACAGGTTTACGGGCTTTTACTACGAATCTCTTGCCTTTCATGCTTGAGGTTGACGGACAGCGTTATGAATATGAGATGAATGTTCTCCTTGCAGCAAGCAAGTCCTTCCCCATCCTAGAAGTTCCGATTGAAACGGTCTACATCAATGACAATGAAGGTTCCCACTTCCGCCCTATTCGAGATGGCCTCATGATCTACAAGGACATGTTTAAGTTTGCCCTCTCCTCTCTGAGTAGTTTTATCGTTGACTATCTGGTCTACGCTTTCTTCCTTTTCGTGATGATGGCCGTGCCCATTAGTCTTCGCATTCTCCTAGCGAACGGGATCGCTCGTGTGACGAGTTCCATTTTTAACTACTCGACTAACAAGCATCTGGTCTTTAAGAATAAAGACAGCGTCGCTAAAACAGGAAGTGGCTGCTTTGGTCTAGCCCTCGGCCTCTTTATTCTCGATACGCTCTTGATTCGACTCTTCTATACTGCTTTCGGGCTCAATCTCCTGATCAGTAAAATTGTCGTTGGCTTCCTCCTCTTTCTGGTCTCATGGGTGATCCAGAAAAAAGTAATTTTCAAAGAAAGGACAGCTCCCCACCATGAAATTCTTTAAAAAATCCTATACCTATGCTGCCTGCTTTGGCCTTCTTTTGACCAGCAGTTTTAGCTACTCGATGCTCAAGACCTTTGTCTTATCCGATGCCATCCAAACCGTAAAAGCTACGACTACGGACACTAAGGCAGCCAAAAAAGCAGCTGCTTCAGCTACAACGACCGATACTAGCTATTCAGATGACAATATCCAGGTGACTTTAACAGAAAAAACAGTTGAAAATACCCGGGTTTACATCGCAGATATCACAGTCAGCTCGGCAGATTATCTCAAAACAGCCTTTGCACAAAACACCTACGGGACAAATGTAACGGCTAAGACCTCCGTCACAGCCGCCGACAACAGTGCTATTCTAGCAGTGAACGGTGACTATTACGGGGCTAACAGTACAGGATACGTCATCCGAAATGGAGTGGTCTACCGCGATACCGTTCGGGAAGATTCAAGCAATGGGGACCTGGCGATTTATAAGGATGGATCCTTCAAAATTATCTATGAAGATGAGATCTCTGCGGATCAATTGGTCAAAGACGGGGTCGTCAATCTCCTTGCCTTCGGTCCTTCCTTGGTTGAAAATGGTGAGATTACGGTAGACACCAACTCAGAAGTTGGGCAGTCAATGGCATCCAACCCACGTACAGCGATTGGGATCATCGATGAAAACCACTACATTATCGTCGTGTCAGATGGACGGACTTCAGAAAGCCAAGGACTGTCTCTCTACCAATTAGCGGAAGTGATGAAGTCTTATGGCGTTAAAACAGCCTACAACTTGGATGGTGGTGGATCTTCTACCCTTTACTTCAATGGCCAAGTTATTAATAAACCAACAACAAATGGTACTATCTCAGAAAGGGCGGTGAGTGACATTGTCTACATCGGTTACTAATCCTATTAAACAACGCTTGAAAAAGACCATCCTATGGTACATTCTTATCTCGGCTTTCTTCTTTGTCGGAAGTCGTATCTATGAACATTTTAGTTTTGGCGAAACCTCTGCTTTTATGCACTACCTCTTCTTGATTCCTTTGATCGGTGGCGCCCTGTTAGTGGCTCTACAGTTGATGGTGAAAGGCCTCTCTCGCCTAAGTCTCAATCTTTGGAATTCCGGAGTGGCTACGCTCACAGCAGGAGCCCTCTACCGAGGGATTGTCAATCTCTCCGGTCGATCTACTACAATGGATCAACCCTATTATTACCTGGGAGTTGCCTTTCTAGCACTGGCTCTGATCAGCCTCTTCTTTGTCCGCAGTGTCTGGGTGGAGAAAACAGCCTAAGATCAAAAACGTCCGTTTCTTTATAGAACGGACGTTTTTTAGGGTAAGTTAACGGATGAACGACTTAACCTTCACGTTTTTTGCTGGCTACAAATCCCGCTAAAGCAAGTGAGGTCATACCAAAGAGGCTAAGGACGGTCGAAGCCAATTCTTCTTGACCTGTTTTTGGAAGACCAGTTGCTGGTGTAGCAGCTACTTCAGCTTGACCACCCGTATGATAAGTGACAGCGACTGGTTTGTTTGTTGCCACTTCTTTTGTTTCGCTTGCAGCTGGTTGAGCTGGAGTTACTGGGGTTTCAGGTTGAGGAGTTGGGGCAACAGGAGACACTGGAGCCACAGGATGGACTGGATTTACAGGACTTACTGGATCAACTGGTGCTGGCTGTGGTTGTGGAGTTGGTTGTGGTTCTGGAGTTGGTGTTTCTTCTTCCACTTTTTCCACAAATGTCTTGTTGCCCAAGATTGAAGCAGACAACTTCTTCCCTGCCTTATTCACATCTTCGATGTATTGGATAAAGACTTCAGTATCTGGATTAATGGCACCGATCAATTTTGTATCACGGAAGACTGAGAAGCCATCTCCGCCACCATACAAGAAGTCGTTGATAATCGCCTTGTAGGTCTTGTTGCGATCAATTTCAGTTCCATCTGCCTTGTAAGCTTTTACGACCTTATATGGATTTTCTTCTGTTGCATCAGCTGGTTTTGTATAGGTGTACTTGATCCCTGCCATTTGCAAGAAGTAAAGCTCTTTCTCATCATATTGTTGGTCCAAAGCTTTGTAGATTTGGTCCCCAGTGATTTCTACTACTTGAAGGATATTTCCAAATGGTTGCACGGCTTGAGCTGCACCCCAAGTGACTGTTCCGTCTGGTTTCACCACGAGGTCTGCACGGATTCCTCCATTATTGGTGAAGGCAAAGTCAACATCTGGATAACCTGATTTTTTGGCAATATCTAGTTGCGCTGCTGTGACCAAATCTCCAACAGCACTTTCTTTTTGCGCATTCAATTCACGGGTAATATTTTCAGCCTTGTCTGCTGTACCGATTTTTGCTTCTGTTACTTTTTTAACCGTCGCATTGGCATCATCGATGATCGCTTGAACCTTGGCATCTTTTGCTTTGCCTTTCGATGGATCTACCGCAATAATTTTAGCAGTTGGTGCTTTGACAAAGTCAGCTGTATCTGTATCTAGGACTCCACGGACATCCGAGTATGCTTTCCCTTGAGACGTACCTTGAACAATCAAGGTATTTCCGACCATCCCGTTTGTATATTGGTGGTTGTGACCTGCAAAGACGATATCCACTGAGTTTTCAGGATAGATTTGGTTTAATTTTTTGATCATGTCTGCAGCAGGACCTTCTGCTACACCATTCTTACTAGTGGCAGCAACGTGGGCCAAGACAGCAATCGCATGAACCCCTTGGTCATTTAATTCACGCGCATATTTGGCAATCGATTCTGCTTCATCCAAAACCCGGTATTGTTCATGATTTTTACGCAAGACAAGATTTGGGAATTCTGTCGTAACAACCCCGATAAATCCGACCTTAACAGTCTTGTCATTGACTGGGATTTCTTTGATGGTATAAGGTTTCCAGTCAAATGGGATTTTGTTGGTATCCTTGTCGACCAAGTTGGCAATCACGACTTCTTGTTTAGAAGCTTCATGAGGATACTCATCGACGATCTTGTTGAATTGACCAGGTGTTGGGGCTTCTCCCTTCATGATCCGGTTGAATTCACCAAGTCCTTCGTCAAACTCGTGATTACCAAGAGTTCCATATTCAAAGTTCATTTCATTGAAGACTTTTACAGTTGGTTCATCTTGAAGGAGGGCAGAGTTGGCTGGACTAGCGCCGACCATATCTCCCGCTTGCACACGGATGCTGGCATTAGGCGTTCCTGCATTCTCTGTTTCAAAGTCTTTTTGCGAATCGTTCAAATAGGTTGCCAAAAGTGGGGCTGTTCCTGCATTTTTCACAGTTTCGCCTTCTAAACGAGCTGTCCCCGTTTGTTCCAAGGCACCGTGGAAGTCATTGACGCCCATAAACTGTACGGGCAATTCGTCTGCAAAAACGCTATTGATCGCAAAAACACTAAGACCCGCAGCGACCGCTAGGATACTGCTTTTCAAGATAATTTTTTTCTTCATAGAATACTCCATTTTCTAATGTAGGACACTTCTCCAAAAAGGAGAACGCAGAACAGTTGATTTGCTGCAATCAGCTCTTCCATTTTACTATTTTTTCGGTTTTACTTCAATATTTTCCTAGAAACTCTTACAATTTTATTGGAAAGCGCTTGATTTCCGAACATCTATCCTCATCCTCTTCCTTTTGTTACTTGCTGTTCATCACAAAAGAGGCTGGGACAAAAGTCCTAGCCTCTCAATTATTTTTGGATTGTCGAGCAAGACGCAGTGGTTGAGTGGG
>NZ_JAHZPC010000009.1 GCF_019929185.1 Streptococcus parasanguinis
CCGAACACAGCAGTTAAGCCCTAGAACGCCGGAAGTAGTTGGGGGTTGCCCCCTGTGAGATAAGGTAGTCGCTTAGCAAGAGATTGAGCCTAGTAGATACTAGGCTCATTTGGGAGTTTAGCTCAGCTGGGAGAGCATCTGCCTTACAAGCAGAGGGTCAGCGGTTCGATCCCGTTAACTCCCATAGGTCCCGTAGTGTAGCGGTTATCACGTCGCCCTGTCACGGCGAAGATCGCGGGTTCGATTCCCGTCGGGACCGTTAAGATAATGAAAATTATTTTAAGACTCGTTAGCTCAGTTGGTAGAGCAATTGACTTTTAATCAATGGGTCACTGGTTCGAGCCCAGTACGGGTCATATTTTGCGGGTTTGGCGGAATTGGCAGACGCACCAGATTTAGGATCTGGCGCTTTACGGCGTGGGGGTTCAAGTCCCTTAACCCGCATAGAAGAATAATAATGAGCCGGCTTAGCTCAGTTGGTAGAGCATCTGATTTGTAATCAGAGGGTCGCGTGTTCAAGTCATGTAGCCGGCATTTTTTTATATAAAGAAAGCAATGCGAACGTAGTTCAGTGGTAGAACACCACCTTGCCAAGGTGGGGGTCGCGGGTTCGAATCCCGTCGTTCGCTTGAGGAGGCCGGGGTGGCGGAACTGGCAGACGCACAGGACTTAAAATCCTGCGATTGGTAACGATCGTACCGGTTCGATTCCGGTCCTCGGCATAGACAAAGGTTGAAAGAAGCACCCTTAGCTCAACTGGATAGAGTACCTGACTACGAATCAGGCGGTTAGAGGTTCGACTCCTCTAGGGTGCATGGTCGCAAGGCTATGTAATAATTGAATAGGAACGAGCACCCTTAGCTCAACTGGATAGAGTACCTGACTACGAATCAGGCGGTTAGAGGTTCGACTCCTCTAGGGTGCATAAAGCGGTAGCTTTAGATCGGGAAGTAGCTCAGCTTGGTAGAGTACTTGGTTTGGGACCAAGGTGTCGCAGGTTCGAATCCTGTCTTCCCGATATTATGGCGGTGTAGCTCAGCTGGCTAGAGCGTCCGGTTCATACCCGGGAGGTCGGGGGTTCGATCCCCTTCGCCGCTATATTGTTGATCTTGTTGGACCTTTAGCTCAGCTGGTTAGAGCTCTCGGCTCATAACCGAGTGGTCGTAGGTTCAAGTCCTACAAGGTCCATTATTATCTTGGAGGATTACCCAAGTCCGGCTGAAGGGAACGGTCTTGAAAACCGTCAGGCGTGTAAAAGCGTGCGTGGGTTCGAATCCCACATCCTCCTTAATATTAACGCGGGATGGAGCAGCTCGGTAGCTCGTCGGGCTCATAACCCGAAGGTCGTAGGTTCAAATCCTGCTCCCGCAATTTGGCTCGGTAGCTCAGTTGGTAGAGCAATGGATTGAAGCTCCATGTGTCGGCGGTTCGATTCCGTCTCGCGCCATTTCTTTTAATAATAAGCGGGTGTAGTTTAGTGGTAAAACTACAGCCTTCCAAGCTGTTGTCGCGAGTTCGATTCTCGTCACCCGCTTTGAACATAGATTCATTACCAAGTTTTTAACTTGGGCGCGTAGCTCAGGTGGTTAGAGCGCACGCCTGATAAGCGTGAGGTCGGTGGTTCGAGTCCACTCGTGCCCATTTTGGAGAATTACTCAAGAGGCTGAAGAGGACGGTTTGCTAAATCGTTAGGTCGGGTAACTGGCGCGGGGGTTCGAATCCCCCATTCTCCGTATAATTTCGAAGTTTGAGATGTCATCTCAAACTATTTTTTATATTTTTGAAGGTTTTGTCTATGTTCTTGAATCGATTCTTTAAAATTTTTAGTTTTGTGTTTGTTTTAACTGTTTCAGGAATTTTATTTCTTTTTCCATCTGTTAGAACTTCGATTGTTTTAAAATCTTCTGATCTATTAGCTATTGTTGATAAGACAGTATCGGTACCATTTGTTTTTGTGGAATCTAAGGCAAAGGATTTAAAGAATTTATCTGAATTAAATGATGAAAACCGTTCGTTAAAATCACGTCTTTATCAAAAGGATATAGACCAGTCAAAACTTAACCGTTTGGAATCAGAAAATAGAGAATTAAAGGATTTGATGTCAATCAAGAATTCTGTATCGGGTTCTAAACAAGTCGTTAGTGAGATTATTGACCGTAATTATGGTTCGTGGGATCAGGAATTTGTTATTGATAAAGGTAGTTCAGATGGAATTTCTGATTCTATGTTTGTTCTTTCGTCTGGTGGCGTCATTGGTGTGGTAGAAAGTATAGAGAAACATTCTAGTAAAGTAAAATTATTAGTCGAAGATACTATTTCTTCACAACACCTGACGTTTAAAATTGAGAGTCAAGGTCAATCTATTTTTGCCTTATTAAATGGTTATGATGAGAAGACGGGTGAGTTTCGGTTGTTGCAAATTGGAGATCCAGTTGAAATTAAAAAAGGATCTCTGGTTTCAACAAGTGGTTTAGGAAAATATAAGAGTAGTGACTTACCTCTTGGTACAGTGACTTCTACTCAAAAGGCATCTGATCAGTTAGGGCAAGAAATTCGTGTGAAACCAAAGGCTAATTTAGATGTCAATCGTTATGTACTATTGATCGGAGAGTAGTGTGAAAGTCATACGTAAGTACCATTTTTTCCCTTTAATCTTATTCTTATCTTTATTTGTTGACGGGCAGATCTCTCTTCTTATTTCTCGTTTTTGTCCAAACTCCTTTGAACCTACTTCATTTTTATTTCTATATGGTTTTATGTTATTGAGTCTCTATTTCTCTGAGATAGCTAGTATTTGGTGGGGAGTCTTCTTTGGTTTTTGTTTTGATGTGTATTTTTTACACACTCTAGGAATTGCCTTCCTAGTATTTCCTTTACTTCAGGTGATTTTTTATCGGTGTAATCAGATTATTTTAGTCAATCGATTGACTCGTTTTTTTACATTTTTATTAACGATTCTATTATTTCAGATTTTAACAAACCTTCTTTTGGTTCTTTTTATCGGTATAAAATTTAACTGGATTACACTAATTATTTACCAAATTTCCCCAAGTTTAATTTTGAATGTACTTCTATTATTAGTATTACAGCCTTTACTTGAAAAGATTTATTTATAAACTCGCAATAAAAATGTAACAATAGCGTAATATAAAATTTCAAAAAATTTGTTATACTAGTTAGTGTCTTATTAGAAAGGGAAAATTTATCTAATGAAGAAAAAATTATTTGCCACAATCTTATTGAGTACAGTTGCTTTATCACAAGGTGCTGTCGTAGCTGGTGTATCAGCTGATTCAACAGATGATAAGATTGCTGCTCAAGATAACAAAATCAATAGTATTAATCAACAACAACAAAGCGCACAAGCTCAGGTAGATCAAATTCAAGGTCAAGTATCTGAAATTAAAAAACAACAAGAAATTCTTCAAGCTGAAAATGATCGTTTGAATGAAGAATCTGAACGATTGTCAGCTGAGATCGATGAGTTGTCAAAAAATATTGTTGCTCGTCAAGAATCACTTGCAAATCAAGCACGTAGTGCTCAAACAACTGGGACTGCAACAAGCTATATTAATGCGATTGTTAGCTCTGGATCTTTGACAGAAGCTATCTCACGTATTTCTGCTATGAATGAAATTGCAGATGCTAACAACAAAATGTTGCAAGAGCAAAAACGTGATAAAGAAGATATTGCACAAAAACAAAAAGAAAACAACGATGCTATCAATACTGTCATTGCAAACAAACAGCAATTAGAAGATGATGCGCAAGCTTTGTCAACAAAAGAAGCTGAGTTGAAAGTAGCACAATTGAACTTGGCTGCTGAAAAATCAACTGCTGAAAACGAAAAGAATGCTTTGTTGCAACAGAAAGCTGAAGCTGAAAAAGCAGCAGCAGCAGCGGCAGCAGCTGAAGCAGCTTACCGTGCAAAACAAAAAGAGCAACAAGCAGCTGTAAAAGCTTCTGCTAATACAACTCTTCAAGCACAAGTTCAGGCAGCGGCTCAAACACCTGCTGCAACACCAGCGGCGGCACAAACTCAAGCAGCAGCTCAACCTGCTGTTCAAACTCAAGCAGCGGCTGCACCAGTAGCAACTACTTCTCGTCCAACTTATAGTACATCTGCATCATCTTATCCAGTTGGTGAATGTACATGGGGTGCGAAGACATTGGCTCCATGGGCCGGTGATTACTGGGGTAATGGTGGACAATGGGCAGCAAGTGCAGCAGCAGCAGGATTCCGTACAGGATCTCAACCACAAGTTGGTGCCATTGCATGTTGGAATGATGGTGGATATGGACACGTAGCAGTTGTTACAGCCGTTCAATCTACAACAAGCATCCAAGTTTCTGAGTCTAACTATAATGGTATCCGTAGTATTGGTAACTACCGTGGTTGGTTTAACCCAACAACAGCACAAGGTACTGTTACTTATATCTATCCAAACTAAGAATTATACTGAAGCAGAACATTTGTTCTGCTTCTTTTTTGATAGAATTTAGGTAGTGATAGATTTTGTAATTTCCATAAATTAATATTTGAATATTTGCTTAAAAAGCGATAAAATGATTACAGGAGAAATTTGTGCTGACTGTACAATATGGTTTTAGATTTTACTGGAGGAAATCATGTCATTTTCTGATTTAATGCTCTTTGCTTTGTCGTCAAATCAAGAATTGGCTCAACGTGTGTCTCGAGAAATGGGACTACCGCTTGGAAAGTCAACGGTTCGTCAATTTTCTGATGGAGAAATTCAGGTTAATATTGAAGAATCAATCCGTGGGAAAGATGTTTATATTTTGCAATCCACTAGCTCACCGGTTAACGATAATCTAATGGAAATTTTGATTATGGTAGATGCGTTGAAACGGGCTAGTGCGCAATCCATTAATGTGGTGATGCCATATTACGGCTATGCTCGTCAAGACCGGAAAGCTCGGGCTCGTGAACCAATTACTTCTAAGTTAGTAGCCAATATGCTTGAGGTTGCTGGAGTTGATCGTCTGTTGACAATTGATTTGCACGCTGCTCAAATTCAAGGTTTCTTTGATATTCCCGTTGACCACTTGATGGGTGCGCCTCTGATCGCCGACTATTTTGAACGTCGCGGGATGATTGGAAAAGACTATGTTGTTGTCAGTCCAGACCATGGTGGGGTGACTCGTGCTCGGAAATTAGCTGAATTTTTGAAGACACCGATTGCGATTATTGATAAACGTCGAAGTGTTGATAAGATGAATACGAGTGAAGTGATGAATATCATTGGGAGTGTTGAAGGCAAGACTTGTATTTTGATTGATGATATGATTGATACAGCTGGTACAATCTGTCATGCCGCGGATGCCCTTGCAGAAGCAGGTGCTGTTGAAGTCTATGCGAGCTGCACTCACCCTGTTTTATCAGGTCCAGCGATGGATAACATCCAAAAATCAGCCATTAAGAAGTTGGTCGTATTGGATACGATTTATCTATCGGAGGATCGTTTGATTGACAAAATTGAGCAAATTTCGATTGCGAAACTTCTAGCTGAGGCTATTGTTCGCATTCATGAAAATCGTCCTCTTTCCCCTCTATTTGAAATCGGAAATGCCAAAAAATGTTAATAATAAGGAGGCTGGAGACCAGCCTCTTTTGTATAGGAGGAAATACAAATGGAAATCAGAAAATGGTTGGAAAATCTAAAAAAAGAAAAGAAAAGGAAAAAACTAGTTCGAGCAGCTAAAGAACTAGAAGCAAAGGCTGATCCTAGTTTGCCCAAGAAACGATTGCCAAAAAATGGGGTGGTAAAATAGGATAGAAAAGATTTCTATTTTTTAAATACATTTTTATATATGAATAAAGTGTCTTTCCAAGATGGTTTTAAATCCGTAGTTCTATATCTCAAATGGATCAAAAGCTTAAACTTTTTTAAAAAAAAAATGGAAAAAGTCTTGACATAGGCAGAATATCCTAGTATACTAGTCATAGTTACGAAGTAACGAATAATTTTTGAAAAGAAAAAAGGAGATAAAACAATGAAAAAAGTTTTATTATCATCAGTAGCAGCTCTTGCAGTATTTGCTGCAGCAGCACCAGTTCTTGCCGAAGGTGGAGTCAACGGTGGAGCTAACAATCCTAGAGGACCTCAAGATACTGACGTCGCTTCAAAATACTATGATCAATCTGAATTTGTAAGTGCTCGTACAGTTGAAGAATACCTTAACGGTCACATGGGAGAAATCCAAGCTGAAGCAGCTCAAGATCCAGCGGTAGTAGCAGCTAAAGCAGCTTTGGATGCAGTTGAAGGTGGAGACCACAAGTATACTGCAATTAAAGCAGCATACGATGAAGCATATAACAATGCATTCTTAAAAGTACGTAACGTATATGTACAAAAATTCCAAACTGTTCAAAACACAGCTAAGAAAGCTGAAGGCCGTTACTATATCTTGAATGAAACTCCAGAACAAGCTAACGCTCGTTACTTGAAAGAACATGGAATTAATCCAGAACAAGCTAACGCAGACGCAGCTAAAGCAGATGCAGCTAAAGCTGACGCAGCTAAAGCAGAAGAAGCAGCTAAAAAAGCAGAAGCTGGTAAAGCTGGTTCAAAACAAGCTGGTAAAGCTCTTCCAAAAACAAGCGCAGTTAAATAATTTGGTGATTAATTAGCTCGTAAAATATCACTGGACCTTCGGGTTCAGTGTTATTTTTTAGAAAAAATTATCAAAAGGAGATCAACTAAATGAAAAGAGCTGGGAAAAAAAGTTCAACTAAATTGGGTCTTGTGATTGCTGCTCTTGTTGCAGTTGTTGTTCTTGTTGCTGGATTTATTTTCTTTAATCCATTTGGAGGAACTAAGTCATCTAGCACGGCTAAAAAAACAACTGGAACAAGTTCAACCAAGCAAGAAACTAAATATGAACCAAGTCAAGAAGAAAAAGATTACTTGAAAAATCGTTTTGCTCAGTTAGCAGCTGTTAACCCTGAGACAATTGCTTATGTCTATGCACCGGGTACTGAGTTGGATGAACCTGTTGTACAAACCACTGATAATGAAACTTATTTGAATAAGACGTTTGATGGTGGAAATGAACCATACATGGGGACAGTCTTCATGGATATGGACAACAAGAAAGACTTCAGTGATCGTTTGACTTGGCTGTTTGGTCATGCTCGTGGTAGTAAGGTCGGCGATCACCGTATGTTTAACGATGTCAACTACTATGACAAACAAGAGTATTTGGACCAACATCCGTATGTTGTGATTGAGACACCAGAGCGGAAATACTACTATGAAGTAATGGGCTTGGTTATTGTCCCTGAGGATACTGCTTTCTACCGTACAAGCTTTAAAGATGATAAAGATTTCACCACTCAGTTGAAGAATATCTATGAGTCAGCTCGTACGAAGAATCCTAATATCAAGATCAAAGCATCTGATAAGTATTTAGTATTGTCAACTTGTCGTGAAGAGGATGAAACGATTCGTTCTAACCTCTACCTTCGTCGAATTCCTGATTCAGAAATGAAGGATTTTGTAGCAAAACATGCGGATCAATTGAAATATGTGGCAACACGTGGTCAACAATAATGGCTTGAAAGACTTAGCATTGCTAAGTCTTTTTTTCATGGAAGGATTTTTGAAATGTCCTTTGGTGGTAAGCAAAAGGTGGGGATCTGGCTTGTTCTTTTGCGATGGGGTCCTATTTATAGTATAATGAATATAAGTGTTTTGGAGGTGTTCTATGGATTTAACGAAACGTTTTAATAAAAATCTGAATCGGATCGAAGTTTCTTTGATTCGTCAGTTCGATCAATCAATTTCTTCCATTCCTGGTGTCTTGCGTTTGACTTTGGGGGAACCGGATTTTACAACTCCTGAACATGTAAAAGAAGCAGGAAAGGCTGCCATTGATGCGAATTTTAGCCATTACACTGGGATGAGTGGTTTGCTGGCTTTGCGTGAGGCTGCGAGTCAGTTTGTGGCTGATAAATATGGTATTTACTACCGTCCTGAAGATGAGATATTAGTGACGATCGGTGCGACTGAAGCCCTATCTGCCACCTTGACAGCAATCTTGGAACCTGGAGATGTAGTACTTCTTCCAGCACCGGCCTACCCTGGTTATGAGCCGATTATAAATTTGGTGGGAGCAGATGTTGTCGAAATTGATACGACAGCAGATCGTTTTGTCTTGACTCCTGAAAAGTTGGAAAAGGCGATTCTAGAGCAGGGTGAAAAATTGAAGGCTGTTATTCTCAATTATCCAGCTAATCCAACGGGTGTTACTTATTCGCGCGAACAGATGGCGGAATTGGCTGCTGTCTTAAAAAATTATGCAGTCTTTGTGATTTGTGATGAAGTCTATTCAGAGTTGACTTATACTGGAGAAGCGCATGTCTCAATGGCCTCCTTCATTCCTGAACAGACCGTTGTTATTAATGGCTTATCTAAGTCTCATGCCATGACAGGCTGGCGGCTTGGTTTTATCTTTGCGCCTGCTGCATTGACAGCCCAACTCATCAAGAGCCATCAATATTTGGTTACGGCTGCTGGAACCATGAACCAGTATGCTGCGATCGAAGCTTTGACGGAAGGTCGGGATGATGCGGAGCCGATGAAGAAGGAATATGTGAAGCGTCGCGATTATATTATTGAACAGATGTCCGCGCTTGGGTTTGAGATGATTAAGCCAGATGGAGCTTTTTATATTTTTGCTAAAATCCCAGCTGGTTATAATCAAGATTCCTTTGCTTTCTTGCAGGATTTTGCGCGTGAAAAAGCGGTTGCTTTCATTCCTGGTGCTGCTTTTGGTCAATATGGTGAAGGCTATGTGCGTTTGTCGTATGCAGCCAGCATGGAGGTTATCAAGGAAGCTATGAAACGCTTGAAGGAGTATATGGAAGAACATGCTGGAGTCAATTGAGACCCGGGGAATTGTCCTGTATAATCGGGAGTTTCGTGAGGATGACAAGCTGGTCAAAATCTTCACAGAGAAGTCAGGGAAGCGGATGTTTTTTGTGAAACATGCGGGAAAATCACGGTTGAATCCCATGTTGCAACCTTTGGTAACGGCAGATATGTTGTTGAAAATCAATGATGATGGGTTGAGTTATATTGATGATTTTCAAGATGTGCAGATTTATAAGAAAATTAATGCAGATCTTTTTGCCCTTTCTTATGCGACCTATGTTCTGGCGCTTGCAGATGCAAGTATTCAGGATAATCAGGTGGATCCGGCCCTGTTTGCTTTTTTGGAAAAGACCTTGTCTTTGATGGAAGAGGGACTGGATTATGAGGTTTTAACCAATATTTTTGAGATTCAGATTCTATCACGATTTGGAGTTGTCTTGAATCTGCATGAATGCTGTTTCTGTCATCGGGTTGGACTTCCTTTTGATTACTCTTTTCGCTATAGTGGGGTCCTTTGTCCGGATCATTATGATCTGGATGAGAGACGTGCCCACTGGCATCCGAATGTTCTCTATTTATTGGATCAGTTTCAAGCAGTACGATTCAGTGAGTTAGAGACGATTTCCCTACAAGCGGATATGAAAGTAGCTCTACGTCAGGCAATCGATCAGTTGTATGAGGAGTATGTAGGGATCCATTTAAAAGCTAAAAAGTTTATCGATTCCTTGAGTGATTGGGGAGCGATTATGAAAGATTCATCTGGAGGTGAAACATGAAAAAAATTGCAGTAGATGCAATGGGGGGCGATAATGCACCTCAAGCCTTGGTAGAAGGTGTGAATCAAGCTATTCGTGATTTTGATGATATTGAGATTGTCTTGTATGGTGATGAGGCAAAAATTAAAAACTATTTAACCGCTACAGAGCGTGTATCAATTGTTCATACGGAGGAAAAAATCGATTCAGATGATGAGCCGGCACGTGCTATTCGTCGGAAGAAACAGGCCTCTATGGTCTTGGCTGCCAAGGATGTGAAGGCTGGTGAGGTCGATGCCATGCTTTCTGCAGGGAATACAGGTGCTTTGTTGGCAGCAGGCTTCTTTATTGTTGGCCGTATCAAAGGGGTGGAACGCCCTGGATTGATGTCCACACTTCCGACAGTTGATGGTCGCGGGTATGACATGTTGGACTTAGGTGCCAATGCGGAAAATACACCAGAGCACTTGCATCAGTATGCTGTGATGGGGTCTTACTATGCGGAAAACGTTCGTGGGATTCAAAAACCGCGCGTGGGTCTATTGAACAATGGGACAGAAGCTAGTAAGGGAGATCCTTTGCGCAAGGAAACCTACCAATTGTTATCTGAGGATGAGTCGATTCATTTTGTTGGAAACGTGGAAGCGCGTGACTTGATGGATGGCGTTGCTGATGTCGTTGTGGCGGATGGTTTCACGGGAAACGCTGTCTTGAAAACGATGGAAGGAACGGCTTTTGGGATCTTGAAGCAATTGAAACAAGCAATTGCCACAGGAAACTGGAAGGCGAAATTAGGAGCTTTTCTGCTCAAGGACCGTTTGAAATCATTGAAGCAAACCTTGGATTTCTCAGATGTTGGAGGAGCGGTCTTGTTTGGTCTTCAAGCACCTGTTGTTAAAACGCATGGTTCGAGTGATGCCAAAGCTGTCTATAGCACGATTCGTCAGATTCGGACCATGTTAGAGACAGATGTTGTTGGAAAATCAGTGAAGGAATTATCGAAGGAAGGGTAATGTATGAGTAAACAAAACGAAATTTTAGTTACAATTGAGGAATTTCTCAAAGATCGCAAGGGTCCAGACTTTCAAGTATCTTTGGAATCTGACTTACGTAAGGATTTACAGGCGGATTCTGTTGAATTGATGGAATTTATTATCAATCTTGAGGATGAATACCAAATTGAGATTCCGGACAAGGCTATTGATGAATTTAACACAGTAGGGGATGTTGTCGACTATATCGAAAAACGAACTGCTGGTCACTAATGAAAAAGGGATCGTTCAGAGATTATTCTGGATGATCTTTTTTTCTGTCCTTTTTATTCGGATTCTGCTTATATTGTACGGAATTTTATTGAAAATACACTTTGTATGTGATAGAATGAAGGTGATAAAATACGAAAGGCGAACAAAGTCATGACCAATCAACTGATTTATACTGGAAAAGCTAAGGATATCTATACTACTGAGGACGAAAATGTGATTAAGTCGGTCTATAAGGACCAGGCAACCATGCTTAATGGGGCTCGTAAGGAGACTATTAAGGGAAAAGGTGTGCTAAATAATCAGATTTCGTCTCTTATTTTTGAAAAATTGAATGCTGCGGGTGTAGCTACTCACTTTATCGAACGTATTTCTGACACAGAACAACTCAACAAGAAAGTAAAAATTATTCCTTTGGAGGTGGTTCTTCGTAATGTGACTGCGGGTTCTTTCTCTAAACGTTTTGGCGTGGAAGAAGGTTTGGACTTGAAAACTCCAATCGTTGAATTTTACTACAAGAACGATGATTTGGATGACCCATTCATCAATGATGAGCATGTGAAGTTCTTGGATATTGCCAATGATGAGCAAATTGCCTATATCAAGGAAGAAACACGTCGCATCAATGAATTGTTGAAGGATTGGTTTGCACAAATTGGTCTTCGCTTGATTGATTTCAAATTGGAATTTGGTTTTGATAAGGATGGCAAGATCATCTTGGCAGATGAATTCTCTCCAGATAATTGCCGCCTTTGGGATGCTGAAGGGCACCATATGGACAAGGATGTTTTCCGTAGAGATTTGGGTAGCCTAACGGATGTATATAAGGTTGTGTTAGAGAAGTTGCAAGACTTGAAATAATTTGGTTGAAACGGAAAACCTTCGTCTTCAAGAGCATTTTTGAATAGAAGTAAAGGAACTAAAATGGATAAACGTATTTTCGTTGAGAAAAAAGCTGATTTTCGTGTGAAATCGGACTCTTTAGTAAAAGAATTACAGCATAATCTTCAGTTGAAAACCTTGAAGGATCTTCGGATTGTTCAGGTTTACGATGTTTTTGGTTTGGCAGAGGATTTGTTTGCGCGTGCGGAAAAACATATCTTCTCTGAGCAAGTGACCGATACTGTTCTGGATGAAGCTGCGGTTCAGGCTGATTTTGAGAAATATGCTTTCTTTGCGATTGAAAGTTTGCCGGGCCAATTTGACCAACGTGCGGCATCTTCACAAGAAGCTTTGCTTTTGCTTGGTAGTTCAAATGACGTAACAGTGAATACAGCGCAATTGTACTTGGTTAACAAGGATATCGATGCGAATGAGTTGGAAGCTGTTAAAAACTACCTTTTGAACCCAGTGGATTCTCGTTTCAAAGATATCACTGTTGGTATTGCGAAACAGGATTTCTCTGAGTCTGACAAGACCATTCCAAGCTTGGATTTCTTTGAAACTTATACGGCAGAAGATTTTGCCAAGTATAAGGCTGAGCAAGGCTTGGCAATGGAAGTGGATGACCTTCTCTTTATTCAAGATTACTTCAAATCTATTGGACGTGTACCAACTGAGACTGAACTTAAGGTTTTGGATACTTATTGGTCTGACCACTGCCGTCACACAACTTTCGAAACTGAGTTAAAAAACATCGACTTCTCAGCTTCTAAATTTGAAAAACAATTGCAAGCGACTTATGACAAGTATATTGCCATGCGTGATGAGTTGGGACGTACAGAAAAACCTCAAACCTTGATGGATATGGCGACTATTTTTGGCCGTTATGAGCGTGCTAATGGTCGTTTGGATGACATGGAAGTGTCTGATGAAATCAATGCCTGCTCAGTTGAAATTGAAGTGGATGTCAATGGTGTCAAAGAACCATGGCTTCTCATGTTCAAGAACGAAACGCACAACCACCCAACGGAAATCGAACCATTTGGTGGAGCGGCTACTTGTATCGGTGGTGCCATTCGTGACCCATTGTCAGGTCGTTCATACGTTTACCAAGCCATGCGTATCTCAGGTGCTGGTGATATTACAGCTCCAATTTCAGAAACCCGCGCTGGTAAATTGCCGCAACAAGTGATTTCTAAAACAGCAGCTCACGGTTATTCTTCATACGGTAACCAAATTGGTCTTGCCACAACCTATGTTCGAGAATACTTCCACCCAGGTTTCGTTGCAAAACGTATGGAGCTAGGTGCAGTTGTCGGTGCGGCTCCTAAGGAAAATGTGGTCCGTGAAAAACCTGAAGCAGGTGATGTGATTATCTTGCTCGGTGGTAAAACTGGACGTGACGGTGTCGGTGGTGCGACAGGTTCTTCTAAAGTTCAAACGGTTGAATCTGTTGAAACAGCTGGTGCTGAGGTTCAAAAAGGGAACGCCATCGAAGAACGTAAGATTCAACGTCTTTTCCGTAATGGGGAAGTGACGCGTCTGATCAAAAAATCAAATGACTTTGGTGCTGGTGGTGTCTGTGTGGCTATCGGTGAATTGGCAGATGGTCTTGAAATTGATTTAGACAAAGTGCCATTGAAATACCAAGGTTTGAACGGTACAGAAATTGCCATTTCTGAGTCTCAAGAACGGATGGCTGTGGTGGTTCGTCCAGAAGATGTAGACGCCTTCGTTGCTGAATGTAACAAAGAAAATATTGATGCTGTTGTCGTTGCAACAGTAACGGAGAAACCAAATCTTGTCATGCACTGGAATGGTGAAACAATCGTTGATTTGGAACGTCGTTTCCTTGATACAAACGGTGTACGTGTGGTTGTAGATGCTAAGGTGGTTGACAAGGATGTCAAGCTTCCAGAAGAACGTCAAACATCTGCTGAAACCCTTGAAGCGGATACTCTTGAGGTCTTGGCTGACTTGAACCATGCCAGTCAAAAAGGGTTACAAACCATCTTTGATAGCTCAGTTGGTCGTTCAACAGTCAATCACCCACTTGGTGGTCGCTACCAAATCACACCAACGGAAGCTTCTGTACAGAAATTACCAGTCCAACATGGCGTGACAACAACCGCTTCTGTTATGGCGCAAGGATTCAACCCTTATGTAGCAGAATGGTCTCCATATCATGGTGCTGCCTATGCGGTCATCGAAGCAACCGCTCGTTTGGTTGCTGCTGGTGCAAACTGGTCTAAGGCTCGCTTCTCTTATCAAGAATACTTCGAGCGGATGGATAAACAAGCAGAGCGTTTTGGTCAACCAGTAGCAGCTCTTCTTGGATCCATTGAAGCTCAGATTCAACTTGGTTTGCCATCTATCGGTGGGAAAGACTCTATGTCTGGTACCTTTGAAGAATTGACAGTACCACCAACCTTGGTTGCTTTTGGGGTGACAACTGCAGATAGCCGTAAGGTCCTTTCTCCAGAATTTAAAGCTACTGGTGAAAATATCTATTACATCCCAGGTCAAGCTTTGGCACAAGAAATTGACTTTGATCTTATCAAGTCTAACTTTGCTCAATTTGAAGCCATCCAAGCTGATCACAAAGTAACAGCAGCATCAGCTGTCAAATATGGTGGTGTGGTTGAAGCTCTTGCCCTTGCAACATTTGGTAACCATATCGGAGCTAATGTTGAATTAGATAATCTTGACACTAGCTTGACAGCCCAATTGGGTGGATTCGTTTTCACTTCGCCTGAAGAAATTGCAGGTGTTGCTACGATCGGACAAACAGTAGCTGACTTTACACTTACTGTCAATGGTGTAACGCTTGATGGACACAAACTTGACAGTGCTTTCCAAGGTAAATTGGAAGAAGTTTACCCAACGGAATTTGCACAGGCAACTGAGTTGGAAGAAGTACCAGCTGTGGCATCAGATGCTGTGATCAAAGCTAAAGAAACAGTTGATACACCAGTGGTTTACATCCCAGTATTCCCAGGTACTAACTCAGAATATGACTCCGCTAAGGCCTTCGAAAAAGAAGGTGCCAAAGTTAACCTGGTACCATTTGTCACACTGAATGAAGAAGCGATTGTCAAGTCTGTTGACACCATGGTTGACAACATCGAAAAAGCTAATATTATCTTCTTTGCAGGTGGCTTCTCAGCAGCGGATGAACCAGATGGATCAGCTAAATTCATCGTAAACATCTTGCTCAATGAAAAAGTGCGTGCAGCTATCGATCACTTCATCGAACGTGGTGGTTTGATTATTGGTATCTGTAACGGATTCCAAGCCCTTGTTAAATCAGGTCTTCTTCCATACGGTAACTTTGAAGATGCAAGCAGCACGAGTCCAACCCTCTTCTACAATGATGCCAACCAACACGTGGCTAAGATGGTTGAAACACGTATTGCCAACACCAACTCACCATGGCTTGCCGGAGTAGAAGTTGGTGACATCCATGCCATCCCAGTATCACACGGTGAAGGTAAATTTGTCGTGACAGCTGAGGAATTTGCAGAGCTTCGTGACAATGGTCAAATCTTTACCCAATATGTTGACTTCGAAGGGAAACCAAGCATGGATTCAAAATACAATCCAAATGGTTCTGTCAATGCGATCGAAGGTATTACAAGTAAGAATGGTCAAATTATTGGTAAGATGGGTCACTCAGAACGATTCGAAGACGGTCTCTTCCAAAATATTCCAGGAAATAAAGATCAACATCTCTTTGCATCAGCGGTTAAATACTTTACTGGAAAATAAAAGGTATACAAAATGACATACGAAGTTAAATCTCTTAATGAAGAATGTGGTATTTTTGGGATCTGGGGACACCCAGATGCTGCAAAACTGACTTATTTTGGATTACACAGTCTTCAACACCGTGGTCAAGAAGGGGCGGGGATCCTTTCGAATGATGCGGGTCAACTAAAACGGTATCGTGATACGGGTCTTCTCTCAGAAGTATTTCGAAATCCTGCTAACTTGGATAAGTTAACAGGAACGGGAGCGATTGGCCATGTTCGCTATGCGACAGCTGGGGAAGCTTCGGTGGATAACATCCAGCCCTTCCTCTTTCGCTTTCATGATACCCAGTTTGGACTGGCCCACAACGGGAATTTGACCAATGCTAAGTCCCTCAAACGGGAGTTGGAAAATAACGGAGCGATCTTTAGCTCAACTTCTGATTCAGAAATCTTGGCTCACTTGATTCGTCGGAGCCACAACCCTTCTTTCATGGGTAAGGTGAAAGAAGCCTTGAATACGGTGAAAGGTGGATTTGCTTACCTTCTCATGCTGGAAGATAAGCTGATTGCAGCCTTGGATCCAAATGGTTTCCGTCCTCTTTCGATTGGGAAAATGGCCAACGGAGCTATCGTGGTTTCATCTGAAACCTGTGCCTTTGAAGTGGTTGGAGCAGAGTGGATTCGGGATGTAAATCCGGGTGAAGTCGTGATCATCGATGATAACGGCATCACTTACGATAACTATACAACGGACACCCAATTGGCTGTTTGCTCAATGGAGTATATCTACTTTGCCCGCCCGGACTCCAATATTCAAGGGGTCAATGTCCATACAGCTCGTAAACGTATGGGGGCTCAATTGGCACGTGAATTCAAACATGAAGCAGATATTGTGGTCGGTGTACCGAACTCTTCACTTAGCGCAGCTATGGGATTTGCGGAAGAATCCGGCCTACCAAATGAAATGGGCTTGATTAAAAACCAATATACCCAACGGACCTTTATTCAACCAACACAAGAACTACGGGAGCAAGGGGTTCGGATGAAGCTCTCTGCCGTATCCGGTGTCGTGAAAGGCAAACGGGTTGTCATGATTGATGATTCTATCGTACGTGGGACAACATCACGTCGAATTGTGAAGTTATTGAAAGAAGCAGGAGCTACAGAGGTCCACGTAGCAATCGGTAGCCCAGCCCTTGCCTACCCATGTTTCTACGGGATCGATATTCAAACACGTAAGGAATTGATTGCTGCCAATCATACAGTAGAGGAAACACGCGATATCATTGGTGCAGATAGCTTGACGTATTTGTCAATCGATGGCTTGATTGATTCTATTGGAATCGATACAGATGCCCCAAATGGCGGTCTTTGTGTGGCTTACTTTGATGGAAAATATCCAACACCTTTGTATGACTACGAAGAACGCTATGTGGAAAGTTTGAAAGAACATACTTCTTTCTATTAAGATCAGTGCAGAAGAAAAAAGAGGAAAAAATTATGTCTAAAAATGCTTATGCCCAATCGGGTGTGGACGTTGAAGCAGGTTATGAAGTTGTTGAACGGATCAAAAAACACGTGGCTCGTACGGAACGCGCAGGTGTTATGGGAGCTCTCGGTGGCTTCGGTGGCATGTTTGACCTTTCAAAAACAGGTGTCAAAGAGCCCGTTTTGATCTCAGGTACAGATGGTGTCGGTACTAAACTCATGCTGGCTATTAAGTACGACAAACACGATACGATCGGTCAAGACTGTGTGGCTATGTGTGTTAACGATATCATCGCTGCAGGTGCGGAGCCCCTTTACTTCCTTGACTATATCGCAACTGGTAAAAATGAACCTGCTAAATTAGAGCAAGTCGTTGCTGGTGTTGCAGAAGGTTGTGTGCAGGCTGGTGCAGCCCTTATCGGTGGAGAAACGGCTGAAATGCCTGGTATGTATGGTGAAGATGACTATGATTTGGCTGGGTTTGCTGTCGGTGTTGCAGAAAAATCTCAAATCATTGACGGTTCAAAAGTAGCTGAAGGGGATGTGATTCTTGGACTTGCTTCAAGCGGTATCCACTCAAATGGTTACTCACTTGTTCGTCGTGTCTTTGCGGATTACACAGGTGAAGAAGTTCTCCCAGAATTGGAAGGGGAGAAACTTAAAGACGTTCTTTTGGAGCCAACTCGTATCTACGTCAAAGCAGCATTGCCACTCATCAAAGAAGAATTGGTCAACGGAATTGCCCACATCACAGGTGGTGGTTTCATCGAAAATGTACCACGGATGTTTGCTGATGACTTGGCTGCTGAAATTGACGAAAGCAAAGTCCCAGTTCTTCCAATTTTCAAAGCTCTTGAAAAATATGGCCAAATTAAACATGAAGAAATGTTTGAAATCTTCAACATGGGGATTGGTCTCATGCTTGCAGTGAAGCCAGAACATGTGGAGCGTGTCAAAGAACTTCTTGACGAACCTGTTTATGAAATCGGTCGGATTGTGAAGAAAGATGGCACAAGTGTGGTGATTAAATAATGGCTAAAAAAATTGCTGTTTTTGCCTCTGGCAACGGCTCAAACTTTCAGGTGATTGCAGAACAATTTCCAGTAGAATTTGTCTTTTCAGATCATCGTGATGCCTATGTCTTAGAACGTGCCAAAAACCTTGGCGTGGTGAGCCATGCCTTTGAACTCAAGGAATTTGGCAATAAAGTAGCTTATGAAGAAGCTATCGTCAAACTCTTGGATGAACACCAGATTGATTTGGTTTGTTTGGCCGGTTATATGAAAATCGTTGGCCCAACCTTGCTAGCAGCTTATGAAGGCCGTATCATCAATATTCACCCAGCTTATCTCCCTGAATTTCCAGGTGCTCATGGTATTGAGGATGCTTGGAATGCAGGCGTTGCTGAGAGCGGTGT
This sequence comes from Streptococcus parasanguinis, assembly GCF_019929185.1. Lineage (GTDB taxonomy): Bacteria > Bacillota > Bacilli > Lactobacillales > Streptococcaceae > Streptococcus > Streptococcus parasanguinis_O. The sequence goes on from NZ_JAHZPC010000009.1 coordinate 18,454, forward strand.
GACTATCCATTGGGTGGATTCTGGCGTTGATACCGGGAAGGTTATTCAGCAAGTGCGTGTGCCACGCCTTGAAGGGGATACCCTTGATACTTTTGAAACTCGAATCCACGAAACAGAGTACAAACTCTATCCAGAAGTCTTGGAACGTTTGGGAGTAGTACGGAAATAAGGAAGCCATTGATCGGAAAGAACATTTTCGACTGTAGCAGATAAAGAACTTTTTTAAAAAAGGAAAAGAAAGAAAATGACTAAACGCGCACTAATTAGTGTTTCAGACAAAGCGGGCATTGTTGAATTTGCCCAAGAACTCAAAAAACTCGGTTGGGACATCATCTCGACAGGTGGGACTAAAGTTGCCCTTGACAATGCTGGGGTAGATACCATTGCCATCGATGATGTGACTGGTTTCCCAGAAATGATGGACGGTCGTGTGAAGACTCTCCACCCAAATATCCACGGTGGTCTCCTCGCTCGTCGTGATCTCGATAGCCACCTGGAGGCTGCTAAGGACAACAAGATCGAATTGATCGACCTTGTTGTGGTCAACCTTTACCCATTCAAGGAAACTATCCTCAAGCCAGATGTGACTTATGCGGATGCGGTGGAGAATATCGATATCGGTGGGCCATCTATGCTTCGTTCGGCAGCGAAGAACCACGCTAGCGTAACAGTTGTGGTAGATCCTGCTGACTATGCTGTGGTTTTGGACGAATTGGCAGCCAACGGCGAAACAAGTTACGAAACTCGTCAACGTTTGGCAGCGAAAGTCTTCCGTCACACAGCAGCCTATGATGCTTTGATCGCAGAATACTTCACTGCTCAAGTGGGTGAAGAAAAACCTGAAAAACTCACATTGACTTATGATCTCAAGCAACCAATGCGTTACGGTGAAAACCCTCAACAGGATGCAGACTTCTACCAAAAAGCTTTGCCAACGGATTACTCCATCGCTTCAGCGAAACAGTTGAACGGTAAAGAATTGTCCTTCAACAATATCCGTGACGCTGATGCCGCTATCCGGATCATCCGTGATTTTAAAGACCGTCCAACCGTTGTGGCTTTGAAACACATGAACCCATGTGGGATTGGTCAAGCTGACGATATCGAAACGGCTTGGGACTATGCTTATGAGTCTGATCCAGTATCAATCTTTGGTGGTATTGTAGTCCTCAACCGTGAAGTGGATGCTGCGACAGCACAAAAAATGCACGGTGTTTTCCTTGAAATCATCATTGCGCCAAGCTATACAGATGAAGCGTTTGAAATCTTGACAACTAAGAAGAAAAACTTGCGCATCCTAGCCTTGCCATTTGATGCTCAAGACGCTAGTGAAGTGGAAGCAGAATACACTGGTGTTGTTGGTGGTCTCCTCGTTCAAAACCAAGACGTGGTGAAAGAAAGTCCAGCTGACTGGCAAGTGGTGACGAAACGCCAACCAACTGAGACAGAAGCGACAGCTCTTGAGTTTGCTTGGAAGGCGATCAAGTACGTCAAATCAAATGGGATCATCGTGACCAATGACCACATGACCCTTGGGGTTGGCCCAGGTCAAACCAATCGTGTGGCATCTGTCCGCATCGCTATTGACCAAGCCAAAGACCGTCTTGATGGTGCTGTTCTTGCTTCAGATGCCTTCTTCCCATTTGCAGATAATGTGGAAGAAATCGCTAAAGCAGGGATTAAAGCGATCATCCAGCCAGGTGGATCAGTTCGTGACCAAGAGTCAATCGAAGCGGCTGATAAATACGGCTTGACCATGATCTTCACAGGAGTGAGACATTTTAGACATTGATGGGTATTTAAAAATTAGCTCATTATCAACTGTGATAAATGATTTATCGCTAACAACGAGAGAAGACGTAAGTTGTCTTCTCTTTTTGTATATCTAAAACAATAAGCATTTTAGTGTTAGAAATTATTAAAATGATTTGTTAGAGCTGTTCATGACGAATCTCGAAAAACTCAGTTTCTCACTTAACTATTTTTTATACGTTTTATGGTGTTTAAGGTTGTTGTGACTAGCTCGTTAATAGGCATGGCTTTATAATCTCCTTTTAACCATTCATCAAAAATATTGTAGAGACCGCCGGTAATGAATCTAATATCATAGTTGATTTGTCTTTGATCACTATTTGTGATGTGCCAAGGTGCCATGACAGTGGTATAAGTAGCAGGAAGCTTATCGTAAGACCTTTGCAAGATAAGCACGAGTAAGTTTGCGTCTTGCAAAATTTTTAATGGCTCAGTGTACTGGCTCCAATACTGAAAGAAAAGGTTCACTAAATCTTCAAAATTAGTCAGTTTTGCTGTTTGAAGTTCGATAATATAGTATTGAATTAAGCGGTCTAAATAGTTCGTAAGAACTTCGTCTTTTGAATGGTAATAACGATAAAATGTTCGTCTGGCAATCTGAGCATGCTCGCTGAGTTCAGCAATGCTGATATTTTGGAGAGACTTCTTAGTTGCTAATAAATCGAACAAGGCTTCCTCCAGCCATTGTCGCGTTTGATATTCCATGGTATTTTTCCTTTCCTGTCACACTTTTGGTCAAACTGTGCCAATATCTCTTAACCTCTTGTTTTTGTAACAGTTTATCTTTATACTAAAAGTGTTGCGCGTGATATATGATTATCATTTATTCTTAACATTGTACAATTGTTAGTTGTTATTAAGGAGGTAAAGGTATGAGCATTCTTTTTAATGTTTGGATGCTGCCTATTTTATTTATTTTACATGATTTTGAAGAAATAATTTTTATGCCCTTGTGGAAAACACGGCATCATCAAAAGTTAGAAACTTTTAAGAAACCGTTCTTTGGTTCCGTTACGCAAGGTTCCGCTTTTGCAGTAGGTGTGTTCGAAGAATTTATCATCCTGGTGTTTATTTCTGGATTCTGCCAAATAACTCACAACAGTTTACTCTATTTATCTTTTGTAATAGCTTATACAGCTCATTTCATAATCCATTATATCATGTGCCTGCAATTTAGGGGCTATGTTCCTGGAGTCGTCACGGTAACCCTAGAATTGCCAATGGTTCTAATGATTATTTTCCACTATTGGCCTTCTGACATTTCTTTGTTATCAGTCGTTGTCTATCTTTTATTGGCCATGGTAATAGCTTTTACGAATCTTAAAATCATGCATCTCATCATGCCAAAAATTCAAACACATCTAGAAAAATACGCGAAATGAAAAACGATTAAATGAGAGCTACTTTTTAACCTTTCTGATATAACTGGTTAATGACTATCGAAGCGGCGGATAAATACGGATTGGCCATGATCTTTACAGGCGTGAGTCATTTTAGACATTAATCAAAAAAGGCACTCATTCAACGATGAGTGTCTTTTCTGCTAATAAAGAAGACCTTAATCTGGATAGATATAGGTGACGGTTCCCCAGACGGGATTGGTCGGATCGAACCAACCACGGAAGTTGTCGATATAGCGATGGCCGTTGTAATTAGCCTCTTGGATCTGAATTTTTTGGTCATGTTCGACGTCCGTAACTAAGGCGACATGCCCATATCCCCCATTGTCCCAACAGGCGATGGCACCGACCTCTGGGATGTCTCCTGTCCGGAATCCCGCAGTGCGTGCACTAGCTGCCCACATGCCGCCATTTCCCCACCAGTTGTGGGCCCAAGGGGCTAATTCTTTGGCTCCCCAGGTACATTCACCGATCGGATAGGTGTTTCCCGGATGTGTCGCGAGTGGCGTGAGCTTTGGCCTTGTCTTTTCCACTTGAAAGGTAGTGGGGAATAGCCCTTTTAGTTGTCCCTGGCTTTTCTGGTAGACGTGGAGATGAAATAGCCCGCTTCCCTTGTGTTTTTGAGCTTGAAAGCGCAGTTGGAAATGTCCAGGTGCAATCTTCTTTGCGGGATACCAGACCAGATCATCCTGCCCATTTTCTTCAGACCAGATGGGGAAGACAATCTCGTCAACGTCTTCAAACAACTTTAGGTCTACCTCAAATTCTTGTGAGGAGATGGGTGTGATCGTAATCTTGGGTTGGGAGGAAGCCAGGTCTTTTTGCTGGACTCTGGTCGTGAGAGGGTAAAGTCCGGTTAGCTGCTCATTTGCCTCCACCCCATAGACATGGACATGATAAAGTCCGGCTTGATCAGAATGGTTGGTCAATGGCACTTGTAGGTCAAATCCCTTGTCACTGCGTTCCACAGGATACCAAATCAGGTCATCTTGACCATTTTGGTCAGACCAGACGGGAACTTGGATCTTTTGATACTTATCCGGGACGTTTCCAAGATGAATCACTAGCTGCCCTTTTTCGGCATAGATAGCATTGGTCGCTTGATCTGCATGGGCAATAGAGGCTTGCATCCCCCATGTCGCACAAGTCAGTACAACAAATTTTTTGATCGTTTGCATAATACTCCTTTTCGTCAATTAGTAGGTCTCACCTATACTATTCGGAAAAAAATGAGAAATAGGAGAAAATAGCAAAAAATGTTTGGATTCTACTGGGAATAGGAGACTTTTGCTGAAATCATTAGAATAAAACGAACGATTATGATATAATTTAATAAAATAATTCGCAAAAGAGGTTCGAGATGAAACTTTTGGTTGTTGGATCTGGCGGTCGTGAGCATGCGATTGCCAAGAAATTGTTGGAGTCTACAGACGTTGAGCAGGTTTTTGTGGCTCCTGGTAATGACGGGATGCGATTAGACGGTCTGGATTTGATCAATATCGGAATTTCCGAACATTCTAAGCTGATTGACTTCGCAAAAGCGAATGATGTTGCTTGGACCTTCATTGGTCCAGATGATGCCCTTGCAGCTGGTATCGTGGGTGATTTCAATGCAGCTGGTCTCAAGGCTTTTGGTCCGACCAAGGCTGCAGCTGAGCTGGAGTGGTCTAAGGATTTTGCTAAGGAAATCATGGTCAAATACGACGTTCCGACAGCAGCTTATGGAACCTTTTCAGATTTCGAGGAAGCCAAGGCCTACATCGAAGAAAAAGGCGCTCCAATCGTCGTCAAGGCAGATGGCTTGGCCCTTGGGAAAGGTGTCGTCGTTGCGGAGACAGTTGAGCAAGCAGTTGAAGCCGCTCATGAGATGCTTTTGGACAATAAATTCGGTGATTCAGGCGCGCGCGTGGTCATCGAGGAATTCCTTGACGGGGAAGAGTTCTCTCTCTTTGCCTTTGTCAATGGTGATAAGTTCTACATTATGCCAACGGCACAGGACCACAAACGTGCCTACGATGGCGACAAAGGCCCTAACACTGGCGGGATGGGTGCCTATGCGCCAGTTCCTCACTTGCCACAGAGCGTGGTTGACACAGCGGTTGACACCATTGTTAAGCCAGTTCTTGAAGGCATGATCAAAGAAGGTCGTCCGTATCTTGGTGTCCTTTACGCGGGGCTAATCTTGACAGCTGATGGACCGAAAGTCATCGAGTTCAACTCTCGTTTTGGCGATCCTGAAACACAAATTATCTTGCCTCGTTTGACATCTGATTTTGCACAAAATATTACTGATATTTTGGATGGCAAAGAGCCGGCCATTACTTGGACGGACAAGGGTGTGACACTGGGCGTAGTTGTAGCATCAAACGGCTACCCACTCGCTTATGAGAAGGGTGTCAAGCTTCCAGCCAAGACAGAGGGCGACATAATTACTTACTATGCTGGTGCCAAATTCGCTGAAAATAGTCAAGACCTCCTTTCAAACGGAGGACGTGTCTACATGCTCGTCACAACAGCAGATACCGTCAAAGACGGCCAAAACATTATCTACAACGAACTCAACAAACAAAACACAGAAGGCCTCTTCTATCGAAATGATATCGGTAGCAAGGCGATAAAGTAGAAGTACAAGAATAGCGCGACGAAGTCGCTAAACCCGATAATGGTCGCCATGGTGAAAAGACCGGAACAGCATCTGTTCTGGTCGGGGGAAACTTTGAGACCTTAGGCTCAAAGTTTAGGAATGAAACCGAAGGTTTGCTTCCGTCCCCACCACCTAAGAACATTATCAAAAAAAGAAAAAGGATTAAAAATGAAACCAGTAATTTCCATCATCATGGGCTCAAAATCTGACTGGGCAACCATGCAAAAAGCTGCTGAAGTCCTCGACAACTTCGGCGTCGCTTACGAAAAGAAAGTTGTCTCTGCTCACCGGACACCAGACCTCATGTTCAAACATGCGGAAGAAGCACGTAGCCGTGGCATCAAGGTCATCATCGCGGGTGCGGGTGGCGCTGCTCACTTGCCAGGTATGGTTGCTGCTAAAACAACCCTTCCAGTTATCGGGGTACCCGTCAAATCACGTGCCCTTAGCGGTGTGGATTCGCTCTATTCTATCGTTCAGATGCCGGGTGGCGTGCCTGTGGCAACAATGGCCATTGGTGAAGCAGGAGCGACAAACGCAGCCCTCTTTGCCCTCCGTCTTCTTTCAGTAGAGGACCAGGCTATTGCGACAGCGTTAGCGGATTTCGCAGAAGAACAAGGAAAAATCGCAGAGGAGTCTACCAATGAGCTCAACTAAAACCATTGGCATCATCGGTGGCGGTCAGCTTGGTCAGATGATGGCCATTTCTGCTATTTACATGGGTCACAAGGTCATCGCCTTGGACCCAGCAGCTGATTGTCCAGCCTCCCGCGTGGCGGAAATCATCGTGGCCCCTTACGACGACGTGGATGCCCTTCGTCAGTTGGCAGATTGCTGTGATGTTCTCACTTATGAATTTGAAAATGTGGATGCTGACGGTTTGGATGCTGTTATCAAGGAAGGACAACTCCCTCAAGGAACAGACCTGCTCCGCATTTCTCAAAATCGAATCTTTGAGAAGGATTTTCTTTCTAACAAGGCCCAAGTCACTGTGGCTCCTTACAAGGTCGTGACCTCAAGCCAGGATTTGGCAGATATTGACCTGTCGAAAAATTATGTCCTCAAGACTGCGACCGGTGGTTACGATGGCCATGGTCAAAAGGTTATTCGTTCAGAAGCAGACTTGGAAGAAGCATACACTTTAGCCGATTCAGCAGACTGTGTCTTGGAAGAATTTGTCAACTTTGACCTTGAGATTTCAGTCATCGTGTCTGGAAATGGCAAGGATGTGACAGTCTTTCCCGTTCAGGAAAATATCCACCGCAACAACATTCTTTCAAAAACCATTGTGCCTGCTCGCATTTCAGAAAGTCTAGCTGAAAAAGCCAAAGTCATGGCAGTGCGAATCGCAGAACAACTGAACCTTTCTGGTACACTTTGTGTAGAAATGTTTGCGACAGCTGATGACATCATTGTCAACGAAATTGCGCCACGTCCACACAACTCAGGTCATTACTCAATCGAAGCCTGCGACTTCTCCCAGTTTGATACCCATATCTTGGGCGTTCTCGGAGCACCACTCCCAGCAATTCACCTTCATGCACCAGCTGTTATGCTCAATGTTCTCGGCCAACATGTCGAGGCTGCTGAAATATATGTGACAGAAAATCCAAGCGCTCACCTCCACTTATATGGTAAACTAGAAGCAAAGCACAACCGCAAAATGGGACATGTGACTTTGTTTAGTGATGAACCAGATAATGTGGTTGAATTTGGGAAAGGGATTGATTTTTAAAATGGTAGAAGAATTCGATGATGTATTCGATGATGACATTACTACTCTAACATTTACTTATGCGGACGATGTAGAGATTCCAGAAATTCCTGATACAGAAGGGATTCATGTTGTAGAGATAACAAATAATCGACTAGTTATAAAGCATATCCTCGATGATGATGAGGTCTATGATTATATAAAGAGTTGTGGATTAACAAGTCGCCCTATAAAACTTTCGATTGAATTTTGTGTTTACGAAGATTCTGAGGAAGAATAGTCTTTAAATTGAATGTGGGAAATATATGATTCAACTCATCGTCAACTCTTTGTTTAAACAAGAGAAACCATATAACCACTGCTGGAAAGGGATTGATTTTTAAGTGAAAATAGCGATTCTAGGACTTGGAGTCATCGGAACCACTTATGCCTACGCCTTTCAAAAAGCAGGCCATCAAGTGGAACACGTGCTGAGAGATAGTAAGAAAAGCACAGCTCCGAAGGAGTTGTCGGTTGATCTGCTAGATGGTCGCTATCGTTCCAAGGGTGAGAACAAGCATGATACCTATGAGGTTCATGTGGCGGAAGCTGATTCGGAATATGATTTTATTTTTCTGAGTGTGCGTCATGGGTGTGTCAAAGAAGCTGTGGAGACCTTGCGAAAAAATAATATCAAAGGTACCCTTGTTTTCTTCTGCAATTTCTGGGATACTCGAAAAGAGGTCCAAGAGTGGGCAGGGGATTACGACTATATTCTGGCCTTTCCGACAGCTGGAGGTCACATGCAGGAGGACCATTTGGATGGTGTCTTGTTTGACCATTTAATGCTAGAAGCTGAGCAAAAAGCACACATTTCTAACTATTCTGATTTGACGACTTTACTGACTTCTGCAGATTTGAAGTGGGAAGTACCTCATGATATGGTCGAATGGATTTGGATTCACATGGCGATTAATGCGGGTGTCACTTCGACAGCTGCTCGTTCAGGAAATTTGGAAAAACCAGAAGAATTGGCTTTGAATTTGATGAATAGTTCATCGGAATTGTCATTGGCCATCAAGGCCATTCGAGAGGCTTTGAAAGTCGTAGAAGCGCGTGGCGTGAATTTGAAGCTTTACAAAGCTGAACTCTTACCTTACAAAATTCCCGCTTGGATAGCCGGCAAAGCCATGAAAGTCATGTTTGCGAAAAATGAGCTAACTCGAAAAATCATGACCTTGCACAATGACAAACAGGACATCTTCTATTGTTGTCAAAGTGTTTATCAGACTGGTCAGGAGTTAGGTGTCAAGATGCCTATTCTGGAAGCAAATATGAAGGGTATTTCGATTTAGGAGGTTTTATGATTCAACTCATTGTCAATGCTTTTGTTGAGAAGGACAAGACAGGAGCAGTCGTCGAAGTCTTGTATGCTAGTAGTGATCATGAAAAAGTGAAAGCTAAGTATGAAGAGCTGACTGCTCAATATCCTGAAAACTATTTAGCTATCTATGATGTTCCGCTGGATACGGATTTGAATACACTGGATCATTATCCATCTGTGTGGATTGGGAAAGAAGAATTTGAATAAAGCGACTGTCGGTTGCTAACTGATGTAAAACATCAAAAGAAAGGAAAATTAAACATGATTGATAGATATAGCCGCCCAGAAATGGCGAACATTTGGACTGAAGAAAATAAATACCGTGCTTGGCTTGAGGTGGAAATCTTGGCGGACGAAGCATGGGCTGAGTTGGGAGAAATCCCTAAGGAAGATGTGGCTTTAATTCGCGAAAAAGCGGACTTTGACATCGACCGTATTTTGGAAATCGAGCAGCAAACACGTCACGATGTGGTGGCCTTCACACGTGCGGTTTCTGAAACGCTTGGTGAAGAGCGCAAGTGGGTTCATTATGGTTTGACTTCTACTGACGTGGTGGATACTGCCTATGGTTACCTATACAAACAAGCCAACGACATCATCCGCAAGGACCTTGAAAACTTCCTCAACATCATCGCTGACAAAGCGAAAGAACACAAGTTCACTATCATGATGGGTCGTACTCATGGTGTGCACGCTGAGCCGACAACTTTTGGTCTTAAATTGGCAACTTGGTATAGCGAAATGAAACGTAACATCGAGCGTTTCGAGCATGCGGCTGCTGGCGTGGAAGCTGGTAAGATTTCTGGTGCGGTTGGTAACTTTGCCAACATCCCACCATTCGTTGAAAAATACGTCTGCGATAAATTGGGTATCCGTGCTCAAGAAATCTCTACACAGGTACTTCCTCGTGATCTTCACGCTGAGTACTTTGCAGTTCTTGCTAGCATCGCAACATCTATCGAACGTATGGCAACTGAAATTCGTGGTCTTCAAAAATCAGAACAACGGGAAGTGGAAGAGTTCTTTGCCAAAGGTCAAAAAGGGTCTTCAGCAATGCCTCACAAACGCAACCCAATCGGTTCTGAAAACATGACTGGTCTTGCGCGTGTGATCCGTGGGCACATGGTGACAGCTTATGAGAATGTCTCTCTTTGGCACGAACGGGATATCTCACATTCATCAGCTGAGCGCATCATCGCACCAGACACAACCATCTTGATTGACTACATGCTCAATCGTTTCGGAAACATCGTTAAGAACTTGACGGTCTTCCCAGAAAACATGATCCGTAACATGAATTCAACCTTTGGTCTCATCTTCAGCCAACGTGCCATGCTGACTTTGATTGAAAAAGGTATGACGCGTGAGCAAGCTTACGACCTTGTTCAACCGAAGACTGCCCAATCATGGGATAACCAAGTAGACTTCAAACCACTTCTTGAAGCGGATCCAGAAGTGACTTCACGCCTCACTCAAGAAGAAATCGACGAAATCTTCAACCCAACTTACTATACCAAACGGGTAGATGAGATCTTTGAACGCATCGGTTTGGGTGACTAATCGCAAGAAAAACGGGAATTTGAAAAATAGACGAAAGAGGCTGAGACAAAAGTCCTAGCCTCTTAATTGTTCTTGGATTGTCGAGCAAGACGCAGTGGTTGAGTGGGCTCTACTACGCTGATTTCATCAGCTTTTACAGCCCTACTCAACTGTGCGGAGGAGGGACGACGAAATCGAATTCTAACGAATTACCGATTTCTGTCCCACTCTCATTTTTAAACTTTTTATAGCTAAACTATCACTAATTATATATATTTTTAAAGAGGTCTTTAGAAACCGTTTTCAATATGTTACAATGTACATATAAAAAGACCGAGCTGTCTCAGTCTTTTTGCTTCTTAGTGATCGCGGTCACAGGAGATGAATTTAATCTTGTAGTAGTCACCGCGTTTGTAGGTTTCCGTGTATTCAAGGATTTGGCCAGTAGCTTCTAACTTGGTCGTCTTCACTTGTTTAACAGTTGGGAAATTTTCATCGATCTCCAAAACTTTAGCCACCTTGCTCGGTGTAGGAAAGACGATTTCATTGATTTCTTCGAAGTGCTCATCATTCATATGAATGTGATAGTCTTCTTTGAAGCGATCATAGATAGAGCTGTAGTATTCCAAATTTGGATAGTTTGGATTGATGTATTGTTCAGGAACATAGGTTTGGTGGAAGATATAGGTATCATCCCCAGTCTGGCGTGTCCGTTCGATCTTATAGTAAAATTGCGTTGGGTTGAGGCCTAGCTTGTCTAGGATACTCAAGGTATTTCCGCGTTTAATAGAGAGAACTTTGACTTTGGCCTTTTGGATTGGGAAGGTTTCAACATCTGAAAATTCAACCAGTTTGTGTTTTCGAGCACGAGAAACAAAGGTCCCTTTTCCTTGCTGGCGTACAATGTAGCCATCGGCAGCGAGGTCGTTCAAAGCACGGACAACGGTGATAGAGCTAACATCATAAATTTTGATGAGTTCAGCTTCAGTATAAAATTTATCTCCATTTTCAAATTTTCCTGAGATAATTTGCTGTTTCAATTCATCTTTGATGTGTTGGTACTTTGGAATTGCCATAGTGCTACCTCTCTTTAGATTTCTCTTATTTAACCCTATTTTAACATATTTTTTCTAAAAGTGTTGACATTTTTTAAAAAATTTATTATATTAATAACTGAAAAGGGTTACATATAAGAAAGGGGGGCGTTTATGGGAGTTTTTGAGATTCGCGATGCTTTCTATTTAAAAGGTCAACCCTTCAAGATTTTGTCCGGAGCGATCCATTATTTCCGAATTGACCCAGCAGACTGGTATCATTCCTTGTATAATCTAAAGGCTTTGGGTTTTAACACGGTTGAGACTTATGTCCCTTGGAATGCGCATGAACCTCGCAAAGGGGAATTTGACTTTAGTGGTCGATTGGATCTAGAGCGTTTCATCCAAACAGCCCAGTCCCTAGGACTTTACATGATTGTAAGGCCGTCGCCCTTTATCTGTGCAGAGTGGGAATTTGGTGGATTACCAGCCTGGCTCTTAGAAGAAGACCTGCGAATCCGCTCATCTGACCCAGCCTTTATCGAATCAGTGGATCGTTATTATGATCGCTTGCTTGGCTTGTTGACACCCTACCAAGTGGATCAGGGTGGTCCAATCCTCATGATGCAGGTGGAAAATGAGTACGGCTCTTATGGAGAGGATAAGGATTATCTTCGTGCCATTCGGGATTTGATGAAGGAAAAAGGCGTGACCTGTCCCCTCTTTACATCGGATGGTCCATGGCGAGCAACGCTAAGAACAGGAACCCTGATTGAAGAAGACCTCTTCGTGACGGGAAACTTCGGTTCCAAAGCAGCCTATAACTTTGGTCAAATGAAAGAATTCTTTGACGAATACGGCAAAAAATGGCCTTTGATGTGTATGGAATTCTGGGATGGCTGGTTTACCCGCTGGAAAGAACCTGTGATTCAAAGGGAGCCAGAAGAGTTGGCAGAAGCTGTCCATGAGGTCTTGGAGCTCGGCTCCATCAATCTCTACATGTTTCATGGCGGAACCAATTTTGGCTTCATGAATGGGTGCTCAGCTCGGGGGACGCTTGATTTGCCACAGGTGACATCCTATGACTATGGGGCTTTGCTCAATGAGCAGGGCAATCCGACGGAGAAGTATTATGCTATTCAAAAAATGATGGCGACCTATTATCCAGAATACCCACAGCAAGAACCACTCATCAAAGAGTGTTTGCCAGAACAAACCTTGCAATTGGCAGCCAAGACTAGTCTTTTTGGGAATCTGGACAATCTGGCTCAGGTTGAGACAAGCCTTTATCCCGAAAAGATGGAAGAGTTGGGGCAAACCACAGGTTATCTCCTATATGAGACAGACCTTGAGTTGGATGCGGAAGAAGAAAAATTGCGTATCATTGATGGTCGGGATCGGGTACAGATTTACCTAGATGATCAACATGTAGCAACACAATACCAAACAGAGATCGGTGAAGATCTTTTTATCAAAGGAAAAAAGAAAGCGGTTACGAATTTAAAAATCTTGCTTGAGAATATGGGCCGTGTCAACTATGGGCACAAGCTCTTAGCTGATAGCCAGCACAAGGGCATTCGCACAGGTGTCTGTGTGGATTTGCATTTCCACCTTCATTGGAAGCAGTACCCACTGGATTTACAAGATCTCAGTCAGCTCGATTTTTCAAAGGAATGGCAGGCAGGTGCTCCAGCATTTTACCGATATGATTTTCAGCTGGACCACACCCTTGACACTTATCTGGATATGACAGGATTTGGGAAAGGGGTCGTCTTTGTCAACGGCCACAACCTTGGCCGCTTCTGGGAGGTCGGACCGACCACTTCACTTTACGTGCCTCATGGTTTCCTCAAAGAAGGAGCCAATAGCCTGATCGTCTTTGAGACAGAAGGGCGTTACCAAGAGACACTTGAACTTGTTCAACAACCTACATTCAAAGAAGTAAAGGGGGAAAACTTATGACTATTGTAGGATGCCGTATCGATGGACGTTTGATCCACGGGCAGGTAGCCAATCTTTGGACTACCAAACTAAATGTTTCACGTATCATGGTGATCGATGATGAAGTCGCTCAAAATGATATTGAAAAAAGTGGCTTGAAACTAGCGACACCACCTGGTGTTAAGCTCAGTATCTTGCCAGTCGCAAAGGCTGCGGAAAATATCTTGGCTGGAAAATATGATAGCCAACGACTCTTTATCGTAGCTCGTAAACCTGATCGTTTCCTTCGTTTGATCGAAGCAGGCGTTCAGCTTGAAACGCTGAATGTCGGCAATATGTCTCAATCTGATGAGACACGCGCGATTACCCGCTCGATCAATGTGGTGGACGCGGATGTGGAAGATTTCAACAAGATCCACGAAAAAGGTGTAAAGATTACGTCTCAGATGGTGCCAAACGACACTGCAGAAGACTTTATGAAGTTATTAAAGTAAAAGAAAATTTTTAGGAGGAAATTGTCATGATACAATGGTGGCAAATTTTACTACTTACTTTGTACTCAGCTTATCAAATCTGTGATGAGTTGACGATTGTTTCATCAGCAGGATCACCAGTCTTTGCTGGTTTCATTACAGGACTTGTTATGGGAGATTTAAAGACAGGTCTATTTATCGGAGCTTCTCTTCAATTGACAGTGCTCGGTGTTGGTACTTTCGGTGGTGCTTCTCGTATTGACGCCACTTCTGGTGCCGTTCTTGCGACTGCCTTCTCAGTAGCGAAAGGGATTGATCCAGAGATTGCTATTGCTACAATCGCTGTGCCAGTAGCAACTTTGTTGACCTACTTTGATATTCTTGGTCGTATGACTACAACTTACTTCGCTCACCGTGTAGATGCTGCAATCGACCGCTTTGACTACAAAGGTATCGAACGCAACTACCTTCTTGGAGCGATTCCTTGGGCTCTTTCTCGTGCCCTTCCGGTCTTCTTCGCTCTTGCTTTTGGTGGATCTTTCGTAGAAACTGTTGTTACAGGTCTTGCTAATGTACAATGGTTGGCAAACGGTCTGAAACTTGCAGGTCAAATGCTTCCAGGTCTTGGATTTGCGATCTTGCTTCGTTACCTTCCTGTTCGTCGTAACCTTCACTACTTAGCACTTGGCTTTGGCTTAACAGCAATGTTGACAGTGCTTTATAGCAATGTTCAAAGCCTTGGTGCTGCAGTGTCTAGCATTGTTGGTTCTGAAGTGTTCGCTAAACTTCCAAAAGAACAAGCTATTACTTTTGTTAACAACTTCAAGAGTGTATCTATGATTGGGGTTGCCATCATCGGTATCTTCCTTGCAGTACAACACTTCAAAAACAGTCAACGTACAGTCGTAGCTGCTCCAGTAACTGAATCAGAAAGCGGGGAAATTGAAGATGACGAATTCTAATTACAAACTAACAAAAGAAGATTTTAAACAAATCAATAAACGTAGCCTCTTCACCTTCCAATTGGGTTGGAACTACGAACGGATGCAGGCTTCTGGTTACCTTTATATGCTTTTACCTCAGTTGCGTAAAATGTATGGTGATGGCACTCCAGAATTGAAAGAAATGATGAAATTGCATACGCAATTCTTCAATACTTCACCATTCTTCCACACCCTTATCACTGGTTTTGACCTTGCTTTGGAAGAAAAAGATGGTGTCAAATCAAAAGATGCGGTGAACGGGATCAAGACAGGTCTCATGGGACCATTCGCTCCTCTTGGAGACTCAATCTTTGGATCATTGGTACCAGCTATTATGGGTTCAATCGCAGCAACTTTGGCTGTTGCAGGAAACCCAGCCGGTATCTTCTTGTGGATCGCTGTGGCAGTTGCTTATGACATTTTCCGTTGGAAACAATTGGAATTTGCCTATAAAGAAGGGGTTAACCTCATCAACAACATGCAAAGTACCTTGACAGCTTTGATCGATGCAGCTGCCGTTCTGGGTATCTTCATGGTTGGTGCCTTGATTGCTAGCATGATTGGTGTTGAAGTTTCTTGGACTCCACACATTGGGGACAAAGCGATTGAAATTCAAGATATGCTCAACCTTATCTTCCCGCGTTTGGTACCAGCTATCATCACAGGTGTAATCTACTGGTTGCTTGGACGTAAGGGTATGAACTCTACAAAAGCTATCTTGCTCATCATCCTTGCAGCAATCGCATTCTCAGCATTTGGCCACTTCTTCTTTGGAATGGCATAATGGAGTAAGGTATGGCAAAACACCTAGTATTGGTCAGTCATGGTCGCTTCTGTGAAGAGCTCAAAGCCAGTACAGAAATGATTATGGGACCACAAGACAACATTCATACAGTTGCACTTTTACCAGAAGAAGGGCCAGAAGACTTTACTGCTAAATTTGAAGCAACAGTTCAAGGTCTAGAAGACTATATTGTATTTGCAGATCTATTAGGAGGGACTCCTTGCAACACTGTGAGCCGCTTGATCCTTGAAGGACGTGCGATTGACTTATACGCAGGGATGAATCTTCCGATGGTTATCGAATTCATCAATAGCAGTCTGACTGGTAGCGAAGGGGACTACCCTGAACGTGCAAAAGAAAGTATTGTCAAGGTCAATGACCTCTTGTCAAACCTTGATGATGATGAAGATGAGTAGGTTGGTAGGGAGTCTGGGAGTATCATCTCAGGCTCCTTTCCCATTTATCAATGTTAGATTGTAGAAAGGAACAACAGTTTCTATGTTAGACTATACAAAAGAAGACTTGCAGGAGCTAGGGGCAGAGATCACAACACGTGAGATCTACCAACAACCAGCAGTTTGGAAGGAAACGGCTCGCTTGTACCAAGAAAGACAAGCGGAAATAAAAGCTTTCTTAGATAAGATTGGCCAAGAGCATGCCTATATCAAGGTCATCCTGACAGGGGCTGGGACCTCAGCATATGTGGGGGATACTTTGGTTCCTTACTTGCAGGAAGTGCACGATGAACGGCATTGGAATTTCCAATCCATTGCGACGACCGATATCGTGGCGCATCCACAAACCTATTTCAAAAAAGAAGTGGTGACTGTCTTGGTTTCCTTTGCACGAAGTGGCAACTCGCCTGAAAGTGTTGCGACAGTTGAGTTAGCTCAAGACTTGGTCGATGAACTCTATCAGATTACCATTACTTGTGCGGAAGAAGGAAAACTGGCCCAGCATGCCCACGGAGATGAGCGCAACCTTTTGCTTCTCCAACCAAAAGAAACCAATGATGCTGGCTTTGCCATGACTTCGAGCTTTACCTCTATGCTCCTGACAGCTCTCTTGGTCTTTGATCCAAGTGAGGAAAAAACCAAAGAAAAACGGGTAGAAGAATTGATTCATCTGTCAGAGCAGGTCTTGGAGAAAGATCGCGAGGTCAAGGAAGTGGTCGATCTAGACTTTGAGCGCGTGATCTATCTAGGAGCGGGGCCTTTCTTTGGGCTAGCCCATGAAGCCCAGCTCAAGATTTTGGAATTGACTGCAGGAAAAATCGCGACCATGTACGAGAGTCCTGTCGGCTTCCGTCATGGACCGAAATCCCTCATCAATGATCAGACACTCGTCTTGGTCTTTGGATCCATTGATCCTTATACCCGACAGTATGATCTGGACTTGGTTCGAGAAGTTGCAGGGGATCAGATTGCCCGTCAGGTCGTCCTCTTGACCAATCAAGCTGCAGGGATCGAGCATGTACGAGAAGTGTTAGTAGAAGCTTCTGCAGACTCATTAGATATCTACCGTGCCTTCCCATACATTATCTATGGTCAATTGATTTCTCTCTTGACTTCGCTCAAGGTGCAAAATCGCCCAGACACACCTTCACCGACTGGTACCGTCAATCGGGTTGTTCAAGGGGTAATCATCCATCCATTTCATAAAGAATAGCCACTAATTTTCTATAAAAAGTGGAGTGTTTCTTCTTGTGAAACTGATACGATGGAGAAAAACAGTGAGAGGAGAAGGTTTGTGAAACAGTATCAAGAAAGCGTGTTTGGGGAATGGCAGAATCAAGAGGTTCGGGCTTATCGCCTCGAAAATGATAAGGGCTACCAATTATCTGTCATGACCTATGGGGCGACGATTTTAGAATATGTGACACCGGATAAAGAAGATCAGTTTACGAATATTATTCTAGGCTTTGATCGCTTTGAGGACTATGTGGGCAATAGCCCTAAATATGGGGCTAGTATTGGCCCGGTAGCAGGCCGGATTGCAGGGGCAAGTTTTGAACTTAATGGAGAGACCTATCATTTGGAAGCTAATAACGGTGCTAACTGCAACCACAGTGGACCGACGGGCTGGGACAGTGCCTTGTTTAGCGTTGAGTCGGTAACGGATCAGGAAATCACTCTGTATACAGAGCGTGCAGATGGTACCGGCGGTTTCCCTGGAAATCTCAAGATCTGGGTAACCTATGGTTTGACGGAAGATGGTGAACTTGAGATTGCCTATCGGGTAGAAACGGATCAAGATACCTTGGTCAACCCGACCAACCACAGCTATTTCAACCTATCTGGGAACTTCACCCAGCCGATCAATGACCATGTCTTTCAGATCAACCATCAAGGGCTTTACCCTATCCATCCAGACGGTGTTCCTCTTCAGACCGTGGATAGAGAAAGTCCGGTTGTCCAGCATCTCTACCAAGCCATGCTCTTGGAGGATCTTTTTAAGGACTCTGATCCGCAAATCCGCCTGGTAGAAGGATTAGACCATCCATTTGCTCTTCCAGAAGGGCATGAAAATGCTGGCTTTCTTTACCATCAGCCATCTGGACGTTTCTTGACCTTCAAGTCAGAAGCCCCAGCCTTGGTGGTATATTCAGCCAATTTCGTAGACGAAACGGTTCATCTGCAAGGCCAACCAATGGTGCAGCACAATGGCTTGGCTCTAGAATTCCAAACAGTGCCAGATGCCATTCACAGTGATCAGGCTGAAAAGGTCATCTTGAGAGCAGGTCAAGTCTTCACCAGCAAGACTAGCTACCATGCCATCGCTAAGAAATAAGGAGGAAAGGGGTGACCCAAACAAGAATGTGAAATCCTTGCTTGGGACATCCTCTTTTTCTCGAAAAAAATTTTTTAGAAAAACTATAAGGAAAGTTTAAGCTTCCTATCGTATACTAATACCATCATCAAAGACCTCCTAACTTTGAATGATAAAACTCCTAAAACTTTTTCATAATAATCTCCCTATAAGAGCCACCAAAACCGGTGGCTTTTCTATATCTCTTAATGAGGTGAACTCAGAGAGTTCAACCGAATTTAGAGATATTGATGCAGTTTGAGCGAAGCGAAAACTACGTTCCTTATTTTTTACAAACGTTAGTGAGCTTAGGTACATTGATGCAGTTTGAGCGGAGTGAAAACTACGTTCCTTATTTTTTACAAACGTTAGTGAGCTTAGGTACGTTGACGCAGTTCGAACGCAAGTGAGAACCAGGATCTTTAAAAAACACATTCTATTTATAGTACCGAAGGTATCATTTTTTGCTATAATAGACTGTATGAGTAGAATTTTAGACAATGAAATCATGGGCGATGAAGAGGCCGTTGAACGGACGCTGCGCCCGCAATATTTACATGAATATATTGGTCAAGATAAGGTCAAGGACCAGCTGAAAATCTTTATTGAGGCGGCTAAGCTTCGGGATGAAGCGCTGGATCATGTCCTTCTTTTTGGCCCTCCGGGGCTTGGGAAAACCACCATGGCCTTTGTCATCGCTAATGAACTGGGCGTCAATCTCAAGCAGACTTCTGGTCCTGTCATTGAAAAGGCCGGTGACTTGGTAGCTATCCTCAATGATCTAGAACCGGGGGATGTCCTCTTTATCGATGAGATCCACCGTCTTCCTATGTCAGTCGAAGAAGTGCTTTACAGCGCCATGGAAGATTTTTACATCGACATTATGATTGGCGCTGGGGAGAGCAGCCGGAGTGTCCATCTGGACCTTCCTCCTTTCACTCTGATTGGGGCGACGACTCGAGCGGGTATGCTGTCCAATCCCTTGCGTGCTCGCTTTGGAATTACGGGGCACATGGAATACTATGAACAAGATGATTTGACAGAGATTGTCGAGCGGACCGCCGAGATCTTTGAGATGGAAATTACCCACGAGGCTGCCGAAGAGCTTTCTCTTCGTAGTCGGGGGACTCCTCGGATTGCCAACCGATTGCTGAAGCGGGTGCGCGATTTTGCTCAGATCATGGGCGATGGCTTGATTGACGATACCATTACCGACAAGGCCCTCTCTATGCTAGATGTGGACCATGAAGGACTGGACTATGTCGATCAAAAGATCCTGCGCACCATGATTGAAATGTACGGCGGTGGCCCGGTCGGGCTTGGGACTCTATCGGTCAATATTGCCGAAGAGAGGGAGACCGTAGAAGATATGTATGAGCCTTACTTGATTCAAAAAGGCTTTATCATGCGGACTCGGACAGGGCGCGTGGCGACCCGCAAGGCTTATGAACACCTGGGTTATCCCTACAATGGAGACTAGAAGAAGATGCTGACGGAAGAAACATTAGTAGAACAGATCAAAGCGGATCCGGAGATGATGAAAGTCTTGGCTATTATTCGGGATCTCAACTTGGCAGATGCCTGGTTAGCAGCGGGTGCGGTGCGCAATTTCATCTGGAACCAGCTCTCTGGAAAACCAGGGTTTGACGCGACAACCGATATGGATCTGGTCTTTTATGACCCTGCGATCAGTTATGAGGAGACTCTGCAGATCGAGCAGGAATTAAAGAAGACCTATCCCCAGTACGCTTGGGAAGTGAAGAATCAAGTCTATATGCACCAGCATAGTCCTGGGACGGCTCCTTATCGCAGTGCCTGTGATGCGGTTTCCAAATACCCCGAGCAGTGTACAGCTCTTGCAGTTCGCTTAAGGAAAGATGGTCAGCTAGAGCTCTTTCTCCCTTATGGGACAAAGGATATCGAAGACTTCATCGTTCAGCCAACTCCGCATTTTTTAGCCAGTCCAGAGCGTTTAGCGGTTTATACAGAGCGGATGAAAAAGAAAAATTGGCAGAGTAAATGGCCTCCATTAGAGGTTCGTTTTCCAAAATAGAGAAACAGATCAGATTTGAAAAAGGAATCTGATTTTTCTTTAAAATGATGGAGCCACTTTGTCATCTTTCTGTCACATTTTTGTTATAATGGTAATAGTATGCTGGTTTTCCATAGTGGAAAACCAAGAGCTCAGCTAGGTTGGGCAGTCCGAACAAGGAGTTAGGTGGAATCATGAAAAAAATCGTCTTTGTCTGCTTAGGAAATATTTGTCGGAGCCCCATGGCGGAGTTTGTCATGAAGGACTTGACGGATCAGTATGAGATTGAAAGTCGGGCCACCTCGAGCTGGGAACATGGCAATCCCATCCATCAGGGAACCCAGAAAATCTTTCAACAACACCAAGTCCCTTATGATCCAGCCAAGACGTCCTTACAGATCAAGGAAGAGGATTTTTACAACTTTGATTTGATCCTAGGGATGGACGAAAACAATGTAGCAGATCTGAAGCAAATGGCTCCTGCGGGTACAGAGCATAAGATTCATCTTTTTGCTGCTGAAAGTGTGCCAGATCCGTGGTATACCGGTGATTTTGAGGAGACCTATTCCAGAGTCCTGAGCGGCTGTAAGGCTTGGTTAGATCAGTTAGCAACTTCTTAAGAGTTTGATATGTGAGAGAATACAGAATATGAAAGAATTTTATGAGACCTATAAGGTCTATCTGACACGAAAAAATTTAGAAATAGCAGCATTAGTCGTGATTATTCTATCTGCTTTGCTGGTTTTCCTTTCAGCCATTCCAGGTCAGGGTGTTTTGACCTTGGATAAGGGGGCGATCCGTTACGACGGAAGTTTGGTCCGTGGCAAGATGAATGGCAAGGGAACCGTCACCTTTAAAAATGGGGATACCTATACAGGTAACCTCGTCAACGGCTCTTTTAGCGGCTATGGTAAGTTTAAGTCCAAGGATGGTTGGACCTATGAAGGGCAGTTTGTTAACGGCCAGCCGGAGGGCAAAGGCACCTTAACCACAGAAGCCAACGTCGTATACAAAGGAACATTCAAGCAGGGGATTTATCAAAATGCGCATTAAATGGTTTTCACTAGTCCGTGTTACAGGACTCTTATTGGTATTGCTTTACCATTTCTTCCAAAAAGCCTTTCCTGGAGGCTTCATTGGGGTAGATATTTTCTTTACCTTCTCAGGATTTTTGATTACAGCGCTCTTGATCGATGAATTTGCGCGCAAGCAAGGAATCGACTACCTGGCATTCTTGAAACGGCGCTTTTACCGGATCGTACCACCCCTTGTCTTTATGGTCTTGGTCGTGATGCCCTTTACCTTTATGGTCCAACGGGACTACGTGGCTGGTATTGGGACTCAGATTGCGGCGGTCTTCGGTTTTGTGACCAATTTCTTTGAGATGGCAACGGGTGGTAGTTACGAAAGTAACTTCATTCCACATCTCTTCCTTCATACCTGGAGTTTGGCCCTAGAAGTGCATTACTATGTGCTCTGGGCACTTTTGGCATGGTTCTTGGCTAAGCGGGCTAAGACTGTTGGGAAATACCGAGGTATGCTCTTCCTGGCATCCAGCGGGCTCTTTCTCTTCACCTTCTTGTCCATGTTCATCCGTGCCTTTCTGACAGCTAATTTCTCCACCATCTATTTTTCTAGCTTCACTCACATCTTCCCCTTCTTTGCGGGATCGTGTCTAGCAACGGTGACAGGGATTGCCAATGTCAGCCCGAACTTTACAAAGCTGGTGCAGTCTTGGAGCATGAAAAAGACCTTATCGGTCTTAGGTGGAAGCTTTGCCTTCTTGTTCGTGCTCAGTCTTTTCTTACCATTTGATAGCTTGTGGACCTATCTATTTGGCTTTTTAGCAGCGACAATCGCAGCTTGTGCCATGATTCTGTCGGCCCGCATTCTCCATGAAAAGACGCCAGATAAAAAAGAACCAGCCATCCTCAATTTCTTGGCAGATACCAGTTATGGTGTCTATCTTTTCCACTGGCCTTTCTTTATCATCTTCTCTCAACATTTGGGAAATATGATGGCAGCCCTTGTGACGACGATCGTTTCCTTGATTCTAACGGCTCTGTCCTTCTATATTTTGGAGCCAACTATTGCAGGCAAGGAACCTCGTGTCTTTGGTATGAAGATGGATCTCAGCTTTTTGACCAAGCCGATCTTTTACCTCATGATTCCACTGGCTCTCTTGATGGTTGGAATCTCCGCCTTTGCACCAACCGTCGGAGCTTTCGATGAGAGTTTGGTAGTGAGTGGGCTCAATCAAGCAGACAGCAAAATGCAGGTCACACGGACGCAGGTGGATAATGCGACTGCAACAGACTATAACGTCTCAAATGGTGTGACCATGATCGGTGATTCGGTTAACTTGCGAGCGCAGGACTACCTAACTAAAGCGATCCCGGGCATCCAGATCGATGCAGTGGTGAGCCGTCAGTTGGAAAATGGAATGAAGGTCTTTGAGACCGATATCTCCAATAAAGTTCTCCTAAAAAATGTGGTCATTGCCCTAGGAACCAATACTGTAAGCAACTATAAAGAATTGCTGGATCAGTATGTTGAGAAACTTCCAAAAGGCCGTCGCTTGATCCTTGTGACACCATATGATGGGCGCTATGCCAACGATCAGTCCAGTGAATCGGTTCAAACGCGTCTTTATGAGTTGGAACTAGCTAAGAAATACGACTTTATCACCATTGCGGACTGGTACCAAGTAGCAATTGAAAATCCAAACATTTGGGTGGGAACAGACTCTGTTCACTTCAATATGGAAACCAATGGTGGGGAACTCTATGCTCAAACAGTCAAAGAAGCCCTTGATAAGGCCGAAAAGGGTCCGGTCAAGAAGTAACAATGCTTCTCTGAAACTGAAACAAAACAAATCCTAACAAAATAAAACAAAAAGCAACTTTTTACTTGTAAAAAGCTGCTTTTTTTAGTAAGATTAAGAAAACGCTTACAAAAATCAATTGAAAATATCACTTTGTGAAGAAAAAAATTTTTTAATTATTTCTTCACAATTTTGCTAAAGAATTGCTTTCACAGCAATAAGATTGATAAAGTTTTCACAAACTTCGAAAAATTCTTTGTGAAAGTTGCTTGGAAGTGTTTACAAAAATCTCAAAATAGAGTACAATTATATTGTGAAATAATTAACAAATCGAAATTTCTTACACTATTCTTGAAAATTTCCGAAAACATGAAAAAGTTCTAGAAAAGGATAAGGGTTTCAAACATTGGAGGAAAGCATCAAATGGCTGATAAAAAAACTCTCTCACCTGAAGAAAAGAAACTCGCTGCTGAAAAACACGTAGACGAGTTGGTGCAAAAAGCGCTGGTGGCGCTTGAAGAAATGCGCAAATTGAACCAGGAGCAAGTGGACTACATTGTAGCGAAAGCATCTGTAGCTGCTCTTGACGCACACGGTGAGCTTGCTCTTCATGCTTATGAAGAAACTGGTCGTGGGGTCTTTGAAGACAAGGCAACAAAAAACTTATTCGCTTGTGAACACGTTGTGAACAACATGCGTCACACCAAGACAGTTGGTGTCATTTCAGAAGATGACGTCACTGGTTTAACGCTGATTGCAGAGCCAGTCGGAGTTGTCTGCGGGATCACTCCTACAACAAACCCTACTTCAACAGCAATCTTTAAAGCCTTGATTTCATTGAAAACACGGAACCCTATCGTCTTTGCCTTCCACCCATCTGCTCAAGAATCATCTGCTCATGCGGCACAAATCGTACGCGATGCGGCAATTGCAGCTGGAGCACCTGAGAACTGTGTGCAATGGATTACCCAACCTTCTATGGAAGCAACTAGTGCCCTTATGAACCATGAAGGAGTTGCTACGATCCTTGCGACTGGTGGTAACGCCATGGTAAAAGCCGCTTATTCTTGTGGAAAACCAGCTCTTGGGGTCGGTGCCGGAAACGTACCTGCTTATGTTGAAAAATCAGCCAATATCCGCCAAGCAGCACACGATATCGTCATGTCTAAATCATTTGACAACGGTATGGTCTGTGCGTCTGAACAAGCGGTTATCATCGATAAAGAAATCTACGATGAGTTTGTTGAAGAATTCAAATCTTACCATACTTACTTTGTCAACAAAAAAGAAAAAGCCCTTCTTGAAGAGTTCTGCTTCGGCGTAAAAGCCAACAGCAAGAACTGCGCTGGTGCGAAATTAAATGCGGACATCGTTGGGAAACCAGCAGCATGGATCGCTGAACAAGCTGGTTTCTCTGTTCCAGAAGGAACCAATATCCTTGCAGCAGAATGTAAAGAAGTTGGCGAAAAAGAACCGTTGACTCGTGAAAAATTGTCACCAGTCATCGCTGTCTTGAAATCTGAAAGCCGTGAAGACGGAATTAACAAAGCTCGCCAAATGGTTGAATTCAACGGTCTTGGTCACTCAGCTGCCATCCATACAGCTGACGAAGAATTGACCAAAGAATTTGGTAAAGCAGTTAAAGCCATTCGTGTGATCTGCAACTCTCCTTCGACTTTCGGTGGTATCGGGGATGTTTACAATGCCTTCTTGCCATCATTGACACTTGGATGTGGTTCTTACGGACGCAACTCTGTTGGGGACAACGTTAGTGCCATCAACCTCTTGAATATCAAAAAAGTCGGACGCCGGAGAAATAACATGCAATGGATGAAACTTCCTTCAAAAACATACTTTGAACGTGATTCAATTGAATACCTACAAAAATGTCGTGACGTTGAACGTGTCATGATCGTTACAGACCACGCTATGGTAGAGCTTGGTTTCCTTGATCGTATCATCGAACAGCTTGACCTTCGTCGCAACAAGGTGGTTTACCAAATC
The DNA here is from genome assembly GCF_019929185.1 of Streptococcus parasanguinis. Lineage (GTDB taxonomy): Bacteria > Bacillota > Bacilli > Lactobacillales > Streptococcaceae > Streptococcus > Streptococcus parasanguinis_O. The sequence continues at coordinate 43,809 of NZ_JAHZPC010000009.1, forward strand.
TTTGCAGACGTAGAACCAGATCCAGATATCACAACTGTTGAACGTGGTACAGAGATCATGCGTGCCTTCAAACCAGATACTATCGTCGCTCTCGGCGGTGGATCTCCAATGGATGCGGCCAAAGTAATGTGGCTCTTCTACGAACAACCAGAAGTGGACTTCCGTGACTTGGTTCAAAAATTCATGGATATCCGTAAACGTGCCTTCAAATTCCCATTGCTTGGTAAGAAAACTAAATTCATCGCGATCCCAACTACATCTGGGACAGGATCTGAAGTAACACCATTTGCCGTTATCTCTGATAAAGCCAACAACCGTAAATACCCAATCGCTGACTACTCATTGACACCAACCGTTGCTATCGTAGACCCTGCCTTGGTATTGACAGTTCCTGGATTTGTTGCGGCTGATACTGGTATGGATGTATTGACTCACGCGACTGAAGCTTACGTATCACAAATGGCTAGCGACTTCACAGATGGTCTTGCTCTTCAAGCTATTAAACTTGTCTTTGAAAACTTGGAAAGCTCAGTCAAGAATGCGGACTTCCATTCACGCGAAAAGATGCACAATGCGTCAACCATCGCAGGTATGGCCTTCGCCAATGCCTTCCTCGGTATTTCTCACTCCATGGCCCACAAGATCGGTGCGCAATTCCACACCATCCACGGACGGACCAATGCTATCTTGCTTCCATACGTTATCCGCTACAACGGTACACGCCCTGCTAAGACAGCTACATGGCCTAAGTACAACTACTACCGTGCAGATGAAAAATACCAAGATATCGCTCGTATGCTAGGACTTCCATGCTCTACACCAGAAGAAGCCGTTGAAGCTTACGCAAAAGCTGTATACGAACTCGGTGAACGCTGTGGTATCGAAATGAACTTCAAAGCACAAGGCATCGATGAAAAAGAATGGAAGAAACATTCTCGTGAATTGGCCTTCCTTGCTTACGAAGATCAATGTTCACCAGCTAATCCACGTCTTCCAATGGTAGACCATATGCAAGAAATCATCGAAGATGCTTACTATGGTTACAAGGAACGTCCAGGACGTCGTAAATAAGACGCCAAGGAACAACTGATGTTTATCAGCTATCCCTCACTCGTAAAAGTGGGGGATTTTTGCTATTTGGGTCCAAAACTCGTTTTTTCATAAAAAATTAGACTTTTTTTCAAAAATTGTGTTATTTTTATAGCATTCCGAGCTATTTTATGTTACCCTATAGTGTATGAATCTGCCTGTAGCTGAAGGGTTATGATCCTTTTTCAGTTATAGGAAATGAAAAAACAAATCCAAGAAAGGAGGCCATCTCAAATGGAGTTAGAAGGTGACGTGCAAGGAAGACAAGATCAGGCACAGAAAATTATTGAAATGCCCCAACGAGATCGGGAAACACCCACTTCAGAAAATCAGCCATCATCTGCTTCGGTGGTCTCCATGTATGGGCAGGAAAAGCCAAGCATTTCTAGCCTCCATCAGCAACTAGCGAGCGCGTCTGGGACCCAGACCATTCAATTGCGGGAGGAATTGGTGCTAGCAGTAGCACAGAATGCTTCAGCGCAAGCAACTGCCTTTGAGGCAGAAGTCAAGGATAAGCTGGAAGAGGCTAAGGAGACGGTTTCCTATAAGGTCGCTGAGGTGTCACAAATGGCCCACAGCATGGCCCAATTTTTAACAGATGCAGAAGTGGAGCAACTATTAGGAGAGTTCTCCATGGATACTTGTTGGGACCAAGCAGTAGAGGCGGAAAACCTTGCCCAAGCAAAGGCCTACTCTACTCGCTTGTCAGACTTGGCAGGTCAGCTGGAGGCTGCATCAGCCCAATTGGTGGACTTGGACAAGGGACAAGCGACGGCCTTTGATTTTTCATAAGTAGGAGAAAAAGATGTTAGAGATCCTGGGAGAGGACAGAGAACGAATTGAGGAGCTCCATCGAGAGATTAAAAAGGAGCAAGAGCGGATTGCGATCAGAAGTTTGATTGCAACGCAGAAAGCCTTGATGATGTTGGAAGGGATGAGTTTGCAGGTAACCTTGGGCGGTCAATCCGAAAAGATGCGCTCTTTTGCTACAACGACCTTAGTTAGTGATTTGAAAGACGGATTTACAGGAGGAGCAGCGGACGCGGTAGAAACAGCACTGAAAGCAGTGAAGAAGCCGATTTTATTGAGTCCGATTAAAGGAGGTATGTGATGTACCATTCAGGAAATAGTGAATTAGAACAACTAGAAGATCGACATTACCGCTTCAACCAGAAACTTAGCGAGTTGGAGTGGGATTATGCGGATATGCGTATGGATGTCCGCCAACATACAGAAAATTTAGTAGACTGGCTGAGTGCCCTGCATTTTCAAGCCCCAAGTGCGGAGGCTCAAAGTGGCTTGGAGCGTTTATTTGCCTTGCAAGAAGAGTTTGAGGCAGAACTCAAGCGCTATGAAGAGCGTTTAGAAGAAGAGCGTGAGCGCGAGCAGCAAGAGTACTATAAGCAGCGCCAACAATTAGAAAAAGGTGATTGAAACATTCCTCTGGTAGAGATAAGAGGAATGTTTTTGTTTGCTCAAAAAACTTTTAAAAATGTGCTCATAAAATATTGTAAGCGTTTACTTAGTGTGTTATAATATTCACAAATAGACGAAAATAAAATGGTTTTATCAAACCAACAAAGAAAAGGAGTCGCTTATGAAAGCTGCAACTTATGTATCTGCAGGCAATCTGCAACTGCTTGATCAACCAAAGCCAGTGATCAAAAACCCAACGGATGCCATTGTGCGTGTCTTGAAGACAACCATCTGTGGGACAGACCTTCACATCCTAGGAGGAGATGTTCCGGCTTGTAAAGAAGGCACGATTTTAGGCCACGAAGGCATCGGGATCGTCGAAGAAGTCGGCGATGCAGTGAATAACTTCAAGGTGGGCGACAAGGTTATCATCTCTTGTGTCACAGCTTGTAATACCTGCTACTACTGTAAACGTAGTCTGCCTTCTCACTGTGAAGATGGTGGTTGGATTTTGGGTCACTTAATCAATGGGACCCAAGCAGAATATGTGCATATTCCACATGCGGATGGCAGTCTTTATCATGCGCCTGAAACTGTGGATGACGAAGCCTTGGTCATGCTCTCAGACATTCTCCCAACATCTTATGAAATCGGGGTGCTTCCATCTCATGTGAAACCAGGGGACAATGTCTGTATCGTTGGAGCTGGTCCGATTGGCCTTGCGGCTCTTTTGACCGTTCAATTCTTCTCACCAGCTACGATTATCATGGTGGACTTATCTGAATCTCGTCTTGAAGCAGCTAAGAAATTTGGGGCAACTCACACCATCTGCTCCAGTGATATCGCTGAAATTAAGGCCTTTATCAATGATGTGACGGATGGTCGTGGTGTCGATATTTCAATGGAATGTGTGGGTTATCCTGCTACCTTTGATGTCTGCCAAAACGTCATCTCTGTCGGTGGTCATATTGCCAATGTCGGTGTTCACGGAAAACCAGTTAGCTTTAATTTGGACGAATTGTGGATCAAGAACATTACCCTCAACACCGGTCTTGTCAATGCTAATACCACTGAAATGTTGCTCAATGTCTTGAAATCAGGCAAGATCGATGCAACCAAGCTCATTACCCACCACTTCAAACTTTCAGAGGCAGAGAAGGCATACGAAATCTTCAAACATGCTGGCGAAAACAATGCGCTTAAGGTCATTATCGAAAATGACATTAGTCAATGAAAGGTTAACTAATCTTTGTTCATAGTTTTTTTAGTAGGGCTGGGAGGTAACTTCTAGCCCTTTTTCAGAGGATTAAGAGATGAGAGATATAAAAAGTGAAATTGGGGAAAAACTAAGACGATTAAGAGAAGAAAAGGGGTTGACGAGAGAAGTACTTTGTAACGATGAAAGTGAATTAACAGTTCGTCAGTTAGTACGTATTGAAAAGGGGGAGTCTTTGCCTAGCTTAAAAAAATTAGAATATATTGCGAATATGCTGGGTATTCCAGTATCGAATATTGTAGATCATGATAAAGCGGTGTTACCTCGTAGATATCTAGAGTTGAAATTTCTAGTTACTCATTTTATGACATATGGGGATGAAGAACGGATAAGACTAAAGGAATCCTATTTTGATGAGATTTACGAATCGTATTTTGAAGATTTACCAGAAGAGGAACAAGTTGCTATTGAAGCTGTAGATGCAGCGTTAAATGTTTTTTCAACTGAGAAAGCTGAATATGGAGAAAATTTGATTGAGGAATATTTTGGGCAATTGATGACTAAAAAAGAATTTTCTCAAAATGATCTATTAATCATCAAATTATTTTTGTTCAAGTGTCTCGCGAGAGCCAAGGATAAAAGAGATGCCATGATTTTAGTTGATAAAATGATTGCAACCAAAGATTCATCTGATAAAACGAGCCTATATTTAATAACCAGAAATTTGATAGCGATGACTTCTATCTTATATCAAGATGAAGATTATGAACAGTTGGGTCCATATATAGATGAATTGGATAAATTGGTACAAGAAACTCAATATTTTCAACAACAGCCGGGTATAGATATGATGAAAGGAACCTATGCATTCTACGTGGAAAAAGATATAGAAAAAGCAAAAGTATTTTATCACCAAGCGATGGTTTGTGCTCATTCATTTGGCGAATTTGATCTTGAAAATAAAATAAAAAAAGAAATGGAAAAACATATAAAAATAAAATGGACATGACATTTATGTCATGTCCATTTTATTTTTAAAGTGATACTATTACTATCGAAAGCGAATAAAGGAGGATAAGCCAGATGTTGGGAGTAATTGTAACTGTACTATCTTTAGTATTTTTAGTTGATTAAAAATACTAATTTAACAATTAAGTAGAGAAGGTGATGATATGAAAAATATTAAAAAAATGATACTTCTTTCGATTATAGGATTCTCCTTAATAGGATCTTTTGTATCTCCAGTTAGTGCCAATGCTATAAAGCCCATTGAAGCAACAATTTCACGGGACCGTGGTGTTTGTGGAGATATGAATAAAAACAGTACAACCTATAAGCGCTATTGTCTCAAAGATGGTAATGCTTCAGCTCATTTGACTCAACGACAAATAGATTGTATTTGGTCTTTGTTTGGAGTTGCTGTGTCCCCAGCTGGTGGGTGGGTATCTGTAATTAGAGAACTTGGTAACGTAGCGTACAAGTGCTATAATGTATGATTAAAAGGAAATAGTTTATAAGATTACGTTAAAATAATCCTCCTTTGTTTGTTATTATTAATATGGTTCGTGAAATGAATTTTAAGAAATTTAGTAAATTAATGCTAGGTATTATTCTTCTATGCCAGTTAAATGCTTGTGTTTTATCATCAGGATTGGCTGATAAAGAAAATTTACAATTAACAAAAGTTGAAATCGATAAAGATTATGAATTAAAAATGAAAAGATTGTATCGCTCTATAGTAACAAATTATACAAAAGTAAGTGCTGGAAATATCATAGATAGAAATTTAAAAAATAACAGTTTTGTATATATAGGCAGAGAATCTTGTCCATTTTGTAGAGAGTTTGTGCCAATGTTAAATGAGCTTTTATTAAAGTCAAATAACAAAGTCTACTATTTAGATACTGAGTCAGATTCAAAAAATCCTAGAATACAGGAGTTTTATCAAAAATTTAGTATAGATGGAGTACCTGCTTTGTTATATTTTAAAAAAGATGGGGCATACGAAATATTACATGAAGATGATGTTTTATCTGAGTGGATTAATAAAATGATAGAAAATTAATATCATATATAAATTTATAATTTTCACTTCATATTGCTTGTAAATAACCTATTATAGTCTTATAATATAAGTGCAGAAAACGATTACATAATAGAAAGGTGTGATCTTATGAAAGGCTTTCGTTACCATCATGAATTCTGGATGGACTTCCATTTCTGGCTCTTGGTCTTGCTTTTAGCAGCTGTAGCTTTGATGATGCAGGCTCCGCTTTCGGTAGTTAGCCTAGCTTATCTTGCTTTTGTAGGGATTTTGATTCTGTTGCAGGTCTTTCAACCGCCTGTATCGACACGTCAGTACCCAGAAGGTAGCTACCATTTCAATTGGAACTTCTACCGGGATACCCGACTGTATATCGATCTCTTTTTATTATCACGTCTCTTGGCAGGGCCAATTGTTTCGTCAGATGTGCTCTATTGGATCTTGCTTGGTGCCGTCGTCGGCTCTATTGGCTTTGTATTTGTCGTAAAGGAAAAAGCGACTCAAAAGATGGCTTAGGGAATCACCATGTCCTAGATCTCTGAAACTAGTTTCAGAGATCTTTTTATTTTTGCCTAAAATGTGAAACTATAATCCAATTGCACGATTAATATTGTAAGCGCTTTAAAAATAGATTATAATCAATTTACAAGTACTCGAGTTGCCTTATTATCAAAGGAGAAGGAGTTATGTCAAAGATTACAAAAGATGAACTGATTGAACAAATCAAAGACGGCATCATTGTTTCTTGTCAAGCTCTCCCTCATGAACCGCTCTATACAGAAGCAGGAGGAGTCATTCCTCTCTTGGTCAAAGCGGCTGAACAGGGTGGAGCTGTCGGAATCCGAGCCAATAGTGTCCGGGATATCAAGGAAATCAAGGAAGTGACCAAGTTACCAATTATTGGGATTATCAAACGTGATTACCCACCTGAAGAACCCTTTATCACGGCTACTATGAAAGAAGTCGATGAGCTGGCAGCTTTGGATATCGCGGTCATTGCGCTTGATTGTACCAAACGTCCGCGTCATGATGGTCTTTCGATTAGTGACTTTATCCATCAAGTCAAAGAGAAATATCCTGACCAACTCTTGATGGCTGATATTTCGACTCTGGAAGAAGGATTGACAGCTGTCGAAGCGGGAGTGGACTTTGTCGGAACAACCCTTTCAGGATATACGGACTACAGTCCGAAGGTTGATGGTCCAGATTTTGAACTGATCCATAGTCTCTGCCAAGCAGGAGTGGATGTCATCGCAGAAGGTAAGATCCACTATCCGGATCAGGCCAAGAAAATCCATGATCTCGGGGTTCGCGGGATCGTTGTAGGCGGCGCCATTACCCGACCAAAAGAGATCACCGAGCGCTTTGTCGCAGCCTTAAAATGAGAAAACAAAACAGTAGATTGAAGGAGGAGGAGACCGAATAGAGAGTAGTCGAATTCATTTAATGAGAATGTTTCAGTGAAGGATAACGATGAAGATTTCAAGAAGGAAGTCATATTTGCTTAACTTTCTGCAACATAAATCTAGTGTAAAAGGAGAAATAGATGATATTTGATGATTTAATAAACATAAAATTGTACAAAGGGATTCATCCTAATCTGGATCAAGCGATTGATTTTCTCTATGAACACCGGAAAGATTCTTTTGAGCTAGGGAGATATGATATCGACGGTGACAAGGTCTTTCTCGTTGTCCAAGAAAACACCCTTAACAAAGATGAAAATGATCGCTTTGAACATCATCGCCGTTATGCCGACCTTCATTTATTAGTTGAAGGACATGAATTTTCTAGCTACGGTTCCCGTATCCTAGATGAAGCTATTCCATTTGATGAAGCAAGTGATATTGGCTTTGTTCATTGTGAGAAATTCTATCCACTTCATTTGGGCTATCATAATTTTGCAGTCTTCTTCCCTGGTGAACCTCACCAACCAAATGGCTATTCAGGTCAGGAAGAAATAGTCAGAAAGTATCTATTCAAAATTGCGATTGATTAGATATGTCAAATAGAAAATGGAGGAGATAAGCGATATAGTTAGTTTTTTCGGAGAAGTTAAGGCTTCAAAGCACTGATTACATATTTTGTATTAAAAATAGAAAGAGGAAAACAATGAAAAATAGTAAGAAAATTCTTTTCGCTTTGGTTCTCGCGTTATTCGCATTGTTTGTCACTGCATGTTCATCTTCAAAAAATGATGCAGAAGGAAGTAATAAATCTGGAGAATTATCTGGTGAAATTGTAATGTGGCACTCATTTACTCAGGGACCTCGGTTAGAAAGTATTCAAAAATCAGCTGATGAGTTCATGAAGAAGCATCCAAAAGTTAAAATTAAAATTGAAACCTTCTCGTGGAATGACTTTTATACAAAATGGACAACAGGTTTAGCGAATGGCAATGTTCCAGATATTAGTACAGCATTACCAAACCAAGTTATGGAAATGGTCAATTCAGATGCTTTAGTTCCATTGAATGATTCTGTTAAGAAAATCGGAGAAGATAAATTTAATAAAACAGCATTAGATGAAGCGAAGGTTGATGGCAATTTTTATTCCGTTCCTTTGTATTCACATGCTCAGGTCATGTGGGTTCGCACTGATTTATTGAAACAATATAATATTGAAGTTCCAAAAACATGGGACCAGTTGTATGAAGCTTCTAAAAAATTAAAAGAAAATGGAGTTTATGGATTGTCTGTTCCTTTTGGGACAAATGATTTGATGGGGACACGCTTCTTGAATTTCTACGTACGAAGCGGTGGTGGAAGTCTGTTGACAAAAGATTTGAAAGCTAACTTGACAAGCAAATTGGCTCAAGATGGAATTAAATATTGGGTGAAAATGTACAAGGAATTTTCTCCTAAAGATTCATTGAACTTTAATGTCTTGCAACAAGCTACTTTGTTCTATCAAGGAAAGACAGCCTTTGACTTTAACTCAGGATTCCATATTGGTGGTATCCAAGCAAATAGTCCTCAACTAATTGATGCGATTGATGCTTATCCGATTCCAAAAGTAAAAGAATCAGATAAAGATTATGGTATTGAAACTTCTAATATTCCATTGGTAGTTTGGAAGAATTCAAAACATCCAGAAGTAGCGAAGGCATTCTTAGAATCTTTGTATGAAAAGAAAGACTACATTCGTTTCTTGGATTCAACTCCTGTTGGAATGTTGCCTGCCATCAAAGGAATTAGCGATGATCCAGCCTATAAAGATAATGACATCCGTAAGAAATTCCAACATGCAGAAGAAGTTATTACAAAAGCAGCAGAAAAAGGTACAGCTATTGGATATGAAAATGGTCCAAGTGTTCAAGCTGGAATGTTAACAAACCAACATATCATTGAACAAATGTTCCAAGATATTATTACAAATGGTAAAGATCCAATGGAGGCTGCTAAGGATGCAGAAAAACAATTGAATGATTTATTTGAAACTGTAGCAGTTGATGTTAAATAATGATAGCAGAGGCTACAATTATGTGGCCTCTGTTTTTAGAGAGGAATAAGCATATGGTCAAAAATAGAAATTTGACTCGATGGGTGTTTGTATTACCTGCTATTATCATTGTTGGACTATTATTTGTTTATCCATTTTTCTCCAGCATCTATTTTAGCTTTACAAACAAACATTTGATCATGCCAAGGTATAAATTTGTAGGATTGGCAAACTATAAAGCAGTTTTATCGGACCCTAATTTCTACAATGCCTTCTTTAATTCCCTTAAGTGGACAGTCTTTTCTCTTTTGGGACAAGTGCTTGTTGGTTTTGTATTAGCACTTGCATTGCATAGAGTAAGACGCTTTAAGAAGTTATATAGGACATTGTTGATTGTTCCTTGGGCGTTCCCAACTATTGTCATTGCCTTTTCTTGGCAATGGATCTTAAATGGAGTATATGGTTATCTACCTAACTTGATTGTGAAATTAGGACTGATGAATCACGTCCCTGGATTTTTGACAGAAAGTACGTGGGCTTTCATCTGTTTAGTGTTTATTAATATTTGGTTTGGTGCCCCTATGATCATGGTCAATGTTCTATCTGCCTTACAAACGGTTCCGGAAGAACAGTTTGAAGCCGCTAGGATAGACGGAGCTTCCAGTTGGCAAGTTTTTCGATTTGTAATTTTACCTCATATTAAAGTAGTAGTCGGATTACTTGTTGTACTGAGAACAGTATGGATCTTTAATAACTTTGATATTATTTATCTGATTACTGGTGGTGGCCCTTCAAACGCAACAACAACATTGCCAATATTTGCATATAATCTCGGTTGGGGAACAAAACTTCTTGGGCGTGCCTCAGCGGTAACAGTCTTGCTATTTATTTTCTTATTGGCAGTATGTTTCATTTACTTTGGAGTTATCAGTAAATGGGAGAAGGAGGGTAGAAAATGATGAAGAGAAGAACAAATGTACTCCTTGATATTGGATCCCATGTTATTTTAGTTATTTCAACTATTATTGCAATTTTTCCTTTAGTTTGGATCCTCCTATCTTCTGTAAAAGGCAAAGGTGAATTAACCCAATTTCCAACAAGATTTTGGCCTAAACAGTTTACTCTAGATTATTTTACGCATGTCATTAATGATCTACATTTTATAAACAATATAAAAAATAGCCTGTTAATCGCATTAACGACAACAGTTATCGCTATTATCATTTCTGCAATGGCTGCTTATGGTATTGTTCGATTCTTTCCAAAATTAGGGGCGATTATGTCCCGATTGCTGGTAATTACCTATATCTTCCCTCCGATTTTGTTGGCAATTCCTTATTCAATTGCCATTGCAAAAGTTGGATTGACCAATAGTTTAATTGGTTTAATGATTGTTTATCTTTCATTTAGTGTTCCTTATGCGGTGTGGTTGTTAGTAGGGTTCTTCCAAACAGTTCCAATTGGAATTGAGGAAGCAGCAAAAATAGATGGTGCGAATAAATTTGTTACCTTCTATAAAGTGGTATTACCAATTGTAGCGCCAGGAATTGTTGCTACAGCGATCTATACCTTTATCAATGCCTGGAATGAATTTCTTTATGCATTGATCTTGATCAACGATACAAGTAAAATGACTGTTGCGGTGGCTTTGCGTTCATTAAATGGCTCGGAAATACTGGATTGGGGAGATATGATGGCGGCATCCGTAATTGTGGTATTGCCTTCAATTATCTTCTTCTCAATTATCCAAAATAAAATCGCAAGTGGTCTTTCTGAAGGATCCGTAAAATAGTAAAAATAGAAATAGGAGAAAAACAATGGTTGTAAATTATGGTGTTGTCGGCACAGGATACTTTGGTGCTGAATTAGCAAGATATATGAAAAAAAATGACGGTGCAGTAATTACAGTGGTGTATGATCCGGAAAATGCAGAAGCTGTAGCAGAAGAATTAGGAGCACGAGTGGCTTCGTCACTAGATGAATTGGTTCAAAGTGATGATGTAGACTGTGTGATCGTTGCCTCGCCTAATAATCTGCATAAAGAACCTGTTATTAAAGCTGCTCAGAATGGAAAAAATGTATTCTGTGAAAAACCAATTGCTTTATCATATGAAGATTGTAAAGAGATGGTAGAAACATGTAAAGAAAATGGTGTGATTTTCATGGCTGGTCACATTATGAATTTCTTTAATGGTGTCCATCATGCTAAAGAATTGATCAATCAAGGGGTTATTGGGGACGTTTTATACTGTCATACAGCTAGAAATGGCTGGGAAGAACAACAACCATCCATTTCATGGAAAAAAATTCGTGAAAAATCAGGAGGCCATCTTTACCACCATATCCATGAGTTGGATTGCGTTCAATTTTTAATGGGAGGTATTCCTGAAACAGTTACGATGACAGGTGGAAATGTAGCTCACCAAGGAGAAAACTTTGGTGATGAAGATGACATGATTTTTGTCAATATGGAATTTCCTGGTAAGCGATTTGCCTTGCTTGAATGGGGCTCTGCCTATCGTTGGGGAGAACACTATGTCTTGATTCAGGGAACAAAGGGTGCTATAAAATTAGACCTATTTAATTGTAAAGGTACTCTAAAAGTAGACGGAAAAAAAACTTATTTCTTAATTCATGAATCTCAGGAAGAGGATGATGACCGCACAAGAATTTATCATAGCACTGAGATGGATGGTGCCATTGCTTATGGTAAACCAGGGAAACGAACTCCATTATGGCTATCTTCTGTTATTGATAAAGAAATGAAATATCTTCATGACATAATGAATGGTGCTCCTGTATCAAAAGAATTTGAAAAACTATTAACCGGAGAAGCGGCGCTAGAAGCAATTGCGTCTGCTGATGCTTGTACTCGTTCCATTAATGAGGACCGAAAAGTTAAATTATCAGAGATCATGGGTTAATAACATTACTGATACGACAAAAGGAGGAAAAATGTCAGATTTAAAAAAATATGAAGGAGTCATCCCCGCTTTTTACGCCTGCTATGATGACCAAGGAGAAATTAGCCCGGAGCGGGTGCGTGCGCTGGTAGAATATTTTATCGCGAAAGGTGTGCAGGGCTTGTATGTCAACGGATCCTCTGGCGAATGTATCTACCAGAGCGTGGCCGATCGCAAGCTGATCTTGGAAGAAGTCATGGCAGTGGCTAAAGGGAAATTGACCATCATTGCTCACGTAGCCTGCAACAACACCAAGGATAGCGTGGAATTGGCACGACATGCAGAAGAACTAGGAGTGGATGCCATTGCGGCCATTCCACCGATCTATTTCCGCTTGCCAGAATACAGTGTGGCCCACTACTGGAATGAAATCAGTGCAGCCGCACCCAATACAGACTTTGTCATCTACAATATCCCGCAATTGGCAGGGGTCGCTTTGACACCGAGCCTTTACAAGGAAATGTTGAAAAACCCACGGGTGATTGGGGTCAAGAATTCTTCGATGCCTGTTCAGGACATTCAAACCTTTGCTTCTTTAGGAGGCGACGACCACATCGTCTTTAATGGTCCGGATGAACAATTCTTAGGTGGCCGTCTCATGGGAGCGCATGCTGGGATCGGTGGCACCTATGGTGCGATGCCAGAACTTTTCTTGAAGCTCAATCAGCTGATTGCTGAGAAAGACTTGGAGACTGCGCGTGCCCTGCAGTTTGCCATCAATGACATTATTGGAGTCTTGACGTCTGCTCATGGCAATATGTATGCGGTCATCAAAGCGGTTTTGCGCATCAATGAAGGTTTGGACTTGGGATCTGTTCGCTCCCCTTTGACGCCAGTAGTAGAAGCGGATCAAGAAGTGATTCAACGTGCTGCTCAACTCATTCAGGACACAAAAGCCAGATTCCTTTGATCAAAGGAGGTCTAGATGAATCCATATGTTGTAATTGATATCGGAGGGACCAGTATCAAGTATGGTCTAACCGATGCAAAAGGGCAACTCCTAGAGACCCATGAAATGCCAACGGAGGCCCAAAAAGGAGGACCTCACATTCTTAACACAACAAAGGAAATCGTAGCCCGTTATTTGAAGAAGCATCCCTTGGCAGGGGTTGCGATTTCTTCGGCCGGAATGGTCGATCCTGATAAGGGAGAAATCTTTTATGCAGGCCCACAAATTCCCAACTATGCAGGCACCCAATTCAAAAAGGAAATCGAAGAGACCTTTCAGATCCCTTGCGAGATTGAAAATGATGTCAACTGTGCCGGTCTCGCAGAGGTCACTACAGGCCATGCAAAAGGATCGAACAATGCTGTTTGCCTGACAATTGGGACAGGGATCGGCGGTTGCCTCTTGCTTGATGGTCAGGTCTTTCATGGTTTTAGCAATTCAGCCTGTGAGGTTGGCTATCTTCATTTGCCAGATGGTGCCTTTCAGGATCTAGCTTCAACAACTGCTTTGGTCGAGTATGTGGCAGAACATCATGGTGATCCTGTGGAACAGTGGAATGGTCGCCGGATCTTTAAGCGGGCAACAGAAGGAGATAAAATCTGCATGGCTGGAATTGATCGAATGGTGGCCTACCTCGGAAAAGGACTGGCCAATATCGCCTATGTGGTCAATCCAGAGGTCATCGTTCTTGGAGGGGGGATTATGGCTCAGGAAGCCATCCTCAAGCCAAAAATCTATCAAGCCCTGTGTGCCGAACTGGTTCCTAGCCTAGCAGATAAGATCCGTTTGGAATTTGCCCACCATCAAAACGCTGCGGGTATGTTGGGGGCCTACTACCACTTTAGACAAAAACATGAAACATAAAACAAGTCGCGTTGGCGACTTGTTTTTGATTCATCAAAAAAAGCATGAAAGATGAAGAAAGCCTGATCTTTCATGCTTTTTAAATAGGGAGACCATATTAAGATTTTCGAGAACGTTGATTAGAAAGTTTTTTGTTTTCCCAGTAGCTATTAAAGACAATTTCCTTTTGTTCTCGGCTTTTATTAAGGAAATGAGCATAGATCAAATCGACCACAATGAGGAGTGGTAAAATGGCGGAGATTCGATCGATATAGGTACTACTAGGAAGAGGTGCGGCCGGTAACACTTCTGTGAATCCTTGGTGGATGGCAGCCGGGTTAGCGGTCACAAGAACCGTTTTAGCCCCTTTTTCTTTGGCGTCCAGGAGACTATCTGTAATGGAGTTGGTGCCTCCTGACAATGAGAAACCGATGACTAAACAAGAGGAATCGAGAATACTGGTCGTCCAGGCAAAGCCGTCTTGATCAGTCAGGGCTTCACAAACGACGCCTAGTCGCATAAAGCGCAATTTCATTTCTCGAGCGACTAAACCGGAACTACCGATCCCGAAGAAATAGACTCGGTCTACTTGATCGATTAGTTCAGCTACCCGATCTAATTGAGAATCTTTTACCAGACTTTCAGTGACGTTACTGATATGGTGGTAGCGTTGCAAGACGCTCAGCGTCAGTTCGTCATGCACTTGCACCTGTTTTTGATTTTTGGTTTCTTCGTTAAAGTGATAGACAAATTCCCGATAGCCGGAAAAACCACATTTTTGAGAGAAACGCGTCAAAGCTGCCTTTGAGACATGGAGTAACTCCGTTACACGAGAAGAGGACAGGGAGTGCTGTCGTGCTTCGGATGATAAAAAATATTGGGCAATGTCGCGTTCCATATCTGTTAACTCAGCTTCATGGCTGGCGATAATGGCGCGTAAATCTTGATCTTGTTTCACAGCAATCCTCCTTTCTCACGAGATGAAATAACAGGATGCTCCTATAATATATTACACATTATAACATGGGTAACCGCTTTATTCAAGTAAAAGAAATCAAGAAATACTGAAACTAGGAACAGGATATGCGAAAAGAAGAGAACGCTACCAATCCTGGCAGTAGTGGCTTGTTGGTTATCCACAATTTTCTGAAAATTTCCGGTTGGGCCTGAACAAACGATATGAATTGTGGTATAATTTAAGATAATTGTACTGTTGTTGGAAGAACAATGGTTGAATAAGGAGGTGTGACAATGTCGAATGCAACACTCGAGATGATGCAAGAGATCGAGCAAGCAGCTCAAGGCGTGATTGTAGGCTATGAAGCTCAAGTCGAACAAATCCGAACGGATTCACGCGATCGCCTTGCAACAGTGGCACAGCATTACGATGAGGAAACCAAGCAATTGGTTACAGAGGCAGAAAAAAACGCCCAGGAAAAACTCGTCCGTTTAACGAAAGATCTGGAAGAAACGGTTGCGCGCAATGATGCCAAAGTACAGCAAGCGATGACCGATAAGCGAGCTGGGTTAGTTGAAGCCATTGTAGAAAAGGTGGTAGCAAGCTATGGCCGTTAGTCAGATGCAAAAACTGTCTCTCATCTTGCCCAAAGATGACTTGGACAGTCTCCTACTAGCGCTGCAGTCTGAGGCGAAAATCCAGATTTATGACCTAAGTGAACAGGAAGAGTGGCAGGCTGCTTTTGAGGCAAATACCTTGTCTCAACCCTTGACAGAGGACAATCGTCAAGTCTTGGTAGAGCTACAAAAACGTCAAGAACAAGTTGAAAAAATGATTCAGACTCTGGAGCCCTATATGCCTGAGAAGAAGGCCCTGCAAGCTCTGAAGGAAGAACCTTTAAGTTTGTCTTTTGATGATCTGCAGGCCCACGGGATGATTCGAGATGAGGATCTTCTATTGACCAAGTTGAAACGCCAATTGCGCGTGTTAGACAAGGCTCGACAGAAGATTGCAGATGCAAAGGGAGAGATAGAGCGCTTAGAAAAATGGCGACCGTTAGAGGTGACGCCAGCTGCCCTTGCTACCTTTCACTATGTGCATGGTTTGATTGGGACTATCCCGAATAGCGATACAGACGCTGTTCGTTCTTCCTTAAAAGCTCATCCTGAGCTAGAGTTAGAAGAAGTCTTTACGTCTGAGACTGAACACGGCTATGTCATCTTGTATCGTTCGGGAGACCGTGTAGCTGTTCAGGAGCTTCTGGAAGAACATGGGTTCAAAGAATTGGACTATGAAGAAGAGCAAGTCCCAGCTGCTTACTTGGATCGCCTAGAAGGGGAAATCAAAGAGCAGGAAGCTGTCGTTGCAGCAACCCTATCCGAGTTACAAAACTCCCAGAAGGAGCTGGACCAGCTCAAGTACCAGATGGATTACTTGCTGAGTTCGGGAGCTCGTGAGGAAGCCAAGTCGCTTCTTGCCAGCACGCAAAGCTTGGTAGCTCTAGAGGGTTGGATTGAAACCTCCCAAGTGGCCTCATTACGAGACTTCTTGCAAGAAGGTTTTGGTTCTCGGGTCTTACTAGAGACACGCGATGTGACGGAAAAAGATTGGGATGACGTTCCGATCCAGTTGCGAAATAATGCCTTGGTAGAGCCCTTTGAATTAGTCACAGAGATGTACGCCCTGCCTAAGTATTACGAGAAAGATCCAACACCGATCGTTTCTCTCTTCTACTTTGTTTTCTTTGGCATGATGGTCGCAGATATCGGTTATGGACTGTTGCTAACCTTGGCGACAGGCTTTGCCCTTAAAGCCTTCAAGCTCAAGCCTGGTACAGCCAAGAACCTTCGTTTCTTCAGTCTCCTCGGAATTTCAGTTGCCCTTTGGGGTGTGGTCTATGGCTCTTTCTTTGGATTTGAGATGCCTTTTGCCTTGATCAGTACGACCAGTAACGCCATGACCATCCTGATCCTCTCAGTGGTCTTTGGTTTTGTCACTGTCTTAGTGGGACTGTTCCTAGGGGGAATGAAAAATGTCCGCCTCAAAGACTACACCGAAGCCTATAATGCTGGC
Source organism: Streptococcus parasanguinis (assembly GCF_019929185.1). GTDB lineage: Bacteria > Bacillota > Bacilli > Lactobacillales > Streptococcaceae > Streptococcus > Streptococcus parasanguinis_O. The sequence continues at coordinate 60,801 of NZ_JAHZPC010000009.1, forward strand.
TTTGCTTGGGTCTTGATCTTACTTGGTTTAATGCTTCTAGCAGTAGGCAATATCTTGCCAGGGATGAGCCTTCTAGTTCCGATTGGTAAGTGGCTGGCTATTTTGAACGCCATTGGGATCTTGATTGTTTCCATTGTCAGTGCCAAGAAGCTGTCCGGTTTAGCGTCTGGTCTCTTTAACCTCTACAATGTCAGTGGGTATGTCGGAGACTTGGTCAGCTTCACCCGTTTGATGGCCTTGGGCTTGTCTGGAGCTAGTATCGGTTCGGCCTTTAACCTCATTGTCAATCTCTTCCCACCGCTTGGACGGTTTACGGTAGGGCTTATGCTCTTTATCGTCCTACATGCCATTAACATGTTCCTGTCCTTCTTGTCAGGATATGTGCATGGAGCCCGTTTGATCTTTGTGGAGTTCTTCGGTAAGTTCTACGAAGGAGGAGGCAAGCCATTTCGTCCTCTCAAACCTTCTGAACGCTATATTAAAACAAAAAAATAAGTATTATCTTTAAAAAATAGGAGTATATTCATGGAATCTTTAGCATCATATTTTTCAGCCCATGGGGGCGCCTTCTTTGCAGCATTTGGTGTGGCGATCGCAGTTGCACTTAGTGGAATGGGATCTGCTCTTGGGGTTGGTAAAACGGGTCAAGCAGCAGCAGCCCTCTTGAAAGAACAACCCGAAAAATTTGCCCAAGCCTTGATTTTGCAATTGTTGCCAGGTACACAAGGTTTGTACGGATTCGTTATCGGGATCTTGATCTGGTTGCAAATTAAGCCAGATATGCCACTTGAAACAGGAGTTGCTTACTTCTTTACAGCTCTTCCAGTTGCGATCGTTGGTTATTTCTCAGCAAAACACCAAGGAAATGTTGCGACAGCAGGGATGCAAATCTTGGCCAAACGTCCTGAAGACATGATGAAAGGGGTTATCCTTGCGGCCATGGTTGAAACCTACGCCATCTTGGCCTTCGTTGTGTCCTTCCTATTGACCCTACGCGTCGGCTAAGAGCTAGCTTTGATGGATTCGCCTCGCGAGGCGAAAAACACAAGACGCATGCAATAGGAGAAAAAACGATATGGATGAACAAACCCAATTAAAGGATTCGATCTTGGCCCAAGCCCACGAAAAAGGGCGTAAACTCTTAGAAGAGGCCAAGGAAACCATCCTAAAAGAAGAGACTGCACAAGAAGAGCGGTTGATCCAAGAGAAACTCAATCAACGCTCTGAGCAGCTCAAGCGGATTCAACGTCAATTGCAACGTGAAACCCAACAAATCGAAAATAAAAAACGCCAATCAACCCTTGTCACCAAGCAACGAGTCTTAAAGGATCTCTTTGCAGATGCTTATGAAGCAATGGTGGCTTGGCCCCTTGACAAGGAAATGCAGTTTGTAGATGCGATTTTAGACCGCTATCAAGGGCAAGTTGTGACCCTGACCTTTGGGGCGGTGAGTGCTAGCAAATTTGATCTAGCAGCTCTCGAGAAATTAAAGCAAACTCATCAGAATGTGACAGTTGCGGATGCGACGATTCCAGCTCAGGCAGGCTTTGTCTTGTCGGTTGGGAAGATTGATGACAACTATCTCTACCGTGATTTGGTGGATTCCATTTGGGAGCAAGAAAGCTACCAGATGGCAGCCAGCATTTTCACCGATGAAGAGAACTAGGAGGTTGCAATGAGCGAACGGACCTATTCTCAAGTTAATACAGGAATCAGCGTACGTGAGGCCAGTTTTGTCAGTCCCAGTCAGTTCGAGCAGTTGCTTGCAAGTCCCTCCAGTGAGAGCCGAGAAGGCTTGCTACAAGGGACACCTTATGCTTTAGATAGCCAGGAGATCAAGGATTTATCAGTCCTTGAAGCCCGTCTGATGGCAGCCTTGTTGGCAGAATACCAATGGGCTTTTGAGGTAAGCCCTCAGTCAGACCTGGTTAGCCTTTTTACCTTGAAGTACACCTATCATAATCTCAAGGTTTATCTAAAACACAAGGCGACAGAGCGCAAGTTGGGGCACTTATTGATCCCTATCGGTCCTTATTCTCTCGATGTGCTCGAGCATTTGGTAGCGACCTTTTCTGCGGAGCATTGCCCAGCCTTTATGGCGGAAGAAGTGGCTGCAACCTGGCAAGAATTCCAAGATTATCAGGACTTGCGGGTTCTCGAAATCGGGATGGACTTAGCTTATTTTAAACACCTGAGATACTTAGGGGACAGCCTAGATCATCCGATTCTGAAGCAGTTGGTGGACGTGACCATTGACTTTTACAATGCGATTACAGTTAAGCGGGCCTTGGATCAGCAAAAACCGCATAGCTTTATGCACCAATTACTTTCAGATGAAGGAAGCCTCAGTGCCCATCAGGTGATCGACCTGCTAGAATCCGGTCAGTGGTTGACCTGGTTTTATCAAGTCAATCCGCTGGACTACGATCTCGCCTTAGAGACTTATGAAGAAAAGATGCGCACCGGTCAACTAAAGACCGTAGAGTTGGAGTATTTAGAAAGCTTGGTGAAATTCAGTCTTCTAGACGCTGGCCGTTTTGAAGTCGATGGACCACTCCCTCTTGTCCGTTATCTTTACGGAAAAGAGTTAGAGGTGACCAACCTTCGTTTGGTCATCTCTGGTTTGGACAATGGTTTTCCGCTAGCAGAAATCAAAGAAAGGATGAGACCGATTTATGGACAAACTGACCTATAAGATCGCCGTTGTGGGCAATCGGGACGCCATCCTTCCTTTTCGCCTGATTGGCTTTCAAACCTATCCGGTCACGGAGCCACAAGAAGCGATCAATACCCTGCGAAAACTCAGTCGGGAAAACTTCGGGATTATCTACCTGACAGAGGATATTGCTCAGGCCATTCCAGATACAGTGGCTTTTTACGACCAGCAGCTGACACCGGCTCTGATCCTTATCCCGACCCATAGAGGAACTACGGGACTGGGCCAACAGCGGATTCGTGATAATGTCGAAAAAGCAGTAGGACAGGATATTTTATGAGAACAAATGAATTTGGCCAAGCGATTGGCGATGCACTGCCGGATTTTACACCAGGGCGTCTGCCAGCTATTGAGCGGATCGAAGGTCGCTATACCGTGATCGAGCGCCTCTCAAAAGAAAAACATGGAGCAGATCTTTATCAGGTCTACGGGCCGGACTCTCCAGCAGCGATGTGGACCTTTCTGTTCAAAGGCCCTGCCCGCAATGAAGAGGAGTGGGACCATCTATTAGATGATCTCATGACAGCCCAAGGTCGCTTTTACTATGCGATTGTAGACAAAGATTCAGGCAAGGCTTTGGGAACTTTCTCTCTCATGCGGATCGATCAAGCCAACCGGGTGATCGAAGTCGGAGCAGTGACCTATTCACCAGCGCTCCAAAAGACACGCATGGCTACGGAAGCCCAGTATCTGTTAGCGCGCTACGTGTTTGAAGATTTAGGCTACCGCCGCTATGAGTGGAAATGCGATGCCTTAAACCAAGCATCTCGCAAAGCAGCTGAGCGCTTAGGCTTCACCTATGAAGGCTGTTTCCGTCAGGCTGTTGTTTATAAAGGTCGTACCCGCGATACAGACTGGTTGTCCATCATTGACCAAGAATGGCCAGCTATCAAACAGCGGCTAGAAGCTTGGTTGGATCCAAGCAATTTCGATGCCAATGGCCAACAAAAGCAATCTCTAAGAGAGATAGCGCAAAAGTAAAACAAAGAAACAAAGGATTCCCAGGAGGAATACATGACTCAAGGAAAAATTATCAAAGTTTCCGGTCCCTTGGTGGTCGCATCAGGGATGCAGGAGGCCAACATCCAAGATATCTGCCGGGTCGGCGATCTTGGTTTGATTGGCGAAATTATTGAGATGCGGCGGGACGAAGCCTCTATCCAAGTATATGAAGAAACGTCTGGAGTCGGTCCAGGAGAACCAGTGGTCACAACCGGAGCTCCCCTTTCTGTTGAATTGGGACCAGGCTTGATCTCTCAGATGTTTGACGGGATCCAACGCCCCTTGGAACGCTTCCAAGAAGTGACTGCCAGTGACTTTTTGGTTCGTGGGGTGCAAGTTCCAAATCTAGATCGGGACACCAAATGGGCCTTCGAACCAAGTGTGACTGAAGGGACAGAAGTGGTCGCTGGAGACATCGTCGGTACCGTTCAAGAGACCAATATGGTGGAACACCGCATCATGGTACCCTTTGGTGTGAGTGGACGTGTGACCAAGATCGCAGCAGGTTCTTACACAGTGGAAGAGCCGGTCTATGAGATCGAGCAGGCAGATGGCAGTCTCTTTACTGGTACTTTGATGCAAAAATGGCCGGTTCGTCGAGGCCGTCCCTTTGCACAAAAACTGATTCCAGTAGAGCCTTTGGTCACAGGTCAACGGGTTATTGATACCTTCTTCCCTGTTACGAAAGGTGGAGCTGCAGCTGTTCCTGGTCCTTTCGGAGCTGGAAAGACCGTTGTGCAACACCAGGTGGCCAAGTTTGCCAATGTAGACATCGTAATTTACGTTGGTTGTGGGGAACGTGGGAATGAAATGACGGACGTTCTGAATGAGTTCCCAGAATTGATCGATCCAACAACTGGTCAATCCATTATGCAACGGACTGTTCTGATCGCCAATACTTCGAACATGCCAGTAGCAGCGCGGGAAGCTTCTATCTACACAGGGATCACCATTGCGGAATACTTCCGTGATATGGGCTATTCTGTTGCCATCATGGCCGATTCGACATCGCGCTGGGCTGAAGCTCTCCGTGAAATGTCTGGTCGTCTAGAAGAAATGCCAGGGGATGAAGGGTACCCAGCCTACCTTGGTAGCCGGATCGCCGAATACTACGAGCGTGCAGGTCGGGTCAAGACACTTGGAACTACTGCGCGCGAAGGTTCGATTACGGCAATCGGTGCCGTTTCCCCTCCAGGTGGAGATATTTCAGAGCCGGTAACGCAAAATACCTTGCGGATCGTTAAGGTCTTCTGGGGACTGGATGCTCAATTGGCCCAACGTCGCCACTTCCCAGCCATCAACTGGTTGAGTTCTTATTCCCTTTACCAGGATGAAGTCGGTCGCTATATCGATTTACATGAACAAATCAGCTGGTCTGAAAAAGTGACCCGCGCTATGAACCTGTTGCAAAAGGAAAGTGAATTGCAAGAAATCGTTCGCTTGGTTGGTTTAGATTCCTTGTCTGAAAAGGACCGCTTGACCATGAATGCGGCCAAGATGATCCGCGAAGACTACCTGCAACAAAATGCCTTTGATGAGGTGGACACCTATACTTCCTTCAGCAAGCAGGTGGCCTTGTTGACCAACATTTTGACCTTTGACCAAGAAAGTCAAAAAGCACTAGAATTAGGGGCTTACTTCACAGAAATCATGGAAGGAACCGTAACTCTTCGAGACCGCATTGCCCGTAGCAAGTTCATCCATGAGGATCAGTTGGCCACTATTCAAGCCTTGAAAGAAGAAATCGTAGAAACCCTACACCAAATCGTCGCAAAAGGAGGAGTAGACAATGAGCGTGATTAAAGAATACCGTACTGTCAGCGAAGTTGTTGGCCCCTTGATGATTGTCGATCAGGTCGAGGGTGTTCACTACAATGAACTCGTAGAAATCAAGCTCCATGACGGAACAACCCGTCAAGGACAAGTCCTCGAAGTCCAAGAAGACAAGGCCATGGTCCAACTCTTTGAAGGATCTAGCGGGATCAACTTGGAAAAAGCCAAGGTTCGCTTTACCGGACGTCCCCTAGAACTCCCTGTGTCTGAAGACATGGTGGGCCGCATCTTTAACGGGATGGGCAAACCCATCGACTGTGGTCCAGAGATTATTCCAGAGAAGTACTTGGACATTGATGGACAAGCCATCAATCCTGTTTCGCGGGACTATCCAGATGAATTTATCCAGACAGGGATCTCAGCCATTGACCATTTGAATACCTTGGTTCGGGGCCAAAAACTCCCAGTATTCTCAGGTTCAGGTCTTCCTCACAAGGAGTTGGCGGCTCAGATTGCCCGTCAAGCGACGGTTCTTAATTCGGAAGAAAACTTCGCCGTGGTCTTTGCGGCCATGGGAATTACCTTTGAAGAAGCCGAGTTCTTTATGAACGACCTTCGGGAGACAGGTGCGATTGACCGCTCTGTCCTCTTCATCAACCTAGCCAATGACCCAGCTATCGAACGGATTGCGACTCCTCGGATCGCCTTGACAGCCGCCGAATATTTGGCCTATGAAAAAGACATGCACGTCTTGGTTATCATGACCGACATGACCAACTACTGTGAAGCCCTTCGGGAAGTATCCGCTGCCCGCCGGGAAGTTCCAGGTCGTCGAGGCTATCCAGGTTACCTTTATACTAACCTCTCAACCCTCTACGAACGTGCAGGACGCTTGGTTGGAAAGAAAGGATCTGTGACCCAAATTCCGATCCTCTCCATGCCAGAAGATGACATCACCCACCCCATCCCTGACTTGACAGGCTACATCACAGAAGGCCAGATTATTCTGTCCCGTGATCTCTACAATAGTGGTTACCGTCCACCGATCAATGTTCTTCCATCCCTTTCTCGTTTGAAGGACAAGGGTTCTGGTGAAGGCAAGACTCGGGAAGACCATGCGGCGACCATGAACCAGCTCTTTGCGGCCTATGCCCAAGGAAAACAAGCCAAAGAACTGGCTGTAGTGCTTGGGGAGTCTGCCTTGTCAGATACCGACAAGCACTATGTTAAATTTACGGACCGCTTTGAGCAGGAATACATCAACCAAGGCTTCACAACCAATCGGACGATTGAGGAAAGTTTGGATCTCGGTTGGGAACTCTTATCCATCCTTCCACGAACAGAGCTTAAACGGATCAAGGATGAGATGATTGACAAGTATCTGCCAAACAAAGAGGATTAGCCCATGGCACGATTAAATGTAAAACCAACTCGGATGGAGCTCAATATTCTCAAAGAGCGCCTCAAGACAGCAACCCGGGGGCACAAGTTGCTCAAGGATAAGCGGGATGAACTCATGCGCCGCTTTATTGAAGCTGTACGTGAGAATAATCGCCTGCGCCAAAAGGTAGAGGCGGCGCTGGTGGACAATATGCAAGATTTCGTGATGGCCAAGTCACTAGAGAGCGACCTCATGGTGGAAGAAATCTTTGCTGTACCTACGCGAGAAGTGATGCTGCATATTGAGGAAGAAAATGTCATGAGTGTGCGCGTGCCCAAGCTCCATGCCCGTATCGATAATCCATACGGAGATGATGAAGGGGACGTGGTTTATAGCTATCTCGCCTCTAACAGTCAAATGGACAGCACCATTCAAGAAATGGGAGATCTCCTCCCAGATTTGCTCAAATTAGCGGAAATCGAAAAAAGTTGCCAACTCATGGCAGACGAAATTGAGAAAACCCGCCGTCGAGTAAATGGGCTGGAGTATGCGACTATCCCAGACCTCAAAGAAACCATCTACTATATCGAAATGAAACTCGAGGAAGCCGAACGCGCCAACCTCGTCAGAATCATGAAGGTAAAATAAGATACAAAGCCGTTAAGCAACTCAAAGGAAAATAGGGAGCAGGACAGAAGCACTGTTGTATAGAATGCTTCGTTGTCCTGCCCCCACAAGGCTGATTAGGATTTTTCCGAGCTCTTAAAGCGAGAGAAAAATCCAATCAGCTACTGTGCCTTTGAAGTTAGTACTATTACAGTTTGCGTTTTTCACACAGTACTTAGCCCGGCCTCAATTACTTAAAAAAGATAAGAACCTCATCAAGAAACCATTCCTAGATGAGGTTTTTTTGCACCCTCTCACTCTTCTTCCACTACCTTATTTTTATGTTACTAGTTTGTAACAATATGACAAGAAAGACGAAATGTTACAAGAAAAATACAGTTTTGTTAAATAGCCAAAAAGGCCTTTTATTATTTTTAAATTGTGATAAGATAGTATAGTAGTTCATTTGTTCAAGAAAATCTTGAGCAAAAAACAAAGAAAAAAGAGGATAAAAGATGAAATTAAAAGTTAATACGAAAGCCTTGATCGCTTCAACAGTAGCTCTTGCAGTGATTCCATTTACAAAAGCCACTGCAGAAACACTTGAAGATTGGGTGGCTCGCTCAGTAGATGAAATCAAACATGATATCCAACAAAGTGGTGAGAACCAACAAACGTATACCATCAAATATGGTGATACATTGAGTTCGATCGCAGAAGCGCTTGGAATCGATGTTCATGTGTTGGCAAACTTGAACAACATCAGCAATATGGATTTGATCTACCCAGGTACTGTTTTGAAAACAACAGTAAATGATCAAAAAGAAGTAACTTCAGTTGAAATCCAAACTCCTCAAGCAGGTGCAACAGATGCAACTGTTGCAAGTGCTGACTTGACAACGAATCAGGTGACAGTAGCTGACCAAACAGTCGCTGTCAACGATTTGTCTAAACCAGTAAACGAAGATAACAAAGCTGTTCCGGTTGCTCCAGCAGCGGAAACTCAAGAAGCACCAGCGGAAGCTCCTGTAGTTGAAGTACCAGCAGCAGAAACACCAGCACAACCAGCTGTTCCAGAAACACCAAACTACGGTGCTCCAGCTGTAAATGTTGAAGTTCAAAATCAAGAAGCAGCCCCAGCTGCTGCTCCTCAATCTGCTCCAACCGCAGAAGCAGCTCCTGCTGAAACACCAGCACCAGCAGAGGAAGCTCCGGCAGCACAACCTGCAGCAGTAGAAACTGCAGCTGCACCTGAAGTACAACCAGTAGCATCAACTCCAACAAGCGGAAATACTATTCCAACTGATCCAAATCTTCAACCTCAAGCGGAAGCTTTCCGTCAAGAAATTGCAGCGAAATTCGGTATCACAAACATCGGTGGTTACCGTGAAGGGGATCCAGAAGACCATGGTAAAGGACTTGCAGTAGACGTGATGGTTCCAACAAATTCAGAGCTTGGAGATCAAGTTGCACAGTATGCGATTGATAACATGGACCGTGCAGGTATCTCATATATTATCTGGAAACAACAATTCTACATGCCAGTAAATAACATTTACGGACCAGCTAATACATGGAACCAAATGCCGGACCGTGGTGGAGATACAGCAAACCACAACGACCACGTACATATCTCATTTAACGGATAATAAAACTTTGAACTAGGACAAGTGCCTAGTTCTTTTTTTGTATGCACAAAAAAGGCCGGAAGACGAATCTTCCAGCCAGACGATGATTATAAAATATGATCGACTTTTTCCACCTGATAAAGGGCAATCGCCATGATAATGGTTAAGACCAGGAGCATAAGAATGGCAGGTGTCCAAGAGTGGAAGAGAGATTTGCTGTAGCCGAAGAGGATGGGACCAAAGGCTGCAAAGACGTAGCCTCCTGTTTGGGCAAGACCGGAAAGTTGAGCTGTTTTTTCAGGTGTGCTGGATTTCATAGAGAAAGCGACCATGAGGTAAGGGAAAAGCGAACTAACGGAACTTCCAATCAGGGCATTTAATACCAACCAGTAGAAGAAGTTGCTGGTCGGGATTAATAGCATGGCTACCCCCAGAATCCCTGCTCCGACAACAATCGTCAGCATCAAGCGTCGATTGCGATCGGATAATCGTGTCGTTAAACTTGGGATCGTCAAGGAGAATGGGAGACTGATCAAGGTAAATACTGAAGCCAGTAGTCCAGATTCAACCTTTGAAAGGCCAGCTTGAACAGCCATGGTCGGAAGCCAGGTCATACTTGTGTAGAAAAGCAGTGACTGCAAGCCTCCAAAAATCATGATAGCCCAGACATACTTATTGGTATACCACTTGCTACTAGATTCTGTAGTAGCCGTCTTTTTTAGATGGTGGTTGTAGCGAAGGTTAGGAATCCAGATGACCAAAGCAAGAGCACATAAGGCTGTCAAGATGTTGACCAAACCTTGCCAAGAAGTGGCTTTGGTGATCGGAACGGCAACAGAAGAGGCGATCGCTGTGGACATCCCCATAGAAGTGATGTACAAAGTGGTCAGAATGCCTAGTTGGCGGGGTCTGTTCGCCTGAATCAGGCTTGGAAGTAGCACATTGAGAAAGGCGATGCCAGCTCCAATCAAGATGGTTCCCAGATAGAGGAAGGGGAGGTTGATAATCCGAATGGCAGATCCGATCGTCATTGCGATCAAGACAAGAAAGAAGAGGCGCTCAATCCCCAACTTTTTAGCAAATTGAATCGCAAAAGGTGAGAAAATGGCAAAGGTGAGAAGTGGTAGGCTAGTCAATAGTCCCAGAGAGCTCACATCTACCCCCAAACCAGCAGCGATGTCAGACAAGACCGTCGGAAGCGTAGTAAATGGTGTTCGTAAAACAATCCCAAGCATAATGATGCCCGGGATGAATAGCATAGAATGTGTTTTTTTCATAAATCCTCCTCAGACAAAAATTCTCTTCATTATAACATAGATCGAGCATAAATTGGAGTATTAGTACAAATGAAGGAGAAGGAACGTAGTTCTCACTAGCGTTCGAACTGCGTCAACGTACCTAAGTTCGTCTACGCCCTTACTAGGTCTGGTTCACAAAAATAGATTAGTAACAATTGCATAACGCAGTGGTTGATTGGTATCTTTGTTCGCTCTTATAGCTCCAAAGAATACCTAATCAACTGTGCGGGGGTGAGACAACGAACAATTTTATAAAATTGTTCTGTCTCACTCCCATAGAAAAAGCCACCGGTTTTGGTGGCTCTTATAGGGAGATTATTATGAAAAAGTTTAGGATTTTCTATCAAACAAAGTTAGGAGGTCTTTATTTGATGGTTTTATTATAAGGCGGTTTGCTTAAAGAAAACTTAAGAAAAGGCGCTGATCGAAAGAATCGGTCTGAAGTCTGAGAAAATACATTAGCTAGCATCACAAATAAGCTGTGTTTTTATTTATAATAACTTTTTCTTTTTAAAGTATGTAGTTTCCGCTCTGCTTAAACTGCGTCAATGTACTTAAGCTCACTAACGTTCGCTAAGGAAATAAAGATCGTAGTTCTCACTGTCGTTCGAACTGCGTCAACGTACCTAAACTCGCTGATGCTCGTAAAGGTACGTAGAGAAAAAGCCACCGGTTTTGGTGGCTCTTATAGGGAGATTATTATGAAAAAGTTTAGGATTTTCTATCAAACAAAGTTAGGAGGTCTTCATTTGATGGTTTTATTATAAGGCTGATTTCTTAAAGAAAACTTAAGAAAAGACGCTGTTTATAAGAATCGGTCTTAGGTCTGATAATTTTTTACAACAGAAACTATTTAGATTTTTTTCTAAATAGAGTTGACAAACCCATCCGAAAGCACTAGAATCTATTTAGAAACATTTCTAAATAGAATAGAGGAGATAGAGAATGAATTTTGCGCAAACATTTAAAGCTTTATCGAATCCGATAAGAAGAAGTATCTTAGAACTGCTAAAGGCGGGGAAATTATCTGCTGGTGATATCGCTGGCCACTTTGATGTAGCAGGAGCGACGATTTCCCATCATTTAAGCCTCCTCAAGCAGGCAGATTTAATTCGAGAGGAAAAAGAGAAGTATTTTATCTACTATGAACTCAATACTTCTGTCTTGGAGGATTTAATGGTCTGGCTCGTTGATTTGAAAGGAGACTCTACTGATGAAAACGAATAAAAAACTATTGCTATTAACTTCTATGGTGATCCTTTTCCCCATGCTTTGGGGGCTGATGATTTGGTCGCAATTGCCTAACCAAATCCCGATTCACTTCAATTTTGCTGGCCAGGCCAATAACTTCCAATCGAAACCCCTGGTTGTGTTTGGTCTTCCTATTTTCGATCTCATGGTGCATCTGTTTATGATTTTCGTGATCGGACGTGATCCTAAGAATCGCACGATGAATGAGAAAATGATCAGAGCGATTTACTGGTTGACCCCAATCGTTTCCTTAAGTACCTCCTATCTCATCTATAGCAAGGCGCTAGGATCTACTACCAATCCATCAGTTTTTGTTTCGGTGTTGCTGGGTCTCATCTTTGTGATCATGGGCAATTACATGCCGAAGCTAAAAGTGAATCACACGGTTGGAATACGTCTGCCTTGGACTTTGCAGAGTGAAGATAACTGGCACAAAACCCATCGCTTGGCAGGGAAGTTGTGGGTCCTCGGAGGTTTGATCCTTCTACTTGAAGCAGGACTTCAATTCGCACTTTCTTATGTTTTGGTGCTGGTCATCCTCGCCATTGTGGTTATCCCTATGGTGTACTCTTATCAATTAAGTCGGAAAAATCGTTAGTATGAAAAACAACCAGAGAAGAAGCCAGTCGGGAACGGTTTCTTTTCCGGTTGTTTTTGTTTGTTCATCGTTTCAAATTCAAAACGTTCAGGAAAATACGAATTTTTCGGAAAGCTTATAGTATATTCTTTACACTTGGCTACTATATTCTATTTTCAGACAGAATAGTATCTTTCTGGATAGTTGACTCAGTTTTCTTCCATTATATACTATTATTGAAGGAAAACCATTGATAAATTATAATTGTAAATAAAATATTTAAAGTAATTTCCCTATTTCGCTTAAACTTATTCATATTTTATGAAATTAATCAGTAGATATCGTTCTGAAAATCCTTGGTATTACATTGTTTTTAGTCCAACTGAAACCCATGCTTTCCAAACCAGGTCTTAAGAAAGCTCGTAAAGCATCACAATTATCAAAACGTTAATCAACACGCTTATATCAACGTTTACAGACATTTAAGAAATTTCTCTTGGATGTCTTTTTTTGTCTAGCTAAATTTTACAAATTGGGCAATTTAGGTTACTCAATAATATAAAAAAGATAAAAATTTAAAGTTCGAATTTTAATTTTAAAAAAAGTAATTATTATTGAATATCTGTTCAAACATTTTTTTCTAAGGTTAATATAAGTATATATACTTTAAAAAAGGAAGTCAAACATCTTGCTCATAGATTTTTGCATTTTTAAAAAATACATTTTGTCATATAATAATGTGGAAAATTGACGGATTCCTTACATAATCATATAATATGAATATGTAAACCCTTACATACTATTCTACTTATACTTGATAAAATGCAAGTTCTTGAGGATCTATAAATATATAGACACTCTTCTATTTATAAAGTGAAATAAAGAATCACGGAGAAAGTTTATGGATATTAAAGAGACATTCAACCAGCTAGACAATACAAAATTTAATGATTTCAATAATCGCCTTGAAGGTTTTGAGAAACTTTTTAAAGACAAAAATTATTTTACCCATCCCGAAGATTTTAGCTCAATCTTTAGCATTTTGGTAAAGTATGGAAAAAGTACAAGTAAATATATTTTATCGAAAGGAGAGATATATGAGTGAAATAGTTATTAATGCTCAGAATTTATCTAAAAATTTTTATAATTTTGATTCAAGACTCCCATTTATCAAGAGATTTTTGAAACGTAATCAAATAACGATTCGAGCTGTTCAAGATATTAGTTTTACGATTAAGAGAGGGAGTATAGTTGGCTTTATTGGGAGTAATGGAGCTGGTAAATCCACAACGATTAAAATGTTGACTGGGACTCTTTATCCTAGTTCCGGAAAATTAGAAGTGAATGGAGAAATTCCATTTAAAAGAAGTATAAATTTTAGAAAAAAAATTTCAATAGTAGTAGGAAATAAATTACAGTTATTTCAAGATGTTTCGGCTATGGATTATTTTCAATTGATTGGTACTTTATATGAGGTAGAACCGGCGATTTTACAAGAACGAATTCAGGAATTAAGCAATTTGTTGAATGTAAAAGATCAGCTTTACCAGCAGGTCCGGACCCTCTCTCTTGGACAAAAAATGAAAATGGAGTTTATCGCGGCATCTTTAACAAGTCCGGAAATATTATTTTTAGACGAGCCTACTATAGGGTTAGATATACAGTCTAAAAAAGATATCAGAACATTTTTAAAGAAAATGAATGAAGAATGTCATACTACTATTATTTTAACGAGTCATGATATGGATGATATTTCGTCTGTTTGTGACGAATTAATCGTCATTGACAAAGGAAAAATTATTTTGCAGGAGTCAATGGATGTTATTTTATCTAAATTTTCTGATTTTAAATATTTAAAGATAAAAATGACATTAGATTTGGTACCAGAGTTATGCTCTGTTAAAGGAGTAGTAGTCATTTCTCAAACAAAATCGGAATGTATACTAAAAATACCTAGAGATTTTGTCTTTGAGACATTAGAATCAATCAATAAGCTTGTAGATATAGAAGATTTTGAAATATCAAATCTTTCTTTAGAAGAAATTATTTTACAAAACTATTTTACAAAAAAGGAGCACAATTGAAAAAAGAAATGTCTATTATTCTGATATCATTTCGATCTATTTTGAACTATAAATCAAGTGTACTATTGTTAATGTTACAGGCAAGTATACAAATTATGATATCAGTATTTTTATGGACGTATATATATCAGAGTAACCAGATAAATATAGCAGGATATGATTTTACCTCAATGGTTCAATACTATTTGGGGACTATAATTTTTTCATATTTTGTTTTTTATCCAGTTGATTGGGAAATCAATGACGATGTTCATTCAGGAAATTTTTTTAGCATATTAATAAAACCTGTTACTTTTTATAAGTATTATTTTTGTAAAATGCTTGGAGATAGGCTTGCTCATTTATTATTTATCATCATTCCTGTCATTTTATTCTCCAGTGTTTATTACAAGAATGAGTTATTAACCATTGAAATTCTTATTTTAGGAAGTATTGCAATTATTCTATCTATGGTTCTATGGTTTTTAATATCATGTTGTGTAGGTATGCTTTCTTTTTGGTTAGAAAATATATTTTTTGTCCTTACTGTTAAAGAAATAGTAATTCAGTTTTTATCAGGAATATTATTGCCTTTAAGTTTTTTTTCAAATAATTTTCGTCTGTTTTTAGATGTATTACCTTTTAAATACTTAGTATATGAACCGCTTCAGATGTTTAGTAATGATACATATAAATTAATAGACTATTTGAGAATTATTTGTATTCAATTGATTTGGTGCATCATTTTTTATATTATATCAAGATTCATATTGAGAAAAGGAGTGGAGCACTTCTCAAATGTGGGAGGATAAAATGTTTAGAATAAAAGTAATTTTTAGGCTACTTCATTTTGGTTTTAAATCTGATATGAATTTTCATTTTGACTTCTTTTGTGGTCTATTTTCGTCGATACTGTGGATTGGTTTACCTATTGTATTTTTTAGATTGATTTTCTTAAACATAGACTCTTTTAATGGTTGGGACTATTATCAAATTTTATTTTTGGTAGGTTCCTACACTATTGTAGATGGAGTTATGATGGGATTGTTAATTAGAAGTATGGGAATTTTAGAATCAGATATTTTGAGTGGTAACTTGGATCAAATTTTATTGAGGCCGTTTGATACTCAGTTGTTCTATATTTTTAGATCATTTAATTTAGTTCAATTCGTGAATACTTTTTTTGGTCTTGCGATCATTTTTATAAGTTATGGAAATTTAAATGTACATTTAAATTCATTAAAAATATTATTTTATATCCTTTCTTTAATGTGTGGTTGTATTATATATTATTCAATTTGGTTTCTAATAACGATTAGTTCATTTTGGTTCCCAACTAAATTTTCAAAAGTAGATGTATTTTTGAATTATATTGGAATTTCTAAGTATCCATATAATATTTTTACAGGTATTAACAGATTGATCACTATGTTATTTGTTCCCAATTTATTAATTGCCAATCCTGCAGTATTAATATTTTTAGGGAAAGATACATTGAACCTATTTTTCTATCAAATAGTTTTTACAGTTTTTTTGATTATTATCAGTCGTACAATTTTTAGAAAAGGATTGAAAAAATATGAAAGTGCAGGAAGATAAACAATGTTGTTCAGTTATATGTTTGACTAAAGGAAGTGATTCGCTGTACTTTGTTTTGTGGTCATTGAAACATCAGATAATTATAAACTATAATTTAAAGAATAGTATTATTAACTTATAGGTGCTAAGAAAAAATTTAAAGAAATTCCCTCATTCAATCAAACTTATTCATATTTTTTAAAATAAGAAAATAGTTGGATTTTGATGATGGTTGATATAAAGCTAAACTGAAAGTACCTGAAATCCAACTGTGTCAAACCAGGTCATACGATCTGTGAGAAAAAGAACACATAACAAAAAGAGGAGCTTCACAATAAAGTTCCTCTTCTTTTATATATCCGAATCATTATTCTTATTTCAAAAAAGGTAGTGAAAAAGGTAGTGATTCGGTTGATTTATATTGCAATGTAGTGAAATTTAGAATTTCAAGAATCGCTTAAAATCAAGGTTTCTAACATCTATTGACGTGTAGTGAACCCCTATTTCACCTCTGTAAACACAACGTGTTTGCGAAGTTTTGGTGAGTATTTCTTCAATTGAAGACGGTCTGGAGTGTTACGTTTGTTTTTAGAAGTAAGGTACAAGCGTTCACCAGATTCTTTGTGTTCAAGTGTAATATTTACGCGCATGGTATCTCCCTTCTATTATTCAGCTGATGCAGCTTTAGCGATCTTACGTCCTTTGTAGTATCCTTTAAGTGATACACGGTGTGAACGTGAGTAATCTCCAGTTGCTTCGTCAAAGTTTACAGATGGAGCTGTTACTTTGTAGTGCGTACGACGTTTGTTTTTCTTCGCTTTTGATGTGCGACGTGCAGGTACTGCCATTTCGTTATTCTCCTTTTAAGATATAAATTCAATTAGGTTTGATTTTCATCAACTTTAACAGTATAACAAAACTTTTTTGTAAAGTAAAGTTACTTGACAAAAAAATTGAAATTTTTGGGAAAAGTTTCTTCTCCCTAGTTGATCTCAAAGTTTGGATCTGTCTTTGGGCCTTCTTTTATGCTATAATGGTAAAAAATGAAACGAGAGGAATGACATGACAGAATTAGACAAACGCCATCGTAGTAGTGTCTACGATAGCATGGTAAAATCTCCCAACCGTGCCATGCTTCGCGCGACGGGAATGACCGATGAAAGTTTTGAGAAACCGATTGTCGGAGTGATTTCGACATGGGCGGAAAATACTCCTTGTAACATCCACCTCCACGATTTTGGAAAACTGGCCAAAGAAGGTGTGAAAGATGCAGGAGCTTGGCCGGTCCAATTTGGCACCATTACAGTTGCGGACGGGATCGCTATGGGGACACCAGGGATGCGCTTCTCCTTGACGTCACGTGATATCATTGCGGATTCTATCGAAGCTGCTATGGGTGGTCACAACGTCGATGCCTTTGTAGCCATCGGTGGCTGTGATAAGAACATGCCTGGTTCCATGATTGCCATTGCCAATATGGATATCCCAGCGATCTTTGCTTATGGTGGGACCATTGCTCCAGGGAATCTCGATGGAAAAGATATCGACTTGGTTTCTGTTTTCGAAGGGATCGGGAAATGGAACCATGGTGATATGACTGCTGAAGAAGTAAAGCAACTAGAATGTAATGCCTGCCCTGGCCCTGGTGGCTGTGGTGGTATGTATACGGCCAATACCATGGCGACAGCGATCGAGGTCCTTGGTATGAGCTTGCCAGGTTCCTCTTCTCACCCTGCTGAATCAGCTGATAAAAAAGCCGATATCGAAGAAGCAGGTCGTGCAGTTGTCAAAATGCTTGAAATGGGACTGAAGCCATCTGACATCTTGACCCGTGAAGCCTTTGAAGATGCCATTACAGTGACCATGGCACTGGGTGGATCCACCAATGCGACTCTTCACTTGCTTGCGATCGCTCATGCGGCCAATGTGGACTTGACCCTTGAAGACTTCAATGATTTCCAAGAGCGCGTGCCTCACTTGGCTGACTTAAAACCATCAGGTCAATACGTCTTCCAAGACCTTTACAATGTCGGTGGTGTGCCAGCCGTCATGAAATACCTTCTTAAGAATGGTTTCCTTCACGGGGATCGCATCACATGTACTGGTAAAACAGTAGCTGAGAACTTGGAAGCCTTCGCTGATTTGACACCAGGTCAAAAAGTTATCATGCCACTTGAAAATCCTAAACGTGCAGATGGTCCATTGATCATCTTGAAAGGGAACTTGGCTCCAGAAGGGGCGGTTGCCAAAGTATCAGGTGTGAAAGTTCGTAACATCACTGGACCTGCTAAGGTCTTTGACTCGGAAGAAGCAGCCATTGAAGCGGTTCTTTCGGATGAAATCGTGGATGGCGACGTTGTTGTTGTCCGCTTCGTAGGTCCTAAGGGTGGTCCTGGTATGCCGGAAATGCTGTCCTTGTCATCTATGATCGTTGGGAAAGGCCAAGGAGACAAGGTGGCCCTCTTGACAGACGGACGTTTCTCTGGTGGGACTTACGGTCTCGTTGTTGGTCACATTGCGCCTGAAGCTCAGGTCGGTGGCCCAATCGCCTACCTCCACACAGGGGATCTGGTAACAGTAGACCAAGATACCAAAGAAATCACCATGCACGTTTCAGACGAAGAGTTGGCGAAACGCAAGGCAGAAACAACCTTGCCACCACTGTATAGCCGTGGGGTTCTCGGTAAATACGCCCATATCGTTTCTTCCGCCTCTCGTGGTGCTGTGACCGACTTCTGGAATATGGAACAGTCTGGTAAACAGTAATTACAAGGACGACTTTGTCCAAAGAGAGAGTGGGACAGAAATCGGTAATTCGTTAGAATTCGATTTCGTCGTCCCACCTCCGCACAGTTGAGTAGGG